>NKXK01000018.1 GCA_004379165.1 Rhodocyclaceae bacterium | reverse complement strand
ACGCCGCGCACAGCGCATTGCAGATGAAAAAGGGCGTCACGCCATCGGCCATCAGGCTTCGGAAAGCCCAGTAAGCCTCGGCATAGACGAAGAGCACCAGATAGACTGCCGCCCACAACGGGCCATCCTCAAGATACCCACGCCAGACCATCCAGCCGTGGGTAAACAGCGAGAAGGTGATCATCACGGCCTGTATGGCATAAAAGCGCTGGCGTCCGTTCATCGTCATGAATGCAAGAGAAGGTGCCCGATTTTTGCATGTTTTTCGGGTTCACCGCAGGTGGTGATTACCACGTAAAACCGTGGTCTGTCCCCGTTTTGCCGTTTTTGGTCCGTTTTTGTTTTGGGCAGATCCGGTGGAATGATGGGTTGGGCGTCGTGTCGGATTGCTTTTTCTGGACAAGATGCGGTTGGGTATGTACGCTTTACTGTACATATTTGGAGATAAAAAATGGATGCTATGACTTACACCACTGCTCGCGCAAACCTTGCCGGCATCATGGATCGGGTTTGTAATGACCACGAAGCTTTGATTATCACACGCAACGGCGATCAATCCGTGGTGATGCTCTCGCTCGAAGATTACAAAGCGCTTGAGGAAACAGCCTATCTTTTGCGCACTCCTGCCAACGCCAAACGTCTGCTCTCGGCGGTAGCGCAACTGAACGCTGGTAAAGGCGTTGAGCGGGAATTGGCAAAGTGAAGCTGATTTTCGCGGAGGAGGCATGGGAGGATTACCTGTACTGGCAAAAACAAGACAAGCGGTTGGTTGAACGGATAAACAAGCTGATCCGTGAAACGCAACGCGAACCTTTCGAGGGGGTAGGAAAACCCGAGGCATTGAAGCATGCGCTATCTGGGTTTTGGTCACGCCGCATAACGGACGAGCACCGCATGGTGTACCGCGTTGAAGATGATGATCTGTTGATTGCTCAGTTGCGATTTCATTACTGAGATGCCCAACGCTTAGGTGACGAGCCGAACGCCGCAGGCGTGAGGTCCAGCGCGAAGCGCGACATCGACCGGATGTGTTAGAAGGAAAAAACGGGGTCTGACCCCTATTGATTACGCCGCGCACAGCGCATTGCAGATGAAAAAGGGCGTCACGCCATCGGCCATCAGGCTTCGGAAAGCCCAGTAAGCCTCGGCATAGACGAAGAGCACCAGATAGACTGCCGCCCACAACGGGCCATCCTCAAGATACCCACGCCAGACCATCCAGCCGTGGGTAAACAGCGAGAAGGTGATCATCACGGCCTGTATGGCATAAAAGCGCTGGCGTCCGTTCATCGTCATGAATGCAAGAGAAGGTGCCCGATTTTTGCATGTTTTTCGGGTTCACCGCAGGTGGTGATTACCACGTAAAACCGTGGTCTGTCCCCGTTTATGCGCCGCAGGGTTAGCGTCGGCGCCACGTAGGAATGCGTGCATGAACGAGGAAACATCGTTCTCGACAAGATCGTCATAGACGAACGGCTCCCCCAGTGCGGACTCAGTTACCAGGGAAGCAAACTCACGCAGTCTAATGAAGTACTGTTCATCTTCACCCGGATCAAAGGCTCCCAGTTCCTTGGACGTTAGAAGAACCGCCAAGTCATTATGGGAGAGAACCTTGTTCCGAGCATCCCGGACTGGCTTTGCCAAGGAGGACATCCTTGATTTCAGGTCTTTGAGTTTCGCCTCGGTTTGCGCATCCCATTGGCCGTACTCAATGATGTAGTCGAGAGAGAGATTGATATGACCGTTTGCGCCACCTTGTACCGCCGGATCGTGAAGTTTCGCCAACTGGTGCAACCAGTGCTCTTGCAGCACGACTTGGAGCCGGTAAAAGAAATGGGCATAGCGCGGTTCGCGGAGGACAGATTCATTCGGGTTCTCATCGAAAAGGAACTTCTGCATTTGCCATACCTGCAATAGCCAATCGCAGAGCCCGAAAAACTTCTCGATCACGTCCCTGCTATGAGCTGGCATATAAACTGCAACGCTTAAGTTAGTGATTTCTTAGTGACCCCGCGCCATCATCGTTCAACAGGCCGAAAAGAGGAGAGGAATAGCCCAAATTCCGGTAGTGAACTCGAATATCTTTCGGGAACGTCTGTGCATCCGAGCGTGTAAAGAAAGCCCTTCCCTAAGAACTGCACATTGAATGTTCGTAGCTTGGTCGAACCGCGAAAAAAGTTGAATTCTACGAACATGGCCTGTGTTCCAGCTATTGTGACGCGCCCTGATCGTAATAGCTGCGGACTCAGCCCAGAGGCTTTGTATGAGGCCAAGAGTTCCGAAGGGTCATCTGCGGGAAATGCTCTCTGAAGATATTCAGCGTTGGATAACCCAAGGAGACGGTCGTTGTAAGTGGATACCACGTTACAGTTTGCGGCCCGTTCTTTCGCTGTTGCCTGAACGATCAAAACTACTCCCGGCATTTGCAGATCTGTTCGACGCGCCCAACCCTCAGGGAGAACGACAGTAAAACCGTTAGCCCTCTCATCCACTTGGCGAGCGGCGCGAGACGACGGCGAATCTGATGCGGACGGCAGTTGGATTGTTCCGGCACAGACAGACGAGGCGAAAAAGGCGAGGAGTAGCGAGAGCAAACGCACAGAGAGTTCTCTTTGGTAAGTGAGACGCCTAACAAAAAAGTTGAGCACCTTAACTGTAGAAGTTCAGACTTGATCTGACAGTAGGGCCTTGCCAAGAGGTGGGGTTACCCGTTTTGATAGAGGTGCGAATCTTCATCAAAACCGCGCGAGAGCGCCAAGGAGTAACCCCATGAGTAGTCTCAACCAGAATGTCATTCGTCACAAGATCGGCCTGCTGAATCTGGCGACCGAGTTGGGCAACGTATCGAAAGCCTGCAAGGTGATGGGCCTGTCCCGCGACACCTTCTATCGCTACCAGAATGCTGTCGCCGAAGGTGGCGTCGAAGCCCTGTTCGATGGCAACCGGCGTAAACCAAACCCGAAGAACCGGGTGGAAGAAGCCACGGAAACGGCGGTTCTTGCCTACGCCACCGAGCAACCCGCACATGGGCAAGTGCGAACCAGTAACGAACTGCGCCAGCGCGGTATTTTTGTTTCGCCGTCTGGCGTTCGCTCCATCTGGCTGCGTAACGACCTGGCTTCCTTCAAGCAGCGGCTATCGGCTTTGGAGAAACAGGTCGCCGAACAAGGCATCCTGCTGACCGATGCCCAGGTGGCGGCGCTGGAGAGAAAGCAGGATGACGACTTGGCCCATGGCGAGATCGAAACCGCCCATCCTGGCTATCTCGGATCGCAGGACACCTTTTACGTCGGGACCATCAAGGGCGTTGGCCGGATCTACCAGCAGACCTTCGTCGATACTTACAGCAAAGTTGCCAAGGCCAAGCTCTACACGACCAAGACACCGATCACCGCTGCTGACCTGTTGAATGACCGAGTATTGCCGTTCTTCGAGGAGCACGACATGGGTGTCATCCGCATGCTGACCGACCGCGGCACGGAGTATTGCGGCAAGCCGGAAACCCATGACTACCAGCTCTACTTGGCCTTGAACGACATTGAACACACCAAGACCAAGGCGCGGCATCCACAGACGAACGGCATCTGCGAACGTTTCCACAAAACCATCTTGCAGGAGTTTTATCAGGTGGCGTTCCGCCGGAAGCTTTATCTGTCGCTGGACGAGCTACAGACCGACCTCGATGCCTGGCTGGCCTACTACAACAACGAGCGAACCCATCAGGGTAAGATGTGCTGCGGACGCACGCCTCTGCAAACCCTGATCGCAGGAAAGGAGGCGTGGAACGAGAAAGTCACCAACCTCAATTCGATCTGACAATCAGGCACCGTCAAAACGGGGAACTGTCAGATCGGGTCGCGACTTCTACACTTTATGGCCTTGGGTTTTAAGTGCCAGCGCATCCCGCCGTTCTTCGAGATTTTTCCGGAGACTGTACTCATGGGATAACGCGTTGTACTGGGCCTGCCAACTCTCCTGAAGGGGAACAAGCTGGGTAACCGTCTGCTGATAGGACGAGAAGTCGAACACGTGCCGCTGGCGGATGGTTTCACAGTTGTTGGTTATTCGACTGCACTCGGTTTGGCCCAGCCGATATTCCTTGATACGGAGAAGGTAGTCTCGCTTTTGGGTTGCCAAGGCAATTTCCGCATTTAGGCGGGCAATTTCGAGCTGCCGGGTCGGGTTGATAGCATTGGCTATGTTGTCTAGCGCCAACACCTCGCTAGTCTTCTGCTCGATTTCCGCACTCAGTTGAGAAATTTGACGAGCTAACTCGTCATTTGTGGCTCTTTTCCAAGAAATCGCCGATTTGACTGTCTCTTCCTTTGCAGCAGAGATGTCTTTGCTCAGTTCCGCACCTTTGTCGAGCAGGTATTGATGCAAGCTCTCTTTGTCGCTTAGGTCGGCAAGTTGCCCTTTGACATGCCAACCACCCCAAAGGATGAACAGGATGAGCAGGAATCCAGCAAAGTACCGGTAGAGGTGATGTGCTGCGCGAGCGAGAGGGCCTAGCATCGGGGAGAGCGGTTTATGTGGTTCTTCCCATTATGACGAATGCCAAGATGTTTTCGACTTAAATTGCGCCAATTTTGGTCAATGTCCGCAGGCCTGCTGACATGTCTATTGCCGGCCACCTTGGTTTTGAACAAAGGCCAGGTTTGGCCGCTTGTCGTTGGCATGGGACAGGATGCAAAATCCATTCTTCATCAGAAAATGACAATTGGCATGGCTCGTAAGAAATCGTCCGTCCTCGATGACCTAGTCGATATTGCTGCTCAGCTTCCGTGGAAGGTCGGCGTCGGATTAGCCGTTATCGCTTATTTCATCCTGCACTACTTCGCGACTCGGGCGCCGCTCACCATGAATCCGGTGGAGTTGAAGGCGCTGGGAAAAACCGTAGGGGACTCGGTGACCCACGGAGTAGGAACCATGCTGGCCACCGTATTCCAGTACATCGTTCCGTTCGCATTTTTGGTGGGCGCATTCATTTCATTCTCGCGCCGGCGCCGTCAGTCGGAGCTACATACTCAAGTAGCCAATGACCCTGCAACGGATGCTCTGGAGAAAATGAGCTGGCGAGAGTTTGAAGGCCTGGTCGCCGAAGCGTTTCGCCAGCAAGGCTATCGCGTTGTAGAGCGTGGCGGAGATGGCCCGGATGGCGGTGTCGACCTCGAACTCCATATGGGTAGCGACAAGTATCTGGTGCAATGTAAGCAATGGAAGTCGCAGAAGGTCGGCGTGGCCATCGTCAGGGAACTGTATGGCGTGATGGCTGCTGAACGCGCTGTTGGCGCGTTCGTCGTGGCATCGGGAGCATTTACCGAAGAGGCGAAGAACTTTGCCGAAGGTCGGGCCATTCAGCTATTCGATGCCAAAAAGCTTCGGTCAATGATTGGTCGTTCTCCCAGCCCTGTACCTGTGGCTGAACAGACAACGCCGGCGTGTCCGAAGTGTGGCAGCGAGATGGTGCGGCGGACTGCGAAGAAGGGCAGCAATGCCGGCAATCAGTTCTGGGGATGTTCGCGTTTCCCCGGTTGCACTGGGATTCGAAGCTAGGCTTACCCAAGCAGCCTAAGTTACCGGTGTTGGACGATGGGCAGGATGTCCATAAAGTCCGTATGCATCTGACGAACTGGGGCCATGTTCTGTGGATTGCCCGAGAGAATCGCTAAAAGCTGAGCGCTTAGTGCTACCACAGCATTGCCATTCCGAATGACATCGTAAATCAACTGAGCCGGGTATCCGCTCATCGTTCGGGATAAGGGATGCAAACCGCCATGGGTGTAGCTGCTCATGGCCTTCCAGGCGACCTCTTTGAATTCTCTTAGCTGAGCGACGATACCGGCCGGCGCATCAGGATTGGCTTCCAGCTGCTTGAGCATCTCCGCCAAGCCCTCTCCCTCATTTGCTCGTTTGGCTGACTCCATGGTCAGGGGTTCGGATAGCTTTGTAACCCAGTTCTCGCTGGCCGCGTGGAGCAACCAGACTCCGCGTACCAGGCTTTCAAACTGGGGGCGGGTCAATGCAATCGCGGAAGAAAACAACCCTTGCTCGAACAGAATCAGCGCACTGACCGCATGCTCCAGTGATAGCAGCCCGGATTGAAAAGCGGTGATGAACCGTACTTCAGGGTAGGGAGTAAGGGTTTGTACGTGTTGTTGAACCCGCTCATGAAACACAGCGGTTCGCTCAATGAGCTGGACGAGTTTTTCTTCTGTCACGACAAAGATTACAAGAAGGTCTATGTGAGCATTTTATGCTGATTGGCTTTCGTGTGTCTGAAAGGAATCAAGTTATGGAGAAGACGGACAAGCCCGTTGACCGTGAAACCCTCTACAACGAAGTCTGGACGGACCCCGTAAAGCATGAAGCCCATGTCGGTTAAACATGGGCTTCGTAAATCTTGGACCTTGGCGCTCCTGGCCGAGGCTACCGGCTGATTGCCGTTGGGGTGTTACTCGGTCATCTTGTCGAACTGCGGCGGATTTTCAGTCATGCTGCCTCCAATCGCGTTGTCCCAGAAGGGCCTGACCAACTGTCCGTCAGGCTTCGATTCCAGATTACTCTTCCAGATTAAAAAGTCTACTGGTGGTACGGAAAAACGGCCCGCCAATTGGCGAGCCGTTTTGGCACCGGTCTGTATCGGGCTGGGTTAGTCGTTGCTGGAGAATCCAAGCAGTTGCAGCACCGACAGGAAGAGGTTCAGCACATTCAGGTACATGCTGACCGCAGCCATCACATAGTTGGTCTCTTCACCGCGCACCAGACGGCTGGTGTCGTACAGGATGAAGCCGGAGAACAGGAGCGCGGCGACAGCCGATACGCCAGCCTGCATCGCGGGGATAAACATCGCAGCAATGCTGGCCAGGATGACGACAATCAAACCAGCGAACAGGAAACCCCCCATGCGGGAGAAATCCTTGCCGGTCTTATAAACATAAGCCGTTAGCGCCAGGGTAACCGCGGTGGTTATCACGGCAGCGGTCAGCACCGTGCTGCTGCCACCAGGCATGTTGATGTAGTGGGTCAGCGTCGGGCCGATACCCATACCGCTGAGGGCGGTAAAGGTTAGCATGGCCGGCACGGCTGCCGCGGTATTCCGTTTCTTGTGCAGATAGAACAGCGGCACCAGGCCAAGCAGGGTAAATACGATACCGGCCAGCGGACCAAAACCTGCCAGCATGCTGATACCTGCGCCTATGCCGGCAACAGCCGTTGAAAGGGCGAGCAGTTGGTAGGTATTGCGAATGACACGGTTGGTGTCGGGCGCCGCAAACGTGCCATATTCGGTTCTGCTCAGGTCGATAACACGTGCTTCAGTGCGCATGGTGGATAACTCCTCCAGTGGTTGGTGACGTCACTGTAAGTCGTAGCTCGTTACCAAAAAATCAATCCACTGCTGACCTTTGGTTCGAAAAAACCGAATCAATGTAACTTGTTGGTGAGTTTTTGCAGAATGCTGACCCCAATGGGCACCTTCATCCATTGGCCTGGGTGGCGAACGTGATTTTTGTGGGAAACAGGTCGAAATCTCCCTGTTTTCTAAGCCAATATTTTTTGGACGCCTTATGCTTTATTTTCTACCGATAGGACAGGTTATGCTTTATCGGTACCCAAGGGAGTCGCCGCAGAGCCTGATGTTGCGGACAGGTTATGCTTTACTTTCCGGTCACATTACGGCTAACGGCACATCTGAAATGAAAAAAGCCAACCCAAGCGGTTGGCTTTTTTGCGCTCTGCGACTTGATTCTGGCTCGATGATACCTGACCAGAGGGGCTCAATAGGTAGAATCTATAAGTTCCGATTAATCGATATTAATTGAAACGTTAATTGGACTAAATGCTTCTGGACTGGAATAGTGCGCGCCATTGAAACAGCGATTCCAATGCGATGCCTTTTGAACCCGTCATCCTCTTCTTTCTGCTCGGCGTGGTGGCCGGCCTGGCGCGGTCGGATCTGAAGATTCCGGCCGTCCTTTACGAATCCCTGAGTATTTTTCTGCTGCTCGCCATCGGTCTCAAGGGCGGGGTCGAGCTGGCGCGGCAATCGCTCGCGGAGCTGATCCTGCCGGCGCTGGTGGTGGTCGGTGTCGGCGCGCTGTTGCCCTTGGTCGCCTTTCCCATCCTGCAGCGACTGGGCAAGCTGTCGCGGGCGGATGCGGCTTCGGTGGCGGCGCACTACGGCTCGGTGAGTGTCGTGACGTTCGCGGTGGCGGCCGCATATCTGGCCAATCTCGGGCAGGACTACGAGGGCTACATGGTGGTCTTCCTGGTGCTGCTTGAGTTTCCGGCGCTGATGATTGGTATCTGGCTGGCGAAAAGCGGTCAGGGCTCGGCGGATTCGAACATGGGCAAGGTGCTGCATGAGGTGTTTGCCGGGAAGAGCATTGTGCTCCTGGTGGGCGGCCTGCTGATCGGCTGGTTGGCGGGTGCGGATGGCCTGAAGCCTCTGGACAAGGTGTTCTTCGATCTGTTCAAGGGGCTACTGGCGATCTTCCTGCTCGAAATGGGGCTGGTGGCAGCGAGCCGGATTGGCGATCTGCGTCGGGCGGGCGGCTTCCTGCTGGGATTTGCGGTGATCATGCCGCTATTTGGCGGTATGCTCGGCGTGCTGACCGCCACGCTGCTTGGTTTGTCGGTCGGCGGCGCGATGCTCCTCGGCACCCTGTACGCCAGCGCGTCCTATATTGCTGCTCCGGCAGCGATGCGTATCGCCGTGCCGGAGGCGAACCCCGCCCTGTCGATCGGCGCCGCGCTGGGGATCACCTTCCCGTTTAATCTGGTGGTCGGGATTCCGATTTACCATTGGCTGGCCGGCCAATTTCAAGGAGTTGTCTGATGGTTGCGAGTTATACCCGCCGCACGCTGCTTACCGTGATCTGTGAGGCGTCGATCGAAGCGCGCGTCGTGGCCGATGCCCGCCGCCTCGGAGCCCACGGTTACACCGCAACCGAGGCGCGTGGTGGGGGCCAGCACGGCGAACGTGACGGTCACTGGCCGATGAGCGGTAATGTACGCATCGAGATCCTCTGTGAGGCGGCGGTCGCGGATGCGATCGCCTTGCACTTGCAGACGAGCTATTTTGCAACTTACGCGATGGTCTGCTATCTGAGTGACGTGTCGGTGCTGCGCTCAAACAAGTTTTGAGCGTCGTCTGCGGTCAACTCGAATTTTTGCTCCGTTTCAGGACACTGAGCAGCGTTGCGTAGAGTTCGCCGGGCTCGACCGGCTTGGCGATGAAGTCGTCCATGCCGGCATCGAGGCAGCGTCGGCGGTCCTCGGCGAAGGCATTGGCGGTCATCGCCACGATGGCTATCTGGTCACCGCCGGGTAAGGCACGGATGCAGCGCGTCGCTTCCAGGCCATCCATTTTCGGCATCTGCATGTCCATCAGAATCAGGTCGTAGCGCTTCTCGCGGCAGTACTCGACCGCCACGTTGCCATCTTCGGCCTCGTCGACGACGGCTGTGATTTCTTCAAGCAGGATGCAGGCGATTTCCCGGTTCACTGCTTCGTCCTCGACGATCAGCACCCGGCACCTCGGGAATTCGCGAGCCAGTGTTGCTGCTGCAGCGGGAGGTGGCACCGGTAGCGCGGCGATATCGCCGAATGTCTTTTTGAGGCGGATGGAGAACCAGAAATTGCTGCCCTGGCCGGGCGTGCTGCTGGCACCGGCATCGCCTCCCATCTGTTGCGCCAGTTTGCGGGTGATCGCCAGTCCGAGGCCGGTGCCACCATGGCGGCGGGTGGTGGAGTTGTCGACCTGCTCGAAGGGCGAGAACAGTCGCTGCAGGTGGTCGGCAGCAATGCCCGGCCCGGTGTCGATGACCTCGAAACGCAGCATTGTGCTGTCGTTATCGTCGTCGAGCACCCGGCAGCGCAGCGTGACGCTCCCCTGTCCGGTAAATTTGACCGCGTTGGTTGCGTAATTGAGCAAGGCCTGGGTGATGCGCGTGGCGTCACCGCGCAGCCCCTCGGGGAGCGCCGGCAAATCGTTGATAAATGACAGTCCCCGGATGCGTGCGCGTTCGCCGAGCATTGATACGACATTGGCGGTGATCTGCTCGATATGTACCGGATTGTCTTCAAGGACAAACTTTCCGGCTTCAATTTTCGACAGATCGAGGATGGCGTTGATGATTTCCAGCAAATGCTGGCCAGCCGCCTCGATCTTGTCGAGTCGGTCAATTTGCGCGGGAGTCAGTCCGGAACGACGCAGGAGATAGGACATGCCAGTGATGGCATTGAGCGGGGTGCGGATTTCGTGGCTCATGTTGGCGACGAAGCTACTCTTGGCCAGGTTGGCGGCTTCGGCGGCTTCCTTGGCGGACTGTAATTCGGCAGTTCGCCGATCGACCAACTCCTCCAGGTGGTCACGATAGTCGATCAGTGCCAGTTCGCTCTGTCGGCGTGCCGTAATGTCCTCACCGGACGAGAGAACGCCGATAAAATGACCTGCTTCATCCCGAATGGCGACATTGTTCCAGGCAATCAGCAGGGAATTACCCTGTGCGTCGAGGATCCGGTTTTCGAAATGGTCTTGCGGCGCTTGTTGTCCGTCGACCAGTGCCTTGAAATAGCGGCGAACAGCAGTACTTTCCGCCTCCGGCAGAAAACTGTCGAACCAGTTCATGCCGATCAGACGATCGACCGACAGGCCGATCATCTCAGCGCCTCGGCGATTGATCATCGAGATGCAGCCGCTTTTGTCGATCACCAGCAGCATCACGCCAGCGACATCGAGGTAGCGTTGGGCATTGTCACGTTCCAGCCGAAGCGCCTCGGTGCGCTCGCGCACGCGGGCTTCCAGATCGGCGGTCGAACGCTGGATGGCATCGGCCATCTGGTTGAAGGCGCTGGCGAGATCACGGGTTTCGGCGGTGTCTAGCGGATCCGGTGCGGCGCGCACATCGAGATTGCCCCGGCCCAGGCGGCGGGCGTTAGCGGCGAGAAGGCGAAGCGGACGGCTCATGCCGCGCGCTGCCAGCCCGATCAGCAGCAGTCCGAGCGCGCCAATCATCAGCGCGATGACACCGAGATTGAGCAGCCGTCCCTGCAAGCCGCCCAGTGCATCGGCGGTGCGCTGATACTGCAGCAGTGTCAGCGCCTGCGTCCCACTAAGTGGCAGATGGCGTGAACTGACCAGGTAGGACTCTCCATTGTCGTCGCTGAGCGTCAGCGTTCCTTCGAAGCCAGTAGAAACCTGCTGTCGATATTGCGCCAGCGGCAAAGGGCCACCCGTTTGCGCGACCAGTTGGCCGCTGCTGTCGATCAGCGCCGTCTAGCTGTCGGTCGGGCTGGGATTGAGCCGCGACTGGGCGATGAATTGGGCGGGTGCCATCAGGGCGATGATGATGCCGACAGGGTGGCCATTTAACAGCCCCGGCGCCGATGCATCGAGCTTGCGGATCTGGCGGGCAATGAGGATGAAACTGCCCTCGCCCAGTTCAAGCCGGTCGACCAGTTCGCTGGTGCCGGGACGGCTTGCGGCAAAGGCCAGTGTCTGATCGGGAAAGGGTTTGCCGAGCCACTGCCGGTTGGATGCAGCCTGAACAACGCCATCGCCGGGCGTCAGCAGGAAAATGGCGTTAAAGCGGTCAGGATAGGCACGCTGCAGGCGATCATGAAGACGTTCCGCATTCTCTTGAAGTTCTGGCGAACGGCTGGCGAGCAGGCGAGCGAGGGTGACGTTTTCTGCAAGATTGAGCAACTGTCCGCGGTCATCCTGCAGGCGGTTGTTGAACCAGGCGGCCATGTGATCAGCTTCGAGTTCAAGGACGCGGGTCGCTTCTCCCAGTCGGTGATTGCTGGCACCGACGAAGCCGAGTGAAGGCAGGCCATAGAACCAGAGGAAAAAAACCAGCCCGATGGCGCCCAGGAACAGTGTTCCGAAGTAGCTGACGATGCGGGTCGACAGACGTTGCATGCTGGCCCGGCTCAATCCCGATAATCGAAGCGGACGGTTTCGTGCCGACGGGGATCGGTCAGCACACGAGGCAGAAGGTCGTTATTCAGCGCATCAGCGACCCGGCTCCAATCGCCGTCGGCGGGCAACTTGTTGAGGCGCTTGAGGAATTCGAACTCAGTAAGCAGTGGCGGCGGTGCCTTCGGATTGTTGATGATGCTCGGTGCCGACGGCACGTTGAGCAGCTCGCGGCGGGTGATGGCAACGATTTTCTCGACCGGCAGCGTTGAAGGTCGGCCGGCGAAGCTTTCAGCATCGGCCTGCGCCCAGTGGGCAGCGCGCTCGATATTTTTTTGTGACAGTCGCAACCACTCGATGGACCGCACATAGCCGGTAACCAGTGCATCGACTGCCGCAGGGGAGCGGCGGACGAAGGCTTTGCTGACGACAAAATAGTCGCTGCTCAAGCCGCGAAAGACGATGCGGTTTGCCGGATTGGCAGCGAGGGCGATCGATGGTGCCGGTTCCCACGCCGCGAAGGCATCGATTTCACCGCGCTTGAGGGCGTCGGGCATGTCGTCAACCCGCAACGGCACCAGACGGACATCACCTTCCTTGAGGCCTGCTGCCGAAAGGCCTTGCAGCAGCGTCTGATGGGCGCTGGACGCTTCGACATAGGCGATGCGCTTGCCCGCCAGACCGCGTACTTGTGTCTGGTCACGGGCAACGATGGCAGTCGGGCTTTGCTTGGCCAGGCCGACAATCGAGACGTCACCGCCGGCGGCAGCAATCAGGGTGGGCATGTCGCCGAGCAGTCCGGCTTCCAGACGTTTATCCGAAAACAGCGTCAGCATGTCGGCGCCACGCTGGAAGGGGTGGGTCTGAAGCGGTTGCCCGAGTTCCGCCAGGCGGGTCTTGAGAATCTCGTCGTGGCGGAGCACGGCGGTGAGGACCCCGGCGGGGTAACCGAGGGGCTGGATGCCGACATCGACTGAAGGCGAACCCGGCGTCAGGCCGTAGCGTTCATAGTAGGCCGGTGCTTCAGCATGGGCCTGCTGCAGCACGCCGCAGGCGAGCGCCAGCAGCAGGCTGCAAACTGCCCGAAAACGCGGCGCCCTGCGTACTGAAAACCTGCGTGAAATCATGGATGAAGCCCCCTTCGCCACCATGCATATGCCATCCAATCAGTGTGGCACACCGTGACTGGAATTGCATCCTTGTAATACTGTGTGACAGGCGGAAACTTTCCCGCGCACGGCGCTGTCATCTGTTCACCCAACGCCAACAAAGGAGACTCGCCATGCCCAACCGCCCTGTGATCAAGATCATTCAAAACCGTGACTTCCTGACTTCGACGCCTGAAAAAAGCGTTCGTGCAGTGGCTGCGCACATGAAGCAGTATCGCGCTGGTGCCGTGCTGGTTGTCGATGCCGACGATGGCAAGCTGATCGGCATTTGCACGGAACGCGATCTGGCCTTCAAGGTGCTTGCCGAAGGCCTGGATGCGAATACGACGCCGGTACGTTCGGTGATGAGTGCCAACCCGGAGAGCATTGCGCCGGAGAAGCCGTTCGGCCATGCACTGCATCGCATGTTCGAGGGCGGCTTCCGCCACATGCCGGTGGTTGATCCGATCGGCAGGCCGATCGGTGTTATTTCGGCACGTGATGCGCTGGGCGTCGAGTTGCTGCATTTCCGTGAAGAAGTCGAGCAGCGGGATCACATTGCGGAAGTACTGTAACTGAGGTGCTTACGGGGCCGCCTCAGGGTGGCCATTATTGCAGGATTTTCGCGTTGACCGCAGAACTCACTGTACATCACTGCATTCCACGCGACTTGGTGAGGATTCGACATCATGTTGCCCGTCAGCTATCTGAATCTTGCCAACGTGCCGGCCTTTCGCTCGGTGCAGGTGCGGGACGGGCTGGTGGCGAGACAGGATCGCGTGCCTCCGTCCGAGCAGATCGACCTGCCTGAAATTCAGGAGAGCTTCCGCGTCAGCTTCAGTGACGATGCGCGCCTGACCGAAAGCATGGCGCCGCGCAACGCCCTGGCCTCGCAAGCGCAAGCCCAAGACCCGACGAAACTCTACCGGCAGGTCGCCGCCCTGTGATCGGCGCCGGCGACGCGGCGCTACTGGGCTGGCTGGCGGCGAATCGACAGCCTTGGCTGGATGCCTTGATGCTCGGGGTGACGTGGTTGGGTTCGCTATGGTTACTGTTGCCGGCTGCGGGGCTGTTCACGCTGCTCTGGCGTCAGTCCGGTCTGCGGACCTTGGGCGCCTTGATGACGGCCAGTGTCCTTTGCCATCTCTTGAAGGTTTTGATCGACCGGCCCCGCCCCGATCTTTGGCCCAGCTTGTTTCCGCTGCCGGTCGATGCCGCATTTCCCAGCGCGCATTCAGCGCAGGCGATGGCCGTGGCCGTTGCGCTCTGTTACCTGCTCCCGGCCAGCCGGCGAATGAGGGTTGGGGGAGGCTTGATCCTGCTCGCCGGGCTGGTCGGTCTGTCGCGGCTGTATCTGCAGGTGCACTGGCCGAGCGATGTCGTTTTCGGCTGGCTTCTCGGCGCTGGTGTGGCTATCGTGAGCTTGCGCCTGGCGAAGGCCTGGCGGCTGGATCGCGCGCGTCAGTCCAGCAGCTGACGCTGGTCGAGGAACTTCTCGAGGATTTCCAGCCGGGCCAGCGGGTCGTCGAGTTCGAGCAGCTTCTGTTTGGCCAGATTCTGGATCGGCAGCACTTCGGTAATCCGGTAGCCTACCCAGAGCGCATTGTCGTAGTCATGCGGCTCGGGAATCCGCTCCGGACCGATGTCGGCGACGACTCGGCGGAGCAGCGGCAGCAAACGTCGGCGTTCCGGCGGTAGCGTGACGGCCCCCGGCTCCGGCAGCAGTTCGACCTTGGCGCGCAGCAGCCTGTCATCGTCGACACGACTTTCGATGATGCGGAAGCGCCGCCCGCCGCGCGTGCTGATGAGCAGGATGCCCAATTGCTCCATTTCCCAGTCAGCAATGCTGGCCAGTGTGCCGAGTACATGCGGTGTTGCCGCCTCGCCGACCTCGTTGCCTTTGTCGATGAGGCAGATGCCGAAGGGGCTGCTTTCCTTCATGCAGGCGGCGGCCATGTCGAGATAGCGTTGCTCGAAAATCTTCAGCGGCTGCACGCCGCCGGGAAAAAGTACGGTATTGAGCGGAAAGATCGGGATGTCGAGCATCTCGACACCAGTGCCGCCGGGAGCGCGGGTGAAGTCGAACCAGCCCATGTCAGCGGGCCTCCCCCCAGCGCTGCATCAGGGCATGCGGGACACCGACCTGGTCGAGAACGCGGGCGACGACGAAATCGACGATATCGGCGACCGTCTGCGGATGGTTGTAGAAGCCTGGGCTAGGCGGGACGATGCAGGCGCCGGCCCGCGCCAGGCGCAGCATGTTTTCGAGATGGATGACTGAAAATGGCGTCTCGCGCGGCACCAGCACCAGCTTGCGGCCTTCCTTGAGCACGACATCAGCGGCGCGTTCGATCAGGTTGTCGGCCAGCCCCTGTGCGATCGCCGCCAGAGTACCCATCGAGCACGGGCAGATGACCATCGCGTCCGGCGGATTGGAGCCGGAGGCGACCGGCGCGAACCATTCCTCGCGTCCGTAAATTTGCAGGTTTTCCGAGTTCACCTCAGACGGCAGCCGGGCAAGCAGGGCGGTACGCGCATCGGCCGGGCGCGATGGCAGTTCGATATCCATCTCCTGCCGGGCGACGACCTGCGCCGCTTGCGAATACAGCAACTGGACCCGGCAGCCGGCGGCGAGCAGGCAGGCAAGCAGGCGCAGGCCGTAGGGCATGCCCGAGGCACCGGTGAGGGCGAGGCAGATGGTTTTAGGCATCGGGAGGGCTTTCCGCAGCTGGTGTGTCAGCCAGCAGTTTAGCCGCGATCAGGCCATTGAGGGTGCCGAAGACCAGCGCCGCGCCGGCAAATACCGGCGTCAGCAAAAAAACACCGTCGTGCGGAATCAGCCACAGCCGCGCTAGCAACAACTGGCCGCCGATGTGCGCGAAGGCGGCGAGGATGGACAGCGTCACCGGCCCGAACCAACGCGCGGGCAGATGACGGGCGAGGCCCAGTGTCAGCAGGCTGAGGGTGGTGCCGGTGAGCGACAGAAAAAAACCGGGGGCGAGGAAATAGCCGAGTAACAGACTGCCGGCAAGCACGCGCAGGACGCTGACCCAGACGGCGGTGCCCCAGCCATAGCGGATGAGGACAACCAGCGTGACGATGTTCGCCAGCCCCGGCTTGACACCGGGCAAGGGTGAGGGAATGGCGGCATCGACCAGCGACAGCCCGACGGCGGCAGTCGCCAGCCAGGCGACCCGGCGGTCTTCGTCCGTCACTTCGAGCCGGGTCACGCCGGCCTTTGGGGCGGGCGTTTGCTCCGAGCCCAAGCCGTCCTCAATAGCTGATCGAGTCATAGACCTTGGTCCGTCCGGCAACCTGGACGCTGACGCGGTTGGGCGCGCAGATGGCGATCTCGCCGGGGCGCATCAGCCAGCCCTGGCGAACGCAGTATTGTTTTGGCCCGGGATCGGACACGACGCGGACGCGACCCGGCTCGACGGTGATCAGCGTGCTGCCCAGCGGCCCGGGAACCTGCAGTTCGCGGCGGGTACGCAGGTCGATTTCGGCATACACTTGGCCGTCCTGACGCACGATAGCCTTGTCGGCAATGCCACCCTGCCAGAATAGCGGGACGCTGACCGCAACCACCGCTGTACCGGCGAGAAAGACCAGCCAGTCGCCCGGACGGACCAGAGGCAGCCAGGGAGCGATGGACATTGAAACTGCAAACCTCGGTGGCTAACCGAGACCGGCCAGCGTCCGGTGGCGGACCAGCACGCGGGCGCTGTCGGCAAACTCGCGGCCCAGCCATTCGGCCAGATATACCGAGCGATGCTGGCCACCGGTGCAGCCGATGGCGACCGTCAGGTAGTTGCGGTTGTCCTTGATGTAGCAGGGCAGCCAGGTAGCGATGAAGCGGCGGATATCGTCGCGCATCTGGCAGACCTCGGCTTCGGCTTCCAGGAAATCGATCACTGGCTGGTCACGTCCAGTCTGTGGGCGCAGTGCCGGGTCGTAGTGCGGGTTGGGCAGGCAGCGGACATCGAAAACGAGATCGGCGTCGAGCGGGATGCCGTGCTTGAAGCCGAAGGACTCGAACATCAGCGTCAGACCCTGGCCAGGGTCTGACTCGATGAACTGGCGCACCCATTCGCGCAAGGCATTGGCCTTCAGGTTGCTGGTGTCGATACGATGGCCGAGCTCGCTCAGGGGTTCCAGCAGTTCACGTTCGGCACGGATCGCCTCAACCAGTGCGACGCCATCGCCAGCCAGTGGATGGCGGCGGCGGGACTCGGAATAGCGCTTGATCAGCGCCTCATCGCTGGCGTGCAGGAAGAGCAGGGTGACGCGCGTTTCACCATCACCGTCGCTGCGGGCGAGTTTGGACAGTTTTCCCGGCAACTGCTCGATGCCATGTCCGGAGCGGGCATCGACCGCGACCGCGACCTTGCGCACGCCTTCCTCGCGCAACATGCCGACCAGCACGTTGAGCATCACTACCGGAAGGTTATCGACGCAGTAATAGCCGGAGTCTTCAAGCAGGTTGAGGGCGACCGACTTGCCGGAGCCGGAGAGGCCACTGATGAGCACGATTTTCATGCGTCGCAGCATAATTCAAGGCGGCGCCGGCAATCAACCTTGGGCATAATAAAGCGTCCTCAGGAGACTCCCCATGCAACTGCTTGATCTTCCTTTCCTGCACGAACTGACCATGCTGCGGCGTGACATCCACGCGCATCCTGAACTGGCGTTCAATGAAACCCGTACTGCCGATCTGGTCGCCGCCGAACTGACCCGCTATGGTCTGCAGGTGCATCGCGGCATCGCCAGGACGGGTGTCGTCGGTGTTCTGCGCGCCGGCACCTCGCCACGGATGATCGGCCTGCGTGCCGATATGGACGCGCTGCCGCTGTGCGAGCTGAACGAATTCCCGCATCACTCGAAATACCAGGGAAAGATGCACGCCTGTGGCCACGACGGCCACACCGCACTATTGCTCGGTGCTGCCCGCTATCTGGCCGACAATCCCGACTTTGACGGTATAGCCGTCTTCATCTTCCAGCCCGCCGAGGAATCCGAAGGTGGCGCGGCGGTGATGATCGAGGAGGGGCTGTTCGAGCGTTTTCCGGTCGAGGCGGTATTCGGTCTGCACAACTGGCCCGGGATTCCGCTCGGCCAGATGGCGGTGATGCCCGGTCCGGTGATGGCCGGCACCTGTGCCTTCGAGATCACCATCCGTGGTCATGGCTGCCACGCGGCAATGCCGCATCAGGGCGTCGATGCCATCGTTGCCGGCGCCCAGCTGGTGCAGGCGCTGCAGACGGTGGTCAGCCGTACGCTGCATCCCTGCGAGTCGGCCGTGGTCAGTGTCACCCAGTTCCATGCCGGTGAGGCGTGGAACATCATTCCCGAGGAAGTGGTACTCCGCGGCACGATCCGCAGCTTCAAGCCGGAGGTGCAGGAAACCATCGAACGGGCTATCGAACGCCTGTGCAGCGGCATTGCCTCCGCCAACTGCGCGCAGATCGGCGTGCGCTTCGATCACCGCTACCCGCCGACGGTGAACTCCGAAAACGAGGCAACGTTCTGTCGCAAGGTGGCGGCGTCAGTGCTCGGCGCCGGCAACGTTCAGACCAACACGCTACCGTCGATGGGCGCCGAAGATTTCGCCTACATGCTACGCGAAAAGCCTGGTTGCTACGTCTGGCTGGGCAATGGCCCGGGCACCGGCGGCTGCACGCTGCACAACCCACACTACGACTTCAACGACGAGGCACTGGTGGCCGGCGTCAGTTACTGGGTCGAACTGGTGCGTCAAGCCTTGCCAAAGGCTGGGTGAGCGTTCTTACAAGCGGAAGCGTCCGACCTCCTGATTCAGCGTATCCGAGACGCGTTGCAGTTGTGTCGCATGGTCGACCAGGCCGTGCACATGATTGACGGTGCCTTCGATCAGGCGGCGGACGGTAGTGATTTGGTCGAGTATGGCCGTTTCGCTGGCGTTTTCTTCGGCAACGGCGCTCGAGATGCCCCCAACAACTTGGGCGACGTCTCGTGACTGGCGGCTCATTTCATCGAAGGCGTTGCGTGCCTGCAGCGAAAGTTCGACGCTGTCATTAACTTGATGCAAGCCCGCTTCCATGGCCTCGACCGCCCGCTGCGTGCCGTTCTGAATGCTGTCGACCATGGTGGCGATTTCTGCCGTGGAGTGCGCGGTGCGCTCAGCCAGCTTGCGCACTTCATCGGCGACTACTGCGAAGCCGCGGCCCTGCTCACCGGCGCGGGCGGCTTCGATGGCGGCGTTGAGTGCCAGCAGGTTGGTCTGGCTTGCGATGTCGGAAATGACGCCGAGTATGGAGTTGATCTGCGCCGAAAGCGCGCCCAGTTCGCGGATGTGATCGCCGGTACTGCGTACTGATGTCGCCATCGACTCGGTTTCCTGAGCGGTGCGGTTGGCCAGGCTGACACCCTGTACTGACAGTGCCTCTGCCCTGGCTGCAATGCTCGTCGCCGAGCCAACGGCCTGAACCACGCTTTGCAGGCTGCTGGCGAGATTTTGGGCGTTGGCGACCATCACCTCGGCGGCGCTGGCTTGGGCTTCACTGTCACTCGCCACGAGGTGGGTGACGCGGTTCATTTCGCTGGCTGCCCGATGAACATCGCCGGCATGCTGTGACAGGTTGCCGGCCAATTGCCGCAGCCGCATCTGCATTTCGGCGAGACTGGCGAGAAGACTGCTCTGGTCACCGGGGGGCAGTTCGATACGGCGGCTGAGGTCGCCCTCGGCGACGGCCTGGGCAACACTGCGGGCATACGCTGGCTCGCCACCGAGTTCGCGGCGGACGTAGGCGAGGGTGCTTAGCACGCTGGCAATCCCGATCAGCATGGCCAGTGCCGCCAGCGCGAGGATGATCTGCTGAGCCGATTCAGCCTTGGCGGCCGCCTGCTGGCGTTGTTGTTCAGCGTCTTTCTGCAGGCGTTCGAGGTCATCGAGCAGGGCCTGTTTGAGCGCCCGCCAGGCCGGTGTTTCCCGGCTGTTGATCAGCTTGCGGACCTCATCGGCCGAGGCGGCCTTGAGTGCCGCCATGACGGCGACCTGGGCATCGGCCTGCGACTTCAGCAGAGGCTCGAGTCGGGACAGCGCTTCGGTGTAACCAGGAGCCTTGTCAGCCGCCCGGCGTGCCTGTTCTTGGGCGGTAGTGAAGTCCTTGCGTGCCTTTTCGAGGTTCTGGAAGGCCTTGGGGTTGTCGGGGTCGAGCACGATATTACGTAGCGCCTGACCCATTTGCAGGCCTTGGGCGTACATCTCGCGGTAGGACTGGTTCAGGGTGCCGATGCCGTCGAGGTAGTCCGCGAAGCGGCTGGAGGTGTTTCGCAGGCCGCCGTAGGCAAAGGCAATGGCGGCGAGCAGGGCAGCCATGATCAGGGCCATGCCCAGCAGCAGGCGATTACGGAAAGACATGACGCTACTCCCTGAATATCACCGAATCATTGTACGCCTGCGGAATATAGGCAGGAAGTGATATGTCTCAGGGGGCGAGTAGCCAGCCCTCCTCGCGACGGATGGCATTCACCAGCAGCAGTTCGCGCTCGGCACGGTTGGCGAGTTCGTCGGGCGGCAGGCCAAGATAGCGGCGATTGACATCGTCGGCGAAGGAGAGCCCGGCAAAGAAATCTGCCAGCCCGCCTGCAGGCAGGCGGCGGCGTTCGAGAATGGAAAAGGCGAGGATGACCTTGATTGCATGCCAGGCCAGTTGCTCGATGTTGCGGCTGAATTGGTCGAGGCGGCGGAAGGCGCGCTCGAAGGCAGCATCGGCGCCGCCAAAGGGGCGGCCGTGACCGGGAATGACGACGTCGATGGGCAGCCGCGACAGGGTTTCCAGCGTTTCCCGTGTGTGGGCGAGGCCGTCCGCTTCGCCGAGCAGTTCGGGAAAGATGACGCCGAAGCCGTTTTCCCACAGCGCATCGCCGGAGATCAGGATGCGTCGCTCCGGGTTGTAGTAGGCCAGCGCCTCCATGTCGTGACCGGGGACGGGTATGGCTTGCCAGTTGAGACCGCCCATTTCGATTTCGCTACCGCCGTCGATCAGCGCGTCATGCTGAAAGCGGGCTGCCTGCTGGCCGAGCGGGGATAGCAGCAAGGCGTTTTCGTCCCAGTCGGCGATGGTGGCGTGCAGTCCGGCGGGGACGATGATCCGGCAGTCGAAGGCCGCCTTGAGTGCGGCATTGCCACCAATATGGTCGGAGTGCGAATGGGTGTTGATCACCCGTTCGAGGCGTCGGCCGCCGAGCGCGCAGGTGACCAGGTCGACCGTCTGCTCGGCGTGGGTGACGTAGCCGCTGTCGACCAGCGTCGCGCCGTCGCCCTCGAGAAAGACGACGTTGTTCGCCGACAGCCAGCCACGCTCGAGGACGAGCATGCTGGCGGGCAGGATGGGTATCATCCCGGTGTGTCCGGGTCGCCCGATTTTGGCGGTTTTTCCGGGTTCACCGCAACAACGACCTCGGCGACGACGATGGGCGAGTCCATCGGCGGCCGCCCACAGCCGAGGCAGTAGCCGGAGTCGGGGTCGGCCATGCAGATGCCGACGCACTGATATAGCGCTTCGCTATCGCTCATGGCGGGTACTCGTCGCGGGTGAACTGGCCAGCGTTTGCCGGCGGCGTGGCAGATCGTCAACGACCTGACGGCGGGCGCGCTCGTCGAACCGCGTCCAAAGGGTGATTTCATCGATGGTGCGGTAGCAGCCGGTGCACAGGCCGCTGGGGACGTCCATCTTGCAGACATTGATGCAGGGAGAGGGGGTCATCAGAGAATGATGTAACGTTTTTGTTGATCGCGGGATTTTTCGACTGCGGCGATGGCTTCGTCGCGGGTGACACGTACCAGCGTGGCGATGTGCTGACGGCGGTCACGGCTGGAAAGTTCCGGGAATTTCAGCGTCTGCACCTGATCTTCCGGGGAGTCGTCGCGCTGGACGATGCCGAGGCGGTCGACGCGCACCGTCACCGGGGTCAGGCTGAGCGCTGACTCCGGGTGGCGCAGGAAGTCGCCCAAGGTTCCGACGAGGTTTTCCGGCATCAACGAATCGGCGTTCTGCGTCAGGCGGAACTCCAGTTCGGCAAGGTGGCGGGTGTGTTCCGCGGTATGTTCGGCATCATCGTGTTGCTGGCTGACCAGCAGTTGCGCGTGTTCGACCGAAAGATCGGCGCGCAGGTTGAGGCGGGCGCGCCGCAGGGCATCGACGTGGCTGTTGAAGGCGGTGAGTAGGCTTTCCAGCGCCCGCGCCCGCAAGCGGTCACGGGTCCGGTCGAGGTCGCAGGTCGGTTCGATCAGCGTTTGGTCGGAGAAGTAGAGGACTTCCTGCGGCACATCATTGCGGATGATGTCACCCTGCTGCGCCATGCCGAACTGTTTTTTCTGCTGCCTGCGGGCGGCGAGCATGGCGCAGAAACAGTCGGTCTCCCAGCACTCCGGACGTTCCAGATAATCGCGGATCGCCTGGCTGCGGCCGAGCATGGCGTCGATATCGGCGGCGGTGGCAAACAGCGCGTGGATCAGGGGGTCGTGGCTGAAGGCCTGGCGATTGATCTCGAGCGGGCCGGGCAGTGCAGCTACCAGCCCGGCACAGTAGCCAAGCGCATGCTCTACGGCACCAGCCAGATGCTTTTCAAGATGCGGTGCAGCACGCACCATCGGGTCCACCATGCCGATGACGCGATCCAGCGCCGCAGCAACCTCCGGGTCGGGGGGCGGGGCGGGTTTGATCAGTTCGGCAATGGCGGAAAACAGGCTCACGCAGCGGAAGCACAAAGGGCCCGGCCGGCCTTGGCACCATTCGGGCGATTGATGGCACTGGAAATCCAGTCGCCGATAACCGCCAGTTTAGCCAGATCGATGCCGGTTTCAATGCCCAGCCCCTGCAAGAGATAGACGACATCCTCGGTGGCGATGTTGCCGGAGGCACCTTTGGCATACGGACAGCCGCCGAGGCCGGCAATCGAGGCGTCGAAAACCGCCATGCCGAGCTGCAGCGAGGCGTAGATGTTCGCGATCGCCATGCCGTAGGTATCGTGATAATGCCCGGCCAGTTTTTCGATGGGCACAACACGGGCGCAGGCCTCGATCACGCGCTGGATGCTTGCCGGATTCCCGACGCCGATGGTGTCGCCGAGCGAAACTTCGTAGCAGCCCATGTCATACAGTGTCTTCGCCACGCTCGCCGCCTGCTCTGGCGCGACGGCGCCCTCGTAGGGGCAGCCGACGACGCATGAAACATAGCCGCGGATCTTGATTTCCAGCGCCGAGGCCGCCGAAACCACCGGCTCGAAGCGCTTCAGGCTTTCGGCAATGCTGCAGTTGATGTTCTTCTTCGAGAAGGCTTCGGAGGCGGCGCCGAAAATCGCCACCTCAGTGGCACCGGCAGCGACCGCCGCATCGAAGCCTTGCAAATTTGGCGTCAAAACCGGGTAGACCGCAGCCGGATGACGGGTGATGCCGGCCATCACCGCGCTGTTGTCGCCCATCTGTGGCACCCACTTTGGTGACACGAAGGAAGTCGCTTCGATGACGCGCACGCCGGCATCGGCCAGCCGGTTGATCAATTCGATCTTGGTTTCGGTCGGGACGACCTGTTTTTCATTCTGCAGCCCGTCGCGCGGGCCGACTTCGACGATCTTGACGTGGGAGGGGAGGGACATGGCAATCAATCCATTCAAAAAGCAAGGTAGCGGGCGGGTGCCCCTTGCCGGCGAGAGGTCATCGGCGTAGCGTTGAATGCGGTGCCTGTCCGCCAGAACAAGGAGGGAGCATGACCGACGAGCAAATCCGCAGCGCAGTCAAACTGGGCATGCCGTTTTTCGCTGTCACGGGGCGCGGCCAGGTGCTGGCCCGTTACCTTCCCTACGGTCCGGTTTTCAAGTGGGAACGGAACCAGATCATTCCGATGCCTCTGCAGGGCAGTGACCTGCTGTGGTGGTTGAGGGCATCGGATGACGAGGACCATGAGGGCTGACTCCGGCGATTAGCTGCCAAGGTCGAACTCGACCAGCGGTGCGCCGTCGCTGACCTGTTCGCCGGCGGCGTAGCAGAAAGCCTTGACTGTGCCGGCCGCCGGGGCGGTGATGGTGTGTTCCATCTTCATCGCCTCCAGGATCAGCAACGGCGTGCCCTTCTCGACCTTCTGGCCGGGCTGGGCGAGCAGGGCGACGACCTTGCCCGGCATCGGCGCGGTCAGACCGCCGTCGTGGCTGTCGCCGGCATCGACGCGGTGCAGCGGATCGTCACGCAGCAGGGCGTAGGTGCTGCCCTGCAGGAAGACGCTGCGCTTGTCGTCGACGGCGACGACCGAGGCGATCAGGCGACGGTCGTCGAGTTCGACGGCAAAGCGGTCGCCATCCAGCTTCTTGCCGCGGGCCATCGTTGTTTCGCCGCCAAGGGTGATCTGCCACTGGTCGCGCTGGTAGCGGACATGGGCATCGACCAGCGTTTCGCCGTCCTTGAAGCTGATGGTGCGTGCGGCTGACAGGTTCATCCGCCAGCCATCGCGGGCATGCCACGGCGAGTGAGGGTCGCCGCTGGCCTTGGCGGCGCTGCGGGCTTCGTGCTGTTCCCAGAGCAGTTCGCCAACGGTGGCGACGAGCAGCGCATCGCGCGGCACGGCCTGAACCTCGGGGAAGAGGAATTCCTTCTGCCGCTCGATCAGGCCGGTGTCGAGGTCGGCGCCGGCGAAGGCCGGGCAGGCAACCAGACGCGAGAGGAAGTCGATATTGGTGGTCAGGCCGGCCACCTGATAATCGGCCAGCGCCTTGCGCATGCGCGCCAGCGCGCCGTCGCGGGTTTCGTCCCAAACGATCAATTTGGCGATCATCGGGTCGTAGAAAGGCGTGATTTCGTCGCCTTCCTCGACGCCGGTATCAACGCGGACATTGATCGACTCAGCCGGGGGGGCGAGGCGGATCAGACGGCCGGTGGCAGGCAGGAAGCCCTTGTTGGCGTCCTCGGCGTAAATGCGTGCTTCCAGTGCGTGGCCGCGGATTTCCAGCTGTTCCTGCTTGAGCGGCAGCGGCTGGCCGGCGGCGACGCGCAACTGCCATTCGACGAGGTCTTGCCCGGTGATCATTTCGGTGACCGGGTGCTCGACCTGCAGGCGGGTGTTCATCTCCATGAAGTAGAAGGTGCCGTCCTGCATGGCGATGAACTCGACCGTGCCGGCGCCGACATACCCGACGGCCTTGGCGGCGGCAACGGCGGCCTCGCCCATCTGGCGGCGGCGCTCTTCCGGCATGCCGGGGGCGGGCGCCTCTTCCAGCACTTTCTGGTGGCGACGCTGCACCGAGCAATCGCGCTCGAACAGATAGACGCAGTTGCCGAGCGTATCGGCAAAGATCTGGATCTCGATATGGCGCGGCTTGGTGATGTATTTCTCGATCAGCACATGGTCATTGCCGAAGCTGGAGATCGCCTCGCGCTTGCACGAGGCCAGCGCGTCGGGGAAATCACCGGATTTCTCGACCAGGCGCATGCCCTTGCCGCCGCCGCCGGCAGCGGCCTTGATCAGCACCGGATAGCCAATGCCGTCGGCTTCCTCGTGCAGCAGTTCCGGGTTCTGGCCGTCGCCGTGGTAGCCCGGGGTCAGTGGTACGCTGGCGGCGCCCATCAGCTTCTTGGCTTCGGACTTCGAGCCCATGGCGCGAATCGCCGAAGCCGGCGGGCCGATGAAGGTGATGCCGTTGGCCGCCAGTGCCTCGGCGAACTCCTCGTTTTCCGACAGGAAGCCGTAACCCGGATGCACCGCCTGGGCGCCGGTGCGCTTGCAGGCCTCGATAATCTTGTCGGCGACGAGATAGGACTCGCGGGCGGCGGCCGGACCGAGCAGCACGGCCTCGTCGGCAAGACGGACGTGGCGGGCGTTGGCATCGGCTTCGGAATAAACGGCGACGGTGCGGATACCCATGCGGCGGGCGGTCTTGATGACGCGGCAGGCGATTTCTCCGCGGTTGGCGATCAGTATCTTGTTAAACATGCTTGGTCTCCCGCGGAGAAATCGCCTGAGCGTGCTGCGCACGCAGGCGGTTTGACTTCGTCGCTGCGCTGCTGCGCGGCTGGTCGCCTCTGTCGGCAATCAGAATCTTGGTGAGCATCGGATTATTCCCCCATCCAGTTCGGCTGGCGTTTGTCCAGAAAGGCCGAGATGCCCTCGCGTGCTTCCGGGGTCGCGCGCAGGTGGGCGATGCGGTGGGCGGTGTCCTCGACAACGTTGTCGTTGATCGGCTGGTTATCGACGGCGCGAATCAGGTCCTTGGCCGCAGCTTGCGCGCAGGGGCCGCCGACGAGCAGGGCATCGACGATTTCCTTGAGTTTGGCATCGAGTTGCTCCGGTTCGACGGCTTCATGCACCAGCCCGATTTCACGGGCGCGGGCAGCATCGATGCGCTCGGCCGACTGGAAGTAACGGTAAGCCTGACGGGCGCCAATGGCGCGCACCACGTAGGGCGAAATGGCGGACGGGATGATGCCGAACTTGACCTCGGAGGTGGCGAAAATCGCCTTGGTCGAGGCGACCGCGATGTCACAGGCGGCGGTCAGGCCGGTGCCGCCACCGAGCGCCGCACCCTGCACGCGGGCGATGGTCGGCTTCTTCATCTCGGCGAGCACGCGCAGCATTTTCGCGAGCGCGCGGGCGTCGTTGAGGTTGTCATCGACGCCGTTGTTGGCGGCGCGCTTCATCCAGTTGAGGTCGGCGCCGGCCGAAAAGCTCTTGCCGCGGCCGGCGAGGACGACGACGCGGACGTCCTTGTCGTCATCGAGGGCGATGCAGGCCGCGGTTAGTTCGGCGATGAGGACTTCATCGAAGGCATTGTGCATGTCCGGGCGGTTCATCCAGATGGTGGCGACCGGGCCGGTGAGTTCGATTTCTAGGGTGGTGAAGGGCATTGTTGTTTGTCTCCTGAATTTTTTGATTGTTGGCTATTGGTGTTGGGCTTTTTGCTCTTTCAAGCGCTGGTTTCCGCGCCTGACGCGCGGGCGTACTTTCTTTTGCTTCGCCAAGAAAAAGTACGCCCGGCGGCAAGGCGGAATGTAGCGGCTGAACAAAACCACCGGCTTTTAAAGACGAGAAAGCCACAGACAACCCCATCACATCCGGAAAATCCCGAACTTCGTCTCTTCCGCCGGCGCATTCATCGCCGCCGACAGCCCAAGACCCAGCACCCGACGGGTATCCGCCGGGTCGATAATCCCATCGTCCCACAGCCGCGCCGAGGCGTAGTACGGGTGCCCCTGCTGCTCGTATTGTTCACGAATCGGCGCTTTGAACGAATCCTCTTCCTCGGCGCTCCACGCCTTGCCGCCGGCTTCGATACCGTCGCGCTTGACGGTGGCGAGTACGCCGGCGGCCTGTTCACCGCCCATCACCGAGATGCGTGAGTTCGGCCACATCCACATCAAACGTGGGCTGTAAGCGCGGCCGCACATGCCGTAGTTGCCCGCGCCAAAGCTGCCGCCGATGACGACGGTGAATTTCGGCACCTTGGCGGTGGCGACGGCGGTGACCATCTTGGCGCCGTCGCGGGCGATGCCGCCGTTTTCGTATTTCTTGCCGACCATGAAGCCGGTAATGTTTTGCAGGAAGACGAGCGGTATGCCGCGCTGGGCGCAGAGTTCGATAAAGTGCGCGCCTTTTTGCGCCGATTCACTGAAAAGAATCCCGTTATTCGCAACGATGCCCACCGGATAGCCATAGATGCGGGCGAAGCCGCAGACCAGCGTGTTGCCGTAGCGGGCCTTGAATTCGTCGAAATCGGAGCCATCGACGATGCGGGCGATGATTTCGCGCACGTCGAAGGGCTTTTTCGAGTCGGTCGGGATCACGCCGTAAAGCTCTTCGGCAGCGTAGAGCGGCTCGCTCGGCGTAGTCAGGGTGACCGGAGGCGCCTTTTTCCAGTTGAGATCCTTAATGATGCGGCGGGCGATGGCCAGCGCATGCGCGTCGTTTTCCGCCAGATGGTCGGCGACGCCGGAAATGCGGGTATGCACGTCGGCCCCGCCGAGGTCTTCGGCGCTGACCACTTCGCCCGTCGCCGCCTTTACCAGCGGCGGGCCGCCGAGGAAGATGGTGCCCTGGTTCTTGACGATGATCGACTCGTCGCACATCGCCGGCACGTAAGCGCCGCCCGCCGTGCATGAGCCCATGACGGCAGCGATTTGCGGGATGCCCTTGGCCGAGAGATTGGCCTGGTTGAAGAAGATGCGGCCGAAGTGTTCCTTGTCCGGGAAGACCTCGTCCTGCATCGGCAGGAAGGCGCCGCCGGAATCGACCAGATAGACGCAGGGCAGACGGTTCTCCAGCGCGATTTCCTGCGCGCGCAGGTGCTTTTTCACCGTCAGCGGGTAGTAGGTGCCGCCTTTCACGGTCGCATCGTTGGCGACGACCATGCACTCGACGCCGTGGATGCGGCCAATGCCGGCGATCACCGACGCGGCCGGTACATCGCCGCCGTACATGCCATAGGCCGCGAACTGGCCGATTTCGAGGAAGGGCGTGCCGGGATCGAGCAGGCCGTTGACCCGCTCGCGCGGCAGTAGTTTGCCGCGCGCCAGATGCTTTTGACGCGCAGCTTCCGGGCCACCGAGGGCGATTTTCTCGACTTTCTCGTGCAGGTCGTCGACCAGTGTCCGCATCGCTGCCGCATTGGCCTGGAAATCCGCGCCACGCGGATTGAGTTGTGATTTCAGGGTAGTCATGTCTCCTCGCTTTTTTGCTTGTGTTTGTCCTGAAGTTTGAGTCAAGAAGCCGTCATTCCCGCGTAGGCGGGAATCTACAGGTTCGAGCCCGTATGGGTTCCCGTTTGCACGGGAACGACGATCTGATCCTCATAACTGCTTTTCCTCTTTCAGCCATTTGCTGACCGGCTCGGCCTCGTAGGCCAGCATTTGCGACAGCAGGCTTTCAATTTCGGTGTCGGCCAGCGCCATCGCGCGGTTCTGCGGGCGCAGGAAGCCATCGGCCACGGCGCGGTCGAACATCGCCAGCAGCGGGTCGTAGAAGCCGTTCACATTGAGCAGGCCCATCGGCTTTTGATGAAAGCCGAGTTGCCCCCAGGTGAGGATTTCGCAGAATTCCTCGAAGGTGCCGAAGCCGCCGGGCAGGGCGATGAAGCCGTCGGACAGCTCGGCCATCCGCGCCTTGCGCGAGTGCATCGAATCGACCACCTCGATACGCGTTAGCGTCCGGTGGTCGACGGCGCGGCCGGCGACTTCCTTGCCCATCAGCGCGTCCGGAATGATGCCGATGACCGTGCCGCCAGCTTCCAGGCAGGCATCGGCGACGGCGCCCATCAGGCCGATGTTGCCAGCGCCATAGACCAGTTCGATGCCGAGCACGGCGAGCAGGCGGCCAAGCTTCTCCGCCTCGGCGCGGTAGATCGGGTTGTGGCCGGCGTTCGAGCCGCAGAAGACGCAGAGACGGTTCATGGCTCGCTCAGAATCCGCCTGTTTCCAGCCAGCGCTCAATCTGCGGCAGGCGGTCGGCGCCGAAGAAGTGTTCGCCGTTGATGATGACGTGCGGCGAGCCGAAGACGCCGGCAGCCAGCGCCTGCTCGCATTCGTCCTTGAGCCGGGCCTTGACCTCAGGCGTTTGCAGCGCGGTTTCGAGCTTGCTGCGGTCAACGCCAATTTTTGCCGCAATATCGAGGACGGTTTCCGGCGACGAAATGTCGAGATCGTCCACGAAAAAGCCGCGATAAATGGCCTTGGCGAAGCGGCGGGCCAGCGCGCAATCCTGTCCGTGCAGCCAGTAGTAGGCGCGGGCGGCGTTCTGGGTCGGCAGCGGGAAGCGGCTGGGCGGGTTGTAGGGCACGCCCATGAAGCGTGCCGAACGGTGGAAGTCGTTGAAGATGTACTTCGCCTTCGGGCTGTTGCCATCTACCGGCGGGCGGCTGCCGGTGGCCTGGAAGATGACGCCGAGCAAGATGGGGTGCCAGCGCACCTTGCGGCCGTGCTTCGCGGCAAAATCGTCCAGCTTCTCGGCCAGCAGGTAGCCGTAGGGGCTGGAAAAATCGAACCAGAAGTCGATGGGGGTTTTTTCGTTATCGGTCATTGTTGTCTCCTCGTTGGGGGCGGTCGCCGGCTTTTATCAATTTTTCCGGTCGACCGCAGATGCCCTTATTCGGCGGCGATGGAACGTCCGATCACCAGGCGCTGGATGTCGTTTGCGCCTTCGTAGATCTGGGTGATGCGCACGTCGCGCGCGATGCGCTCGACCGACGTTTCATCGGTGTAGCCGCAGCCACCATGAATCTGGATAGCGTCGGAACACACCTTCTCGGCCATCTCGGAGGCGTACATTTTGGCCATCGAGGCTTCGACCAGGCAGGGTTTGCCGGCATCCTTGAGGGTGGCGGCGCGCCAGACCATCAAGCGGGCAGCGTCGATCCTGGTGGCCATGTCGGCCAGGCGAAAATTGACGGCCTGGTGTTCGATGATTGGCACGCCGAAGGTGACACGCTCCTTGGCGTAGGCGACTGCCGCCTCAAAAGCGGCGCGGGCCATGCCGACCGACTGGGCGGCGATGCCGATGCGCCCGGCTTCCAGGTTGGAGAGGGCGATCTTGTAGCCTTCGCCTTCCTTGCCGAGCAGGGCCGAGGCCGGAATGCGGCAGTCCTCGAAGACGATCTGGGCGGTGTCGGAGGCGTGCTGGCCCATTTTGCGTTCGATGCGGGCGACCTTGTAGCCCGGTGTCGCGGTCGGCACCAGGAAGCAGGAGATGCCCTTCTTGCCAGCAGCCTTGTCGGTGACGGCGAAGACAATGGCGACATCGGCGTGGCTACCGGTGGTGATGTAGTGCTTGACGCCATTCAGTATGAAATGGTCGCCGTCACGGTCGGCGCGGGTGGTGATGGCGGAGGCGTCGGAGCCGGTGTGTGGCTCGGTCAGGCAGAAGCAGCCGAGCTTCTCGCCACGGGCCAGCGGCTTGAGCCATTCTTCCTTTTGGGCATCGGTGCCGTACTTGCTTGGGATACCGCAGGCCAGGGAGTTCTGCACCGAGACGATGGTTGAGGTGGCGCCGTCGCCGGCGGCGATTTCTTCAAGCGTCAGCACCAGCGACATGTAATCCATGCCGGCGCCATCCCATTCTTCCGGCACGACCATGCCCATGGCGCCGAGTTCGCCCAGTTCCTTCAGCGCTTCGGCCGGGAAGGTATGGTTGCGGTCCCATTCGGCGGCGAAGGGGGCGAGGCGCTCCTGCGCGAAGGCGCGCATCGAGTCGCGGATCATTTCCTGTTCTTGCGTCAGAATCATGTTGTTTTCTCCAGGGTTGTTTTTTGTAGGGTGGCCAGCGTGACACCGGCAATGACCAGCAGGCCGCCGAAAAGTACGGGCAGGCCGAGGCGTTCATCGAGCAGCACGGCCGCTTGCAGCACGGCGAACACCGGTACCAGATTGATAAACACCGAGGCATGGCCGGCGCCGAGGCGCTGCACGGCGGCGGTGAACCAGGTGTAGGCGATGGCGGTGCCGAATATGGCGAGGAAGCTCATCCCCGCCCACACCCGCCAGGACCACGCCAGCGGGTGGATGTCGCCCTGTACCAGTGCCGCCAGTCCGAGCAGGGTGGCGCCGGTGAAGGAGGCGTAGAGCGTCGTCGCCAGCGCCGAGAAATGGCCGGTAGCCTGCCAGCCGATGAAGGTATAGGCCGCCCAACTGACGACGCAGCCGATGATCAGCCATTCGCCCAGCCCGACCGAGCCTTGCAGCAGGGCCAGCGGGTCGCCATTACCGATCACCGTCAGGCAGCCGGCGAAGGCGATCAGGCTGCCGAAGGCCTTTTTCAGCGTCATCCGCTCCTTGCCGAGCAGCCAGGCGAGGAGGACGATGACCACCGGATTGAGGGCGACGACCAGCGCACCGCGCCCGGCAGGTATGCGTTGCAGCCCGAAAAAGAAGCACAGGCCGTACAGAAAAATGCCGAAAAACCCGAGCGCCCAGACCAGCGTCCATGCCTGGCGCCCCTGCGGCAGCGGGATGCTGCCTTCGGAGGCGAGCATGACGGCGGCGACGACCAGGCCGGCGAGCACGAAGCGCAGCGAAGCGACGGCGAGCGGCGCCGCCAGCTCCTGCGCAATCACCCGCCCGGCGATCCAGGTGCCGCCCCACATGGCCATGGCTGCCACCAGCTTGCCGTAAGTGAGCGTTCGGGTTTCGCTCAATTACAGCATCTCGACGGCCAGTGCCGTCGCTTCGCCGCCACCGATGCACAGCGAGGCGATGCCGCGCTTGCCGCCACGGGCCTTGAGGGCGCCGAGAAGGGTGACGAGGATGCGGACGCCGGAAGCGCCGATCGGGTGGCCGAGGGCGCAGGCTCCGCCGTGAATGTTGACCTTGGCTGGATCGAGCTTGAGATCATGCAGGGCCGCCATCGTGACCACGGCGAAGGCTTCATTGATTTCATAGAGATCGACGGTTTCTGCGGTCAACCCGGTTTTTGCGAACAATTTTTGCATCGCGCCGACCGGTGCCGAGGGAAATTGGGCCGGTACGCCGGCATGGGTGGTGTGGCCAAGGATGCGGGCAACCGGGTTGAGGCCGAGCTTTTCGGCTTGCGATGCACGCATCAGCACCAAGGCGGCAGCGCCGTCGGAGATCGACGAGGAGTTGGCCGGGGTGACGGTGCCATCCTTGCGGAAGGCCGGTTTGAGGGTTGGGATCTTGTCGACATTGACGGCAAACGGGCCTTCGTCCTTGGCGATGGTGACATCGCCCTTGCGACCGGCAACGGTGACGGGGGTGATTTCCCAGTCGAAGCTGCCGTTGTTGCTGGCTTCGATGGCGCGGGTCGTGGAGCGGATGGCGAACTCATCCTGTGCCTCGCGGGTGAAACCGTAGGCGCTGGCGCAGTCTTCGGCAAAAGTGCCCATCAGGCGGCCGCGAGTCTCCTTGCTGTAGCTGTCTTCGAGGCCGTCGAGGAACATGTGGTCCATCATCTGGCCATGGCCGAGGCGGTAGCCGCCGCGGGCCTTGGGCAGCAGGTAGGGGGCGTTGGTCATCGACTCCATGCCGCCAACCACGGCTGCGCCGTAGGAGCCGGCAAGGATACCGTCGTGGCCGAGCATGGTGGCTTTCATTGCGGAGCCGCAGACCTTGTGGATGGTGGCGCAACCGGCAGATAGCGGCAGGCCGGCCTGCAGCGCGGCCTGGCGGGCCGGGGCCTGACCCTGGCCGGCTTGCAGTACGCAGCCCATCAGCACTTCTTCGATCAGGTTGGCGTCGATGCCGGCGCGGGCAACGGCGGCCTTGATCGCCTCGGCGCCGAGGTTGGCGGCGGTCAGACCGGCGAAGCCGCCCTGAAAGCTGCCCATGGCGGTACGGGCGGCGGAAACGATTACGATCGGGTCATTCATGCTGTGTTCTCCTTGACGGTTTTTATGGGTAAATCGGTTCAGGCCTCAAGCGCCTTGAGTGCGGCGTCGTAGCGCACCGGCAGGTCGGCCGGGCAGTCGATGGTGATGCCGAGGTCGTGCATCAGGCCGTCTTTCAGGCCGTAGATCCAGCCGTGAATAGTCAGATCCTGGCCACGCGACCAGGCATCCTTGACGACCGGGGTGTTGACCAGGCTGACGACCTGTTCGAGGACATTCAGTTCGCAGAGGCGGGCATGGCGCTGCTCGACCGGCAGGTTGTCGATCTGTGCCAGATGTTTGCTATGGATCTGCTGAACGTTGTCGAGCCAGAAATCGACGATGCCGACGCGGGTTTTGTTCAGCGCGGCGAGCACTCCGCCACAGCCGTAATGGCCGACAACCATGATGTGCTTCACTTTGAGCACATCGACTGCGTACTGGATGACCGACAGGCAGTTGAGGTCGGTATGCAGAACGAGGTTGGCGACGTTGCGATGGACGAATACTTCGCCCGGCAACAGGCCGACAATTTCGTTGGCAGGAACGCGGGAGTCGGAGCAGCCGATCCAAAGCAGCTCAGGGGTTTGCAGCTTGGCCAGGCGGTTGAAGTAATCGGCGTCGACCTCCTGCATCTTGCGCGCCCAGGCGCGGTTAAAGTCGAAAAGGTGCGACAGGTTTTCGCTGCGTACTTCCTCTTCCGACCAGTTTTCGAGGTCGAGGGTGAGGAACATCGTCCCTTCGATTGGCGTTTGGTAATACGCTGGTGCCTCGTTAAAGCCGAGCTCGCGGTAGAGCTTCACCGCCATTCGCATGTTCGGCAGGGTGTCGAGCATCAGCTTCTTGTAGCCCAGTTCCTTGGCCACTTTGATGGCGGCCATCGCCAGTGTGGCCCCGACGCCTTGGCCTCGGGCTTCTGGTGCGACATAGAGGCGCTTCATCTCGCACAGCCCCTCGCTATCGGCGAGCGGGCGCACGCCAACGCAACCAGCCGGCTGACCGTCAATTTCAGCAAAGAACAGCCGGCCTTGCGGTGCCGCATAGGCGCCGGGCAGCGAGGCCATTTCCTGGTCGAAATTCTGGTAAGACAGGTCGACGCCCAGCCAGGCCGCGTAGTTGCGGAAATACTGGCGAACCTGCTCCAGGGCTTCGCTGTCTTCGGCGGTGAGGATGCGTAGCGTGATGGTCATGAATCGGGACTCCGGGTAGCGGCGGCAGCGGGTAAGCGCCGCGAGTTGCAAGATTCGCGCGTGTGGCGCGAATCCCGCATTCTACCTGTGCCGGTGATTATGAATTCAGCGTGTCTCCGCCATCAGTTCGCGCCCGATCAGCATGCGGCGAATCTCGCTGGTACCGGCGCCGATTTCGTACAGCTTGGCATCGCGCCAGAGGCGGCCGGTGGCGTATTCGTTGGTGTAGCCGACACCGCCCAGCGTCTGAATCGCCTCCCCGGCCATCCACGTCGCCTTTTCTGCAGAGTAAAGAATCGCACCGGCGGCATCCTTGCGGAGCGTGCGGGCGTGGTCGGTGCTGTCGCAGGCGCGCCCCAGTGCATAAACGTAGGCGCGGTTAGCCATCCAGGTCGAGTACATGTCGGCGACCTTGCCCTGCATCAGCTGGAATTCGCCGATGCTCTGGCCGAACTGCTTTCGCTCGTGCAGGTAGGGCACGATGATGTCCATGCACGCGGCCATGATGCCGAGCGGGCCGCCGCAGAGCACGGCGCGTTCGTAGTCGAGGCCGGACATCAGCACCTTGGTGCCGTTGCCGACGCCGCCGAGGACGTTTTCTTCCGGTACTTCGCAGTCATCGAAGAACAGCGGGAAGGTGTTGGAGCCGCGCATGCCCAGCTTGTCGAGGTGGGTGCCGTGGGAAAAGCCCTTCATGCCCTTTTCGACGATGAAGGCGGTCATGCCCTTGGCGCCGGCGTCCGGGTCGGTCTTGGCATAGACGACCAGCGTATCGGCGTCACCGCCGTTGGTGATCCACATCTTTGCGCCGTTGAGCACGTAGCGGTCGCCTTTCTTTTCAGCCTTCAGCTTCATCGACACGACGTCGGAACCGGCGTTCGGCTCGGACATCGCCAGCGCGCCGACGTGGTCGCCGGAAATCAGCTTGGGCAGGTATTTCTGCTTCTGGGCTTCGCTGCCGTTGCGGCGGATCTGGTTCACGCACAGGTTGGAGTGGGCACCGTAGGAGAGGCCGACCGAGGCCGAGGCGCGGGAGATTTCTTCCAGCGCAACGATGTGGGCGAGGTAGCCCATGTTGGTGCCGCCGTATTCTTCGCCTGCGGTCATGCCGAGCAGGCCCATGTCGCCGAATTTCTTCCACAGGTCTGCCGGGAATTCATTGACGCGGTCGATTTCCGCGGCGCGCGGGGCGATTTCAGCGTCGGCAAAGGCCTTCACCGCATCGCGCAGCATGTTGATGTCTTCGCCGAGGGCGAAGTCGAGGCTGGGAATATTCATGTGGTTTGTCTCCGAATTGTTGATGTGTTCGATGTGAGGACGGCCCCGCGAAGGCGGCTATCCAGCGGGTGATTTTTGGCTATTTTTCAGGTTGACCGTAGCTGGGTGTTTTTGGCTTCTCGCTGCGGCTGACGGTCATGATGGTCTGCTGCATCAGGGCACACAAGCTTTCCTTGCCATCCTTCACGGAAAAAACCTCGGCCTGGGTGACGATCAGTGTCTTGCCCGGGCGCACGACCTTGCCGCGGGCGATCAGCTTTTCGCCATCAGCAGGGGCGACCAGATTCATCTTGTACTCGACGGTCAGCACCGAGGCTTCCGCCGGTACCGCAGTCATTGCTGCGTAGCCGGCGGCCGAGTCGGCAATCATGCCGACCACACCACCATGCACGAAGCCATGCTGCTGTTCGATGCCTTCCCAGTGCGGGACATGGATTTCCGTGCGTCCTGCCTCGACCAGCGGCAGCGTGGCTCGAATCAGCGTCATCGCGTGCTGCAGCGCAAAGCTGGCGCGGATACGGTCGGCAAATTGCGGATCGCAGGTGCGGATCATCAGAGGCTCGTCGAAGTGCAAGTGGTGTGATTGTATTGACGTTTACGTTAACGTCAACTGCTTGAGAAAAATCGTCGGCACGGCTTGTCAACTTACGGTCAGGATTCGCGGATACAGTGGTTCTGCGGCCTTCTGCCGCCCATCTTCAACACCCTCGGGGAGACGCAAAATGGCCAAGCGCAAAAAGAAGAAGTAATTGACAACCCAACCCAATACGAAAAGCAGGCGAAAGTCTGCTTTTTTGTTTTCAGTTTTGCCATGAATCAATCCGACTTCAGTCGCAGGGACTTTCTGCGCTTTCTCGTGGGTGCCGCATTTTTTGCGATGCTCGGACTTATCGTCCTGCAGGAACTGCTGGGTGCAGCGACCACCTGGTTGGTCATCCGCCTGGCGCGCGGTATGGTCGATGGGCAGGTCGAGGCCAGCGCTTTCGGCTGGATCGTGGTTACGCAGACGCTTTCTTACGCCGCGGGCGCGGTGAGCTGGCTCTATGCCGAGCGGGCCGGTTTTTCGGCATTCGGCAAATATCTGCTGCAATTTGCCCGTCTCAACCGGTTTCAGACCGCACTGCTGGCCGACACGGAGGTTCGTGAAGGCACTGAGCCTTTCCTTACCAACGAAACATTCCGGGTCTGCTTCGACCTGATGTACGACCTGCAGTTTTATACGCGGCTGTTCTTCAATCTCGTCTTCAACGCCATCGTCTTCGGTATTGAAATCGACGCCGGCTTGCCGGCTGCGTACGGACTGGCGTTTGCGGTGCTGGTCATTCTGCAATGGTCGCTACGCAAGCCACTGGCAGCGGCCTACATGACCAACCAGCGCATGACCAACCGCATGCTGGCCAGAACCTACAACGTTTGGGACAACATTTTTGCCGGGAATCGTTACAACCTCGGGTTGTGGCATGCTGATTTCAGGGAGAGACTCGCCGCGGCGCTGCGGGCCCAGATCCGGGCAATCATGGCGCGCGAAGGCTGGAGTGCGCTGAGTGGCCTCCTCGCCCTGCTCATCGTGCTTGGCGCAGCCGCCTGGGTGGCAGTGCAGGGGGCCGCCAATGCGGCGCTGATGGTGGCGCTGGCGGCGACACTGCCGCGCCAGATCGAAATGACTGTCGACATGCATCAGCTGACCGCCGGCATGACGGATCTGCTGGCCATCTGGACGCGCCTCAAAGGGGTTTGCGAGCACATGCAGCCGCAACCCGGGAGTGACGTGCGCGCACGGATTGGCTTTGGCGAACTGTCGTTGCGTGAAGGCCACCGGGCGATGGTATGTGACTCGCTGGTCGGCGCAGTGAGCCTTGTACTGTCACAACCGCGAGGCATCGTTTCGGTACGTGGCGGCAACGGTGCCGGCAAGTCGAGCCTGCTGACCGCTTTGAAATGCCACTTCCGCGGCCAGGCCTACTACCTACCGGCGCATGACCGGCTGGCCTACCGCTTCAACGTACTCGCGTCCAAGCCGCTGCCCGCAAGTGCCGAGGCTGATGACGAAGAAGACGAGGAACCGGAAGATATCGTTGCCGAGGAAGCGGCGCGCGAACGCTCAGGCTATTCGTCCGGAGAGCGTCAGTTGGCGGTGCTGGCCGAAATCGTCCAGCGTACAGCCGCGCCGATTTACCTGCTCGATGAATGGGATGCCAACCTCGATCCTGCAAATCGCCAGCGGGCGATGCGGCTGGTGGAGCAATTGGCGCAGCGGGCCCGGGTGGTGGAAATTTCCCACCGAGACCCGGGCGGCTTGCCTTCAGCTTGAGGCGCGGCGCGCCAGCTCCTGCTGGCACTGAGCTTCGAACTGACTGATTTCTGCGAGCATGCTTTCGATATCCTCGCGCTGCTGCTGCAGGGCGAGGCGCCGTTTCTCCATGACCCGCAAGCATTCGAGCAACTGGGGCGTCTCGTCCTCGGTCGAGCTATACATGCCGATCAAATCCTTGATGTCGGCCAGCGATAAACCAAGGCGCTTGCCGCGCAGGGCCATCTTCAAACGGGCACGGTCGCGGCGGGTGAAGACCCGCTTGCTGCCGGCGCGTTCCGGTGCGACGATGCCCTGATCCTCCCAGAACCGGATGGTGCGGGGGGTAATGCCGAACTCGCGGGAGAGGTCGGATATGGTGAAGGTCTGGCCTTGCTCGGTCACGCGATGGTCCTCAGGAAGTCGGGCAAGTAAATCAGAGAAAGCGGCTTCCGAAAAGGGGCTTCTTTCAATCCGGTACCGTATGGTAACTTGCCGGACCCGACCGAGAAATTCATCATGACCCTGCATTACCCCTTCACCCGCGCGCCAGAATCCGGTTCACTGACCGAGGTGGCCGGCGGCGTTCTCTGGCTGCGCATGCCGCTGCCGTTCCAACTCGACCACATCAACCTCTGGCTGTTGCGCGACGGTGATGGCTGGGTGATCGTCGACACCGGCTTCCCCGACGATGCAGTGCGCGAGACCTGGTCCGGCATCATCGACCGCCTCGACGGCCCGGTGACACGCATCGTCGTCACCCACTTCCACCCCGATCATCTCGGCCTTGCCGACTGGCTGATGGAAAAGACCGGTGCGCCGCTGTGGATGACCAATGGCGAGTTCCTGACCGCGCACGTCGTGTGGAATGAAGTCGGTGGACATGGCGCACGTTTCATGGTCGAACAGTTCCGGATGCACGGGCTGGATGCCGAACGGCTGGCCAAATTCGAGAAGCGTGGTTCGGGCTATCGCAAGGCGGTGCCGGCCTTGCCGCAACACTACCAGCGCCTGATGGCCGGCGATACGCTCACGGTGAACGGCAAAAAATGGCAAATAATCATTGGCCACGGACACTCGCCGGAACATATGGCGCTTTACTGCCCGGAACTTGACGTGTTAATTTCCGGAGACATGCTTTTGCCGAGAATTTCCACCAATATCAGTGTCTTCGCAGCGACGCCGGATGCCAATGCACTCGGCTGGTTTCTCGACTCTCTGGACACGATGGCCGCGGAAATTCCCGGATCGGCACTGGTCTTGCCGTCACACGGGCTGCCTTTCAGAGGTGTGCAGCCGCGCGTTGAGGCGCTGCACGCGCATCATGCGGACAGACTGGCTGCCCTGGAAAGCAGTTGTGAACAAGCGCCGAAGAGCGCAGCCGAGTTGCTCGACGTGTTGTTTAACCGGGCGCTCGATACGCACCAAACCATGTTCGCGATGGGGGAGGCGATTGCCCATCTGAACTATCTTGAACAAGCCGGCCGGCTGTCGCGCAGCATCGACGCTGGCGGGGTGATTCGTTTTTCGCGGTTGCAGCCCGGGACCGCCGCAAACTGACAGAGGGAGTTTCAAGTATGTCGCAGCAAACCAACGACCCGGCGGTCAATCTGCCGAACCCGGCCGAGCTGGCCAAGACCTATGCCGAGGTGGCCCAGCGTGCATCGCGCGTGATCACCCAGTACATGGAAAAGAAGGCCAAGGACGGCGTCGAAGCGCCGGCCGACGAGCTCGGCGTGGCCAAGGCCTTCATGGACCTGTCCGCCCGCCTGATGGCCAATCCGTACAAGCTGGCCCAGACCCAGATGAACATGATGTGGGACTACTTCTCGCTGTGGCAGGGTTCCATGATGAAGATGATGGGCATGCCCGGTGCTGCCCCGGTCGCTGCCCCGAAGAAGGGTGACAACCGCTTCAAGGACGAAGAGTGGGAACAGCATTTCCTGTTCGACTACGTCAAGCAGTCCTACCTGATCGCTGCCCGCCACATCCACGACACCGTCGCCGAAGCCGACGGCCTTGACGAAGCGACCCAGCAGAAGGTCAACTTCTTCACCCGCCAGTACGTCGACGCGATGTCGCCGTCCAACTTTGCACTGACCAACCCGGAAGTTTTCCGCGAGACCGTCAAGTCGCACGGCCAGAACCTGATCAAGGGTCTGAACAACCTGCTGCACGACGTTGAAGCCGGTGACGGCCAGCTGCGTATCCGCATGACCGACACCTCGGCCTTCGAGATGGGCAAGAACGTCGCCACCACGCCGGGCAAGGTCGTGTTCCAGAACGAACTGTTCCAGCTGATCCAGTACGATCCGCAGACTCCGGACCAGTACAAGAAGCCGTTCCTGATCGTGCCGCCGTGGATCAACAAGTACTACATCCTCGACCTGCGCGAGAAGAACTCCATGGTCAACTGGGCAACCAGCCAGGGCCACACCACCTTCATCATGTCCTGGATCAACCCGGACGAGAAAATGGCCCAGAAGTCTTTCGAGAACTACCTGCTCGAAGGCTCGCTGGAGGCCATCAACCAGGTTTGCGCCCACACCGGCGAAGACAGCGTCAATCTGGCCGGCTACTGCCTGGGCGGCACGCTGACCATGACCACGCTGGCCTATATGGCGGCCAAGAAGGACAAGCGCGCCAATTCCGCGACCTTCTTCACGACCATGCTCGACTTCTCTGAGCCGGGCGAACTTGGCGTCTTCCTCGATGAGGGCGCAGTCGCCGGGCTGGAAAAGCGCATGGCCGAACGTGGCTTCCTCGAAGGTTCCGAAATGGCCGGCACCTTCAACATGCTGCGCGCCAACGACCTGATCTGGTCCTTCGTGGTTAACAACTACCTGATGGGCAAGGATCCGTTCCCGTTCGACCTGCTGTACTGGAACTCCGATTCGACGCGCATGCCGGCCGCGATGCATAGCTTCTACCTGCGCAACATGTACTTGGCCAACAAGCTGAAGGATCCGGGTGGCATCGAGCTCGGCGGCGTGAAGATCGACATCTCCAAGGTCAAGACCCCGTGCTACTTCATCTCGACCATTGAAGATCACATTGCCCCGTGGAAGAGCACCTACATGGGCGCCCGCCTGCCGACCGGCAAGACCAAGTTCGTTCTCGGCGGCTCGGGTCACATCGCGGGTATCGTCAATCCGCCGGCGGCCAACAAGTATGGTTTCTGGACCAATGATGCGACCGATGGCGACCTGCCGGAGAGCCCGGACGACTTCCTCGCCGGTGCGACGCAGAACGCCGGTTCGTGGTGGACGCACTGGCACCAATGGGTGACCAGCCTGCCGGGTGGCTCGACCAAGGTCAAGGCCCGCAAGCCGGAAGATGGCGCCCTCAAGGTGCTGGAGCCGGCCCCGGGCAGCTACGTCAAGTTCCGCCTGGACGCCCAGAAGAAGAACTGATCGTCAGTCAGATCGGTAACCAGAACGGGAGGCTGCGGCCTCCCGTTTTTTTCGAACTCTGTTTCGAATGTGTGGTCTGACAAGAGGCTGAACAAAGGAGGTGCATCATGCTTGCAGATTCCCCGGTTGTTACGGTTCATGTTCCCCCGCAATTACGCTCGCTGGCCGGTGGCCATGCGGAAATACTCGCCAGTGGCGATACCGTTGCGGAGGTTTTGGAAGCCGCTGCCCACGGCTACCCGGCGATGCGCGGCCATCTCGTAGCGGCTGATGGCGCACTGGCGCCCGGGCTCGAGGTTTATCTCGGCGGGCGCAGCGTCAGCGAGATGCAGGGGCTGAAAACACCGATCGAACTTGAAGAGTTGGTCAGCATCGTCCCCATCGGCTACATAGCGGGCGAATCAGCGATCGGCAATCGGCAGCCGTGGCAGCCTGGGCAAAGTCGGCCACTCGACGGCGTCGAGCATGTTCTTCACCAGCAGGCCGAGTTCGGTGTCGCCGGTGATCTCCAGTTCGCGGTTGAAGAAGAGCGTGTCCGGGTCTTCCTGGCGGGCGAGCAACTGGAGGTAGGCCGACAGATTGGCGGAGAAAGCCAGGTCGGGCTCGCGCTCGGATCGGAAGACTGGGCGAAACGTGCCATTTCGATAGGTGAATGACGCTTCGCCACCCGTATCCCGGACGCGGACAAAGAACAGCTTGTCGTTGAGTTCAGTCAGGCTGTCTTCCGGCAGCAGTTTCATTTGCTTGGCCACATTGAGGCTGGCGATCAGCGCCAGCGCGTGCGGCCATTGCGGCAGCTTTTGGCCAAGACTGGCGATGAAGCCCGGCAGTTGAAACTTCGGGATGGTGAAGGCGTTCGACATGTCAGGCTCCGAGTTGGGCAAGGGCTTGCGAGTGATGGGCGGCGATGCCGGCATCGCCAAACCAGTAACCGTCGACAAGACCGTCACGATTCCAGTCGCTCACGTTTGACGGCGATATGGATTGACCGTTCCGCGCGGCGTCGAAGGCGGCGATTATTTCGCCCATGTATGCCTTTTGCGGACTGAGCCGGACAATATCAATGCCCAGCTGACATAGCGTCGTCATCTCAGCCAGCAGGTTGTAACTCTGCGCCGACATCGTCTGGATGCCGTTGATGGTCAGGAAGGGTTGCCCTTCGCGGGTTTTCAGGGTCAGGCCTTCGCTGTGGTCCAGACACTTGAACTGGCAGTCGTCCTTGTTCAGGTCGTAATGGCGGGCGGTAAAGCAGCGGGCCGAGAAGGCGAGTGGCAGCTTGCCGAAGGCGAACAGTTCGGTTTCGACGCCGACCGGGCGCGAAGCGTGCAGGGTTTCAACCAGCGTACGGGTTGCTTCCAGCGGCGGCACCCAGCGGCAGAGGCCAAAGCGGGCGTAAGTCGCCAGGGTGGCTTCGTTGTAGATGTTGAGATGCGGCCCGGCAACGAATTTTTGCCCGGAAACCAGGTTCACCGCACCCAGGTCATTCGCCTCCAGCTTGCAGCCCGCGTCGTCGACTAGACGGCGCAGCGCCTTGAGGTCGCTTTCCGATTCAAGAAGGGCTTGTGCCGAGATCACCACTTCCTTGCCGGCATCGGTCAGGTCGCGGGCCAGGCCGATCCAGTCGGCAGTGCGCAGTTGCTGGCGGCGGGAGCAGACCACTTCGCCGACGTAAATGATGTCGATCGCAGGGTTTTGCGCCATTTCGGCGTAGAACTCGAGCACTTCGGCTTTCGGCCAGAAATAGAGCAGCGGGCCAAGGGACAGTTTCATGCTCATCTCCACGGCCGGTTGTAGGCGCCCAGCGTCGCCTGATTGCCTTCGGAGACTTTCGCCAGCTCCGCCTGCCAGGCCGGTTTGACATGGAAACGCTCATTGCCGTCGCACAGCGAATCCAGTGCGGCGCGCAGGGTGCGGGTGACTTGGGTGACATAGGCCGGGCTGCGCTGGCGTCCCTCGACCTTGATGGCGCGGACGCCGATTTTCAGAATCTCCGGCAGGATTTCGAGCACGTTCAGGCTGGTCGGTTCTTCAAGCGCGTAATAGGTCTCACCCAGCACGTCGAAGCGGCCCTTGCACAGCGTCGGATAACCGGCGGCTTCGTCGTCCCCGAAGCGGTCGATGAGGATGCCGTTGAGGCGGGTTTCCATGGCGCCGGGTTGCTTGTCCCACTTCACGTACTTGGCCGGCGAGCAGGCGCCGACGGTATTGGGTGATTCGCCGCAGGCATAGGACGACAGCCAGCAGCGGCCCTCATTCATGACGCACAGGCTGCCGAATCCGAAGACCTCGATTTCCACCGTCGTGCGGTTGATCACGTGTTCGACCTGCGCCAGCGTAAGCACTCGTGGCAGGACGGCGCGGCGAATGCCGAATTCGCGCTGGCAGAAATTGATCGCCTCATAACTCGTTGCCGAGCCCTGAACGGAGAGGTGCAGGCGCTGTTGCGGGTGCTTGTGCGTGGCGTAGTCGAGCAGGCCGATATCAGCGAGGATGATCGCGTCGACCCCAAGGTCGACCGCAGCATCGACGGCCTTGTGCCAGTCACCGGTACGTCCGGCCTGCGGGAAGGTATTGATTGCCAGCAGGACCTCGCGCCCTTTTCCGTGCGCGTAGCGGATGCCGTCGGCCATGGTTTTCGTGTCGAAATTCAGGCCGGCAAAATTGCGGGCGTTGGTGTCGTTCTTGAAACCGAGGTAAACGGCGTCGGCGCCGTTGTCCACAGCGGCTTTCAGCGCCGGCAGACTGCCGGCCGGACAAACGAGATCGGGCAGCGGATTCATCGAAGGCTTCCGGATGAGTGAACGGGCCAGTATAGCCAGCCCTGCTACGCGCCCCTTGATCCTCGTCAAACAGGGGCGATACGCTGGTGTGGTCCTTCGTTTTTCTTAGAACCAAGTTTGCGATTAGCGCGAATGACTTTCTGGAGGATGTCATTGGCTTTCGCAGTCCAGATGAAGGGTTTCGGATTTTGATTATGCACGGCGATGTATTCGTCGATGGCTGCGACCAATTCTGGAACGCTGCAAAAGATGCCGCGCTCGGGTCGGTCGGTCGAGATGCTGCGGAAGAAACGCTCGACCATGTTGAGCCAGGACGCGGAGGTTGGGGTGAAGTGGATGTGGAAACGCGGATGTTTCTCCTGCCATTCCTGGACGATCGGATGCTTATGAGTCGCGTAGTTGTCACATATCAGATGCAAAGCCTTGTCCTTCGGTGTTTCGCGGTCAATCTGTTTCAGAAATTTTGGCCACTCGGCATGGGTGTGCCGCTGCTGGCACTGGCCGATGACTTGACCATCGAGCACGTTAAGCGCGGCAAACAGCGTCGTCGTGCCGTTTCGTTTGTAGTCGTGGGTCATCGTTTCCGCCCGCCCCTTCTTCAGCGGCAGCCCGGGCTGGGTGCGGTCCAGCGCCTGGACTTGGCTTTTCTCGTCGCAACAGAGCACCAGGGCATGCTCGGGCGGGGACATGTACAGCCCGACGATATCTTCGAGCTGCTCGACGAATCTCGGATCGCGCGACACCTTGAATTCGCTGGTTTTCCATCTCCGGCAAGCCTTTATTCAACGATGACGGCCGTTTTGCCGTCTATCGGGGAACCGGGCGGGACGTCACCCGCGCCAAACTCACCGAAGCTGAAGTTCGGGCGCATCGCGACACCTTGCAGCTGGAGCTCGATGCGGGAACCACCGACCTCCAGCGGGCACTGCCCCAGGTCGAGCGCGCGAACCGGGCCAAAAGTGAATTCCTGTCCACCATGTCGCATGAATTGCGTACCCCCTTGCATGGCATGTTGTCTTGCGCTCGCCTTGGCGGCGATCGGGCGGACAGTGCTACCCCAGCCAAGCTTCGTGAGTACTTTCGTTTGATTCATGAGCCCATGAGAGCGGCCAGCGTTTGCTCGATCTGGCCAAAATGGAAGCCGACGGGATGGATTTATCTAACGCGGGCAAGTTTTCGCCGGCAGGCGCAGCGATCGAGGTGTGTATCGATGCGACTGAGCTGGCATCGACGCCTGCCTGGCAATTGAGCATTTAGGATGCCGGGCCCGGGATACCGGAGGCGGAGCTGGCCAGGATTTTCGAAAAAATTCGTGCAATCGACGGAGACTGCCACCGGTGCAGGTGGTCCGGTTCTCGGCCTTGCCATTTGTCACGAAATTGTTAGTCACCATTGCGGTATGATCGGGGCTGCCAACCGGCCCGCTGGTGGCGCTCGTTTCACTGTCCTGCTGCCGGCAACTCCGGCAGTATCCGGCCATCCGGAGATGCCTGGTGTCTAATGAACGCGTTTTGGTCGTGGATGATGAGCAGCTGAACCTGTTCATCATCGAAGAATTCCTCGAAGGCGAGGCGTTGCAGCTCGACGTCCAAAGCGACCCGCTGGCCGCCTGGGATAACCTGCAGTCTGCCGATCCGCCGTTCTCGCTGGTTATTCTCGACCGCATGATGCCCAATCTCGACGGCATGGAATTCCTGCGCCGGATGAAGGCCGAGCCGCGCTTTGCCGATATTCCGGTCATCATGCAGACGGCGGCCTCGTCACCGGATCAGGTGCGCCAGGGGCTCGAGGCCGGCGCCTATTACTACCTCACCAAGCCCTATGAGCCCGAGGCACTGATTTCGATCACCCGTGCTGCACTCGAGGATCGGCGCAGCCGGCAGCAACTGATCAGTCGCGCCATCCGCCTTCAAGAAGCACAGCGCCTGATCAGCAATGTCGAATACCGTTTCGTTACCCTTGAGGACGTTGCCCATCTGGTGCCGGTGCTGGCGGCGATGTGCCCGCAACCGGAAGTCGTGGCGCCCGGTTTGTCCGACCTGATGGTCAACGCCGTTGAGCATGGCAACCTGGGCGTCACCTATCTCGAAAAGTCCCTGCTCAAATGGGAGGGCGACTGGGAAGGGGAAATACGTCGCCGACTCGAATTGCCACAGTTCAAGGGGCGGATTGCCTCGGTTCGCGCCGAGTTATCGCCGCAGGCCATTGTCTTCCGCATCACCGATCAGGGTGATGGTTTCGACTGGCAGAAGTTCATGCAATTCGATCCGGAGCGTGCCTTTGACCCGAACGGGCGGGGCATTGCCATGGCCAAGGCGATGAGCTTCAGTAATCTGACGTATCAGGGCAAGGGCAATATCGTCGTCGCGACGGTCGCGGCCAGCTGATTTGGAAGTTGGCTGCTTCGGTGGCTATTGAATGAAAAAAGCCGGCGTCTAAGCGCCGGCGTTCTGTTGCCCCTGACGAGGATTTACTGAACCTGCTGGATCCCGGCGATCACCCAGCCACGGCTGCCGTCGGTCGGCTTGGTCATGTGCCAGATCTCGTCGAAAGGCTGCGGCGCCTGGCCGTCCTCGCCGATCAGGCCGGTGAAGCGGACGCTGACAATGTAGCAGCTGCTTTCTTCCGTCACATCGACCACCTCGGCATTGAGCTGGGCGACGTCGGTCGTTTGGGCAGCACCCTTGCGCTCGGCGATCGCCATCTTGATTTCGGCGAACATTTCCGGCGCGGTGAATTCGCGGATGTCGTCGAGATTGCCGGCGTCGTTGGCGGCCTGCAGGCGGATAAAGTTCACCTTGGCGTTGCGCACGAACCCTTCGACATCGAAGTCAGCAGGAATCGCGGCCATCGCGGCTGGCGCAGCGGCGGGACTGGCGTAGCTGCCACCGGCTGGCGTGAAGTCCTGCGGCGGCGATGCCTGGCCGTAACCGGCACCGGCGCCAGCTCCGGCGTACTGCATGCCCTGATGGCCCTGAGCAGCGGCCTTCTTGCGCATGAAGAAGCCAATGGCGGCGATAACGACGACAGCCAGCAGCGCGATCATCATGAAGTTGGCGAGTTCTTCACCGAAACCGAAGTGCGAGGCCAGTGCGGCTAGGCCTAGACCCGCGGCGAGGCCAGCGAGCGGGCCCATCCACGAACGCTTGGGTTGGGCGGCCGGTTGTGCGGCTGTTGCCGGCGCAGCGGCCTGACGCGGTGCCGGGGCGGCCTGGTTGGCATTGTTCGGCGCAACCGACTGACGCTGCATGCCGGTCGAGCCACCGCCGCCAAGGCGCTTGGCCGCTTCCGCATCGCTGATCGTCAGCGTGGCCCCGAGCACGAGGGCTGCAGCCATCAAGACGAAGTTTTTCATGGTGTGTCTCCTGGTGGGTAATGTGACGATGCAATTTTAACGGGATTGGCTGTCGATAAAACAAGCGTTAACCGTAATTACTCTTCGTAAAAATCGAATGGTTAGCCGAGGAGGGCAGCTATCCCGGCGGGGTTCGAAGGGAAGTAAAAATGCACGTAAGACGCTGTCAGGCGTTTCTGGCGGAGTATCGCTTCCCCTACACGGCCATCGGCTGTTCTGGCCTGTGCAAGAGGCGTCAACGGCGTTTCACTTTTCGAGAAATGAAAGGTGTGACAGGAGAGCTCGCCTTCGGGCAGGGTTACGAACTGCGTGCCGAGCGCCGCCAGCCGTTTCTGCATTACCGAGCGGCCGGGAAGCAGGCCGCCAAAGGTGTGTTCGACACCGGCCTTGTCGATGATGGTCTCGAACAGGCTCATCATGCCGCCGCATTCGGCGAGCAGGGGCTTGCCGGCGTCGACATGGGCGCGCAGTGCATCCCACAAGCGCTGATGCCCGCTGAGCGCCGTGGCGTGTAATTCAGGGTAGCCGCCGGGTAGCCAGACGGCATCGCAGGGCGGCAGTGTATCGCCGGCAACCGGCGAGAAGAAGCTGAGCTCGGCCCCCAGCATGCGCAGGGTTTCGAGATTTGCGTGATAAATGAAGCCATAGGCTGCGTCGTGGGCAATGGCAATCGTCTTGCCGGCGAGCAAAGGCGGGATGTCGGGTGGTGGGCAGGTGTCGAACCGTACGGCCGGCGGCAGGTCAACGGTAGACGTATCCACCAGCGCATCGGCCAGTTTGTCGAGGCGGGTGCCAAGATCGTCAATTTCAGCGGCTTGCAACAACCCGAGATGGCGTTCCGCCAGGCTGTCGTCGGATTTCGGGAGCGCGCCGAACCAGCCCATGCCGGCGGGAATGCTTTTTTGCAGCAGCTCGGTGTGGAAGGCGCTACCGACGCGGTTGGCGAGCGCGCCAGCAAAGGGCAGTTCCGGTCGGTAGTTGGCGAGGCCGTGGGCGACCGCACCAAAGGTTTGGGCCATGGCCCCGGCGTCGATCAGCGCCATGACGGGAATGCCGAAGCGGATGGCGATGTCGGCGGCGGAAGGTTGACCGTCGAACAGCCCCATCACGCCCTCGATCAGGATCAGGTCGCTGTCGGCCGCAGCCCGGGCCAGACGCCAGCGGGCATCGGCCTCCCCGCACATGCCGAGATCGAGATTTTGGCAGGGGCGGCCGGAGGCGAAGGCATGGATCTGCGGGTCGAGAAAATCCGGGCCGCACTTGAAGACGGTGACGCGCCGACCTTGCCGGGCATGCAGGCGGGCGAGCGCGGCAGTGACGGTAGTCTTGCCCTGGCCGGAGGCGGGGGCGGCGATGAGCAGGGCGGGGCAGGTCGGCATGCTTAGAACTCCAGGCCCGGCATGGCCTTGATGCCGCTCTGGAATGCGTGTTTTTCCATGCCGATGTCGCTGACCGTGTCCGCGGCATCGCGCAAGGCTTGCGGCGCGGCGCGGCCGGTGATGATAACGTGCTGCATGGCAGGCCGGCTGGCCAGCGTGGCCAGCACGGCATCAAGGTCGAGCCAGCCGTACTTGAAGGCGTAAGTCATTTCGTCGAGAACGACGAGGCCGACCTCCGGATTGCTCAGGTGCTGGCAGGCAATTGCCCAGGCAGCCTGTGCGGCACGGGCATCGCGGTCCTTGTCCTGGGTTTCCCAGGTAAAACCTTCGCCGCCGACATGCCATTGGACCTCCGGCTGTCGGCGGAAGAAGGCCTCCTCGCCAGTGTCCGAGCGGCCCTTGACGAACTGGACGACCCCGACTTTGAGGCCATGCCCGATGGCGCGGGCAACAACGCCGAAAGCGGCGCTCGATTTGCCCTTGCCGTTGCCTGTGTTGACTACCAGTACGCTACGTTCGATCTGGGCGGCGGCAATATGGCCGTCAACGACGGCTTTCTTTTTCTGCATGCGTTCTTCGTGCGAGACGGTCATTCTTGGCTCATTTGTTGGTGTTTGTGGGGGCAGCTACGGTCAACCCGGAAAATTGCCGAAAATCGGCAATGCCAGCCGGTTCATTCGGGAATGAAGCAGCGTCGGCCGGCGTCGTCGATCTGACGCAGTTGGTAGCCGTAGAGTTCCGAAAGGCGGGGGGCTGTGAGAATTTCATCGACGGTGCCGCACTGCGTCTGGCCGTCACCCTGGATGAGCAGGGCGCGGTCGCAGAAGCGGTGGGCGAGTGCCGGATCGTGCAGGACCATGATGACGCCTGCACCGCAATCACGGGCCGTGGCGGCGAAGAGTTCAAGGACTGCCATCTGGTGGTTGAGGTCGAGATGGGACAGCGGCTCGTCGAGCAGGTACAGTGGCGCCGCCTGAACCAGCAGGGTGGCGATGGCCAGCCGCTGCCGTTCGCCGCCGGAGAGCGTGTGGATTTGCCGTTTCTCCATGCCGTCGAGCCCGACGGCAGCCAGCGCGCTGCAGGCCAGCTTGGCGTCATTGGGTGTTTCCCAGTCCCAGCGGCCGAGGTGCGGGTGGCGGCCGGTGAGCACGGTTTCGAGTACGGTCGAACCGAAAGGATCGTTATGGAACTGCCCCAGCCAGGCGCGACGCAGTGCGGTCTCACGCGGTGGCATTAGGTGGGCGTCTTCGCCATCGAGCAGCACGGCACCGCCGGCGGGTTGGCGCAGGCCGGCGAGCGTGGATAACAAGGTCGACTTGCCGGCGCCGTTGCGGCCGAGGATGGCCAGCCGTTCGCCGGCCGCCAGCGAGAGGTCAAGCCGGTCAATGACCGTGCGCTCGCCGATGCTGACGCGCAGGGCGCGGGTTTCGATCAGCGGCGCGCTCATTTCGGCTGCCTGGACAGCAGGAAGAGGAACACCGGGACGCCGATCAAAGCGGTCAAGACGCCCACCGGCAACTGCTGCGGGGCGATCAGGGTACGGGCAGCGGTGTCGGCGAGGACGAGCAGCGAACCGCCCGCCAGCGCCGAGGCCGGCAGCAGCAGACGCTGGTCGTTGCCGGCCGCGAGCCTCACCAGATGCGGCACAACGAGGCCGACGAAGCCGATCGAGCCGGCCGTGGTCACCGAGGCGGCGGTGGCCAGCGAGGCCAGCAGATAAATGACCCAGCGCAGGCGGCCGACCGCGACACCCAGAGCCTGTGCCTGCATTTGCCCGCGGGCGAGCAGATTGAGTTCGCGGGCAAAAGGCATGGCCAAGGCAAGCCCGACGCCAAGAGCCAGCAGCGCCGGCCACCACTGCGTGCTCTGGCCGAGGTCACCCATCAGCCAGAACAACATGCCGCGCAGCCGGTTTTCATCGGCAATCGCCAGCATCAGCGCGACCAGCGCACCGCAGCCGGCGGCGACGATGACGCCGGTGAGCAGCAGCCGGGTCTGCGTCCACGAGCCATCGCCATGCGCCAGCCCGAAAACGATGAACATGGCGCCGAGGGCGCCGGCAAAGGCGAGGCTGTCCACCGCCAGCACCGGTAGCCCCAGCATCAACGCAAACATCGCCCCGACGCCGGCGCCGCCGGAAATGCCCAGCACGTAGGGATCGGCCAGCGGGTTGCGCAGCAAGACCTGCATCAGCGCCCCCGCCAGCGCCAGCAGCCCGCCGCAGGCAAAAGCAGCAATCGCCCGCGGCAGACGCAGTTGCAGCACGATCTCGGCGCTGTCCTGCCCTTGTCCGAAAAGCGCCCCCAGAACTTCGCCGGGCGGCACCCGCAAACTCCCCGCCATCAGCGCCATGCCGAAACTGCCGACTGCCAGCAGGCAGAGCGTCAGCAGGATCAGCAGGGCGCGTTGGCGGGTGGGCATGGCTTAAAACCGATACTCGGCGCTGAGGTAAGCGTTTCGGCGGTCTTCCGGGTAAGCGTTGAATGAGGTGAAGGTGCCGTTGACGATGCCGTACGAATAGAACTTCCGGTCGAAAAGATTGTTGATCCCGAGAGAAAGGCGCCAGTTGCTGATGTCTTGTGCAAGCTTGATGTCGGCTACGGTGTAGTCGGGCATCTTGCGGAAGCGGTTCGGCTGGTCGTTGTCATAACGCTGCGCACCGGTGTAGCTCAGGTTAAAGCCGAGCCGTGTGCTGGCCAGAACCTGCCAGCCGATATTCAGCGAGGCGCGATGCTTGGGCACCATTGGCACTTCATTGCCGGTGACGTCGACGCCGCCGTAGCTACCCTCACGAAATTGGGCCTGCGTGTGGGTATAGCGGGCCGCGAGGTCGAGACCGGCGACAAGTTGCAGGCGGCCTTCGAGTTCGACCCCACGATGGCGTGTGGGACTAAGGTTGATGTTCGAAAAGGTCGGTGCGAAATAGTGGATTTCGTTGCTGATATCCATCTCAAATAGACTGGCGCCAAAACTGGTGCCTGTTCCTTGCCAACGGGCGCCGATCTCTCGGTCGAGCGAGCGTTGTGGCTTGAGGAGGTTCGCGCACGGGGCGAACCAGCATCGGTTTTCGTCGATGTTGGCAACCCGGAAGCTACGCCCGATACGGCCGTAGGCTGAAAAGCCTCCACCCAGTTCTTGCTGCAGCGAGAGTTCGTAGGCTGACAGGTTGTGCCGCTCGCTGGCATCGCGAGGTACCAGGCGCTCGTGCTGCGTCTGGTGAACGCTTTCCTCGCGGCCGCCGAGGCTGATTCGCGTGCCGGTGGTGGTAATGTGAAGATCGTTACGTAGGTAGAAGGCTCGGTTCTTTTGCTTGCCGGTCTCGTCGAGGGCGCTCATTAAACCGGTGGCCGCAGTGTCATTGCCGTAGGACCAGTGACTCCAGTCGGCGCCAGCGGTCAGGTTGTAGAGTATTTTGTCTAAACGTGTTTGCCAGAGCAGGCGTGGAGAGATCGTTGTGACGCCGACGTCGGTTTTTGCCAAAGTACTGCCCCAAGTACTTTTGTTGAACATCTCGGCATTCTTGTCGCGGCGTGCGAGGTCGAGTGCCAGAGTAAGCTCGCCGAAGCGCCGTTCGCCGCGCAGTGAGAAGCGCTGGCTGCGACTGTCGAAGTAGTCCGCTGGCGTCGTCGCGCCGCGGCGGTCACTGCGTAGCTGTGCCTCGGTTCGGGCGCCGGGAAGGCGCGAATTCTGGTCGTCGGCGCTGAAGGCAAGGGCGACGAAGCCGTTGCGATCGCCGAAGCGTAGTTCGCCACTGGCGGTGTCGAGTTCGCTGCGATTGTTGTCACGGTAGTTGTCGGTGCGGACGCGTTGTGCGTTCAGGCGTAGTCCCCAAAGTTCGCCGCCGGCACGGAAGCCACCGCGCAGATCGCTCAAGTCGTGGCTGCCGAAGCGAGTCGAGACATTTCCGGAGAGCGGCGCGCCGAGCGTGGAGCGGGTAATTATATTGATCGTGCCGCCGGTTGCCCCGCTACCGTAAAGTACCGCACCAGAACCGCGGAGAATTTCAATGCGCTCGATGCTATCCAGTGGAATCGCCGATATGCGCGCGCTAATCAGTTCATTTTCGGAAATTCGTTGGCCGTCAAGCAGAACCAGGGTGTTCTGATCGCCAGTCATGCCAAAGCCCCGTAAATCGAGCGGCGCATCGGGGGTGCCGACAAAATTAATCCGGGTCTGAACCCCGCCGAGTTTGCTTAGTACCTCTCCGACGGTTGTTGCGGCACTATTGCGGATCTCTTCTGCAGTAATGACTTGTGCGGCAATCGGGTTGTCCTGTTGGTTCGATTCGAACCGGGTGGCAGTCACGACGACCGGTTCGAGATTTTGCGTGGCTGTCGCAGGGGTGATGACGAGGACGGGCAGCAGTGCTGCCAGAGGCTTAAAGCGGATATTCATGGCTTGCCCTTTACCGGCTGGCGTCCCCGCAAGCCGGAAGATTGATGTGGAGGAAATTCAGGGAAAGTTGCCAGCAAACAGGCGCCACCTCCCCGTGGCATTTCCGTCGGATGTCTCAGGCCGGTATCCGGGCTTGCAAGTCTTGACGTATCGCCTTCCCAGGAGGATCCCAGTGGCTGTGTGATACGCCCGCACTTGCTTACCGTTGCGGGGGCAGCAGCGGAGTGGTCTGTTGGGCAGACGCACCGCTTTCCCGTTTAACTGCGCATGGAGAGTCCTTGCGCAGCACCTGACACGGCGCGCATTCTATACGCTATCGCATGGGATGGCACCATAATTATGGTGAAATGATTCAATAATCCACTTTTAGATTAGAGGCTTAGTCCTTGACCGAGCGCTGTTTTTCCCTCTATAGTGGTCCAATGAATGATGATTTCGAAGCGCTCGAACACAAAATCGAACAGGTCATTGCTCTGGTTGCCCAACTGCGTGCCGAGAACGAAGTCCTGAGAAACCAGATGGCGACGGCCGAAGCCGAGCGTTTGCATTTGCGGCAGACGTTGACGGCCGCCCGCGAGCGTCTCGAAGGGTTGGTCGACAAGATTCCTGAGGATGCCTGATATGAGCCTTGAGCCGAATTTTCTCGACGTCAAGATCATGGGTCGCGAGTACCGCGTGGCTTGCGCGCCGGAAGAGCGCGACGCCCTGCTGGCGGCGGTCGATCTGGTTGATGGCAAGATGCGCGAAATCGCCCAGCGCACCAAGAATACGATCGCAGAAAAAGTTGCCGTGATGGCAGCGCTTAATATCGCCCACGAGCGGCTGGTGATGCCTGCCAGCGTAGCGCAAAATACCGTCCCCGAAACAGTTGATACTTCCGACGCGAAGCGTAGAATCGCTGACATGGGAGCACGACTTGATGCCGTGCTGGCGCCCCAGCAGCAACTGGAGTTCTGATCTCCGCTGTTGTTTCGGCGTCGTCCGCCGTTTGTCCCCTGCGGTGTTTGTGAAGGCCATACATTCCTTGAACCAATGCTGATTGGCATCGGTTGTGGACCGTTGAAACCGCTGTTGTGCGCTTGCTTCGTCGCAGGTGCCTGATGCGGGAGGAAAGCAACCACTCTGAACCCAGGTTCAGGATGCCGGCCTGACGGCACTTGCGGGGGCCATTATTCGACGGGTGGCAGTGTAACGACTGCCACCCGTTTTCCTTTTGGATTCGAGATATGCAGTACTGGCTGATGAAATCGGAGCCGGACGAGGCTTCCATCGACGATCTGGCCGCGGCACCGGGTCAGACGCTGCCCTGGGTGGGCGTCCGCAACTACCAGGCGCGCAATTTCATGCGCGACACCATGCAGATCGGTGACCTGGCATTTTTCTACCATTCCAGTTGTGCGCAGCCGGGGATTGCCGGCATCTGCAGCGTCGCTTCCGAGCCCTACCCGGATGAAACCCAGTTTGCTGCGGTAAACCCCTATTTCGATCCAAAATCGGCAAGGGATAATCCGCGCTGGTGGCTGCGAGATGTGGCCTTCGAATGCAAAACCCGCTTGCTCACCCTGGCCGAATTGCGCGCCTGTCCGGAATTGGCCGGGATGCGCCTGCTGGCGCGGGGCAATCGCCTGTCCATCATGCCGGTCTCCAGCGGGGAGTGGCAGTTCATCACCGGGGCCTTGCTGGGCCTGGATCAATTCAAGAGTAAGTGAGCCATGATTATCGAGTGGATTGCCGCCTATCTTGCCCTCGGGGCCTTCGTCGGGTTTTTTGCCGGCCTGCTGGGCGTTGGCGGGGGCGGGATCATGGTGCCGATGCTGACGACCATGTTCGCGATGCAGGGTTTTCCACCGGAGCACATGGTGCATCTGGCGCTCGGTACCTCGATGGCGGCCATCGTCATGACCTCGGTGTCGAGTCTGCGCGCCCATCACGCTCACGGCGCCGTGCGCTGGGACATCGTGCGCCGGATTGCGCCGGGGGTTCTGGTGGGTACCTTTCTCGGGACGTTTGTCGCCTCGTCGGTGCCGACCCGGCCGCTGGCGATCTTCTTTGCCTGCTTCATGGCCTATGTGTCGGTGCAGATGATCCTCAACGTCAAACCCAAGCCGTCACGTGACTTGCCCGGGGCGCTGGGTCTGGCGGGCGTGGGCACGGGCATCGGCGTCATCTCGGCGCTGGTCGCCATCGGTGGCGGCTCGCTGTCCGTGCCTTTCATGACCTGGTGCAACGTCAATATGAAGAACGCCATCGGCACCTCGGCTGCCATCGGTTTGCCGATTGCGCTGGCTGGGGCGGCTGGCTATCTGATCAATGGCTGGACGACCGGCGGTCTGCCGGAGTGGTCGGTCGGCTACGTGTTTCTACCGGCGTTGGTGCTGATCAGCGTGGTATCGACCTTTACCGCCCCGCTGGGGGCGAAGCTGGCGCATCGCCTGCCGGTGGCGACCTTGAAGAAAATCTTCGCCGGCGTCCTGATTCTGCTGTCGGCGAAGATGTTGCACACGGTGTTTGCCGGCTGATCAGCGCGCCTTGAACACCGGCTTGCGCTTTTCAAGGAAGGCAGCGAGCCCTTCCTTGTAGTCCTCGGTGTCGAGGAAGGCGAAGGAGGCGGCCTTTTCCTCGTCGTTCAGCGGCTTGCCATTTGAAAGACGGCGAATCCACTGCTTGTGCCAGCCAGCAACGAGCGGGGCGCCGGCGCAAATGCGGCGGGCGGTGGCGTAGGCCTCTTCCTCGACCTGATTGTCCGGGACGACGCGCGTCACCAGGCCTTTCTCGTAGGCTTCGGCGGCGGTCAGGATGCGCCCTTCGAGCAGGATTTCCTTCATCACCGCGGCGCCGGCCAGCTTGAGCAGGCCTTCCATTTCGCCCGGGTACATCGAGAAGCCGAGGCGGTTGATCGGTGCGCCGAAACGGGCTTTTTCGCCGGCGATACGCAGGTCGCAGACGCCCGCGATTTCCAGCCCGCCGCCGATGCAGGCGCCGCCGATCAGAGCCACCGTCGGGTGACGGCAGTCGGCAATGGCGTTCAGTGCCTCGGCGACCTGGCCGTGGTAGTGCAGCGCCTGCTCGAGTGTGGCGCGGCCGCTGACGAATTCCTCGAGGTCTCCACCAGCAGCAAACGCCTCGTTACCGGCGCCGCGGATGACGATGCAGCGCACGCCGGGGTCGTCATCAATCTGACGCATGTCAGCGGCAATCTGCTGCCACATCGAGAGATTGATGGCGTTGAGCTTGTCAGGGTTGTTCAGTGTCAGCGTGGCGATTTCGCCGTCCAGCGTCAGATTGATGGTACTCATTTTTCGTTTTGATTCATCCGGATAGCAGGGTTGTGCACCTGCGGAATAGCGATTGCCAAGGTCTTGTATAAGATATATATTCCGTCTGTTGCACAAGTGTAATTATTAATTAAAGAACAAACAGAGGAGTTCAGCATGAGTACAGAAATGTATCAGCGCATGAAGGCCAATCCCAAGTTTCAGGATCTGGTGGCTCGTCGTAGCCGCTTCGCCTGGACACTGGCCTTTATCGTTCTGGCGATGTTCTACGGCTTCGTCCTGGTCGTCGCCTTCAATCCCACCTCGCTCGGTCAGCCGATTGCCGAGGGGTCGCGATGGACAGTTGGCGTGACTGCCGAGTTGTTGATGTTCATTTTCTTCTGGGTCCTGACAGCGGTTTACGTCAAGCGCGCCAACACCGAGTTCGATGCGCTGAATCAGGAAATCATCAAGGAAGCCTGGAAGGATAAGAAATGATGCGCAATCTCCTCACCTCACTCGCGCTGCTCGGCTTCTCGGCAGCGACCTTCGCTGCCGACGCAGTCGCGCAAACCGAAAAGCAGGCGACCAACTGGCACGCCATCATCATGTTCTGCATCTTCGTCGCACTGACGATGGGCATTACCTACTGGGCGGCTTCCCGCACCAAGTCGACTTCTGACTTCTATACCGCGGGTGGCGGCATCACCGGTTTCCAGAACGGTCTGGCAATTGCCGGCGACTACATGTCCGCCGCCACGCTGCTGGGTCTGACCGCGATGGTCTACACCCAGGGCTACGACGGCTACATTTACATGCTGTGCTTCTTCGCCGGCTGGCCGATCATCCTGTTCCTGATGGCGGAACGCCTGCGTAACCTCGGCAAGTTCACCTTCTCCGATATCACTGCCTATCGCCTGGATCAGGGCAAGGTGCGCACGATGGCCGCGATCTCCTCGCTGACCGTCGTCTGCTTCTACCTGATCGCCCAGATGGTCGGTGCCGGTCAGCTGATCAAGCTGCTCTTCGGTCTCGAGTACAACGTCGCCATCTTTGCCGTCGGCATCCTGATGATGGTTTACGTGACCTTCGGCGGCATGGTCGCCACGACCTGGGTGCAGATCATCAAGGCCGTGATGCTTCTCTCCGGCGGTACGCTGGTCATGGTGCTGGCAATGAGCCAGTTTGGCTTCTCCTTCACCACGCTGCTGGAAAAGGCAACCTCGGTGCACAAGCTGGGCGACAAGCTGATGTATCCGGGCTCGCTGCTCAAGGATCCGGTTACCGCCATTTCGCTCGGTCTGGGACTGATGTTTGGTACTGCAGGTCTGCCGCACATCCTGATGCGCTTCTTCACCGTCACCGACGCCAAGGAAGCGCGTAAGTCCGTGCTCTACGCCTCCGGTTTCGTTGCCTACTTCTTCAACGTCATCTTCCTGATGGGCCTCGCCGGCATCCTGATCGTCGGTCAGAATCCGGAGTTCTTCGAAGGCGGCACCATCGGCGGCAAGCTGATCGGTGGCGGCAACATGGTTGCCATGCACCTGGCCAAGGCGGTTGGCGGCAACATGCTGCTCGGCTTCCTGGCTGCCGTGGCCTTCGCGACCATTCTGGCGGTTGTGTCGGGTCTGGCACTGGCCGGCGCTTCGGCGATCTCGCATGACATCTACGCTCGCGTCATCATGAAGGGGCAAGCGTCGGAAGCGACCGAAATTCGCGTTTCCAAGATTGCCACCATCTGCCTCGGCGCCGTCGCCATCGTCCTCGGCATCCTGTTCGAGAAGCAGAACATCGCCTTCATGGTCGGTCTGGCCTTCGGCGTCGCTGCTGCCGCCAACTTCCCGGTGCTGATCCTGTCGATGTACTGGCGTGGTCTGACCACCCGTGGCGCGCTTCTGGGTGGTTACGGTGGCCTGATCTCCGCTGTGCTCTTCGTGCTCTTCTCGAAGTCGGTGTGGGTGGATGTGCTCGGCAATGCCGCTCCGCTCTTCCCCTACACCCAGCCGGCGCTGTTCGCGATGCCGGTGGCCTTCCTGCTCGCCTTCATCGGTTCGAAGACCGACAGCACGGCTCGCGGCAAGACCGATCTGGAAGGCTTCGACGACCAGTGGGTGCGTGCGCAGACCGGTTTCGGTGCTGCCTCCGCGGCCAACCACTAAGCCGCAAGCCTGTAACAAAAAGCCCTGGTCGAGGACCAGGGCTTTTTTTCGATCTGTGTTGCCGATTTCGGAAGGTTTTTCGGGTTGACCGCAGACGCTATCGAATCAGGCGGCTTTCGCGGCTTTGGCGTCCATCTTGGCCAGTGCCTCCCGGCCGGACAACAGGTGGTCATGCATCAGCTTCTCGGCCTGCTCGGCGTTGCCGTTTTCGAAGGCAGCCATGATCAGGCGATGCTCGTCGAGTGACTGCTGCAGGCGGCCTTCGAGTGACAGCGAATGCAGGCGTGACAGCTTGAGTACCTTGCGCAGATCCTGGATGACCGACAACAGCCAGCGATTGCCGGCAAGTTCCTGAATCTGGCGGTGGAAAGCCTGGTTGGCTTCGAAGAAGGCGGTAATCTCGCCATCCCGCGATGCGGCTTCCAGACGGTCGTGTGTTGCGCGCAGGGCCTTGATGTCACCTGGTTTGGCATGGCGGACGGCATCGGCCGCGCAGCGGCCTTCGAGCATGGCCATCAGCGGGAAGATGTCGTCGAGGTCCTGACGCGAGATTTCAGTCACGTAGCAGCCACGGCGTGGCTTGAGTTCGACCAGACCTTCGGAGGCGAGAACCTTGAGCGCTTCGCGCAGCGGTGTGCGGGAGATGCCGTACTGTTCGGCGAGCTTCTGCTCGTCGATCCAGGTGCCCGGCGTCAGTTCGTGCGCAAAGATCCGTTGTCGCAGTCGTTCGGCGACTTCCTGGTAGAGCGCGATAGGTGCAATTCGGGTCATGGTGGTGTGAAGGTGGGCATGGCGAAGTCGGTGCGTTGCCGACTTGCGTCCATAATTATGGATAAAGTATTATGTACGGCTGGGTATGTCAAGCTGGGCCCAACGGCGTAGAATTTTGGATTCTGCATCATCGGCCCAAAAAAATCGAATCAGCGAGGGGTGTGTCATGTCTGAAAAGTTCTTTGATTCCAACAATCTGGACGTCTGGGAAAAGGCCGCTGCCAAGCAGTCGCCTGGTGGCGACGTTAACAATTTGGTCTGGAATACCCCGGAAGGCCTCAAGGTCAAAGCGCTGTATACAAAGAAGGACGTCGAGCAACTCGAATTCTCCGATACCCTGCCGGGCGTCGCTCCCTTCCTGCGCGGCCCGCAGCCGACGATGTACGCGGTCAAACCGTGGACCATCCGTCAATACGCCGGTTTCTCCACGGCCGAGGCTTCCAATGCCTTCTATCGCAAGGCGCTCGCCGCCGGCGGTCAGGGTGTCTCGGTGGCCTTCGACCTGGCGACCCACCGCGGTTACGACTCCGATAATCCCCGCGTCGTCGGCGACGTCGGCAAGGCCGGTGTGGCGATCGACTCGGTCGAAGACATGAAGATTCTTTTCGACGGTATCCCGCTCGACAAGATTTCGGTTTCGATGACCATGAACGGCGCCGTGCTGCCGATTCTTGCCGGCTACATCGTCGCCGCGGAAGAACAGGGCGTTTCGCAGGAAAAGCTGTCGGGCACGATCCAGAACGACATCCTTAAAGAATTCATGGTGCGGAATACCTATATCTATCCGCCCAAGCCGTCGATGAAGATCATCGCCGACATTTTCGGCTATACCGCGCAGCACATGCCGAAGTTCAACTCGATCTCGATTTCGGGTTATCACATCCAGGAAGCCGGCGCCAACCAGGCCATCGAGCTGGCCTTCACGCTGGCCGACGGTATGGAATACGTCCGTACCGGCATCGCCTCGGGTATGGATGTCGATACCTTCGCCGGCCGTCTGTCCTTCTTCTGGGCCGTCGGCATGAACTTCTACCTCGAAATCGCCAAGATGCGCGCTGCCCGCCTGCTGTGGCACCGCATCATGTCCGGCTTCAACGCCAAGAGCCCGAAGTCGATGATGCTGCGTACCCACTCGCAGACATCGGGTTGGTCGCTGACCGAGCAGGATCCGTACAACAACGTCGTGCGCACCACCATCGAAGCGATGGCGGCCGTCTTCGGTGGCACCCAGTCCCTGCACACCAACGCGCTCGACGAAGCCATTGCGCTGCCGACCGAATTCTCCGCCCGTATCGCCCGCAACACCCAGTTGATCATTCAGGAAGAAACCCACATCACCAATGTCGTCGATCCTTGGGCCGGCTCCTACATGATGGAGAAGCTGACCCAGGACATGGCCGACAAGGCCTGGGGCATCATCCAGGAAATCGAGGCCATGGGTGGCATGACCAAGGCGGTTGAGTCCGGCTGGGCCAAGATGCAGGTCGAAACCTGCGCCGCCGACAAGCAGGCGCGAATCGACTCGGGCAAGGACGTCATCGTCGGCGTCAACAAGTACAAGCTGGCCAAGGAAGACGCGATCGAGATTCTCGATATCGACAACCACGCCGTGCGCGAAGCGCAGGTCGCGCGCCTCAAGAACATCCGTGCAACGCGCGATACCGCTGCCGTGACTGCCGCGCTGGATGCACTGACCAAGGCTGCTGAAACCGGCGAAGGCAATCTGCTCGACCTCACCGTCAAGGCCATCCGCCTGCGTGCCACGGTCGGCGAAGTCTCCGATGCGCTGGAAAAGATTTTCGGTCGTTTCCGCGCCAACAACCAGACCATTTCCGGTGTCTATGGAGGCGTTGTCGAAGGTATGGAAAGCTGGGAAGAGATCAAGGCCGATGTCGCCAAGTTCGCCGAAGAAGAAGGCCGTCGCCCGCGCATCATGATCGCCAAGCTCGGCCAGGATGGCCACGACCGCGGTGCCAAGGTGGTCGCGACTGCCTACGCCGACCTCGGCTTCGATATCGACATGGGGCCGTTGTTCCAGACGCCGGAAGAAGCCGCCCGTCAGGCGATCGAAAACGACGTGCACGCCATTGGCTGCTCCTCGCTGGCCGCCGGTCACAAGACGCTGGTGCCGCAGATCATCCAGTCGCTGAAGGCGCAGGGCGCTGACGACATCATCGTCTTCGCTGGCGGCGTCATCCCGGCGCAGGACTACGATGCCCTGTACGCAGCAGGTGCCAAGGCAATCTTCGGTCCGGGTACCCGCATCGAGGATTCGGCCAAGAAGGTGCTGGAAGAAATCCGCAAGGCCCGCGCCTGATCCGGATGAAGCTGGACGAAGCGCCGGTGCGTGCCAATCTCCTGTCTGCTGCCGACCAGACGCTGGTCGATGGCGTGCTCGCCGGTCAGCGTCGATCGCTGGCCAAGGCGATCACGCTGATCGAATCGACGCGCGCCGATCATCAGCAGCGGGCGCAGCAGTTATTGACCGCACTGCTGCCGAAAACCGGCAACGCGATCCGTATCGGCATCTCCGGCGTACCGGGGGCGGGCAAGTCCACCTTTATCGAGGCGCTGGGCGTCTGGCTGATCGAGCAGGGCAAGAAACTCGCCGTGCTCGCCATCGACCCCTCGTCATCCGTCACCGGCGGTTCCATCCTCGGCGACAAGACGCGCATGGAGCTGCTCAGCCAGCGCGAGGAAGCCTTCATTCGCCCGAGCCCGTCGGCCGGGTCGCTGGGCGGTGTCGCTGAAAAGACCCGCGAGGCGATGCTCCTCTGTGAAGCGGCCGGCTACGATGTGATCATCATCGAGACGGTGGGTGTCGGCCAGTCGGAAACGACCGTGGCCGGCATGGTCGACATGTTCTGTCTGCTGCAGTTGCCGAATGCCGGTGACGACCTGCAGGCAATCAAGAAGGGCATCGTCGAGATCGCTGATCTGGTGGTCATCAACAAGGCCGATATCGACAAGCAGGCAACGGCCGTGGTCCGTGCCCAATGGCGCAATGCGCTGCACATGCTGCGCCCGGCTTCGCCGAACTGGTCGCCACCCGTCATTGCCCTGTCAGCACTGCACAAGGAAGGCATTGTCGATTTCTGGGAGCAGATCGAGAAATATCAGGCTGCTCTCAAGCCCACCGGTGAATTTGCCGCCAAGCGCCAGCATCAGTCCGTGAGCTGGATGTGGCAGATGATCGACTCCGGCCTGCGCCAGCATTTCCGCCAGCATCCGCGCGTGCAGGAGAACCTGCCCGCATTGACCCGAGCCGTCGAATCCGGCCATACGACGCCGGCCGCCGCCGCGTATGCCCTCCTCGATTACCTGACACACTGATTTCCCAATTACCCGATCCACTTAGGGAGTTTTTTATGCACGACATCATCCGCCAGCTGGAAAAAAAGCGTGAACTGGCCCGCCTCGGCGGTGGCCAGAAGCGTATCGACAGCCAGCACAAGAAGGGCAAGCTGACTGCCCGCGAGCGTATCGAGCTGCTGCTCGATCCGGGTTCCTTCGAAGAATGGGATATGTTCAAGGAACATCGCTGTGTCGATTTCGGCATGGACAAGGAAGAAAAGACCCCGGGTGACGGCGTCGTGATCGGTTACGGCACCATCAATGGTCGTCTGGTCTTCGTTTTCTCGCAGGATTTCACCGTGTTCGGCGGTTCGCTGTCGGAAACCCACGCCGAGAAGATCTGCAAGGTCATGGATCAGGCGATGAAGGTCGGTGCGCCGGTGATCGGCCTCAACGACTCGGGCGGCGCCCGTATCCAGGAAGGTGTTGCCTCCCTGGGCGGCTATGCCGACGTTTTCCAGCGTAACGTCATGGCCTCCGGCGTTGTGCCGCAGATCTCCATGATCATGGGCCCCTGTGCCGGCGGCGCCGTGTATTCGCCATCGATGACCGACTTCATCTTCATGGTCAAGGACTCGTCCTACATGTTCGTGACCGGTCCGGAAGTCGTCAAGACCGTGACTCACGAAGACGTGACCGCCGAGGAGCTGGGCGGTGCCGTTACCCACACCAGCAAGTCCGGTGTCGCCGATCTGGCCTTCGAGAACGATGTCGAAGCGCTGTCCATGCTGCGCCGCTTCATGAACTTCGTGCCGGCCAACAACAAGGAAAGGCCGCCGGTCACGCCGACCAACGATCCGGCCGACCGCATGGACTTCTCGCTCGACACCCTGGTGCCGGACAACGCGAACAAGCCGTACGACATGAAGGAGCTGCTGGTCAAGGTTGTTGACGACAGCGATTTCTTCGAGCTGCAGCCCGACTACGCCAAGAACATCATCATCGGTTTCGGCCGCATCGACGGCCATCCGGTCGGTATCGTCGCCAACCAGCCGCTGGTGCTGGCCGGCTGCCTGGACATCAAGTCCTCGATCAAGGCCGCCCGCTTCGTCCGCTTCTGCGACGCCTTCAATATTCCGGTGGTTACCTTTGTCGATGTACCGGGCTTCATGCCGGGTACCTCGCAGGAGTACGGCGGCATCATCAAGCACGGCGCCAAGTTGCTCTACGCCTACGCCGAGTGCACTGTGCCGAAGGTCACCGTGATTACCCGCAAGGCCTACGGCGGTGCCTACGACGTGATGTCGTCCAAGCACCTGCGTGGCGACGTCAACCTCGCCTGGCCGTCTGCTGAAATCGCGGTCATGGGCCCGAAGGGCGCGGTCGAGATCATCTTCCGCGAAGAAAAGAACGATCCGGAAAAGCTCGCCCAGCGCGAAGCCGAGTACAAGGAAAAGTTCGCCAACCCGTTCGTGGCCGGTGCCCGTGGCTTCATCGACGACGTCATCATGCCGCACGCTACCCGCAAGCGGATCGCCCGCTCGCTGGCCATGCTGCGCGACAAGAAACTCGAAAACCCGTGGCGCAAGCACGGCAACATTCCTCTGTAAGCGTCAGGGAGAAAAACGAACATGTTCAAGAAGATTCTGATTGCCAACCGCGGTGAAATTGCCTGCCGCGTCATCAAGACGGCCCGCAAGATGGGCATCAAGACCGTTGCCGTCTATTCCGAAGCCGACAAGGATGCGCTGTTTGTGGATCTGGCCGACGAAGCCGTCTGCATCGGCCCGGCTGCCTCGAAGGAATCCTATCTGGTTGCCGACAAGATCATCGCCGCCTGCAAGCAGACCGGCGCAGAAGCGGTCCACCCGGGTTATGGCTTCCTGTCCGAGAACGCCGAATTCTCGCGTCGCCTCGAAGAAGAAGGCGTCAAGTTCATCGGTCCGAAGCACTACTCCATCGGCAAGATGGGCGACAAGATCGAGTCGAAGAAGCTGGCTATCGAAGCCAAGGTCAACACCATTCCGGGTTACAACGACGCCATCGCCGGCCCGGACGAAGCTGTCGAAATTGCCAAGAAGATTGGTTACCCGGTGATGATCAAGGCCTCCGCTGGCGGCGGTGGCAAGGGTCTGCGCGTTGCCTACAACGACGCCGAAGCGCACGAGGGCTTCTCCTCCTGCGTCAACGAGGCCCGTAACTCCTTCGGTGACGACCGCGTCTTTATCGAAAAATACGTGCTCGAACCGCGTCACATCGAAATTCAGGTGCTCGGCGACAGCCACGGCAACTACGTCTACCTGAACGAGCGCGACTGCTCGATCCAGCGCCGCCACCAGAAGGTTATCGAAGAGGCGCCGAGCCCCTTCGTCGATCCGGAAATGCGCAAGGCGATGGGCGAACAGGCCGTGGCCCTGGCCCGTGCCGTGAACTACGAATCGGCCGGTACGGTCGAGTTCGTGGTGTCCGGTGCGACCAAGGAATTCTACTTCCTGGAAATGAACACCCGCCTGCAGGTGGAACACCCGGTCACCGAACTGATCACCGGCCTCGACCTGGTCGAGCAGATGATCCGCGTTGCCTACGGTGAGAAGCTGCCGCTGACCCAGGCCGATGTAAAGATCGACGGCTGGTCGATGGAATGTCGTATCAATGCCGAAGATCCGTTCCGTGGCTTCCTGCCGTCCACCGGTCGTCTGGTGAAGTTCCAGCCGCCGAAGGAAACGACCGACGCCAACGGCACGACCCGTGTCGATACCGGTGTTTACGACGGTGGCGAGATCTCGATGTTCTACGACTCGATGATTGCCAAGCTGATCGTGCATGCCAAGGACCGCAGCACGGCCATTGCCCGCATGCGCGACGCGCTCAACGCTTTCGTCATCCGCGGCATTTCCTCGAACATTCCGTTCCAGGCCGCGCTGATGCAGCATCCGGCCTTCCATTCCGGCGTCTTCGATACCGGTTTCATCCCCAAATACTATCCGACCGGCTTCGATGCCTCGATGGTGCCGCATGATGATCCGGCCTTGCTGGTTTCGGTGGCTGCCTATGTCTATCGTGCCTACACCGACCGTTCGGCGTCGATCACCGGCCAGATGCAGGGTCACGAGCGCATCGTCGGCGACCAGTGGATGGTGGTCCGTCTCAACGGCGACCAGAAGGAGAATCACCCGGTCACCGCCCGTCCGGTGCAGGGTGGTTATCACGTCGAGTACAACGGCAAGTCCTACGAGCTGCTGTCCGACTGGAAGCTGGGCGAATCGCTGTTCAACGGCACCTGCAACGGTGAGCCCTTCACGCTGCAGGTCGAGCGTCACAAGACCAAGTACAGCCTGTTCCACTGGGGTACCCGTGCCGACTTCATGGTGATGAGCGCCCGCGCCGCAGAACTGCTGGCCCTGATGCCCGAAAAGCCGGCTCCCGACCTCTCCAAGTTCCTGCTCTCGCCGATGCCGGGCCTGCTGCGCGATGTCGCAGTCAAGGTCGGTCAGGACGTGAAGGCCGGCGAGAAGCTGGCCGTCATCGAGGCAATGAAGATGGAAAACATCCTCAAGGCCGAGCAGGATTGCAAGGTGAAGAAGATCTCGGCTGCTGTCGGCGAAAGCCTGTCGGTGGATCAGATTATCATCGAGTTTGAGTGATCCCGATTTCGGTCGATTTTTAGCGTCGACCGCAGCAGTTCCCAAGCCCGCCGTCAGGCGGGCTTTTCGCTTCTATGGCAGGCGAACCGCGTAGCGCACAAAGTCGCTGCCGCGTTCGATGACACTTTGCAGCACCAGCGACCCGGCAGCGCGGCCTTCGATGCGGACCGTCTGCTCAAGCCGCAGGCCGGCCCTGCTCGGGGCGAGCAGCGTGCAGTGCTCGCCCTCGCCGAACAGGAAGGCGGCAACCGGTTCGCACGCTGTACCCGGCCGAAGCAGCCGCACAGCTTCCAGGGGCTCATCGAACCAGCGGAGGCTGGCACTCAGGCTGCCGTCACGGGCCTCGCGCAGACCCTCCAGCACGCCGAGACTTGCCAGATCATCCTTGCGGGTCGAGATCAGGCAGGGGGCGATGCGACGGGTGCTGGGATCGGGTTGCGGCCGCAGGGCGATGCCATCAACCAGTTGCCAGATCTCGCTGGGGATCTCCAGTCGTTTGACAGCGGTCGGCAGCGTCGACGCCCGGTCGAAGCCAAACATCGCTACGCGCTGGTGTGCCAGAGTCGCGCCACCCACATCCAGCGCCTTGCCAGGGTTGATCGCCTCGCCGGTGAACAACGCATAGGCATGATCGGGACCAAATGCAAGCTCGACCTCGCCGATATCGGTGCCAGGAAGGTCAGCCGGCGAACTGAACTCGCGGGAGATCTGGCGCAGCAGGCGCAAGGCGGCGGAACCGGATAATTCGCGGCCGAGCCTGAGTGACTCAGGCAATTCGCCGGTAGCCAGGGCCTCCAGACGCTGCCCGATCTTGCGCTGGACCTTGCGCAGTGCCAGCCAGCGCGGCAATCCAGCTGGATAGTCGCCAAGGAAAAAGGCCGCTAGGTCAACCACCGGCGGCTGCGTGTCGTTATCCACCTCGCTCTGGAAGGCGGCCAGTTCGCGCCAGCGGCTGAGGGCGCGGTTGGCGACCGTCAGCTGGGCGGCAGACAGCCGATAGGGATCACAGATTCGCAGCATGAAGGCCCAGGCGAGGTGTCCGGCAATGCTGTCCTCACCAAGATGCGGGAAAGCCGGATCTGCCAGCGGCTGGCGCAGGCAACCCGCCTGTTCGGCGTAGCCGAGGCTGGCGAGCAGCAGATGGTCGAGACGCGCCGGAATCTCCTGCGCCGCCTGAAAATGCGCCAGCTGTGCGAGGCGCAAGGCGCTGGCGGTGCGATGCAAGGGGAGGTGCCATTGGGCGGGGGGTAGTCGGGGGAGTCGGCGCATCAGTGCGATGGCTTGCGCCGACCAGAAACCCTGTACGGCATCGAAGCAACGGAGGTCGTCGCTGGGTAGTGGCAAGGGCTTGCGGAGAAAACGGCTCTCCAGCGCATCGGCCGAGACGACCGCCGCCTGGCGCAACCCGTCGAGCAGGGCGATGACTTCGTTCGGCGGGGCGGGGCTGACGTCGACGGCATGAACTTGCTCGCACAGCGCGTTCAGCAGCAACAAGGGTTGGGTTTGCGGCAAGGCCCGCAGCCAGCGACGGAGCGAAGCCAGATCGCTGAACGCGGGCGCACTGTCCGAGCGGGCATCGGGTAGCGTCATTAAGTGCATGGCCCCTCCTTTCGCGGCATATTCGCAGTATCCTTGTTAAATGAGTGGATTTGAACATTATGAGCGCGAATTGCGTGATCTGGATCACGAGATCCATCGCTATGCTGCGATTTGCGGCATCCATCTGGCTAATCGCCACGAGATCGAGGCCTGTCTGAGTGAGCATCACGACAACTGGGCCGATGACAAGGCACGGGAGTCACTTCAAGGGCTGTTGATTCTCCGGATCAAGCTGGAGGCGGAGATGATCTCGGCGGGACTGACGGTGCCGCCGCTCAGCCCTTATGGAGATTATGCCGCCTTGACCGGCGAGCTGGATCAGGTCTGATGCGCTGAAGGGGTGGGTATTGCCAGGCGGATGGCCTGTACCGGGCATGGCGCCTGACAGGCACCGCAGCCAGTGCATAGCGTGGCGTCGAGGGTGAGTTGCGAGGTGCCGGACAGTTGGGGCAGAAAGCGGATGGCCCGAGGTTCGCAGAAATCGCCGCATACGCGACATTCGCTACCCTGTTGCTGCAAGCACTGGGGGCCAACGATGGCTCTTAGCAGCCAGGGTGGGCTGGCATCCGCTGGGCGTAGGGCGCCGCTGCCGCAGGCGCGGGTGCAATCGCCACAGAAGGTGCATTCGCCACGACTGAAATCGACGGTCGGATAGCCGCCATCACCACGAACCAGGATGCCGGTCGGGCAGGCCCTCAGGCAATCATCGCAGCGCGTGCAGGCATCGACAAATGCGTCTTCCGGGCGTGCCCAGGGCGGGCGATTTTCAACGCGGGGCCGCGGCCGGCCGCGAAAAAAGGCGCGCCGACCCGCGTCAACCATGCTCAGCCGCCCGCTTTCATCTTCTCGATGCCACCCCGCAGCATTTGGTCAATTTCCGAACCCGGTTCAACTTGCGGTAATAGGGCCTCCCAGTAGGCGATGCCCTTCTTGTTGTCGCCGGCTTCCATCGCCGCAGCGCCGGCGAGGAAAAGGCTGTGGCCATGCTTGGGATCGAGCTTGAGGGCTTTTTCAATCAGCTTGACTGGCTTGCCCTGCAGCCCCTTGCCGTTGGCCATCGCCATGACTTCGGCGTAGCTGGCGAGCAGGTCCGGGCTTTCATCGATCACCTTTTCGGCACGTCCATACGCTTGCACGGCGTCATCGTAACGACCGAGCGCCTTGTAGGAACGCGCCAGCATCAGCCAGCCCTGCATGTCGTCCGGGTTCGCCTGCATCCGCTCGGCGAGTTTTTGCACCATACCGTCGATCTGCTCGGCAGTCATTTTGGGCGGCGCAGCGGTTCTGGCCGGGTCAAGCGCGACCGGATTGCCGAGTACGGTGTAGCCAACTAGTGCCGCAAGCGGAATCAACAGCAGCAGGCTAATGGCCAGCGGGCGGCTTGGAGCGTGGCTGGCAGCCTCAGCGGAGACGTTGGCGTCATCGACTTCTTCCAGCAGGCGTTTCTGCAATTCCTGCCGAGCCTGCTCGAAATCGGCTGCCAGCAGCGAGCCATCGGCCTTTTCGCGTTCCAGCTCGGCGAGTTGGTCACGGAAAATCGCAATATTGGCGGCCTTGCGATCCGCCTTCTCCTTGGGGCGGCGCAAGCCGAGCCACAGCGGCGGCAGAACGAAGGCAGCGGTAACCACCACGAGCAGCGTGGCGAACAGGGCAAACTGGGTCATTTGGAATCGGATTCGTTGAGCAGCGCTTCGGCGCGGCGGGCATCATCAGCGGACAGGGGACGCTCGGTTTCGACAACGCGCCGGGTACGCTGACGGAGGTAGCGCACCAGCAGGAACAGACCAAGGACCATCAGCACCAGCGGCCCGCCCCACAGCAACAGGGTGTTGCCCTGCACCGGTGGCCGGTAGAGGACGAAATCGCCGTAGCGGGCGACCATGAAATCGATGATTTCCTTATCGCTCTTGCCGGTGGCAATCATGCCTCGGATTTCCCGGCGCAGATCCTGCGCCAGTTCGGCGTTGGAGTCGGCGATATTCTGGTTCTGGCAGACTAGGCAGCGCAATTCTTCAGACAGGGCAAGCAGGCGCTTCTCGGCGACGGGGTCGGCCGCCAGTGCCGCTTCGGTGGCGATGCTGGCGGCGTCTGCTCCAGTGACACCGGAAAACTGCCCAAAAATGGCCAGGCAGACGACGGCGCAGCACTGCGCCCAACGCCGGAGGACAGCGCTCATTTCCCCAACTCCGCCAGCAGCGGCATGATCTTCTTGCCAAGCACGTCCGGCGTAATCGGGCCGGTATGCTTCATGCGGATGATGCCGGCCTTGTCGATAACGTAGGTTTCCGGCACGCCATAGACGCCGTAGTCGATACCGACGCGACCATCGAGGTCCATGACCGTCAGCGTGTAAGGATCGCCATGATCGGCCAGCCACTTGTTGGCGCGCTGGAAGGCCAGCCGCTTTTCCTCGTCGGCCGGCATCTTGCCCATGTCGAAACCACCATCACCGCGGACTTCCTTGTAATTGAGGCCAATTAGCGGCACGTCCGTCTTTTTCGAAAACTCCACCAGAATCGGGTGCTCCTGCCGGCAGGAGACGCACCAAGAAGCCCAGACGTTGAGCAGCCAGACCTTGCCCTGCATATCCTTCGGAGCAAGCGTGGTTTCGGGCTTGGCCAGCACATTCAATGCAAAGGCCGGTGCAGGTTTGCCGACCAGCGGCGATGGGACATCACGCGGGTTGAGGTTGAGCCCGACGGCGAGCAGGGCGACGAGGGCGGCAAAGCCGCCAAGAATCCAGAAATAACGGTTCATGCTTGTTGCGTTCCGGCAGGGAGGTTGTCACGGGCACGGGCTTTGACGCGATAGCGGCGGTCGAGCATGGCCAGCAGGCCGCCGAGGGCCATCAGGCCGCAACCGCCCCAGATCCAGTCGACGAAGGGCTTGTAATAGACTCGGACCGCCCATTCGCCTTCCGGCTTGTCGCGTTCGATCGGTTCGCCGAGCGAGACATAGACGTCGCGCAGCAGGCCGGTATCAATCGCTGCTTCGGTCATCGGCATCTGCGAGGAGTGGTAATTGCGCTTCTCGGGATTCATTTTGCGCACGAATTTTCCGTTCACCGCGAGATCGAAGTCGCCGCGAGCGGCAATGTAGTTCGGACCTTCGACTTCACGAACGCCATTTAAAGTGAAGTGGTAACCGGCGACATCCACGGACTGACCCGGTGCCAGCTTGACGTCTTTCTCGTCCTGGAAGCTGGAGACCATGGTGACACCAACGACAAACACCGCAATCCCGATGTGTGCGACGTGCATGCCGACAAAGCTGCGCGGCTGGCTCGTCGCCGCGGCAAAAAAGCTGCGGCCGGCACGGGTGTTCTGCACGCGCTCGACGAAGTTGATCAATGCCGTCGCGACGATCCAGACAGCGAAGAAAATGCCGAGCGCTGTCAGCGCTGTCCATTTGCCATAAACCAGCGGCAGGGCGATGGCGACGATCAAGCCGGCGACCAGCGCCCACGTCACGGTACGCATGATCTCGGGCAGCGATGCTTCCTTCCAGCGGGCGAAGGGCGCGATGCCCATCAGGAACAGGATCGGCGTCATTACCGGCACGAAGACCGCATTGAAATAGGGCGGGCCGACGGAAATTTTGCCGGCACCCAGTGCGTCGATCAGCAGCGGGTAAAGCGTACCGAGCAGCACCGTGCCGCAGGAGACGACCAGCAGCACATTGTTGGTGAGGAGTGCCGATTCACGCGAAATCAGTCCGAAGCGACCGCCGAGACCGACCTTAGGTGCGCGCCAGGCGAACAGCACCAGCGACAGGCCGATGACCAGCACGAGGAAAATCAGGATGAAAATGCCGCGGCGCGGGTCGGTGGCGAAGGCATGAACCGATGTCAGCACGCCGGAACGGACGAGGAAGGTGCCGAGCAGCGACAGCGAGAAGGCTGAAATCGCCAGCAACACCGTCCAGTTCTTGAAACTGCCACGTTTTTCGGTGACGGCTAGGCTGTGAATCAGTGCAGTCCCGACCAGCCAGGGCATGAAGGACGCGTTTTCGACCGGATCCCAGAACCACCAGCCGCCCCAGCCCAGTTCATAATAGGCCCACCACGAACCAATGGCGATGCCCAACGTCAGGAAACCCCAGGCCGCCAGCGTCCAGGGGCGCGACCAACGGGCCCAGGCGGCGTCAAGCTGACCGGAAAGCAGCGCGGCGACGGCAAAGGCATAGGCGACCGAGAAACCGACGTAACCCATGTAAAGCATCGGCGGGTGGATGACCAGTCCCGGATCCTGCAGCAGCGGATTCAGGTCGCGCCCTTCGGCGGCTGCCGGCAGCAGGCGCTCGAAGGGATTGGAGGTGATCAGGATGAACAGCAGAAAGCCGAACGCGACCAGACCGAGCGTGCCGAGGACGCGGGCGACCATGGTTTCCGGTAGTTGCTGCGACAACATGGCGACCAGGAACGCCCACCAGGTCAGCATCAGGATCCACAGCAGCAGCGACCCTTCATGGCCGCCCCACACCGCAGCCACCCGATAGGCTGTCGGCAGCAGGGTATTGGAGTGCTGGGCAACGTAAACCACCGAGAAATCGTTGGTCACGAAGGCTTGCGTCAGGCAGGCGAAGGAAAACGTCACCAGCAAGGCCATCGCCGAGGCGGCAGGCCGGGCGACAGCAACCCAGCTCAGGCGGTTGCGGTGGGCGCCGATCAGCGGCACGGTGCCGAGCACCAATGCGACGACCGCCGCCAGGATCAGCGAAAAATGACCAAGCTCAGGGATCATGCTCAGTAGCTCCCGGCGGGCTTGCTGGCGGCGGCAGGGGCGGCGCCTTCGGCGGCCTTTTTCTCGGCAGCGCGGGCATGGGCATCGCCCACCGCCTTGGCTGCTTCCGGCGGCATGTAGTTTTCGTCGTGCTTGGCCAGAACCTCGGTCGCGCCGAAGACGCGGGCATCGGTCATCTTGCCTTGCGCAACCACGCCTTTGCCTTCCTTGAACAGGTCAGGGAGGATGCCCTTGTAATTGACCGTGATCTCGTTATCGGTATCGGTCACGACGAAGCGTACGGTGACGCCGTCGGCCTCACGGGCAACGCTGCCCTCCTTGACCAGACCGCCGATGCGGAAAAGCTTGCCTTGCGGCGCCTTGCCGGCGATGACGTCGGTCGGGGAAATGAACAGCGCGATGTTGCTGTTCAGCGCATTAAGGACCAGGGCGGCGATGATGCCGACGACGGCCAGTGCGCCGCCAATCAGGGCGAGTTTTTTGTGACGTGATTTCATTCGGTGACTCGACTCTCAGCACGAAGCTGACGCTTCAAACGGGAAATGGTGTTCTTTCGATTGCGGGCGACGACGATCGGTTCAACAATCATGATCAGGGCCGTGACGCCGAACGAGCCCCAGACATAGAGGCCGTAGCCGCCCATGTGCAGGAAGTCCGAAAAGCTGTTCCAGTAGATCATTGGGCTCCTCCGGCCGAATTGCCCGACAACTCGGCCTTGACCCAGTCGGTGTTGCGTTCGCGTTCGAGCATGATGGTGCGCACCCGGGCCAGGGCGACGGCGATTGCGTACATCCAGAAGGCCAGGGCCATCAGCAGCATGCCCCAGAGCATGGTCTCGGCCATCGAGGACTTGGTGAGATTGACGCTGGAGCCCTGGTGCAGGGTGTTCCACCACTTGACCGAGAAGTAGATGATCGGGATGTTGACGACGCCGACCAGCAACAGGAGACCCCCGGCCTTGTCGGCGCGGCGGGCGTCGTCAATGGCGGCGGTGAGGGCCATGTAGCCGATGTAGAGGAAGAGGAGGATGAGTTCTGAGGTGAGCCGGGCATCCCAGACCCACCAGGTGCCCCACATCGGTTTGCCCCAGAGGGCGCCGGTCCACAGTGACAGAAAGGCCATCAGGGCACCGGTGGGTGCCAAGGCATTGGCCATCATGCCCGAGAGGCGGGTGTTGAAGGCGAGACCGATGGCGGCCCAGAAGGCCATGACCAGATAGATGAACATCGACATCCATGAGGTCGGGACATGGATGAAGATGATGCGGTAGCCCTCGCCCTGCTGAAAGTCAGTGGGGGCGACGAGCATGCCAATGTAGAGCCCGGCGAGGCCGAAGAGGATGCCGGCCGCGACAAACCAGGGAATCATCTTCCCGGCCAGCGGGTAGAAGGTGGCGGGCGAGGCGAAACGGTAGAGATTGAAGCGGTCGGTCATTCGAGGGCGATTTTCAGGGCAGCGGCCGACGCCCAGGGGGCGAAGCCAAGCGAGGCAAAAGTCATGGCAGCGAGCAGTGACAGGTGTCCTTCTCCCCCGAGCCCGGACACGGTCGCATCTACAGCGCCAGCGCCGAATATTAGCACTGGAATGTAGAGCGGCAGCACCAGCAGCGACAGCAATACGCCGCCACCGCGCAGGCCGAGGGTGAGCGCGGCGCCGATGGCACCGATGCCGGAGAGGGCCGGCGTGCCGAGCAGGATGGCACCGGTCAGGACCAGCAGCGCATCGGTGGAGAGATCAAACTGGATGCCGAGCACCGGCGCGATCAGCGCCAGCGGCAGGCCGGAAACCAGCCAGTGAGCGATCACTTTCCCGGTAACGGCCAGCCCGAGCGGGTGCGGGGCGAGAGCGAGTTGTTCAAGTGTGCCGTCGCGGTGGTCGTCGGCAAACAGGCGGGGCAGTGAAAGCATGGTCGCGAGCAGCGCGGCCACCCAGAGCACGCCCGGCGCGAGTTTGCGCAGCAGGTCCACTTCCGGGCCGATGCCCAGCGGAAAGAGGCTGACGACAATGACGAAGAAAAACAGCGCCGAAACGATATCGGCCTGACGGCGCATGGCAAGCTTGAGATCACGGCCGACAACGGCGAGGATGATTTTCAGCATCGCGGTCTCAGCTCAGTCGCAGCTCGCGGACGGTGCCGGCGGGAATGGCGACCAGCTGATGTGTGGTCATCACCGCCAGCCCCCCGCGTTGCAGGTGGCCGGATATGATGCCGGCGAACCAGTCGACCGCCGCTACATCAAGGGCGACAAAGGGTTCATCAAGCACCCACAGCGGCCGGCGTTCCTTGACCAGACGGGCCAGCGCAACGCGACGCTTCTGGCCTTGCGACAGATACTTGCAGGCGAGATCTTCGCGTCCGGCAAGGCCGACCTGCTCCAGCGCATCCAGCGCGTCGTCCTCGGACAGCGTTTCGTCTGCCAGCCGGGCAGCGGCGAGCAGGTTTTCCAGCGGCGTCAGTTCTTCCTTGATGGCATTGAGGTGGCCGAGATAGCAGAGATCAGCACGAAACTCGTCGTCACTTTTGCGGATCGACTGCCCCTGCCAGCGGATCTCACCCGACTCTGGGGGCAGCAGGCCGATCAGCATGCGCAGCAGGCTGGTTTTCCCGGCGCCATTACGCCCTTGCAGATAAAGCAGTTCGCCCGGTGAAAGCTTGAAGCCGACACCGGCGAACAGGCGTCGTTCGCCCCTTACGCATTCCAGATTGTCAGCTTCGAGCATCGGAAAAAACCTCGAGAAATCAGGCGCAAATTATGAACGCGCAAGTGTACCGGCAGATTGACGATGATCAAACAAAACCGGCAAGAAAAACGGGGGGCAAGCCCCCCGTCACTTAATTTCAGCGCGGATTATTTCTTTTCGAACGGCGTCGGACGCGGCGTTGCGTCAGCAGACGGCGGCAGGATCGGCATCTTGAAGTTCGGCTGGTCGCCCGTCAGGGTCTTCAGGAAGGCGACGATCTTGGCGTTCTCTTCGTCAGTGAACTTCTTGCCTAACTGCAGACGGCCCATGACATCCACCGCTTCCTTCAGGGTATTGGCTGCGCCGTCGTGGAAGTAGGGGTAGGTCATTTCGACGTTACGCAGCGTTGGCACCTTGAAGTTGAAGCGATCGGCATCCTTGCCTGTTACAGCGACGCGGCCTTCGGCCGGACTGGAGGCTTTGTACGGTTCAACGACACCCATTTTCTGGAAGGAGTTACCGCCAACGGCCGGGCCGTTGTGACAGGCGACGCAGCCGCTGTCCTTGAACAGCTTGTAGCCCTCGAGTTCAGCTTTGCTCAAGGCCTTCTTGTCGCCCTTCAACCATTTGTCGAAGCGGGAGTTCGGTGTAACCAGTGTTTCTTCAAAGGCGGCGATGGCTTTGGTCACTTTGTCGATGTCGACCACTTCAGAGCCGAAGGCCTTCTTGAACTCTGCGACGTAGCCCGGGATGGATTGGAGGACGTTGATTGCCAGCGTGTGGGTGAAGGCCATTTCACCCGGGTTGGCAATCGGGCCGCCCGCCTGGGCTTTCAGGTCGGCAGCGCGGCCATCCCAGAATTGGGCGACGTTGAGGCTGGAGTTGAGTACAGTCGGTGCGTTGATCGGACCTTCCTGCCAATTGTGGCCGATCGAAGTCTTGATGTTGTCGGTGCCGCCCATCGAGAGGTTGTGGCAGGAGTTGCAGGAGATGAAACCTGACTTCGACAGGCGGGGGTCGAAATAGAGCTTCTTGCCCAGTTCGACCAAGGCCGGATTGGTAACTTTTGCTGCGGCGATCGGTTGGATCGGTTCTTTGCTGGCCGCCATGGCAGCCGAACCGAACAGGGTGCTGCCAAGTAGCGTGATGGCTAGGCTGAGTGTGCTGAGTTTCATGAGTTTCTCCCTGAGTGTTGATTAAGACCTCGCACATTCTGTGGGTTTGAAGGGGTGAAATGTTGATATAAATCAATGGTTTTTATCGGATTTAACTATCGCTCTTATAGTTTTGCCCTATTTTTAATAGGGGTATCATCTCGGCCACTAAATGGGAGTCCGCCTGTGACCTTGACCGAGTTCCGCTACATTGTCGCCCTTGCTCAGGAGGGGAATTTCAGCCGGGCAGCCGAGCGTTGTGCGGTCAGCCAGCCTTCCTTGAGCGTTGCCATCGCCAGACTGGAGGAGGAACTTGGTGTTCTCCTGTTCGAGCGGGGCAAGGGATTCGTCAGTCCGACAGCAGTCGGACTGCGCGTCGTCGAGCAGGCGAGGTTGGCGCTACACGAAGCGGAACGGGTTCGCCAGATCGCACTGCAAGGTCGAAACCAGCTCGACGGGCCGTTGCGCCTGGGGGTCATCCACACGATCGGGCCCTATTTGCTCCCGCGACTTATTACCTCGCTCAAGCGGGTTGCTCCCGACATGCCACTGGCCATCGAGGAGAACATGACGGCCAATTTGGCGGAAATGTTGACCCGTAACGAGGTCGACGTGGTGATTATTGCCTTGCCGTTTGATATGCCCGGTGTGGTGACCCGACCGCTTTACGATGAGGCGTTCAAGGTGGTGGTGCCAAAGGGCCATTCTTGGGAGGGCAAGGCGACGATATCTCCGGAAGAGGTTGCCGGTGATGAAATCCTTCTGCTTAAGGCGGGCAATTGTTTCCGGGATCAGGTGCTGGGCGCCTGCCCCCAGGTCAGCAGTCCAGATACCGACATCCGCCTTGGGCACTCCATCGGCACCATTCGCTGTATGGTTGCATCAGGCCTTGGGGTGTCTGTGTTGCCGGATGGCGCGCTGACTCATCCTTATAGCAGCGACTTGATTTCTGTGATTCCATTTTCGGAGCCGCAACCCTCACGCCGGGTGGCTTTGGCCTGGAGAATCGGCTTTGTCCGTCCCAAAGCAATCGACGCCTTGCTGGCGGCGGTAAAGGGGCTGCAACTCGAGGCCTATCGCTTGCTGTTGTAAGTCAAAGGCAATTCAACGCGGGTTAAGCAGTACCTCGGCCTGGATCACCTGAATCATCTCGATCAGGCGTTCGCTGGCGGCGTGAAGTTCGCCGAGTCGCTTCGCCAGCATCTGCGTGTCGCCAGCGTGCTTGAGGTCGATCAGTTCATTGCCAAGGCGATGTACGTCGAGATGGATCGTTTCGATTTCGGCGTAGCTCTCCATGCTGGCATAGCGGCGGCCAGCTGGGCCGTAGAACCAACGTCCGAACCGGCTGCGATGGTGGTCCTGCGTCGGCGGGGTGGCTTCACGGTCGTTAGTGGCGATGAAATCTTCCAGTTGGTGCAACCAGCGGCGATGGTCGATTTCGGCAATCAGCATCGGCAGGTCATCGCGTGACCAGTTGAAGGAGGCGATCGAGTTCCAGAGTTCGTTGGGCACGAAGTTGTATATCCAGTTGCTTAATGCGCTGCCTGGCATCGGTCGGGCGATGCCATATCCCTGGGCGATATCACAACCCAGTTGCAGCAGGATCAGGCCGTGTTCCGGCGTCTCAACGCCCTCGGCGACGACATGCCGATTGAAGGCGCGGGTCAGGCCGATGACGCCTTCGACGATGGCCAGGTCCTCCGGATCGTCGAGCATGTCGCGAACGAAGGATTGGTCGATCTTGAGCGTATCGGCGGGCAGACGGCGGAAGTAGGTGAGCGAGGAGTAACCGGTGCCAAAATCGTCCAGCGCCAGCGTGATGCCCAGGCGGCGGACGGCGGCAAAAATTTCGGCAGCCCCGGCCATGTCGTCGAGGGCGGCGGTTTCGAGAATCTCGATCTCCAGACAATGCGGCGGCACGGCCGGGTGCAGGTGCAGCAGCCGGGCCAAGCCATCGACGAATCCCGGTGCCTGCAGTTGTGGGCCGGAAACATTGACGCTGACGCTTAGGGCGTGGCCCGCCTCGCGCCAGACTTCCAGTTGTCGCAATGCCTGTTCGAGCACCCAGTTGCCGATGTCGATATCCAGCTCACTGCCTTCGATCACCGGCAGGAACTGCGCCGGCATCAGCAAACCGCACTCCGGATGTTGCCAGCGAATCAGTGCCTCGGCCCCCAGGACGCGGCCTTCGCGCATGTTGACCTTGGGCTGGTAGTGCAGCGTGAATTCACCGGCGATTAGTCCGTCACGGATGCGGCCCAGTTCGTCGCGGCGGACACGTGCCAGCCGGTCGCTTTCCGGGTCGAAGAGATGGAAGCGATTGCGCCCGGCCTGCTTGGCGGCGTACATCGCCTGGTCGGCGTGGCGCAGCAGGGCGTCGGCGTCCGAGCCATCATTGGGGAAAACGGTGACGCCGATGCTTGCCGAAATTGTCACGTTTTCAGAGTTCACCGCAAACGGTTGCGCTAGCGCGTTGAGGACGCGGCTGGCGGCGCGGTCGCATTCGTGGATGTCGGTGATGTTGCGGATCAACAGGACGAACTCGTCGCCGCCCAGACGTGACACGGTGTCGCCGGCGCGAACGCATTGCTTCAGCCGTTGCGCGACGTCAATCAGCAGACGGTCGCCGGCGGCGTGGCCATAGGTGTCGTTCACCGGCTTGAAGCCGTCGAGATCGAGATAGAACACCGCCAGCATCTGCTGGTTGCGCTGGGTTTGAGCCATGGCCAGTTGCAGGCGGTCAGCGAGCAGCATGCGGTTGGGTAGTTGCGTCAGGGCATCGAAATGGGCGAGTTGCTCGAGTCGTTGCTGATGTTCCTTGAGCAGGGTGATGTCGGAGAAGATTGCGACGTACTGGGTGATCTCGCCAAGGCGGTCACGAACGGTGGAAATGGTCAGCAGTTCGACGAAAATCTCGCCGGATTTCTTCCGGTTCCAGACCTCGCCTCGCCAGTGTCCGACCTCGCGGATCGTTTGCCACATGTCCTGGTAAAAAGCTGCATCGTGATGCCCCGACTTGAGCAAGTCGGCGTTGTGCCCGACTGCTTCCGAGTGCGAGTAGCCGGTCAGTTCGGTAAAAGTGTTGTTGACCTCGACGATTATGCCCTTCGGGTCAGTGATCATGATGCCTTCGTGGGCATTGTCGAAGACGCTCGCCGCCAGCCGTTGCCGGGCCTCGGCATGCAGTCGCTCGGAAATGCCCTGCGAGACGCCGAAAATCGCAGGCTGGCCATCCCAGTGGCCCATCACGAAGCGGGTTTCGACCATCAGCTGACTGCCGTCAGCGCGCTGGATCGGCAGCGGGCAAGTGCGGCGGCGGCCGGCAACCATGTCGGCGATGACCTCTGTCACCATTTCATGCATGTTTTCCGGGTGTACCGCAGCCACCGGCTGTCCGATCAGCGCTTCCGGGGCATAGCCCAACTGCTGGGTCACGGCGTGGTTGTGATGGACGATGCGCCCCTGCAGGTCGACGATGAAAATGAAATCGTTCAGCGCATCAAACAGCCCGGCGAGGTTCTGTTGAAGGTGGCGCGCTTGTTCTTGGGCATCGAGCCGGAGCAGGGCCTGTGCGCAGTGGGTCGCCAGATTGCGGATCGACTGATGGGTGGCGCCGGAAATCTGTCGGCTGCGGTAACCGGCCAAATTGAGGCAGGCGAGCGGTTGGCCGGCGACGATGATCGGTTGCACGATCAGGCAGCGGAATCCCTGGTCGGCGATATGTGGTGCCGACAGCAGGTCGTCCGGGCCGCAGTGGTCGCCTTCTTGCGTGCAACAGCAGACGGTTTCGCCGGCGCGCACCCACTGTGCCTGCACCGAGTCGGCAGCAAAGGACTCGACCCGACAGACGAACGCATCGCTCAGCCCACGCTGGGCAAGTAGCCGGTAACTGCCGTCAGCCTGGCGCCAGTAGATGCCGCCGGCGTCGAATTCGGGAAAGCGCAGCGCGATGTCGAGCATTGTCGCCAGCAGCGGCTGGCGCTCGGTACCGGCAGCCAGCGCCGCCGCCAGATCGCGTTCGATCTCGAGGCGCTGCTGTTCGGCGCGTTGCGCGGTGATATCCGAGACCAGCGCGAGGACCGCCGGCTGGCCGAAGTAATCGGTCCGGCTGAGCTGGCCGCGGACGAGCAGGATCTGGCCATCGGACCGGACGCCCCAGAACTCGATGGCGCGTGCCTGGCCGTTCAGGGCGGCGGCAATTTCATCGCGAACCACATCGAGATCATTCAAGCCTTCGGCGGCAATGCGCTCGTGCGTGCGATCCACCAGTTGCGTGTGGCTGTAGCCGCTGAGCTGTTCGCCGGCGCGGTTGGCATCGAGAAAATGCCCTCGGCCATCGAGGATGAAAATGGCGTCGCTGACCGCGTCGAAAATGCCACGGAAAGTGGTCTGGCTAGCCTGGATTTCAGTGGTTCGGCGGTGGTAGGCTATGATCAGCGCCGCCAGTTGGCCTGCCTGACGGATGATTTCGCGGTGTTCCCGGGGCAGCCTGCCCGGTAACTTGCGGTAGCCGGAGAAGGTGCCCAGCAGTTCGCCATCGGGGGCCAGTAGCGCCTCGGCCCAGCCCGAGACAACATCGGCGTCGCGGGCGAAGGCGTGGAAAGGCTGGCCGGCGGCCTCCTCAAAGACGTTGTCGATGAAGGCCTCGCTGCGGCGGAAAGCGGCCGTGCCCGAAGCGCCAGTGTCGTCGGCGATCGGCATGCCGTCGAGCATCAGGCGGGCGTTGTCACTCAGGCTGGGGGCAGCACCGATGCGCAGATGAGTGGCGCCCGGCTCGGCGAGCAGAATCGCGCATTTTAGATCGGGAACCTCACATTCGGCTGACAGCGCAATCAGCTCGAGCGCGTTTTCCAGGCGCTCGCCGCGCAGCAAGGCAGCCAGCGCGGCATTGCGGATCAGTAGTGCCTCCTCGGCCTTTTTCAGTTCGCTGATGTCGCGGGCAAAACCGACGGTGCCCAACAGTCTGCCGCTGGCATCCGTGACGGGGGCCTTGTAGGTTTCGTGCCAGACCGGCCGTTGATGGACAACCACCTGCTCGACCACTGTCTTGCTGCATTGGTCGTGCATTACCGCCGCGTCATCGCTGCGGTAGGCCTCCGCCATGTGCTGCGGGAAGAAGTCGAGATCGGTGCGCCCGATCAGCGCGGCCGGGCCAGCCTGTCCGGCGGCGTCGGCGAATGCCTGGTTGACGGCAAGGAATCGCGATTCGGTATCTTTCAGCCAGACTAGGAAAGGGAAGGCGTCCAGCAGCGTCCGCTGGTAGCGCTCGTCACGACAGATGCGCTCCAGGGCCTCGTCGTGCGACGAGGCCAGTGTCCGCTGTTCGCTGATTACTTCATCGACGAGGTCGAGCTCGAAGGGGCGAAGCAGGCTGTGCTCGCTGAGCAGGCCAACCAGGCGCTGCTCGCCATCGACGACAGTCAGATGCCGGATGCGCTGCTCCAGCATCAGCGCAGCCGCTGCGGCAACCGGCGTTTCCGGATGAATGCTGCGCAGCGGTGAGGTCATCACCTCGGCGAGTGTCGGGTCACCCGTGTTGCCCAGATAGAGGCGGACGACGTCGCGCTCTGTGACGATGCCCTGCGCGCATCCGTCTTCAATTACTACGACGCAGCTGGCGCGACTGCTTTCCATGGCCTCGACGGCGGCTGCCAGGCGGGCATTCGGCGGCAGGCGGGGGAATACCCGTTCCATCAGGCCGTCGACGGTATTCACCTGACGGTAGTGATCGAGGCCGAAATGGCGGCGGAAATCGGTTTCGCTGATGACGCCGAGCATTTGATCAGTGTCATTGGTCACGACAATGTGGCGAATACCGAGCCTCGCTGCGGTGCGATACGCCTCACGGATGTCGGTGTCGCTGCGCATGGTACGCACCGGCGAAGTCATGAACTCGCGGACCGGGCGATACAGACTTTCGTGGCGATGCATCGCATGCAGCAAGTCGCGCTCGGTGAGGATACCGGCAAGGCGATCGCCGTCGAGGACGATGACCGAAGGGATTTTCGTCCTGACCATCAGCGCCGCCGCGTCGGCCAGTGCGGCATCCGGGGAGATGCTGTCGGCGTGCAGGGTCATCAGTTGGGCGACGGTTGTCATTCGCGGATTCTAGTATGACCTTTTGCGGATGGATTGATCCAGATCAGTTGCCGGGGCTACCGGTGGGGGAATTTGATTGGTTGGTAAGAATCCAGCACATCTGGCGCTCTGGCAAGGTGGAAAGGTGGTTTGCAGGGGCTGTGGAATCCAAGTTTTCGTTAAGGGAGTGGGTTTTCGCTGCTTGTATTTCCAGCTTACTGTTTTTAATTGGTTTTTCAAGGAGAAGTGCCTGCGCACAATGTGTGGCACAGGCCTTGCTGAAAGCTCTTCCTGCATTTCGGTACAACAACGATCGGGGGAAGATGTCGTGACTGAAACCTTTTACGAAGTGCTGCGCCGCCAGGGAATTACCCGGCGCAGTTTCCTGAAATTCTGCAGCCTGACGGCGACATCGCTGGGGCTCGGCAGTTCTGCGGCACCCACCATTGCCCATGCGCTGGAAACCAAACCGCGGACGCCCGTGCTCTGGCTGCACGGTCTCGAATGCACCTGCTGTTCCGAGTCCTTCATCCGTTCGGCGCATCCGCTGACCAAGGATGTCGTCCTCTCGATGCTGTCGCTCGATTACGACGACACGCTGATGGCCGCCGCCGGGCATCAGGCCGAGGCAATACTCGACGAGGTGAAAAAGAAGTACAAGGGCAACTACATCGTTGCTGTCGAAGGTAATCCGCCGCTCAACGAAGACGGGATGTTCTGCATCCAGGGCGGTCGCCCCTTCGTCGAGAAGCTCAAGGAAACCTGCGCCGATGCCAAGGCGATTATCAGTTGGGGTGCCTGTGCTTCCTACGGCTGCGTGCAGGCGGCGAAGCCGAATCCGACGCGGGCGACCCCGGTGCACAAGGTGATTACCGGCAAGCCGATCATCAACGTGCCGGGTTGCCCGCCGATTGCCGAAGTGATGACCGGCGTCGTCACCTACATGCTGACCTTCGATCGCATTCCTGAGCTGGATCGCCAGGGGCGCCCGAAGATGTTCTACGGCCAGCGCATTCACGACAAGTGTTACCGCCGCGGCCACTTCGATGCTGGTCAGTTTGCCGAAGCCTGGGACGATGAGGGCTCGCGCAAGGGCTACTGCCTGTACAAGATGGGCTGCAAGGGGCCGACGACCTACAACGCCTGTTCGTCGATGCGCTGGAATGGCGGCGTCAGCTGGCCGGTGCAATCCGGCCACGGCTGTATCGGTTGTTCCGAAGAGGGCTTCTGGGACAAGGGCAGCTTCTACGACCGCGTCACCGACATCAAGGCCTTCGGCGTCGAAGCCAATGCCGACACGGTGGGCAAGGCCGCTGCTGGCACCGTCGGCGCAGCGATTGCCGCGCATGCTGCAGTGACCGCACTGGCCCGCGCCCGTCAGAAGGCTGGCGACTCCGCAACCGAAAAGCAGGGAGAGAACTGAAATGGGGAGCTACGAAACCCAGGGCTTCAAGCTCGACAACACCGGCAAGCGCGTCGTCGTTGACCCGGTCTGCCGTATCGAAGGTCACATGCGCGTCGAGGTCAATCTCGACAGCAACAACGTCATTCGCAACGCTGTGTCCACCGGCACCATGTGGCGCGGTCTGGAGGTCATCCTCAAGGGCCGCGACCCGCGCGATGCCTGGGCCTTCACCGAGCGTATTTGCGGCGTTTGTACAGGTACGCATGCGCTGACGTCGGTGCGCGCCGTCGAGGATGCGCTGAAGATCCAGATTCCGGAAAACGCCAACACCATCCGCAACCTGATGCAGCTGAACCTCTACGTTCACGATCATCTGGTGCACTTCTATCACCTGCATGCGCTCGACTGGGTTGATGTTGTGTCGGCCCTGAAGGCCGATCCGAAGGCGACCTCGACGCTGGCCCAGAGCATCTCTAGCTGGCCGCTGTCGTCGCCGGGCTATTTCCGCGATATCCAGAACCGCCTGAAGAAGTTCGTCGAATCCGGCCAGCTCGGCCCCTTCATGAACGGCTACTGGGGCAATCCGGCCTACAAGCTGCCGCCGGAAGCCAACTTGATGGCCGTGGCGCACTACCTCGAAGCCCTCGATTTCCAGAAGGAAATCGTCAAGGTGCATACCATCTTCGGCGGCAAGAACCCGCACCCGAACTGGCTGGTCGGCGGCGTGCCATGCGCGATCAACCTCGAAGGGGTGGGCGCCGTCGGTGCGGTGAACATGGAGCGCCTGAATCTGGTCAAGAGCATCATCGACCGCTGCACCGAGTTCGTCGAGCAGGTGTATATCCCCGACCTGCTGGCCATCGGCTCGTTCTACAAGGGTTGGGGCTACGGCGGTGGCCTGTCGTCGAAAAACATGCTCTCCTACGGCGATATCCCGCAGAAGGCCAACGACTACTCGTCGGCCAACCTGCTGCTGCCGCGTGGCGCGATCATCAACGGCAAGCTCGACGAAATTCACCCGGTCGATCTGAAGGATCCGGAGCAGGTGCAGGAATTCGTTGCCCACTCCTGGTACAAGTACCCGGACGAAACCAAGGGCCTGCACCCCTTCGACGGCGTCACCGAGCCGAACTTCGTGCTCGGCCCCAACACCAAGGGCACCAAGACCAACATCAAGGAGCTCGACGAAGGCGCCAAGTACTCCTGGATCAAGGCTCCGCGCTGGCGCGGCCATGCCATGGAAGTCGGCTGCCTGCCGCGCATGGTGCTTGGCTACCTGCAGCCCAAGCAGTATCCGGAAATCCACGCGCTGGTCGAAGGCGCACTCAAGAAACTGGATGTGCCGGTCACCGCCCTGTTCTCGACCCTCGGTCGCACGGCCGCCCGCGGTCTGGAGACGGCGTACTGCGTCAAGCTGCAGAGTCAGCAGTTCGACAAGCTGATGGCCAATCTGAAAGCTGGCGATCTCAATACCGCCAACATCGAGAAATGGGAACCGAAAACCTGGCCCAAGGAGGCGATGGGTGCCGGTTTCACCGAAGCCCCGCGTGGCGCGCTCGGCCACTGGATCAAGATCAAGGACACCAAGATCGACAACTACCAGTGCGTTGTGCCAACCACCTGGAACGGCGGTCCGCGTGACCACAAGGGCCAGATTGGTGCCTTCGAGGCGGCGCTGATGAACACGCCGGTTGCCAAGGCCGACGAGCCGCTGGAAATTCTGCGCACCCTGCATTCCTTCGATCCCTGCCTGGCCTGCTCGACGCACGTAATGAGCCCGGACGGACAGGAAATGACTTCAGTCAAGGTCCGCTGAGCGGTCCGGAAAGGAGGCTGAAATGCTCTCTCAACAGGACATGCTGGAGGCCGAACGGCACGGTAAACAGGTTCGTTCGATCTACGTCTATGAGGCACCGGTGCGCTTGTGGCACTGGATCAATGCGCTAGCGATGGTGGTGCTGGCGGTCAGCGGCTATTTCATTGGCCTGCCGTTGCCGACCCAGCCCGGTGAAGCATCCGACAATTTCCTGCTCGGCTATATCCGCTTCGCCCACTTCGCTGCCGCCTACATCTTTGCCATCGGTCTGCTGGCGAGAATCTACTGGGCCTTTGTCGGCAACCATCACGCCCGGCAGATCTTCATGCTGCCGATCACCAACAAGCATTGGTGGAGCGAGGTGTTCTTCGAGTTGCGCTGGTATCTCTTCCTCGAGAAGTATCCGAAGAAGTACGTCGGCCATAACCCGATGGCGCAGCTGATGATGTTCTTCTTCTTCACCATCCTGGCCGTCGGCATGGTGATTACCGGTTTTGCGCTGTACAGCGAAGGGGCCGGTCTGGGAACGTGGAGCGACACGCTGTTTGGCTGGGTGATTCCCGCGCTGGGGGGCTCGATGCAGGTGCATAACCTGCACCGTCTGGGCATGTGGATCATGATGACTTTTGCCGTCATCCACATCTACGCCGCCATCCGCGAGGACATCATGAGCCGGCAGTCGCTGATCTCGACCATGATCTCCGGCTGGCGGATGTTCAAGGACTGAAAGTCATGTTTGCCGGGGCTGCGTTGTCGCTGCTTGCGGTGCTCATGCACTGGATGCGCGCTTCCGCCTTGTCCCGGCTGGGCCTGACCAACAGTCGGATGTAAATTTTCCTTGCGTTTGCCCCGGGCACTTGGGTGTTCGGGGTGTTTTTTTCTGGAGCCTTCGTTGAATTCAAAACGCATACTGGTACTCGGCATCGGCAACATCCTGTGGGCGGACGAAGGGTTTGGCGTCCGCTGTGTCGAAACGCTGAATGCCGGCTGGGCTTTCCCGTCACAGGTGCAGTTGATGGATGGCGGCACGCAGGGCTTGTATCTCCTGCCGTATGTGCAGGAGGCGGACTGCCTGCTGGTATTCGATGCCGTCGATTATGGTGACCCGGCGGGGAAGTTGCGCGAGGTGGTCGGTGATCAGGTGCCGCGCTTCATGGGCGCCAAGAAAATGAGCCTGCACCAGACCGGCTTTCAGGAGGTGCTGATGGCTGCCGAACTGACCGGCAAGCTGCCGGCCGAACTGGTGCTGATCGGCGTGCAGCCGGTTGAACTGGAGGATTACGGCGGCAGCCTGCGCGATGAGGTCAAGGCGCAGATGGCGCCGGCCATCGAGATTGCCCTGCGCTGGCTCAAGGCATGGGGCGCTCCGGCGACGGTGCGCGACGATGTCGCCGAAGGCCTGACCAACCCGGCGCTGGCCATCGATCTTTATGAGGATGAACGGCCGTCGGCGGATGTTGCCTATCGCCTCGGCGATGCCCGTTTTCTCAACATGGAGTCGGCCTGATGTGCCTCGGGCTGCCAGTCTGCGTCATCGAGTGCGGTGAACATTTTGCGCACTGCGCCGGGCGTTCCGGCGAGCAGCGGGTCGACATCAGTTTGGTCGGCCCGCAGGCCGTGGGTACCTGGCTGCTCTGCTTTCTCGATGCGGCCCGGGAAGTGATTGCGCCGGAACGGGCCGATGCGATCAACGCCGCGCTGGATGCGCTGGCGGCGGCACAGGCAGGCGCGACCGATTTCTCGGCCTTTTTTGCAGACCTCGACCGGGAGCCGCAGCTTCCAGAGTTTTTAAGGACGGACAAAGCATGAGCCTTCAACTTGCCCCGGGGCAGACCTCGCTGGAACGGATCGAAGCGGCCATCAGCCGGATGCAGCAAAAACACGCATTTTTTCGGGTTTACCGCAGCAGCCCGGAGTTTCCGGTGGGCCTCACCGCCTTGTTGCTGACCGATGATCCGCAACGCAATCTGGAGGTGCTGGATGCCTGTGTGATTCTGCCGGAAGCCCTGAAACCGCTCGGCGATGCGGTGGCCCGCTGGGTTGCCGGTCCGGATTTCGCGCCGGGCTTGATGCAGCAATATGGCGTGGCGCGTGCACCGGCCGTGGTCTTCCTGCGCGATGGTCAATACCTCGGCTCGCTCAACGGCATTCGCGACTGGGCCGAGTATCAACAGGAACTCTCCCGTTTGCTCGATGGCCCCGCACAGCCGCGGCCCATCGGCATCCCGGTGCGTGCCGAAACCCCCTCAGGAGCTTGCGCATGAACCCGAGTACGCTACGTCCTTTCCCGATCTCTGTGGTGGCCATGGGTCCGGGCAGCCAGGGCGACGAGGCGCCCGACTATCTGGCCATGCCTAAGGGTATGGAAACCTTCGCCGCACCCAGCCTGCCCTACGATGCGCCGGCCGACACAGTGGCGGAAACTGCGGCGCTGCTTCGTGCCTTTGTCGACCGGGCTGAAACTGCCGGATTTGCCGGCGGGGAAATCCTCGACCTTCGCCCGCTGGGTGCGGGCGTGCGCGAAGTGCTCAACCAGTCGCTGGGTTTTGGCGAGGTCAGCGCCTTTACGACGGCGCCCGAACACTGGCGTGTACAGGAGACGGCCTTTGCCGGACTGTGGCGCGTGCTGCAGGTGGCCGACGACGGCGCGATGCTGATCGATCGCCTGGAAACCGGCGCCATCCCGGCACCCTTGACCGATACCATGCACCGTACCGCAAGCGACAGCCTGCCGCCTCCGGACTATCCCCTCGGCTGCATGAACGCCCAGGCGCTGGTCGAGGAAATCCGCATGCAGGCCGCCGCATGGCAGCCGGGCAGCGGCGCGCATGTCATCAACCTGACCCTGTTGCCGGTCAGTGATGCTGATCTCGATACGCTCTATGGCTGGCTCGGCCACCGCGAGGTGTCCATCCTGTCGCGTGGCTACGGCAATTGCCGGATCACCAGCACGCGGCTGAAAAACGTCTGGTGGGTCCAGTACTTCAACAGCATGGATACGCTGATTCTCAATTCCATCGAGATCGTCGCCATGCCCGAGGTGGCGCTGGCATCCGCCGAGGATTTCGCCGATACCCTGGAGCGTATCCATGAGTATCTCGACATGATGGACGCGCCGCTATAGGCTTGATCGATGCGTTTCGAAGGTTCCTTTCTCGATGTCCAGCCGGATGACCGGCTGGAGTGCGGTATCTGCTGGTGGGTCTATGACCCGGCGGTTGGCGACGACGTGCGTGCCATCCCGCCCGGCACGCCGTTTTCCGCCTTGCCCGACGACTGGTGTTGCCCCGGCTGCGACGCGCCACGCCACAAGTTCATGGTGCTGGATTGAGATGCTGGTGGTGAAAGCCTGGCCGGCCGATCCCTCGGACGCGCTGGTGGCGGTGTTCCGGCAGATTGCCGAAACGCGGATGCAGGGCCTGCCGATCTGCAATCCGGCGCTGGCGGTGGAAGCCATCGGTTTCCGTCGGCGCAATGACGGCCATTGGGCGGGTGTGCTGATTACCCCGTGGGGAATCAATCTGCTCTGCCTGCCCGGTGGCGAGCCGGGTTGGCCGGTGCTGAATCCTACCGAAAAGCACTGGTGGGCATTCCCGTCCGGCGATTATGAATTCACCGTGGCCGAGGAATCATCGCTCGGTATCTATCACCTCTGCTCGCTGTTCTCACCGGCGCTGGAATTTCCGGATCCGGCGCAGGCGCGGCTGACGGCGCTGGCAATCGTCCATGCGCTGTTTGCCGATGAGTCTGTGGCGCCTGTGCCAGTCACGGAAACGCCCAGGGCTTCGGGACGGCGGGCTTTTCTCGGGTTGGGCCGATGATCTCGGCTGGCGAACTCAAGGTGGGTGGCACTTATTCCGACGGCGAAATCCGCGGGCTGACGGTCGATTTGCAGCGGCCGTCGGTGACGCCGCTGTTCGTCGGGCAGTTGCCGGACGTCGTGATCAAGACCGTGCCCTACCTGTTCACCCTGTGCGCGGCCGCCCAGCGCAGTGCGGCGCAGGCAGCGGTCAATGCAGCGCTCGGTGAAGCCCCCGCCGCGCTTGCGTCACGCGAATTGTGGGTGGAATTCCTGCACGAGAGCCTGTGGCGCCTGCTGCTCGACTGGCCGGCTGCTGTCGGGCTGCCGCCGGCACGAGAAGCTTTCACCGCCTGGCGCGGGCAGCGCAACGACGACGATGCCGCGGCGGCAACCCTCACGTTGATCGATGCTGTCCTTCAGCCGTTGGCCGAAGCCTGTTTGCAGCGCCTGCCTGCGGATGCAGCGTTGCCGGGGAATATTGATGTGCTGCCTGAATTGGCGGCCGAGGCTTGGCTAGCGTACTGGCAGGGGACTGCCGATCAGCGGCCGGCAGCGACGCCGCCGTCCTCGGTCGGCATGGCTTACCGCCAGCGACTTGAGATGGTCCGCCGGGCGGCGGCGGCACTGGTCGAAAAAACCCCCTATCTGCTGGCACGCGCCGGAGGCGACGGCTGGGGCGTCGGCCAGTGTCTGACGGCGCGCGGCATGCTGACCCATGCCGTGCATGTGGTCGATGGCCGGGTGGCCCGCTATTGCGTGCGGGCACCGACCGACCAGCTGTTTGCCGATAGCCTTGCCTTGCGAGGCGTGTTGGCGGGCCGCGGCTTTGCGACGCTGGCCGATGCGCAAGAAGCGCTGGATCAGGCGATACTGGCACTCGATCCCTGTCTGCCGTATACGCTGGAAGTTCAATATGCATGAAATGTCGCTAGCCGAGGGCGTCCTGCAACTGGTCGAAGATACCGCCCGCCGCGAGCAGGCGGGCCGCGTCAAGCTCGTCGTCCTGGAAATCGGCAAGCTGTCGTCGGTCGAGCCGGCGGCGCTGAGCTTCTGTTTCGATGTCGTGACGCGTGGCAGTATTGCCGAGGGGGCGGTGCTGGAGATTGTCGATGTGCCGGGCGCCGGCTGGTGTATGCAGTGCGCCGCCACCGTGCCCATCGTGGAACGCTATGGGGCCTGTCCGACCTGCGGTAGCCATCAGGTGCAGCCGACCGGCGGTACGGAAATGCGGGTCAGGGAAATCGAGATCGAATAAAGGAGACAAGGATGTGTACGGTTTGCGGTTGTGGGGCAGGGGAAGTGAAGATCGAGGGTGGTGCACATGAACATACGCATGTGCATGCGGATGGCACGGTGCATACGCACAGCCACGGGCATGATCACGACCACGCTCACAACCATGACGCTACGGCCTTGGCCGGGGTGCACGGCCACGCCCATACCCACGCCGATGGCACAACGCACGTTCATGAGCACGTACATCAGGGCGAGCACGCCCACGATCACGGTCATGAACACTGCCACGACCACGATCATCACCACCACCAACATGTCATCGGCGGCGATCTCGATTACGGCACCGGTCCTGCCCGCGCCCATGTGCCGGGCATGAGCCAGAGCCGCATGGTGCAGATCGAGCAGGACATCCTCTCCAAGAACAACGTCTACGCCGCCGCCAACCGCAAGTGGTTCGACGAGCGCGGCATCTTTGCACTCAACCTCGTTTCCAGCCCCGGTTCGGGCAAAACGACGCTGCTGTGCAAAACCATCGAGCTGTTGAAGGACAAGGTCGCCATCAATGTCGTCGAGGGCGACCAGCAGACCGCCAACGACGCCGAGCGCATCCGCGCTACCGGCGTGCCGGCGATCCAGATCAATACCGGCAAGGGCTGCCACCTGGATGGCCACATGGTCGGCCACGCCATGCAGCGCCTGCAGCCGAAAGACGAATCACTGTTCCTGATCGAGAACGTCGGCAACCTCGTCTGCCCGGCCGCCTTCGATCTCGGCGAACACCACAAGGTGGCGATCCTGTCGGTCACCGAAGGCGAGGACAAACCGCTCAAGTACCCGGACATGTTCGCGGCGGCCGACGTCATGTTGCTCAACAAATGCGATCTGCTGCCCTATCTGGAGTTCGATGCCAACCTCGCCGAAGCCAATGCCCGCCGCGTGAATCCTGATCTGGTTATCTTCCGTGTCTCGGCGACCAGTGGCGATGGCATGCGCGCATGGCTGGACTGGATCGAGGCCGGGCTGGAAGCGCAGCGTTGCAAGCACGGCGAGACCGTCGATGCGCTGAAGGCACGCATCGCGGCATTGGAGCGGCAACTGGCCGCGCGTTGAGACTCCATGACCGGCCGCCTGTTTCGCGTCCGCGGCCTGGTGCAGGGCGTCGGCTTTCGTCCGCATGTCTGGCGGGTGGCCAATGACTTGGGGCTGGAGGGCTGGGTGCGCAATGATGGCGACGGCGTGATTGCTGCGGTGAACGGCAAAAACTGGCCAAAATTCGAGAAGCGGCTGCGCGACGAGGCGCCGCGTTTGGCGCGTATCGATGCCGTCGAGATCGATGAATTTGTTGGCTCGTTGCCCGCCGGATTCGCGATTATTGAAAGTCAGGCGGGGGCGGTTCGCACCGCCATCGGCCCCGATGCCGCGATCTGCCCCGACTGCATTGCCGATATCTGCAATCCCGCAGGCCGGCGCTGGCGTTATGCCTTCACCACCTGCACGCACTGCGGGCCGCGTTACACCGTCAGTCGGGGCATTCCCTACGACCGGTCGCTGACCAGCATGGCGGCCTTTCCGCTCTGTTCGCCTTGTCAGGACGAATACACGGTGCCAGCCGACCGCCGCTTTCACGCCGAAACGACTTGCTGCCCCGATTGCGGCCCGCAGTTACGCTTGCTCGATGCAGGCGGCCAGCCGCAGGGCGGCGATCCTGTGGCGGAAACCCTGCGCCTGCTGTGCGCCGGGCAAATTGTTGCGATCAAGGGGCTGGGTGGCTTTCATCTGGCGTGCGATGCGCGGAACGCCGGGGCGGTGACCGAACTACGCCGGCGCAAGCAGCGCGAGGCCAAGCCGTTTGCGGTGATGGGCCTGAATCCGGCCTCGCTCGCCGGCTTTGCCCGGATAGGCGAAGGCGAACTCAGTCTGCTGCGCGATGTCGCCGCCCCGATTGTTTTATGTCCCAAGGCCGGGCAGGAGCTGCCGGGCGTCGCGCCCGGTCTCGTCTGGTTGGGTGCGATGCTGCCGGCGACCCCCTTGCATCTGTTGCTCTGGCACGAAGCCGCCGGCCGCCCGGCAGGCACGGATTGGGTGGAGAGGGTCAGCGACCTGCTGCTGGTGATGACCAGCGCCAATCCCCACGGCGAGCCCTTGGTCACCGGCAACGACGAAGCGCTGGCGCGGCTGGCCGGCATCGCCGATGCCTATTTGCTGCATGAGCGCGAGATCGTCATCCGTTGCGACGATTCGGTGGTGCGCGCTACCGCGCAAGGCCCGGCCTTCATCCGGCGCGCCCGCGGCTACGTGCCGGTGCCGATTCCGCTGGCCGAGGACGGGCCGACGGTACTGGCGCTGGGCGGCTATCTGAAGAATACGGTGTGCGTGATGAAGGGGGGCGAAGCTTGGCTGTCGCAGCACATCGGCGGTCTCGACAATGCGGCGGCGATCGGTTTTCTGGAGGAAACGGTGGATCACCTGCTGGCGATTCTCGATGTCCGCCCGGATATCATTGCCCACGATCTACACCCGGATTACCCCTCGACGCATCTTGCCGGCCGTCTGGCGGATCGCTGGGACGTACCGCTGCATGGCGTGGCGCATCATGCAGCGCATCTGGCGGCGATTTGTGCTGAACATGGTGTCAATGGGCCGCTAACCGGTCTGGCGATTGATGGTGTTGGCCTCGGGCCGGATGGCGGGGCGTGGGGCGGCGAGTTGCTGCATCTTGATCGTGCGGATTGCCAACGCTTGGGTCATTTGCAGCCACTGCGCCTGCCCGGTGGCGACCGTGCGGCGCGCGAGCCGTGGCGCATGGCGGTGGCAGCCCTGCACGGCGCCGGCTTGGCGCATCACATTGCCGCTTGGCAGCAGAAAACCTGGCCGGAGCGCGATGCCGGGCCTTTGCTCACCCTGCTGGCGCGGGATATTCGCTGCCCGCCGACCACTAGCCTCGGGCGTTATTTCGATGCGGCGGCGGGCCTGCTGGGGGTTTGCGATGTCATGCAGTACGAGGGGCAGGCGGCGATGCTGCTTGAAGGACTGGCGGCGCAGTACGGGCCGGTGTCGCCGCTCGCGGGTGGCTGGCGGATGTTGCCCGGCCATGTGCTGGATCTGTCGCCATTGTGGCCGGTCTTGCTTGAGGTCGATGCGGCCCACGGTGCCGCCTTGTTCCATGCCACGCTGGCCGCGGCGCTGGCCGACTGGGCGGCAACTGCTCCCCAGGCGGACTTTCGTCGGGCTGCGGTGAACCCGGAAAATGGTCAAAAATTGGCCGTTTCCGGTGGCTGCGCGATGAACGTGGTTTTGATGACGCAGTTGCGCCATCATCTTGAACGGGCGGGTGTGGAAATGCTCGAAGCCCGCAAGGTGCCGCCGAACGATGGCGGCCTGGCGCTCGGGCAGGCCTGGCTGGCGCGGCGCGCTGCGGCAGGGCGGCCGGCGGTGCAGTCATGAAATTTCAGGTTTTTCTGGATACAAGGAGCGACACCCATGTGTCTCGCCATACCCGCGCAGGTCGTTGAACTGCGCCCCGACGACAACGCACTGGTCGACCTGGCCGGCGTGCGCAAGGAAATTTCGCTGGCGCTGGTGGAAGGCGTGGCGGTGGGCGACTACGTCATCGTTCATGTCGGCTATGCATTGAATAGACTCGATCCCGACGAGGCGGAAAAGACGCTGAAGCTTTTTGCCGAGTTGGGGCAGCTGCCGGATAGCGGCGAACCGATAGTGCACTGATGAAGTACATCGACGAATTTCGCGACGGCGAGGTGGCACAGAAAATTGCCGCCGTGATTCGTACCGAGGCCGATCCGGCGCGCAGCTACCATTTCATGGAGTTCTGCGGCGGCCACACGCATGCCATCTCTCGCTATGGCGTGGCCGATCTGCTGCCGGACAACGTCCGGATGATCCACGGCCCCGGTTGCCCGGTCTGCGTGTTGCCCATCGGCCGCGTCGATCAGGCCATCCGCCTAGCGTTGGAGGCCGACGTCACGCTTTGCACCTACGGCGATTGCCTGCGCGTACCCGCTTCCAACGGCCTGTCGCTGATGAAGGCCAAGGCCAAAGGCGGCGACATCCGTATGGTGTATTCCAGCGCCGACGCGGTGACGCTGGCGCAGAAGCATCCTGACAAGCAGGTCGTTTTCTTCGCCATCGGCTTTGAAACGACGACACCGCCGACCGCGGTGGCGATCAAGCAGGCGGCGGCACTCGGGCTGAAGAATTTTTCGGTGCTCTGCTGCCATGTGCTGACGCCGTCGGCGATTTCCAGCATTCTCGAATCGCCGGAGGTGCGCCAGTGGGGCACCGTGCCGCTCGATGGCTTCATCGGCCCTGCCCATGTGTCGACCATCATCGGTAGCCGTCCCTACGAATTCTTTGCCGAGGAATACCGCAAGCCCGTGGTCATCGCCGGCTTCGAGCCACTCGATGTCATGCAGGCGATCCGCATGCTGATACGGCAGGTGAATGAGGGGCGGGCCGAGGTCGAGAACGAGTTTTCGCGGGCGGTGGATCGCGAAGGCAACAAGAAAGCGCAACAACTGGTGGCCGAGGTCTTCGAAATGCGCAAGGCCTTCGAATGGCGTGGTTTGAATGTACTTCCCTATTCAGCGCTGCGCATTCGCGGCACATTCGCCGAATTTGATGCCGAAAAGCGTTTTTCTCTCGCTTACGCATCGGTGCCGGATCACAAGGCCTGCGAATGCGGCGCCATCCTGCGCGGTGTCAAGCGTCCACAGGACTGCAAGATATTCGGGACGGTATGTACGCCTGAAAATCCGGTGGGGTCGTGCATGGTGTCGTCGGAGGGGGCTTGTGCGGCGCATTACACTTATGGGCGGTATAAGGATGTCGCATAGCGGTTTTATTGGCTCTGCGGTTGTTGAAGCGCTGTGTTCCGCCTTGCCGGCGGGCGTACTTTTTCTTGCTTCGCCAAGAAAAAGTAGCCAAAAAGAAGGCGACCGCCGAGTCGACGCCGGGCTTTGCCCGGTCCCCTGTGCTACTCGACTGACCGGGCGGCTGGCTAAACTCGCCTTCGGCTCAAACAGACGCCAGCCGACGACCCCCGGCCAGCCTGCGTTGCTCGGCGTCTCCAAGGCGGCATTCAACACCACCCGATTTTCGACGGTTTTTCGGGTTCACCGCAGGCGGGTGTTCGGAGGACGCTTTTCCACCCCCTTGGAAGGTGCCGAGCAACGCAGGCGTTGGCGGATAAGGGGCGAGGACTGTCTGAGGGGCGTAGCCCCGAGTTCCGCAGCCACCCGCCAACGGCGAGTAGCGCAGGGAACCGGCGCAGCCGGCACCGACCTTGGGGTCGCCTTTTCTTTGGCTACTTTCTTTTGGCGAAGCAAAAGAAAGTACGCCCGCCGACAAGGCGGAACCCAGCGCTTGAACCTCTCGTGACAAGTTCCAACTTAAAACCCCATGACCCAACCCCGCAAAACCTACGTCCGCCCGCTCGACCTGAAGCACGGCCATGTCGATATGGCCCATGGCTCCGGCGGTCGGGCGATGGCGCAGTTGATCGACGAGCTCTTCGCCCGCCATCTCGGCAATGACTATCTCGCGCAGGGAGATGACGGTGCCTTGCTGCCGCCGCCGGCTGAAGGCCGGTTGGTGATGGCAACCGACGCCCACGTGGTCTCGCCGCTGTTCTTTCCCGGGGGTGACATCGGCTGCCTCTCGGTGCATGGCACGATCAATGATGTGGCGGTGATGGGGGCGGAGCCGTTGTATCTTTCGGCGGCGTTCATCCTTGAAGAGGGTTTCAAATTCGCCGATCTCGAGCGCATCGTGAAAAGCATGGCGGAGGCGGCGAAGGCCGCCGGCGTGCCCGTGGTGACCGGGGATACCAAGGTTGTCGAACGGGGCAAGGGTGACGGGGTGTTCATTACGACCACCGGTGTCGGCATTGTCCGGCCCGGCTGCGAGCTGTCCGGCCGCAATGCCCGGCCCGGTGACGTGATTCTGGTTTCCGGGACGCTGGGCGATCACGGCATGGCGATCATGGCGGAGCGGGAAAGCCTGGGATTCGAATCGCCTATCGTGTCCGATACCGCGGCATTGCACGGGCTGATCGCAGCGATGCGGGCGAGCGGGGCGGAAATTCACGTGCTGCGTGACCCGACACGGGGCGGGCTAGCGACAACCCTCAATGAGATTGCCCGTCAGTCGGGTGTCGGGATGATGCTGCAGGAGAAGGCGCTGCCGGTGACGCCGGCGGTGGGTGCAGCCTGCGAGTTTCTCGGGCTGGACCCGCTTTATGTGGCGAACGAGGGGAAACTGGTGGCGATCTGCCCGGAAGGTGATGCGGAAAAGCTGCTAAATGCCTTGCGCGCGCATCCGCTGGGCAAGGATGCCGCCATCGTCGGCAGCGTCCATGAGGATCCGCATCATTTCGTGCAGATGACCACTGCCTTTGGCGGCAAGCGCATCGTGGACTGGCTGTCCGGCGAGCAGTTGCCGCGGATTTGCTGAATGACGCGATTAATGGCGCAAGGCGATGACCACGCTACGGACGTCGCCAAGTTCGGAAAGCACCAGTTCGCGCGCGTCGGCGATATCGTCGGCATTGCGGACGCGGAAAATTTCGCGACGGCCGTCAAGGTAACGGACAGCCGCTGTGTATTCCGGTCGCGCTGCTGCCCGGGCGGGCGCATGCCGTTTGGTGGAGGTTCTGCTTTGCCCCTGCATCGTATTCCCCAGTTCGTTTTTTTGTTGCAAAGCATCGTAAACAATTTCAAGTCGTTGAAAAATATCGCGAAGGTGATACGCGCATGCTGTTTGGCAGCGACCGCCCCGTCAGGCCTTGCCACTGCGTGATCCTCTCTTTTTGCATGATTGAAAACACCCGATTGACATGCGCATCCTATTCATTACGCACAGCTTCAACAGCCTGACCCAGCGTCTGTATTGCGAGTTGAGTGCGCTGGGCCACGAGATCAGCGTCGAATTCGACATCGCCGATGCCGTCACTGACGAGGCCGTGGCGCGGTTCGTGCCGGATCTGATCGTGGCGCCGTTTCTAAAGCGGGCGATTCCCGCCTCGATCTGGTCGCGCCATGTTTGCATGATCGTGCATCCGGGCATTGCGGGTGATCGCGGCCCGTCCTCGCTCGATTGGGCGATCCAGAGTGGCTTGCCCGAGTGGGGCGTTACGGTATTGCAGGCGGAGGCGGAAATGGACGCCGGTCCGGTCTGGGCCGAGGCGCGATTCCCGTTGCGGCGGGGGCGCAAGGCGTCGGTCTATCGCCATGAGGTCACCGAGGCAGCGGTGATCGCAGTCAAACAGTCCGTTGCGCGCTTCGTCGCCGGCGACTTCACGCCGCAGCGGGTGGCGGGGCAGGCGCTGCCGTTGATGAAACAGCCGGATCGTGTCATCGACTGGTCGGCGAATAGCAGTGCCTCCATTCTGGCGCGCCTGAACGCTGCCGATGGCTTTCCCGGAGTGGCCGACAGCCTGTTTGGCGAAGCCTGCCATCTCTTCGATGCCTGGCCGGAGGCTACCCTGCGCGGTGATCCCGGCAGCCTGCTCGGGCGCCGGGAGACGGCGATTCTGCGGGCGACGGTCGATGGCGCGGTCTGGATTGGCCACGTCAAACGGCCAGGCGGCATCAAGTTGCCGGCCACCCTGGCCTTTCCGGAAGCGGCCAGCCTGCCTGAGTTGCCGCTGGATGCTTACTGGAAGGCGCCGGCTGCCACCTGGCAGGATATCGCCTACGAGGAGGCGGCCGGGGTTGGATTCCTGAGCTTTGAGTTCTACAACGGCGCGATGAGTACGGCGCAATGCCGGCGGCTGACGGCAGCTTTTCGCTGGGCCTGCGAGCGCCCGACGCGGGTGATTGTGCTGCTGGGCGGTCTCGACTTCTGGTCGAACGGCATCCACCTCAATACCATCGAGGCGGCGGAGAGTCCGGCCAATGCCTCTTGGGAGAACATCAACGCTATCGATGATCTGGCCGAAGCCATTTTGCGCTGCAATTCACGGTTGACCGTAGCAGCGCTGGGCGGCAACGCCGGGGCGGGCGGCTGTTTCCTCGCTCGCGCGGCGGATGTCGTCTGGGTGCGTGATGGCGTGATGCTTAACCCGCACTACAAGAACATGGGCAACCTCTATGGCTCCGAGTTCTGGACCTACCTGCTGCCGCCGCGAGTGGGCGAGCAGGGCGCGCGCGACATCATGCGCCATCGCCTGCCGATGTCGGCGTTAGAGTCGGTGCGTTGTGGCTTCTACGATGCCTGCCTCCCTGCGCCGGGGTTTGCGGTCGATGTCGCCCGACGGGCTGCCGAGCTGGCGGCAGCGCCGGATATCGAGGCCCGGATTGCCGCCAAGGCCGCGCGTCGTGCGGCGGATGAGGCGACCAAGCCGCTGGCCGAATACCGTGCTGCCGAGCTGGCGGAAATGCGGCGGAATTTCTACGGTTTTGACCCGTCCTATCACGTCGCGCGCTATCATTTCGTCGCCCGTTCGCCGCACTCCTGGACGCCCCGCCATCTTGCCCGTCACCGCGATCTTGACTGGAAGATTCCTGCATGACCTTGCCTGCTGCCCACCGTAATCTGCGTACCTCGCCGACGGTTCTGGTCGTCGATGACGAAGTGCGTTCGCAGGAGGCTTTGCGGCGAACGCTGGAGGAAGATTTCGACGTTCTCTGCGCTTCCAGTGCCGCCGAGGGTATGGCCTGTCTGGAGCGCGAGCAGCCTGCCGGCGCGATCCGCATCGTCCTCTGTGACCAGCGCATGCCGGGCATGACCGGGGTGCAGTTCTTGCGCGAGGTTCGTTCGCGCTGGCCGGATATCGTCCGTATCATCCTCTCCGGCTATACCGACGCCGAGGACATCATTTCCGGAGTCAACGAGGCCGGGATCTGGCAGTACCTGCTCAAGCCCTGGCAGCCCGAGCAACTCTTGTTGACCTTGCAGCGAGCCTCGGAGGTCTGGCGTCTGCAGCAGGAAAACCAGCGCCTGACGCTTGATTTGCGCACTGCCGAGCCGGTGCTGCGGCGCCGGGTCGATGGCAAGCAGGCGCAGGCAAGGAGTGCCTTCGGGCTGGCTGGGCTGATCCGGGCGCCGGGTAGCCCGTTGAACGCGGTCTGCGACCTGATTGCCCGTATCGCACCCTTCGACCTGTCGGTGCTGGTTACGGGGGAATCCGGCACCGGCAAGGAGATGGTCGCCCGCGCCATCCACTACGAAAGCCGGCGCGCCAACAAGCCCTTCATTACTGAAAACTGCGGTGCCTTGCCCGACACACTGCTCGAATCCGAGCTCTTCGGCTACAAGCGCGGCGCCTTCACCGGTGCCGTCGAGGACCGTGTCGGGCTGTTCCAGCAGGCCGATGGCGGTACGCTCTTCCTCGATGAAATCGGCGAAACCAGCCCGGCTTTTCAGGTCAAGCTGCTGCGCGTGCTGCAGGAAGGCGAGTTTCGGCCGCTGGGGAGCAACCGCAGTGTCTCGGCCGATGTCCGCGTCATCGCCGCCACCAATCGCGACCTTGAGGAGGATGTCCGCAATGGTCGCTTTCGCGAGGATCTGTATTACCGGCTCGCGACCATCGCCGTTCACGTACCTCCGCTGCGGCAGCGGGGCATGGATTTGCCGCTGCTCGCCGAGCGCCTGCTGGCGAGCAGCAGTGCGGCGCTGGGCAAGATGGCGACCGGCTTTACACCGGCCGCGTGCGAAGCGATGGCAGCCTATGCCTGGCCCGGCAATGTCCGCGAATTGCAGAACGAAATCCTCCGTCTGCTGGCATTAAGCGATGGCGAATTGCTCGATGTCGATCGTATGTCACCGCGCATCATCGATGGCCACGCGGCAGCGCTATCACGTGGTGCGCCATGGTTTGGCGAACTCACCGGGCCGCTGAAGGAGCGGATGGAGCAGCTGGAGCGGCAGGTGATTGCCGAGGCCATGCAGCGTCATGCTGGCAACAAGTCGCGGGCTGCCCGCGAGCTCGGGCTGTCGCGCGTCGGTTTGCGGGCCAAGCTTGCCCGTTTCGGCGAGGGGGATGAAGCGTGAAGGTGCTCTGGCTGCAAAGCGGTGGCTGCGGTGGTTGCACGCAGTCCCTGCTCTGCCATGAGCCACGTGGCCTGATCGACGAATTGCGCGATGCGGGCATCGAGTTTGTATGGCATCCAGCCTTGTCTGTCGAGAGCGGCGATGAGGCGCTGGCGGTACTCGAGGACTGTGCCTCGGGTGCCCGGCCGTTTGATGTTCTGTGCATCGAAGGCGCGATGTTGCGCGGCCCGAACGGTACGGGGAGTTTTCATCTGATGGCCGGTAGCGGTCGGCCTTTGACCGACTGGGTCAGCCGGCTGGCGGTGCAAGCACGCTGGGTCTTTGCCATTGGTTCTTGCACCGCTTATGGCGGCTTTTCCGCGAGCACGCCCGGTAATCCCCTTGAAGCCTGCGGTCTGCAATTCGATGAACACACGCCGGGCGGCTTGCTCGGTGCCGGCTTCCGTTCCGGCGGTGGCCTGCCGGTGGTGAATATTGCCGGCTGCCCGACGCATCCGGGCTGGGTGGTCGATACACTGGAGAAGCTCGCCATCGAGGGCTTGCAGCCGAGTGATCTCGATGCTTACGGGCGGCCCCTGCTTTACGCCAGTGAGTTGGTGCATCACGGCTGTCCACGCAATGAATACTACGAATTCAAGGCCAGTGCCGAGAAGCAGTCCGATCTGGGCTGCCTGATGGAAAATCTTGGCTGCAAGGGGACGCAGGCGCATGCCGATTGCAATCTGCGTACGTGGAATGGCAGCGGTTCCTGCCTGCGCGGCGGTTTTGCCTGCGTGGCCTGTACCGAGCCGGGATTCGAATCGCCGGGGCATGCGTTTCAGGAAACCCCGAAGTTGGCAGGAATTCCGATTGGTCTGCCGACCGACATGCCCAAAGCCTGGTTTGTCGCCCTGGCGGCCTTGTCCAAGTCAGCGACGCCGCCCCGGGTCCGCGACAATGCGACGGTCGATCACCCGGTCGTCCTGCCGAGCGTGAAAAAGGCCAAGGGCAAGTGAGCGCCCCATGACTCGCATCGTTCTTGGACCGTTCAACCGTGTTGAAGGTGATCTGGAGGTCAGCCTTGATGTCGTCGATGGGCAGGTTGCGGCTGCCTGGGTCAATTCGCCGCTGTTCCGAGGCTTCGAGCAAATCCTGATTGGCCGCCCGCCGCTCGATGCGCTGGCCATCGTCCCGCGCATCTGCGGTATCTGCTCGGTCGCGCAGTCCGCAGCATCGGCAGCGGCGCTGGCCGATGCCATGGGCCTGACGCCGACGGCCAATGGCCTGCTGGCGCGGCATCTGATTCAGGCGACGGAAAATCTCGCCGATCACCTCAGTCATTTTTACCTCTTCTTCATGCCGGATTTTGCCCGTCCGGCCTACGCTGGCCACCCGTGGTATGAGGCTGCGGCGGCGCGATTTGCGGCTGTATCGGGTGCGGCAACGGCCGAGATCTTGCCGGCGCGCGCCGCCTTCTTGAAGCTGATGGGTTTTCTTGCCGGGCGCTGGCCACATACCCTTGCGCTGCAGCCTGGTGGCAGCACGCGGGCGATGACCGCGGGTGAACGGGTGCGTTTGCTTGCTTTGCTACGCGAGTTCCGCAGCTTTCTGGAACGCAGCCTGTTTGGCGATACGCTGGCAAATGTGGCAGCGCTCGACTCACGCGATGCGCTAGCGGCTTGGGCAGAGGGGCGTACCGCAGATTTTCCGCGTTTCCTGCAATTTGCAGGTTCGCTGGGTCTGGGCCGCATGGGTCGTGCCGGCGATGCTTTCCTGTCCTATGGCGCGTATGACTGTTTTGCGCCCGGCCGTTGGCAGGATGGGGTGGTCAGCGAGCTGAATCCGGCGGCGATCAGCGAAGATTCCGTCAGTGCCTGGTTGCGGAATGGCCCGCCGCGGCATCCGGCGTCAGGCGAGACGCTGGTCGATGCCGACAAGCCCGATGCGTACACCTGGTGCAAGGCACCGCGTTACGAAGGCCAGGTCTACGAGGTCGGGGCGCTGGCGCGGCAAGTCGTTGCCGGGCATCCCTTGCTGCGCGATCTTGTGGTGCAGGCCGGCGGCAGCGTGACCGCACGCGTTGTAGCGCGCGTGCTGGAACTGGCACTGGTCGCGCCGAGGATGGAGGGCTGGGTGCGGGCGCTGCAACCGGGTGAACCCTTCTGCGCCCACGGCAGTCTGCCGGATGAAGCTGTTGGCGTCGGGCTGACCGAAGCCGCACGTGGCAGCCTTGGCCATTGGCTGAGCATTCGCCGCGGCCGCATCGATCGCTACCAGATCATCGCGCCGACGACGTGGAATTTCTCTCCCCGTGACAGTGATGGCCAGCCCGGGCCACTCGAAGCTGCACTCGTTGGCCTGCCGGCGGGAGAGGGAGCACCGCCCGCCGTCCAGCATGTCGTTCGCTCCTTCGACCCGTGCATGGTGTGCACGGTGCATTGAGCGCGGGTTAGCCGATCAGGCGACGCTAAAACCCGATCTTGCGGCTGCGACCGATGCGGGGCGCGTCGAAGTCGGCAGCTTCCAGCCAGTTTCGCCCCGCCAGCTTGGTCGTACCGAAGGCAGCGAGCAGGCGCTTTTTCATGTCGCGGGGCGGCAGGGCTGCGAGACGTTCGAGGACGCTGGCTTCAATTTCGTCGGGGAAGCCCCAGTCGTGCTCGCCGATGATCTCGGCGTAAAGCGCACGGGCGATCGAAATCGAGGCATCGTGATCGGGGCGTGGCACTTCATAGACGTTCATCCGGTTGAGGATGGGGTCGGGAATGCTGCGCTCGTCGTTGGCGGTGGTCACCCAGAGGATGTGCGAGGCGTCGATGTCGATATCGATGTACTCATCCTTGAAGGCGCGGGCGGTGTCCTTTTCAAGCAGGCTGTACAGCGCGCCCATTGGATCGTAGCGGGCATCGCCACCGGCTTTGTCCACTTCATCAAGCACCACAATGGGGTTGGCGAAGTCGCCATGCACCAAGGTGTGCGCCACCTTGCCCGGGCGGGCGTTGTTCCATTGCGCCGAGGCGCCGGAGAGAATCCAGCCGGCGGTGAGTGAACTCATCGAGACGAATTCGTGGCCTGTACCGAGCTTTGCGGCCAGTTCGCGGGCGAAATGCGTCTTGCCGATACCGGGTTCGCCCAGCAGCAGGATGGGCGTGAAGCTCATCGGCTCGTTGCCGGCGACGGACAGGGCGATGTATTTCTTCAGGTCGTCGATGACATCGCTGAAATTGGGGCAGCTGTCGTAGAGGTCGTCGATCATGTCCGGGCCGCTGGGGCGGATCAGGAAACGGCCGCCGCCGCGCTGTTTCATTTTCTCGTAGAGCGTTGCCAGTGCCTCGTTGCGGCTGCCGGCGGCGTCCTCGAGGGCGCGCTCGATGGCGTTGACGTCATAGATGGTGCGCTCTTCAGCGACCGCGAGTCGGATGTCTGAGTTTGCCATGATGACTTCCTCCTTGCCCGTGTTGACCGGATAACGACACGAAGGTGCCGCAGGTTGAACGCAGCAAGTTTTGTTCCCGACAAACGGGCGGTTTCCGGTTTTGGGCGGTTTTTCGTGTTGACCGCAGACGGCTCAGCGGCCCTTGTGGACGAGCGTGATCACCGTGGCGATGAAGGCGACCAGCGCCAGCGCATTCAACAGGCCGCCGCCGGCGCGCAGCGACCAGTGGCCGAGCGTGCCGCCAAGGACGCGGATCAGCAGCGTCAGGTGGAGCAGGAGAAGTGGCAGATAGAGCGCCGGGTGCCAGGGAATGCGGATGCGGGTAACCGCCGGGAAGATGATCGGCGCGTGGCCGAAGACCATGGCGAACACGAAGCCCAGCGCCAGTGCATGCAAGGCCGGGTCGCGGGCGGGGTGACCGCTGGTCAGCGCGCCACCCAGACCTAGCAGCCCGGCGAGTGCCAGCCACAGGTAGCCGGAGAAGAGACAAACAGCGATGTAGCGGGTCAGTCCGTCACTACTGAGATTGCGGCGGGCAATGTCGTAGCGCAGCAGCCAGAGGGCGATCGCGAGCAGGCCGCCGGCCAGCCAGCGATCGGCCGCAAGCGCCGCGGCGAGGGTGAGCGTTGTCACAATGGCGACAAATATTGTCCGGGCGTGGGCTGGCGTCGGCAGCATCCGCGTCAGTTCCAGCCGCTCGCCGGCGATGGTCAGCACGAGAAAAAGCAGCCACCACGGCGTCGCCTGCGCGGGGTTGCCGGTGCTGATCCACAAGGCGTTGCCAGCGAGCCAGCAGACGGCAGCCAAAGTCAGGATGGCCGTGTGCAGTGCCATTTGCCGGCGCAAGGCCACGACGCTGGCGGCGATCAGTCCCAGTGCGCCCAGCGAAGCCAGTCCCTGCCCCGACCCGAGCGGGCCGCCTGCCAATAGAAGCAGCCCGCTGCTGCCGGCAGCCAGCGGGGCCAGGTAGGCCCAGCGGGCGCCGATGGCGACCGCCCGTTCGAGGCTGATGACCGTCCCGAAAAAGGCGCCGATCATCAGCGGGCCATGCAAGCCGGCGGCCTGTGCGGCGAATGTCGGCACTTCCCAGCCGAGACGGGCCAGTCCGGCGGCCAGGCCACCAAACAGCGACAGCATGCCAAAGAACAGCAGGGGCAGGCGGCGGTAGCCTGTGCTTCGCGGGCGGGCGGTGTTCATGGCGGGCGAAGGCGTCCGGGGACTATCCGGCATCCTGCCAGCCCAGGCGGCCACGGCATTCGGGGCTCATCATCGATGGCTGCCAAGGCGGATCCCAGACGACCGTCAGCTTGACTTCGATGTCTGCGGGCAGGAGGCGCTCGAGTTCGGCGTGGATGTCGTCGATGATCAGGTCACCCATCGGGCAGGCAGGCGAGGTCATGGTGATGTCGATCTCGAGCTGACCATTGGCGTATTCCAGCCGGTAGATGAGGCCAAGATCAACGATGTTCGTGCCAATTTCAGGGTCGGCGACGCGCTTCAGCGCCTTGCGAAGCGTTTCGATGTCGGGCGTGGCAGTCATGGCGGCTCGGGATAGAATGCGATGCGGATGATGCTAGCAGGCAGGCGCCGCGCGCACTTTAGCAGGGAGCAAAAGGATGGAACGTTTCACCATTTCACTGGATGCGTCGCTCGCAAGCCAGTTCGACGAACTGATTGCCGCCCGCGGCTATGTCAATCGGTCCGAGGCGGTACGTGACCTGATCCGTGGCGCGATCGAACACGATCGCCGGCGCGAGCCGCCCAGCGGCCACTGCGTTGCCAACCTGTCCTATGTCTATAACCACCACGAGCGCGAACTGGCCGAACGGCTGACCGGCTTGCAGCACGATCACCACGACCTGACGGTGGCGGCGATGCACAGTCATCTCGATCACGATAACTGTCTGGAGTCGGTGATCCTGCGCGGGCCCACGGCCGATGTCCGGCGCTTCGCCGACGCACTGAGTGCCGAAAGCGGGGTGCGTCATGGCCATCTGAATCTGATCGCCCTCGAGGCGGAGCACCACCACGCGCATGATGAACATGGCGAGGCACATGTCCACTACCGTCCCGCCCGCTGAGCCGCTCTCGCCACTGCCGCCGGGTGGCGAGCAGGCCTGGATTGAAGTGATCCAGAAAATGGACGAGGTCTACAACGATCTCCTCCAGTACGAAGTGGCGCTGGAAGAAAAGAACGCGGCGCTTGAGGCTTCGCACCAGTTCATCGAGAGCGTGCTGGCATCGATGTCGGACATTCTCGTGGTGTGCAACCGGCATGGTGTCATCGAGGAGGTGAATCCTTCGCTGTGCCACATCGCTGGCAAGGAGGCCGAACAACTGGCGCATACCTCGCTGTTCGACCTGTTCGCTGATGACGTGGAGCGGGCAAAGGCCCGCGAGATTTTTGCCCGCTTTGGTCAGGATGGCGTTCACGACTGCGAATTTTTCCTGCGCACCGGCGACGGGGCGACGGTGCCGGTATCCATGAACTGTACGCCGCGTCTGTCGCAGACCGGCAAGCTGATGGGCATGGTCGTCACCGGCAGGCCGGTAGGGGAGTTGCGGCGAGCCTATTCGGCGCTGCGCCAGGCGCACGATGACCTGAAACGCACGCAGGGGCAGTTGCTGCATGCCGAGAAAATGGTGTCGCTCGGCCGTCTGGTGGCCGGGGTGGCGCATGAGTTGAATAACCCGATCAGCTTCGTGCTCGGCAACGTGATGTCGCTGCAGCGCTACGCCGGCCGGCTTGAAAGCTATTTGGGGGCGATTCATGCCACACCGGCGGCGGAAGAACCTGAAGTGGCCGCAATGCGCGCCGATCTGCGCATCGATCGCATCCTCGCCGACATGCCCCATCTGATTGACGGCATGATCGAAGGGGCTGAACGGACGCGCGATATCGTCGATGCACTGAAGCGTTTTTCGGCGGTGGACAAGATGACGCCAGAACGGGTGAATCTCAATGAGGTGGTCGAGCGCTCGGTACGCTGGGTGGTGCAGAGCGCGGGTGCGCGGTTTGCGGTCGACCTCGAAATTCCGCCAAATCTGGCATGTCTCGGGTCTTCCGGGCAGTTGCAACAGGTGGTGATGAACCTGATCCAGAATGCGGCTGATGCCACAGCCGGCTTGAGCAAGGGGCAACTGGTCATTCGCGGTGGTGAAACTGACGGCACGGTCTGGTTGCGTTTTACCGACAACGGCCCCGGCATCGCTCAGGAGAATCTGGGCCGCCTGTTCGAGCCGTTTTTCACGACCAAGCCCGTTGGGCAGGGTACGGGTCTTGGTCTGTCGATCAGCTACGGCATTGTTGATCGTCATGGTGGGAAGCTGCAGGCCGGCAACGCCGACGGTGGGGGGGCGGAATTTCTGCTGTCACTGCCAGTGGAAAGTAACTAACCGTTTTTCCACTTTCTCCTCGGAGCGGGGCAATACGAACAATGACTTATTGCCCTGGCACACTATTTGTATGAAGATGCGTAGAACCATCTTACGTTTGCCATGGACCCGCTGCCTACCGATTTCCTGTCGTTGATGATCCTGACTTTCGTGCTCGGCATGAAGCACGGGTTCGATGCCGATCATCTCGCGACCATCGACGGGCTGACCCGATTCAATGCCCGACAGCGTCCGGCCCTGGCCCGCTATTGCGGCAGTTTGTTCTCGCTGGGGCATGGTGTGGTGGTCATGGCGATTGCCCTCGGCGTCTCGGCGCTGGCCGGTCAGTGGGAGGTGCCGGAATGGTTTGGCTTGCTGGGGAGCCTGATCTCGATTGCCTTTCTGGTGGCGCTGGGTTCCCTCAATCTGGCGGCTGTATTGCGCACGAGTCCCGATCAGGTGGTGCTGCCGGTTGGTCTGAAAGGCCGCTGGCTGGGGCGCCTACGTCACGTCTCTCATCCGGTATTGATTGCGCTGGTCGGCGCACTGTTTGCCCTGTCGTTCGACACGCTGTCGCAAGCGGCCTTTTTTGCGCTGACCGCGACCCAGTTTGGGGGGGCGGGGCATGCTTTCCTGCTGGCCTCGCTGTTCATGGCCGGCATGTTGTTGACGGATGGTATCAATGGTCTGTGGATCGCCCGCCTGATCGCTCGTGCCGACCAGGTGGCGCTCGTGGCTTCGCGGGTCATGGGGCTGGTGGTGTCCGCGATCAGTCTGTTGGTAGCGGCTTTCGGTGCCGCCAAACTGCTGTCGCCGGCGGTTGATGCCTGGAGCGAGGGCAAGGAGTTGATTTTCGGGGGCGTGCTGGTGCTGGTTATCGCGCTGAGTTTTTTTGTTGCTGTCCGGATGACACAACGACCGGCGGTGGCTTAAGAATTGATTTCAGGAGGGGCCGGGTAATGCCGGTTTTTTTAGCCATGCAATTAAGAAGAAAAATTATCGCTTCACAAATGGCTTTGCTGATGGCGGGGGCCTACGCGCAGTCGCCGGTGGAGCTTTCTGCCGTTGAGGTGCGTGCCAAGAGCGAGAATCTGGAGGGGATTGCTACAGCCGGCAGCGAAGGGGTCGTGTCCAGTCAGCGCCTGGCGGCGGTGCCGGTGCTGCGTCCTGGCGAGGCGATGGAGATGGTGCCGGGGCTGATCGTCACCCAGCATGCCGGAGACGGCAAGGCGAACCAGTATTTTTTGCGTGGTTTCAATCTCGATCATGGAACCGATTTTGCAACCTATATCGGCGGCGTTCCCGTCAATATGCCGACGCATGCGCATGGCCAAGGCTATACCGACCTGAATTTCCTCATTCCTGAACTGGTCGAGCGCATCTCGTATCGCAAGGGGCCGTATTTCGCCGAGGAGGGCGATTTTTCGTCGGCCGGTGCGGCGCGGATCGACTATTTCCGGCAGTTGGACAAGTCGCTGGCGCAACTGACGCTGGGGCAGAACGGCTATGTCCGCAGCCTGCTTGCCGGCTCGCCGCAGGCCGGCCCGGGCAAGCTGCTCTACGCGATGGAGTTGTTTCATAACGATGGGCCATGGCAGGTCGACGAGCACTATCGCAAACTGAACGGCGTACTCCGTTATAGCCAGGGCTCACGCAACGACGGCTGGTCAGTGACCGGCATGGCCTACAACGGCAAGTGGACCTCAACCGATCAGATCGCCCAGCGGGCCATCGACAGCGGGCAGGTGAACCGTTTTGGCAGCCTTGATTCGACCACGGGCGGCAAGACTTTTCGTTACAGTCTGTCCGGCGAGTGGGCCGCCCGCGGTCAAAACAGCCAGACACGTGCTAACGCCTGGGTGTTGCGATCCGGGCTGGACCTGTGGTCGAACTTTACCTATTGCCTGGATGATTTCAATAACACGGGAACCTGCAATAGTGGCGACCAGTTCCTCCAGAGCGAACGGCGGACTGCGGGGGGCTTCTCGACCTCGCATCAGCAGGGCGCTCGCTGGGGCAGCTTTGATGTCGTAAACAGCATCGGTCTGCAGGGCCGCCAAGACTGGATCCGGCCGGTTGGTCTCTACAAGACTCAGGCGCGCGAAACCCTTTCCACGACGCGTGTCGATCGGGTTACGCAGCGTAGCCTGTCGCTGTGGGCGCAAAACGAACTGCGGTGGACGGACTGGGTGCGGACGATTACGGGGCTGCGCGGCGATGCCTATGACTTTAATGTGGACGCCAGTCAGGCAGCAAATTCGGGTTCGGCAAGCGACCAGATGGTTACGCCGAAATTCTCGCTCGTGTTCGGGCCATGGAAACGGACGGAGCTGTATCTGAATTACGGCCATGGCTTCCACTCGAACGACGCGCGCGGTACGACCATCACGCAGGAGCCGGGCACGACGAACGCGGTCGATCGCGTCAAGCCACTCGTGCGGACCCGCGGTTACGAAATGGGCTTGCGTAGCGAGATTCTTCCGGGATGGCAGTCCACGCTTGCAGCCTGGCAACTCGAGGCGGCATCGGAACTGCTCTTTGTTGGCGATGCAGGAACGACCGAAGCCTCGCGACCGTCTCGCCACTACGGCGTGGAGTGGACCAACCTTTATGTGCTGAATGACTGGTTGGCGCTGGATGCCGATCTGGCCTGGTCGCATGCACGCTTCCGCGACTCCAGTGCCGATGGCGATCACATTCCGGGAGCCGTGACATCGACTGCGAACCTCGGTGTGACCGTGGACCGGATCGGCCCCTGGTTTGGCGCCGTGCGCTTCCGCTACTTCGGGCCGCGACCGCTGATCGAGGACAACTCCGTCCGTTCGAAGCCGTCCGCGCTTACCAATCTGCGTGTCGGCTACCGCTTCGACAAGCAGGCCTTACTGGCGCTGGATGTCTACAACCTCTTCGATCGGAAGGCCAACGATATCGAGTACTGGTATGAATCCCAGTTGCCGGGCGAGACGGCGGCGCAATACGACCGCCACATTCACCCGACCGAGCCCCGCAGCCTTCGGCTGACCCTGCAATACCGCTTCTGAGCTCGCAGGATCCGGTGCCGGGCACAGCGTAAGCGTGCCCGGCACCACCGTTTTGGCGAGGCAGGTTTGCTGCTTGCAATTGTTACTCTGTAATTCATAATTACGCTTTCCTGTGGGCAGGCTTTGGAGTAACCTACAGGGTTTTTCCCTATACCCGAACGCCAAGGAGATTTCGTGGAAAAGGATTTGCGCGAAGCAGCACTCGAATACCATCGCTGGCCCACGCCGGGCAAGATTTCAGTCCGCCCCACCAAGGGGCTGACCAACCAGCGCGATCTGGCGCTGGCTTATTCGCCGGGTGTTGCCGCAGCCTGTGATGCGATTGTCGAGGATCCGGCGACGGCTGCCGAATACACTTCGCGTGCCAACCTTGTCGGTGTCGTTACCAACGGCACGGCTGTGCTCGGTCTGGGTAACATCGGCCCGCTGGCCTCCAAGCCGGTGATGGAGGGCAAGGGGTGTCTGTTCAAGAAGTTCGCCGGAATTGACGTCTTCGACATCGAACTTGCCGAGAACGATCCGGACAAGCTGATCGACATGATTGCCGCGCTAGAGCCGACGCTCGGTGGTATCAACCTCGAGGATATCAAGGCGCCCGAGTGCTTCTACATTGAGCAGAAGCTGAAGGAAAGGATGAATATTCCCGTTTTCCATGACGATCAGCATGGTACGGCGATCATTTCTGCTGCGGCGATGCTCAACGGCCTGAAGATTGTTGGCAAGCAGATCGGCGAAATCAAGGTGGTGGTATCGGGTGCGGGTGCGGCGGCGATTTCCTGCCTCAACCTGTGGTGTGATCTGGGCGTCAAGCGTGAAAACATTACAGTTTGCGACTCCAAGGGCGTGATCTACCTTGGTCGTCCGGGTGGCATGGATGAAACCAAGGCACGCTACGCCCAAAATACCGACGCGCGTACGTTGGCTGACGCCATGATTGGGGCCGATGTTTTCCTTGGTCTTTCGACGGCAGGTGTCGTCAAGCAGGATATGGTCAAGACCATGGCTGGCAAGCCGATGATCTTTGCGCTGGCCAATCCGACGCCCGAGATCATGCCGGAGCTGGTCAAGGAAGTCTGTCCGGATGCGATTATCGCCACCGGACGTTCCGACTATGTTAACCAGGTCAACAACGTGCTCTGCTTCCCCTTCATCTTCCGCGGCGCGCTCGATGTCGGCGCGACACGCATCACCGAAGAGATGAAGATGGCCTCCGTTCGCGCCATTGCCGAACTGGCCGAAGCGGAAGTGACCGACGAAGTGGCTATGGCCTACCCGGGCCATGACCTGAATTTTGGCCCGGATTACCTGATCCCCAAGCCTTTCGACCCGCGTCTGATCGTCAAGATTGCCCCGGCTGTGGCGCAGGCGGCGATGGATTCCGGTGTCGCGACCCGTCCGATCACCGACTGGGACGCCTACCGCGCAAAGTTGTCGGAGTTTGTCTATCACACTGGCGTCGGCATGCGCGCCATCTTCCAGGCTGCCCGCCAGGCCAAGGGCAAGCGCATCATTTTTGCCGAGGGTGAGGACGAGCGCGTCCTGCGCGCCGCGCAGGTGGTGATCGAAGAGCGTTTTGCCCGTCCGATCCTGATCGGCCGCCCGCCGGTCATCGAACACCGTCTGGAAAAGGCCAATCTGCGCATCAAGCCCGGCGTCGATTTCGATATCGTCAATCCCGAGTCCGACGAGCGTTTCCGCGAGTGCTGGATGGCGTATCACAAGCTGATGTCGCGTCGCGGCGTGACGCCGGCCATTGCCAAAGAGGCGCTGCGCCGCAAGCCGACCGTAATTGCGGCAATGCTGCTCAAGCTCGGCTACGCCGATGGCCTGATTTGTGGGATGACCGGTCAGTATAGCCATCACCTCGGGGTGATCAGTCAGATTATCGGCAAGCGTAGCGGAGTAAATACCCTGGCTGCGATGAACTACCTGATGTTGCCCGGCCGTTCGCTGTTCATTTGCGATACGCACGTGAACGAAAACCCGACGGCGCAGGAAATTGCCGAAATGACCCTGATGGCCGCTGAGCAGGTCAAGCGCTTCGGCAGCCATCCGAAAGTGGCGCTGCTGTCTTACTCGAATTTCGGCTCCGGCACTGGCGAGTCGGCGCGCAAGATGAGCGTGGCGGCTGGTCTGGTCTCGGCCATGTCGGCCAATGAACTGGAAGTTGACGGCGAAATGCACGGCGATGCTGCTCTGAACGAAGCTGTTCGCCGCGAGGCGAATCCGGATTCGCCGCTCAGGGGTGAGGCAAATCTGCTTGTCATGCCTAACATCGATGCCGCAAATATCAGCTACAACTTGCTGAAAATGACCGGCGGCGAAGGGGTGACCATTGGCCCCATCCTCCTTGGTGCGGCACGTCCGGTCCATGTTCTGACGTCGACCGCTACTGTGCGCCGTCTGGTCAACATGACCGCGCTGGCGGTGGTTGAGTCGATGGAGCGCTGAGCTTGTCGGATTAGGCTATGCGCGCCCCGCCTGTCAGCGTGGGGGATTTTCGTCTGGAAAAGAAACAGGCCACCGGAAACGGTGGCCTGTTTCTTTTGGTGCGCCCAGAATGGGCAGCGCTCCTGCGGGTGCAAGTCCCGCCGTAAGTTGATCACAGCGAACGAAGTGAAGCGCAACTGCATAAGGGCGACTGAGTGTGGGAAGGAAGCGTGGAGCATAAACTGCGAGCCGATGGACACCTCGGCCCCTCCCCTTGTGGGGGAAGAACCGGATAGAAGGCGTTGCCGAGCAGGGCGAGCGGGCAAAGAACCGCGAAGCTCTCGTGATCAAGGCGAAGTGGCGTAGATCCGGCGGTTGTGCAGAGAAGGAGTGCGATCTTACCTGGGGAGACCTCGCCTCATGCCTGAAAGGGCGACGTGTGGTCACGGAGGGAGGAGTCAGCAGCGGCCATAGTAGCTGCCGGTATGGGGCGAAGGGCCAAACGAGAAGGAGTGCCTTACGCCGTGTCGATGCGTGAAGCCATGCGTCAGATGCCCGAGAAATCGGGGCGGGTGCCCGTAGTGAGCGGTGAAGCCGCACGCGCAAGCACCCGCGACGAAGCGACACGCCCGCGCCATGAAACGGGAAGCACAGGGTCAGCGTTGCTAATGGCAGCACTGACGAGAGAGAACCTGCAGCAAGCGTGGAAACGGGTAAAAGCCAACAAAGGCGCAGCAGGCGTGGATGGCCGGGACATACCCGAGACAGCCCGCCATCTGCAAACGGCGTGGCC
>NKXK01000019.1 GCA_004379165.1 Rhodocyclaceae bacterium | reverse complement strand
GGTATCGACAACTGCTTCGCCGCCCGATCGATAGACATCCCCGTCTGCTCGGCCAATTTGACCGCTTCCGCCCGAAACTCCGGCGAGTACAACCCCTTCGGCATTCGTTCCATCTTCATCCTCCAGAACGTAAATTACACGATCCGTCGGACTCCACTATTTCCAGCCTACCTCACAGGGGCAACGGCAGGTAATGGCCGCGTCCAGTCAAAATCGAAAAGTCCAGGCAGGCGCGTGAGTATCACCCCATGACAAAACCGCAAAGCCCGGACACCTGATTTTGGTTCAGCGGCCGCGTGGTTTGCCAGCCGGGCGAGGAGCACGGCCCGCAGGCCGTGGCGCATTCCCGGGCCGTTTGGGTTTGGCGGCGGCAAAGTCATCGAAGCCTTCCCAGTTGCCAGGAACCTTGCGGTTGCCGCCGGTTTTCGGCTTTTTCGGCGGTTTGGGGGCGCCGGTAGCCGGTCCGGTCTGCGGCAGGCGATGGCTGGGCTCGAAGCCGGGTTCTTCGTCGCGCGACAGGGTTTGCTTGAGCAGGGTTTCGATTGCCGCCAGCAGTGGTGCTTCGTCGGCGCAGACCAGTGAGATCGCTTCGCCGCTGGCGCCGGCGCGGCCGGTGCGGCCGATACGGTGGATGTAGTCTTCGGCCTGCAGCGGCAGATCAAAGTTGACGACTTGCGGCAGGTCGTCGATGTCGAGGCCACGGGCGGCAACGTCGGTGGCGACGAGAATCTGCACCTCGCCCGCCTTGAAGGCTTCCAGCGCCTTCAGCCGGGAGGCTTGCGGCCGGTCGCCGTGGATGGTGTCGGCTGCAATCTGCTTCGCCTGCAGGCGGCCGACCAGTTCGTCGCAGCCCTTCTTGGTCTTGACGAACACCAGCACCTGTCCCCAGCCGCGGTCTTTGCGCATGTACAGGAAAAGCTCGGTTTTGCGCTTTTTGTCGCAGGGAACAACCCATTGCGTGACCGTCTTGGCGGCGGTGTTGCGCGGGCTGACTTCGATGCTCAGCGGGTCGCGCAGGCGGGCCTTGGCCATGCTGCGGATTTCGTCAGAGAAGGTGGCGGAGAAGAGCAGGGTCTGCCGTTTTTTCGGCAGGGCCTGGAAAAGGATGTCGAGATCGTCGGCAAAGCCGAGGTCGAGCATGCGATCGGCTTCATCGAGCACCAGCGTCTGAAGCTCGCGAAATTTCACGGCATTCTTGGTGAACAGGTCGATCAGCCGGCCGGGGGTGGCGACCAGGATGTCGACGCCCCGGCGCATGCGCATCATCTGCGGGTTGAGGCTGACACCGCCGTAGGCGGCGTAGCAGCTGACCGGCAGACCTTCGCCGTAGGTGCGGAAGCTGGTCATCACCTGTTCAGCCAGCTCCCGGGTCGGCACCAGCACCAGCGCGCGGATGCTGTTGCTGCCGGCGCGTTGTTCTTCTGCCGCCAGGCGTTGCAGTAGCGGCAGCGCGAAGGCGGCGGTCTTGCCGGTGCCGGTCTGGGCGGCGGCCATCAGGTCGCGCCCGGCAAGCACGCCGGGGATGGCCTGTTGTTGCACCGGCGTCGGCGCCGGGTAGCCAAGTTGGGCCAGTGCCTGCAGCAGTGGCGCGGAGAGGCCGAGGTCGGCAAAGCTCATCGCAGCGTGTTTCCGGGAAAAAACGGCAATTTTACCGTGTTGACCCCAGGCGGTCAGAAAGTGACGACCTTGTCGGCGTCGAGTGTGGCCTGAGCGAGTTCGGCCAGCGTGCCGATGGCCGTGCCCGGGATCAGCGGCAGTTCGCCTAGGCCACGGGCCAGCGCACAGGTGCGGCAGAGGCGGATGTCGGCGCCGAGCGCGACGAGCTGCTCGACCATGCCTTGCAGGCCGTTGGTAGCACCGTCGATCTGGTTGGGCAGGCCGAGAACGGTGGCGTCGGACATCAGGAAAATGCGCACTTCCGGCTTGTCGTCGCGGCCGGCCAGCGAGGTGGCGAGGCGCAGGCCGGAGAGGCAGCGCTCGCTGCCATAGGGCGGGGCATGGATGATGATCAGGATGCTTTGCATGGCGTTCTTCCGGACGATGAAAACGCCATTCTAGCCCCGTGCGGGCAATGGCGCCCCGGCCTCAGTCAGCGAACTCGATCTGGCCGCTGATGCTGGTGGTGACCAGACTCTCGCCGGCCTCGATCGGCACCGGTGCGGCTTCCGCCATCATTGCGGCGCCGCGGGCACGCAGCATCGGCATCGGCGGCGGGCCGCCATTCTGCTGGACGCTGATCTGCTTGATCCGGTAGCTCTTGCCGAACACGCCGGCAATCACCTTGGCGCGTGCCTCGAAAGCGCGGATCGCATCCTGCGTTGCGCCGTCCTCGGCCTGTCGGCGGCTTTCAGTCGAGACCTGCTGGCTGACATGGCCGACCGCCAGTTTCATCTGCTGCAGGCGTCCGAGCATCTCCGAGAGCGCGGCGCTGTCGCGGGATTCCAGTTGCAGCTCGGCGCGCATCCGCCAGTTCTCGATGCGCTGATTCTGGCCATATAACGGGTAGGTCGACTGACTGCCGGTTTTGGCCGAAATTCCGGGTTGACCGCGGGCGACCTTCAGCGCGTCGGCCAGCGCCTGATTGACGCGCTTTGCCAGCTCGGCGGGGTTGTTGCCGGTGGCTTCGGTGTAGACCATGGCGTGGATTTCATCGTTCGGCGCTGGCCGGCTGGCTTCGGCGCTGAGGTTGACCAGCGTACCGGCCTGCGCCGTGGCGGATATGCCCAGGCCAAACAGACCGGCAAGGGTCAGGCGGTGGAATTTACTCATGGCGGAAAGCTTCCTTGTTCAGTTCGGCGAGCAGTCGCTCGCATTGGTCGATATGGCGCTTGGCGACAGTATTGACCGTCCGGTAGCCGATGCCCGCGGCCACCAGCTGGCCGGCCAGCGGGACCAGGCGGGCGGCCTCCATGACCCCCAGACGCAGCCCGGCCAGCTGACGGCATTGTCGGCGCAGGTCGGTGCTGGCATCGGCTGCCGGTGCGATGCCGTCACCGGGATTGAGTGTGGCTTCAGCCACCCGTGGCCGGACCGCCCCGCAGGCGGTCGTAAATGACCAGCAGACCAATGGCGGCGATCACCGAAGCGATGAAGCCGGCGCCTTCGCCCGCCTGGTACCAGCCCAGCAGCTGACCGACCAGACCGGCGGTGAATGACCCGGCGATGCCGAGCAGGATGGTCATGATGAAGCCCATGTTTTCCTTGCCCGGATGCAGCAGCTTGGCGATGTCGCCGATGACGAAACCCAGCACGATGGTCCAGATAATGCCCATGAGGTCCTCCTGACAATGGAGAGCCTATCGTATCGGCAATGGGTGTACGCTTGTTTGAAGATTCGTAATGAAGTGTGACGCTCAGAACAGCCGACGATGGCGAAAACCGCCGGGGGCGTGCGAGAGCAGGGTGGAGACCACCACCGTCAGCCAGAACAGCGGCCCGGCGATGGCTGGAGAAAGGGCCATGCCGCCGACCAGCAGCAATTTGACCAGCACGCCAAAACCAGCCGTTTCGCGGATATGGCCGGGGTTGGCCCAAAGGTCGATGGCGAACATCAGGCCACCGGAAATTACCGTCAGCACTACGGCCAACAGTGGCGGTGCCGCGCCGGTCAGCGAAGCGCCGAGCAGGATGATGCCGCAGACGTGCAGTGTCCGCAGGGCGACGTTAAGCCAGCGTTTGCCGGAGAAATCCCGGATTTTGTCGCGGGGGCGGGGCATGTCGGTGAGGCTGTGGGCTGCGTGTTAGGATGCCGCATTATGGCCGATCTGCTCGAACTTTCCGAAACCTTGGGGCGCGTCTTGCTGGCGCGTGGCGAATGGCTGGCGACCGCCGAATCCTGCACCGGTGGCTGGGTAGCGCAGGCTGTGACCGCCATTGCCGGCTCGTCGGGCTGGTTTGACCGCGGGTTTGTCACTTATTCCAACGCCGCGAAGGTCGACATGCTCGGCGTGCCGGAAGTGACGCTCGAACGCCACGGCGCGGTTTCGGAAGCCACTGCGCGCGCCATGGCCCAGGGGGCAATTGCCCATAGCCGGGCGGACTGGACGCTTGCGATCACCGGTATCGCCGGCCCCAGCGGTGGTACCCCGGAGAAGCCGGTCGGCACCGTCTGCTTTGCCTGGGCGCAGCGTGAAGGTGGCTGTGAGGCGCAGACCTGCAGCTTTGCCGGCGATCGTGCAGCCGTCCGCGAACAGTCAGTCTTACATGCGCTACGCGGGTTGCTTGCCCGGATCGAAGCTGCGCCCTTGCTGGCCTGATTTGGGTCAATGATGGTGAATTTGGTGTTTTCGCATGGGCTTTAGAGGGCTATACTGCTTCCACGGATCAATGAGTCGTCATGCGTTGTCTTGCCGAGTTGCATGCCGTATCGGTTCCCAATGCGCTTACCTGACTTGCGCTTGCTCCTGATGCCCCGCTCCTCGTTTTGCTGCCTGCAGCCTGTTCGGTGCAGAGGCTTCGCCTTGTCGGGGCAATTTTTCCCGAGTTGATTGTTACTGGTGAGTTCAGCCGCCAGGGGGGCGGGTTGTTGCCGCTGGCGCCGGGGACGCCGACCTTTCTCATTGAAGGGCTGGGTGCCGATGCGGGCTCGGAGACCGCACGCATAGCGGCATCCGTCCGCAGTAGCCTGACACATTTTGATTCGCCGCTCGAACGCCCCTTGCTGGCTCTGGCTTTTGATGGCCTCCTGGCGCACATCGCCAGCATGCTGATTTCTCGTTGACCATCAGCAGCGAACACGACTCGAACCGCCTCCTGCAGCGCACGCTGCAACGCCTACTTTCCAAACCGGCTTTCCGGCTCGACTGGCTGTCGAATGTGAGGGCGCCGATCGCCAATTGCTGCTGGCCATCGGCGACTGGGAGCTGACTGAACACCAAGACAAGCCTCTGCCGTTGCCACTGGAGTTGCTCGAACCCCGGGTTTGCCTGGTCGCGGATAAGACGGCGCTGCAGGCGCTACCGACGCGGACCACGTACTCCCATGCCCTTTGCTTGCCTGTGTCAGCGAGCCTCAGCCTGCTGCTGGCGTCCGGCAAGCCCGAGAGCAGCCTTCCCCTGACCGAGGTTTTCCAGCCATTGCTCGACAAGCTGGGCAAGACACTGTTGCTGTGCCGGGAGGCTGAAAATGTCCGGGTGCAGCTTGAGGGCGATCTGGCCCAGGCTCTCGTTGATGTCGAGCGCGAACGAGCTTTCCTGCGTACGCTGTTGGCGACCATCCCCGATCTGGTCAGGGTCAAGGATCTGGAAGGTGTTTATCTTGCCTGCAACCCACGCCTTGGCAGGCTATACCGCCGCCGACGGCGTCGAGGCCGTGGAGAGGGTGGCTGCCGAGCGCTACGCGCTGATCCTGATGGACATGCAGATGCCGCGCCTCGATGGCTTGGGGGCGACGATGGCGATTCGGGCCCAGCCAGCCGGCGCGCAGGTGCCGATCCTGACGATGACCGCAAATGCCTTTGCCGATGATCGCGCGCGTTGTCTGGCGGCGGGGATGAACGATTACATCACCAAACCGGTCGAGCCGGCAGTGCTGTGCCGGGCGCTGCGCTACTGGCTGCGGCAGCAGGCCGCGAACCCGTCGGCCGGGTAATCAGCGTCCGGCTTCATCTGCGATGTCGCGCAGCAGCGGTTCGACGATCGTCGCCGCGCTGCCCTGTGGCCGTCGCCATGAAATCCAGGTGTGCTTGTCATCGCCGGGCAGGGTGTAGATGGCGATGGCAAAGGGGCAAAGCACGATGTTGTGCGGATCGGCTTCTATCATCTGCCGTGACAGTTTCGCCGAACAGAACTCGATGATCTCCGCCTGCCCGAAGACCTGCTTCCTGGCGCCGATGTCGGACCCGGTGCGGGCGAGCATGTCGGCGATGTGCGAAGTGTAGTTGATTACCAGTCCACGGTTTTCAATCGCCAGCGTCAGCGCGTCGCGGACATCGGCGAAAGGCTGTGCAGTGCGCTGACGCACGGTCCAGTCAGTGGCCTGTGCCAGACTGCTGGTGAGAGCAAGGACAAGCAGGGCAAGCAATCGGCGCATGAATCTCTCGCATAAGTATTTTCTGATGCGGTCGATTGTAGCCCGACGTCTGCGGTGAACGCGAAAAAGCCGCGATAATCGGGATCAGCTCGGCAGTGGTTCGAACAGCGCAGCAAGGTCGTCGGTGCCGAATTTGACGTCGACGGTGTGATCCTCGGAGAGGATGCCAGCGGCGAGTTCGGCCTTGCGTTCCTGCAGGGCGAGAATTTTTTCCTCGATGCTGCCGGAGACGATCAGCTTGTAGACAAACACTGGCTTGTCCTGGCCGAGGCGGTGGGCGCGGTCGGTGGCCTGGTTCTCGACGGCCGGGTTCCACCACGGGTCGTAGTGAATGACGGTGTCGGCGGTCGTCAGGTTGAGGCCGACGCCGCCAGCCTTGAGGCTGATCAGGAAGATCGGCACCTGGCCGTCCTGGAAGTTGCGGATGGCCGATTCGCGGTCGACGGTGTCGCCGGTGAGCAGTGCATACGGGATGCCGGTGGCGTTGAGTTCGTCCTCGATCAGTGCCAGCATGCTGGTGAATTGCGAGAAGACGAGGATGCGCCGGCCTTCGTCGACCAGTTCCGGCAACATCGCCATCAGCAGGTCGAGTTTGGCGCGCTCCTTCACCTTGCGGGCGGCGTTGGCCTTGACCAGACGCGGGTCGCAGCAGACCTGACGCAGCTTGAGCAGGGCGTCGAGGATGACGATCTGGCTGCGCGCAAAACCCTTGCTGGCGATCTCATCGCGCACCTTGGCGTCCATTGCCGCGCGCACGGTTTCGTAGAGATCACGCTGGCCGCCTTCAAGCTCGATGCTGCGGACAATGATGGTCTTTGGCGGCAGCTCCTGCGCGACATCCTCTTTCTTGCGACGCAGGATGAAGGGGCGGATGCGGCGGGCGAGCAGTTCGCGGCGGCGCGTGTCGGCCTGCTTCTCGATCGGTGTCCGCCAGAAGCGGGTGAATTGTTTGCTGCTGCCGAGGAAGCCGGGCAGCAGGAAGTCGAACTGGCTCCACAATTCACCGAGATGGTTCTCCAGCGGCGTGCCGGTAAGGCACAGGCGGTGGCGGGCGTCGATCTTGCGGACGGCTTCTGCGCTCTGGCTCTGGGCATTCTTGACCGTCTGCGCTTCGTCTAGGATGAGCAGGTGGTAGCTGTGCTGCATCAGCTCGTCGGCATCGCGCCAGAGCAGCGGGTAGGTGGTGAGTACCACGTCGTGCTCGGGAATATCGGCAAAACGCGCCTTGCGTTCCGGCCCGTGCAACGAAAGTACCGACAGCGCCGGTGCGAAGCGGGCGGCTTCGGTCTTCCAGTTGAAGATCAGCGAGGTCGGCAGGATGATCAGTGCCGGCTTGTCGAGGCGGCCGCCTTCCTTTTCGACCAGCAGGTGGGCCAGCGTCTGTGCGGTTTTGCCCAGGCCCATGTCGTCGGCGAGGATGCCGGAGAGTTGGTGCTCGCGCAGGAACTGCAGCCAGGCCAGGCCTTCTTCCTGATACGGCCGTAGTTGCAGGCCGAGTCCAGCCGGCGTGGGCACGTCGCGGATCCCCTGTGCCGCGATCAGACGTTCGGCGAGCGCCATGATGTCGCTCTCGCCGCGGAACTGCCAGCGACTCAAGTCGCTGCTCAGTGCTTTCAGACGCGGGGCGTCGAAACGCGACAGGCTCAGGGTATTACCGCCGGTAAAGCCGTCAAAGAGGTCGATCAGTGTCGACGCCAGCGGTTTCAGGCGTGCGGCCGGCGCGCGCAGGCGGCGACCGGATGGCGTGAGCAGTTCGACGCCCTCGTCGTCCGGAATGTTGGACAGCGCCAGCGAGTCGAGCCAGCGCGCATCGCGCTTGAACAAGGCCGCCAGCAGCGGCGCCAGCGGCAGTCGCTGACCTTCGACAACGATGCCCATGTCGAGATCGAACCAGCCGTTTTCAGTCTCGACGAGGTTGGCCTCCCAGTCGTCGATGTCGATGACGTGGTGGCGGAAATCCTCGGGAAACTCAACTTGCCAGCCGGCCTGCCGGAGTTCGGCGATGGCGTGCTGCATGAAGCCTGGCCACGCCGATTCGCTGGCCAGCCCATAGATACCTTCCGGCGCGCTGCCGAAAGTGTGCAGGGTATAGGGCGGTACTTTCTGCAGCCCGCTGCCCGCCAGTGCTGCCAGCGCGCGGCTTTCGGCATCCTCGCGACGGGCGAGGCGGACGGTCTCGCCATCTGGCAGTGTCAGAAATTCCTGCTTTTGGTCGGGGCGGATTTCGGCGTCGGCGTAGCGGAAGACGACGCGGGCGACATCAAAGGGGCCGCCGCTGAAGCTCGACGGGTAGGCGCGCCAGCTGCGGTGACCGTGCGTGCTCAGGGTTTCCAGTTGCAGTACCGGCTGCAGCGGGGCGTCGATCAGGCGCAGGCGGGCGCTGGCATCTTCTGCCGGTAGTGGCAGTTCGGGTGCCAGTTCGGAAAGGGCTTCGGCCACCAGAGCGGCTTCCTTGCCTGACAGCGGCGGCAGGGAGAACAGGCGACCGATGACCGCCGGGTTGCCGGCCACTTGTAGCGGGCCGGTCTCGCCCTCGGCGAGATCGACATACCAGGGCGGATTGACGGCGACGACCAGCTCGGCCGCGGGGTCGGCCTTGAGGTAGGGGCGCTGGAAGCCTTGTGAGTCGATTTGCCAGCCGACGGTGGCAGGCCGCTCGCTGCCGGCATTAAGCGGCAGGCCCAGGTCATCGGCCGGGTACAGGCGGTGGGTGTCGGCCATTTTCTGCAGGATCTCGGCGCCGTGTCGCGGCCCGAGGCCATAGGCGCGCAGGCTGCTCTCGTGGCCACGGTCTGCCCAGATCAGGCGCAGGATGGCGAGGTCGTCTTCATTGACGAACTGTGGAGGCGTCACCAGCGCACGCTCGACTTTCCACCATTCCTCGGCGTTTTCCGGGTACTTGCCCTTGCGCAGCTCGACGCCGACCTGACGGCGGTCGGCGGTCCATTTGAGGATGTAGAACAGCTGCTGGCGGGCACCGGCCGGTCGCGCCTTTTTCTTGGCGACGGCGATCGATGCTCGGCGCAGGTCTTCGACCCAGGAGAGGACGCTGCTGCTCAGTCTTACCTTCGGGTTGCGTTCCTCGATGGTTTTCAGCAGCACCGCCGCGACATGCTTGCAGCGGCTGCCGACCGGGCAGGTGCAGCGGCTGAGCAGCAGGGGCTTGCCGCTGGCACTGCTGGCGAGGAAAACGCTGGTGCGGTAGGGGCGACGAGCCGAACCGGGGACGGTGGCCGAGACTTCCTGCTCGTCGATGCGGATGTCGGTGACCAGGTCGACATAGGCGCGGCCCTTGGCGAGTTCGCCTTCGCCCAGCCAGTCGATGATGTCGTCTTCGGTGAAGCTCTGCAGGGTGATGCCGGACATGAAGCGCTTAGTAAAGGAGGGCGCCGAGCAGTCCGGTCAGGAGCAGGGCAATGATGATCAGCCAGCGGTTCTGCTGTTGCTGGGTGGCGATCAGGCGCTCCAGCTGCGGCTGCAGGTCAGCTTTGGGGCCCTGCGCCAGCGATTGATGCACGAGGCGCGGCAATTGAGGCAGCGTGCGGGCGAGGTAGGGCGCTTCGTGCTTGAAATTGCGCAGCAGACCGCGCCAGCCGACCTGCTCGCTCATCCAGCGCTCGAGGAAAGGTTTGGCGGTTTTCCAGAGATCGAGTTCCGGGTCGAGTTGGCGACCGAGGCCTTCGATGTTGAGCAGGGTTTTCTGCAACATGACCAGCTGCGGCTGGATCTCGACATTGAAGCGACGCGAGGTCTGGAACAGGCGCAGCAGCACCTTGCCGAAGGAAATGTCCTTCAGCGGCCGGTCGAAAATCGGCTCGCAGACAGCGCGGATGGCGGCTTCGAATTCGTCGACACGGGTGTCTTTCGGCGCCCAGCCTGATTCGATGTGCGCCTCGGCGACGCGTTTGTAATCGCGACGGAAAAAGGCGAGGAAGTTCTGCGCCAGATAATTCTTGTCGGTATCGGTGAGCGTACCGACGATGCCGAAGTCGAGCGCGATGTAGCGGCCGTCGGCATGCACGAAAATGTTGCCCGGGTGCATGTCGGCATGGAAAAAACCATCGCGGAATACCTGCGTGAAGAAGATCTCGACGCCGGCTTCGGACAGGCGCGACAGGTCGATGCCGTCGGCACGCAGCTTGTCGATCTGCGAAATCGGCGTGCCGCGCATGCGTTCCATGACCATGACTGTCGAGGTGCAGAAATCCCAATGCACCTCCGGCACGATCAGCAGCTTGGAGTCGGTGAAATTGCGCCGCAATTGCGAGGCGTTGGCCGCCTCGCGCATCAGGTCGAGTTCGTCGCGCAGGTATTTGGCGAATTCGGCGACCACTTCCCTGGGCTTGAGTCGCTTGCCGTCCGACCAGAGTTTTTCGAGCAAAAGCGCGAAATTGTCCATCAAGGCCAGGTCGTGCTCGATGACCGACAGCATGTTCGGGCGCAGTACCTTGACTGCGACTTCGTGGCCACCGTCCTCGTCACGCAGCCGAGCAAAGTGCACCTGAGCGATCGAGGCTGAGGCCACCGGTACCGGATCGAACTCGGCGAACATCTCGTGCGCTGGCCGGCCGTAGGCGTTTTCGATTTCTGCCAGCGCCAGTGCCGAATCGAAGGGTGGCACACGATCCTGCAGTCGGGCCAGTTCGTCGGCGATGTCGGTTGGCATCAGGTCGCGGCGGGTCGACAACACCTGGCCGAACTTGACGAAAATCGGACCTAGGGCTTCGAGCGCCAGACGCAAGCGCTCGGCGCGCGGCGCTGTCAGCGTGCGCCAGAACTGGAGGGCGTTCGAAAGGCGAACAAGGCGGCCGGTCGGCTCGTGTTCGAGCACCATTTCGTCTAGGCCGAAACGGCTGGCGACAGCAGCGATCTTGAGCAGGCGAAACAGGCGCATGAGTGAGGCGGGCGAGAAATGCGATTCCCGGCAGGGGCTAAACGGAAATCCTAACACGCGGCGCACGTCGCCGTCCTTCGCGTGCGCGACTTTTCCATGATGCTCGGACAAGTCGCAGATGTTTTTTCGATTCTGCTAAAGCAGCTTGCCAAGGGCATCCTCGTATCGGCTAAACTGTTCTGCCAAAAGATGTTGGCGCTGCATTGATCAAGATTTCGATAGATCGCATTTATGAACGAACCGAAGAATCCTTCCGAAATTGCACGCGAGGCGCTGAAGCGTCTGGCGGCTCGTCAGTTGTCGCCGACGCCGGCCAATTACCAGGCCTGTTATAACGAAATCGCCAATTTGCCCAATATCGTGCCTTTTCCTGAGGCCCCGTTGCGGCATGTTGCGATGGCCTTGAAGGCGCACAACGCAGAGCAGGAAAATTTCCTCGGTCAACTTGATGTAGCTATCGGCAAGCGGAGCTGGCAGGGTATTGAGGAGGCGCTGGTGGCTTTTGCCAATGCCGGTAGTTTTCGTCCCGAACCCATCGCATTGGCGGTTGCCGCGGCAACTGTGCCATCGGGTTTGCCGGTTTCGCTGGCAGATCGGCTGGCACGACTGGTCGAGTCGGTCATGCCGGCGCTGGGTGATGAGAGTGGGCGTGTGTCCGTGGCAGCGCATGACCTGCTCGATGTGCTGCGCAAGAACCCGGCAGACGTGCCGGCACTGCAGGCGATACTCAATACTTTCAGCCTGCAGGCCAGCTTTGCCGCCGAGGAGCAGGCCGAAATCAAGGAGTCGCTGCTTGGGTTGCTGCACCTGATCATCGCCAACATCGGTGAGTTGAGTATCGACGATAGATGGCTCAAGGGGCAGGTGGATGGTCTGCTGGCCGCAGTATCGCCGCCACTGACTCTCCGTCACCTGGATGAGATGGGTCGTCGCCTTCGCGACGTGATGGAAAAGCAGAGCGAGGCGAAAAGCCGGGCGGTCGAGGCGCAGGAGGAAATGCGCCAGATGCTGTCGGCCTTCATCGAGCGCCTGGGGACGATGAACGAGTCGAGCGAGACCTTTCAGGGGCGGATCGAGGAGGGCGCGCGCCAGATCGAGCAGGTCAAGCGGATCGAGGACCTGGCGCCATTGCTCAGGGATGTGATTTCGGCGACGCGCACAATGGCCGAGGAAACGGCGTCCTCACGGGAGCAACTGAAAGCCTTGCAGGTCAAGGTGCAGGCGACCGAGGCCGAACTGGTGCAGTTGCACATGGAACTCGACAGTGCCAGCGCGATGGCGCGCCACGACCCGCTCACCGATGCACTTAACCGCAAGGGGCTGGACGAAGCGCTGGCGCGTGAAATTGCCAGCATGCGGCGCAAGGAAACGCCCTTGTCGGTTTCGCTGCTCGATATAGACAACTTCAAGTGCCTCAATGACCAGTACGGGCACGAAGCCGGTGATCAGGCGCTGATTCACCTCGCCAACGTGGCTCGCCGCAACATGCGCCCGAGCGATACTCTCGCCCGCTACGGTGGTGAGGAATTCGTCATCCTGATGCCGGACACGAAGCTGGAAAACGGTATCGAGGCGATGACCCGGCTGCAGCGTGAGCTGACCAAGGCCTTCTACCTTTCAAGTAAGGAGAAGATCCTGATCACCTTCAGCGCCGGTGTTGCACAGCTGTCCTGCGATGAAGACGGGTACGATGCGATCAAGCGTGCTGACAAGGCGATGTATTTCGCCAAGCGCGCCGGCAAGAATCGCGTCATTGGCGGTTGAGCCAGCAGCATGCTGCAAGGCTTCCCGCCGCTGGCGCGGGCCGACGCCCGGGTTCTGATTCTTGGCAGCATGCCCGGCGTGGCGTCGTTGCAGGCCGCCACGTACTATGCCCATCCACAGAATTCCTTCTGGTCGATCATGGGGGCGGTTTGTGGTGCAACGCCCGATTTGCCTTACGCCGAACGGGTGGTGCGGCTGCAGGCCGCCGGCATCGCGCTCTGGGATGTCGTTGGCCGTTGCCGCCGACAAGGCAGTCTGGATGCGGCGATCGAGGCCGGCTCGGTCGAGGTTAATGATTTTTCGGCCTTTTTTCAGGTTCACCGCAGCATCAGGCGAATCATCTTCAACGGCGCCGCGGCACGCGATCTGTTTCAGCGCCGAGTCCGCCCGCAACATGCCGGCTTGTCTGAGTTGCCGATGCACTGTCTGCCGTCGACCAGCCCGGCCAATGCTGCCTGTAGGCCGGCAGAAAAGACGGCGATCTGGCTGGCTGCGCTGGGCTTGCCGAAATCTTGAGCAGCGACAGCGTATAATCGCGCTTTTGCTATTTTCTGCCGAGAATCAATGGCCCAAGACGTCAAAACCCAGCTGACCGCCCTCCTGCAACAGGCGCTGGCCAGCGTTGCCCCGGCCGCCGCCGATACACCGATCCAGCTGGAGCGTCCGCGTGACCCGACGCACGGCGATTTCGCTACCAATCTGGCCATGCAACTGGCCAAGGCGCTAAAGAGGAACCCGCGTGAAATCGCCAACCAGCTGCTGGCCGAATTGCCGGCCTCGGCGCTGGTGACGCATGCCGAGGTGGCGGGCGCCGGTTTCATCAATTTCAAGCTCGATGCCGGCACCAAGACCAGCGTTGTCGAGGCGGTACTGAGCGAAGGCGATAACTTCGGCCGTTCCACCCTTGGCGGCTGGCAGAAGGTGCAGGTCGAGTTCGTCTCGGCCAACCCGACCGGTCCGCTGCATGTCGGTCATGGCCGTGGCGCCGCCTATGGTGCGTCCTTGTCCAGCCTGCTTACCTTCGCCGGCTGGGATGTGACGCGTGAGTATTACGTCAATGACGCTGGCAGACAGATGGACATCCTCGGTCTGTCGACCTGGTTGCGCTACCTCGATCAGTATGGCGTCTCCGTGCCCTTCCCGCCCAATGCCTATCAGGGTGCTTATGTGCGCGACATGGCGGCGCAACTCAAGCATGCCCATGCCGACAAGTACGTCCGCAGCGCAGAGGCGGTACTCGCCGGTACCCCGGGGCTGCCCGATGCTGCCCGTGCGGATGACGAGGCCAAGCAGCAGCGCGAGTTGCATCTCGATGCGCTGATCGCCACGGCTAAGGAATTGCTCGGGCCGGACTGGGCTTACGTTCATCAGCATGCCCTGTCCGAACAGCTGGCTGATTGCCGTGACGATCTGGAACAGTTCGGTGTCCATTTCGACGTCTGGTTCTCGGAGAAGGCGCTCTACGATACGGGTTTGGTTGCCCGCTGCGTCGATCTGCTGGAGAAGAAGGGCCACCTCTACGTCCAGAACGGTGCCCGCTGGTTCAAGTCCACCGCCTTCGGCGACGAGAAGGATCGCGTCGTCCAGCGCGAAAACGGCTTGTACACCTATTTCGCCTCCGATATCGCCTATCACCTGAACAAGTTCGAGCGCGGTTTCGACAAGGTCATCAACATCTGGGGTGCCGATCACCACGGCTACATTCCGCGCGTCAGCGGCGCCGTCAAGGCGCTCGATCTCGACGCCGAGAAGCTGCAGGTGGCGCTGGTGCAGTTTGCCGTGCTCTACCGCAATGGCCAGAAGGCCTCGATGTCGACCCGCTCCGGCGAGTTCGTCACCCTGCGCGAACTGCGCGGCGAAGTCGGCAACGATGCCTGTCGCTTCTTCTACGCGCTGCGCAAATCGGACCAGCACCTCGATTTCGACCTCGATCTGGCCAAGAGCCAGACCAACGAGAATCCGGTCTATTACATTCAGTACGCCCACGCTCGCATCTGCTCGGTGGTCAATCAATGGCTGGGCGAGCCGACGGCGCTGGCCGAGGCCGACCTGTCGCTGCTCAGCAATCCGCGCGAATTGGCCATCGCCAATCAGTTGGCACAGTTCCCCGAAGTGATCGAAACCGCGGCCCGCGACTTGGCGCCGCACATGATCGCTTTCTACCTCAAGGATCTCGCCGGCGAGTTCCATGGCTGGTACAACGCCGAACGCATGCTGGTCGATGATGAGAAGCTGCGCGATGCCCGCGTTGCGCTCGCCGCGGCCGTTCGCCAGGTGATCCGCAACGGTCTGTCCATCCTTGGCGTCAGCTGCCCGGAATCCATGTAAGGAACCCCCATGAGTCGTGACATGAAGCCCCGCAAGGTCCAGCCGGCGAAGAAAAAATCCGGCGGCGGAACGCTCGTCGGCATGTTCATCGGGCTGGTACTCGGTGTCGTGATCGCGGCTGCCGTGGTCTGGTACATGAACCAGTCGCCGCTGCCCTTCAACAAGCAGGTACAGGCAGTCAAGGCCGAGACGGCGCAGCTGCCGGCCAATGGCGCGCAGCCGCCGGCGCCGGTGGCGCTGCCGGGTAAGCCAGGCGATCCCGTGCCTGAGAAGCGCTTCCAGTTTTACGACATCCTGCCCGGCAAATCGGATGCTGTACCCGACAAGGCTGGCAAGCCGGCCGATACCGCCCAGGTCGCCGAGAAAAAGGAAGAGAAAAAAGATGAGGTGAAGAAGGAGGAGCCGAAGAAGGAAGAGGTCAAGGAAAGCAAGACGCCGCTCTTCCTGCAGGCCGGTTCCTTCAGCACGGCGCAGGACGCTGACAACCAAAAGGCCAAGCTTGCGTTCATGGGAGTGGAGGCTGTCGTGCAGCAGGTGATGATTCAGGATAAAACCCTGTACCGTGTGCGCGTCGGTCCCTACACCCGGGTCGATGATATGAACAAAACCCGCGCCGAGCTGGCCAAATCCGGCATCGACGCCCAGTTGTCAAAATAAAAAAGGAGTCACGCATGAAGTTTGCTCGTCGCAGTTTCGTCGGTGCCGCGCTGGTTGCTGCGGTCGCCTTTGCCTTGCCCGTCGCTGCGCAGGTCGCCGGCAAGGACTACACGCCGATCAGCCCGGCACAGCCGACCGAGGATGCGGCGAAAATCGAGGTGCTGGAGTTCTTCAGCTACGGTTGCCCGCATTGCGCCGAATTTCATCCGATCCTCGGCAACTGGGTCGCCAGGCAGTCCGGCGACGTCGTTGTGCGCAAGGTGCCGATCACTTTCGGCCGTGCGGCCTGGGCCAACATTGCCAAGCTCTACTACACTCTGGAAGTCACGGGTGACCTCGCCCGGCTTGAAACTGATGTCTTCAAGGCCATCCATGGCGAGCGCGTTAACCTTTTTGACGAACGTACCCTGACCGAATGGGTCACCAAGAAGGGCGTTGATGCCAAAAAGTTTGCTGACACCTTCAATTCCTTCGGTGTCATGAGCAAGGTCCGTCGTGGTGATCAACTGGCGCAGGCCTACAAGATCCAGGGCGTGCCGGCACTGGCCGTGGAAGGCAAGTACCTCGTGGGTGGCAAGGATTTCAACGAGCAACTGTTGATTGCTGACAAGCTGATCGCCAAGTCGCGCAGCGAGAAACCCGGCAAGAAGTAATTGACGCTGAAGGTCTTCATCACGGGCGCCTCGTCGGGCATCGGCGAGGCGCTTGCCGTTTACTACGCCGCACAGGGCGCCACGCTGGGACTTGCGGCGCGGCGTAGCGAGTTTCTCGATGGCCTCAATGCCCGGCTGGGGGGTGGTCATGCCTGTTATCCGCTGGACGTCACCGATGCGCCCGCCTTGCATGCTGCTGCCGTTGATTTCATTGAACGCTTCGGGGTGCCGGATGTGGTGATTGCCAATGCCGGCGTTTCCGCAGGCACGCTGACGGAATACGAAGAAGATCTCGCGGTTTTCAAGCGTGTGATGGATACCAACGTTTTCGGCATGGCGGCGACCTTTGCGCCCTTCATTCCGGCAATGAAAGCGGCCGGCGGTGTGCGGCGGTTGTGTGGCATCGCCTCGGTTGCCGGCATTCGCGGCCTGCCCGGGGCCGAGGCTTATTCGGCCTCGAAGGCGGCGGCCATCAGCTACCTCGAAAGCCTGCGCCTTGAAATGCGGCCCTACGGCATCAAGGTGGTGACCATCGCGCCGGGGTATATCGAATCGCCGATGACTGCGGTGAACCCGTATTCCATGCCATTTTTGCTGCCGGCGGCCAAGGCTGCTGAACGTTTTGCCGCGGCCATCGCCCGCGGCGTCAGCTATACGGTCATTCCCTGGCAGATGGGCGTGGTCGCCAAGCTGCTGCGCCTGTTGCCGAATGCCCTTTACGATCGCCTGTTCGCCGGCGCCCCGCGCAAGCCGCGTGGCTTGCTAAAATAGCGGGATGCTCGATATCAAGATCAATGGCGAAGCCCGCCAGTTCCCCGAAGCCCTGACCGTTGCCGGCCTGATTGTATTGTTGGGCTACGCCGGCAAGCGTATTGCCGTTGAACGCAACGGCGAAATTGTCCCGAAAAGTCAGCACGCGACCACGGCCCTGGCATCCGGCGATCAACTCGAAATCGTTGTCGCCGTTGGCGGCGGCTGAGCTTTTTGACTTCCATATTTCACGGTAAAGACATGCATCAACTGACCATTGCCGGCAAGGCGTATCGTTCCCGTTTGCTGGTCGGTACCGGCAAGTACAAGGATTTCACCGAAACCCGCGCTGCCATCGACGCCTCGGGGGCGGAGATCGTCACCGTCGCTGTCCGTCGCGTCAATATCGGCCAGGATGCGAGCCAGCCCAGCCTGCTTGACGCCGTGCCGCCATCGCAATTCACCATCCTGCCGAATACCGCCGGCTGCTATACCGCCGACGACGCGGTGCGCACGCTGCGTCTGGCGCGCGAGCTGCTTGACGGCCATCCGCTGTGCAAGCTGGAAGTGCTCGGTGACCCGACCAACCTCTTCCCGAACATGCCGGAAACCCTGAAGGCCGCCGAAACGCTGGTCAAGGAAGGCTTCGAGGTGATGGTCTACTGCGCCGATGATCCGATCCAGTGCAAGATGCTCGAAGAGATCGGCTGCGTCGCGGTGATGCCGCTGGCCTCGCTGATCGGCTCCGGCATGGGCATCGTCAATCCGTGGAACCTACGTCTGATCATCGATAACGCCAAGGTGCCGATCATCGTCGACGCCGGCGTCGGCACCGCCTCGGATGCCACCATCGCCATGGAGCTCGGCTGCGACGGCGTGCTGATGAATACCGCGATTGCCCACGCCAAGAATCCGGTGCTGATGGCCTCGGCCATGAAGAAGGGTATCGAGGCTGGCCGCGAGGCCTATCTGGCGGGCCGGATGGCGCGCAAATATTACTCGGCCGACCCATCGTCGCCGACCAGCGGACTGATCGGCTCATGAGCGGCGCCCCCCTGATCCATCCCGCCGCCGAAGGCGACGAGGGCGAGTACATGGCCGGCCGTCATGGCCATGGCCACATCAAGAGCTTCGTCCGCCGCGCCGGCCGCATGTCGGAGGCGCAGCACCGCTACTTCGACGAGATGATGCCGAAGATCGGCATTCCGTATCAGCCGTCGCCCATTGACCTGACTACGGTCTACGGCCGGAACGCGCCGAAAATCCTCGAAATCGGCTGCGGCATGGGCGAAACCACTGCACGCATCGCCGAGGCGATGCGGGAGAAGGACTTTTTCGGGCTGGAAGTGCACGTGCCGGGGGTCGGCGCGCTGTGCAAGCTGATCGCCGAAAAGAACCTGAACAACCTGCGCATCGGCAACCATGATGCCGTCGAGGTTGTCCGCGACATGCTGCCGGAAGGCTCGCTCGACGGCATCCACGTTTTCTTCCCCGACCCGTGGCACAAGACGCGGCACAAGAAGCGCCGGCTGATCCAGCCGCCCTTCGTCGAATTGCTCGCCTCGCGCCTCAAGCCCGGCGGCTACATTCACTGTGCTACCGACTGGGAAAACTACGCGCTGCAGATGCTGGAAGTGCTGGGAGGTGAATCCAGCTTGCAGAACAGCGTCGCCAACCCGACCGCGACCGAACTGGCGGCCGCACTCGAAGCCGACCGTGCTGAAGGCCTTGCCGGCTTCGCGCTGCGCCCCGACTACCGGCCGCTGACCAAGTTCGAAAACCGCGGCCTGCGCCTCGGGCATGGCGTCTGGGATCTCGTTTTCATCAAGCGCTGACTGGCGCCTTCAGGAATACCCGCAACATGTGGTTCAAGAATCTGCAAATTTATCGCCTGCCTGCGCCCTGGGCCATCGACCTCGCCAAGCTGGACGAGCAACTGGCCCGCGGTGGCTTCGCCAAATGCGCCAGCCACGAGCCGATGTCGCGTGGCTGGGTGGCGCCACGTAAAGATGGCGCGCTGATTTACGCCAACAACCGCCAGTGGCTGCTGTCGCTGGCGACCGAGCAGCGCCTGCTGCCGTCGTCGGTAGTCAATGACGAAGTCCGCGAACGGGCCGAAGTGCTGACCGAAACCCAAGGCTACGCACCGGGCCGCAAGCAGTTGCGCGAACTCAAGGAGCGTGTCACCGAGGAGTTGATGCCGCGCGCCTTCACACGCAAGCGCAGCACCTTCGTCTGGATCGACCCGCAGAACGGCTGGTTCATTGTCGATGCCGGCACCCAGGGCAAGGCCGAGGAAGTGGTCGAGCATCTGCGCTTCTGTCTCGACGAGCTGCCGCTCAAACTGCTGCATACCCAGCTCTCGCCACAATCGGCGATGGCCGACTGGCTGGCCGGCGGTGAGGCCCCCGCCGGCTTCACCATCGACCGCGACTGCGAGTTGAAGGCAGTGGGTGAAGAAAAATCGGCGGTGCGTTATGTGCGCCATCCGCTGAACGATGAAGTCAGCGCCGAGATCAAGGCCCACCTCGCAGCCGGCAAGTTGCCGACCAAGCTGGCCCTGACCTGGGACGAGCGGATTTCCTTCGTCCTCACTGAAAAGCTGGAAATCAAGCGCCTCGCCTTCCTGGATTTGCTCAAGGAAGAAGCCGAGAAAAATGCCGAACACGCCGACGAGCAGTTCGATGCCGATTTCGCGCTGATGACGGGCGAGTTGAGCCGCTTCCTGCCGGCACTGATCGAAGCGCTGGGTGGCGAGATCGTCGAGGGGGCGGATGCCGCTCAGGCGGTCGCTGCCTCTCCCGGCGCCACCGCCAACCTGACCCCGCCGTGGGAGGCATGAAGGCGTCAGCCGACTGCCCCTGCGGCAGCGGCAAGCCCTATGCGGCCTGCTGCGGCCCGCTACATTTTGGGCAGTTTTCCGCGTTCACCGCAGAAGCCCTGATGCGCTCGCGCTACAGCGCCTATGTGCTGAAATTCGAGGACTACCTGCTCGCCACCTGGCATCCGACGACGCGGCCGAGCGAACTGGATATTGAAGCGGACGGCACGAAATGGCTGGGGCTGGCGGTCAGGCGCCATCAGCAGCAGGACGACAGCCACGCCACCGTCGAATTCGTCGCCCGCTACCGCATTGCCGGTCGCGGCCATCGACTCCATGAACTGAGCCGTTTTGTCCGCGAGGACGGTCGCTGGTATTACCTCGACGGCGACATGCTCCCCGCCTGAATTTCGCGGCGCACCGCTGGCGCCGCCTCTGGAACCCGACATGATCATTCTCAGAAACGTCACGCTGCGCCGTGGCTCCAAGGTGCTGCTCGACAAGACATCGGTCACCCTCAACCCTGGTGAAAAAGTTGGTCTCGTCGGCCGCAACGGCGCCGGCAAGTCCACGCTCTTCGCCTTGCTCAATGGCAGCCTGCACGAAGATGGCGGCGATTTCTCGATGCCAGCCACCTGGCGCATGGCGCAGGTGGCGCAGGACATGCCGGAAACCGACCAGCCGGCGACCGATTTCGTCATCGACGGCGACAGCCGTCTGCTCGCCGCCCGCAACGAGGTTGCCGCCGCTGAGGCCAGCGATGATGGCATGCGCATGGCCGAGGCCTACATGGCGCTGCACGATGCCGGCGAGCACGATGCCGAGTCGCGCGCCCAGGCGCTGATTCTCGGCCTCGGCTTCTCGGTGGCCCAGTTGCAGGAGCCGGTGAACAGCTTTTCCGGCGGCTGGCGGATGCGTCTGCAACTGGCGCGGGCGCTGATGTGCCCGTCCGACATCCTGCTCCTCGACGAACCGACCAACCACCTCGACCTCGATGCCATGGTCTGGCTCGAAGCCTGGCTCAGGCGCTATCCCGGTACGCTGGTGATGATCAGCCATGACCGCGAATTCCTCGATGCGATTACGCAGGTGACGCTGCATATCGATAACGGCAAGCTGGTGCGTTACGGCGGCAATTACAGCAAATTCGAGGACATGCGCGCCGAGCAGATGCTGCTGCAGCAGGCAACGATGGCACGGCAGGCGGAAAAGATCGCCCACCTGCAATCCTTCATCAACCGCTTCAAGGCCAAGGCGAGCAAGGCCAAGCAGGCACAGAGCCGGGTCAAGGCGCTGGAGCGGATGGAGAAGATCGCACCGGTACTCGCCGAAGCCGATTTCAATTTCGAGTTTCAGGAACCGCAGAATCTGCCCAACCCGATGCTGTCGATGGTCGATGTCAGTATCGGCTACCCGCCGCCCGAAGATGCACCCGCCGATGCGGCGCCGGCGATCATTGTTCGCGGCATCAACCGTTCTGTGATGGCCGGGCAGCGTATCGGCATCCTTGGCGCCAACGGCCAGGGCAAGTCCACACTGGTCAAGACCATCGCTCGAGACCTGCGGGCGATTGCCGGCGAAGTCACGGAAGGCAAGGGCCTCAATATCGGCTATTTCGCGCAGCAGGAACTGGACGTGCTGCGTCCGCAGGACACGCCGCTGGAGCACATGACGCGGCTGGCCAAGGAGGCGATTGCCGCCGGCCGCAGCAATGTGCCGGGGCGCGAGCAGGAGTTGCGCAATTTTCTCGGCACCTTCAATTTCGGTGGCGAGATGGTCAAGCAGGCCGTCGGCACCATGAGCGGCGGCGAAAAGGCGCGGCTGGTGCTGTGCATGCTGGTCTGGCAACGGCCAAACCTGTTGTTGATGGACGAACCGACCAACCACCTCGACCTCGCCACCCGGGAGGCGCTGGGCGTCGCCCTCAACGAATTCGAAGGCACGGTGATGCTGGTCAGTCACGACCGGGCGCTGTTGCGTTCGGTCTGCGACGAATTCTGGCTGGTGTCCAAGGGTGGCATCGGGCCGTTTGACGGCGACCTTGAAGACTACCAGCGCTACCTGCTGGAAGAGGCGAAGCGAGTCCGTGAAGAAGCCGCTGCCGCACACAAGCTGCGCGGCAGCTGACCTCTCGGGCTGGGCGCTCAGCCCACTGCGACGGCGATCTTGCGCGGCAACGCGTGTTCCTTTTTCGGAATCCGGACACGCAGCACGCCGTGGTTGAAGTCGGCCCCAACCCGGTCGGTGTCGAGTTCGCGCGACAGCGTGAAACTGCGGTGGTAGCGTGGCGACGCCACTTCGGCGTGGGTCGATTCCAGGCCCTCGATCAAGGGCAGGACGATGTTGCCGGCGATGGTCAGCGTGTCGGCGTCGACCTGCAGTGTCAGCTGTTCCTTCGGCACACCGGGGAGGTCAGCGTAGAGCGTGATGCCACCACTGTCCTCGATGACGTCGACCGGCGGCAGCAGCGCTGGGCTTTCTTCCGTGCGAGTGCTTTCTTCGCGTTCCTGATTGCGGATGTCGTTCATCGTCGTTCTCCTTACTGGATGTCGATACGGCGAGGCTGGCTGGTCTCGCGGCGGGAAACGCTGACGTGCAGCACGCCGTCGCGGTAGCGTGCGTTTACCGCATTCGGATCGATGTCGTCCGGCAGGCTGACGACACGGCGGAAGCGTCCGCTGAAACGCTCGTCGATATGCAATGTCGCCTGCGCCTCTTTCGGCGGCGCCAGCGAAGCACGCTCGCCGGCCACGGTCAGGACACCTTTTTCGATCTGGACGTCGATGCTGGCCGGATCGAGCCCAGGCGCGAAGGCGAAGACCTCGACGGAGCGGGGTGTGAGGCCGACATTCATGGCCGGGTAGCCACTGCGGCTGGCGCCGCGAATGCTCGGGGTGAAGTCGAGATTATGCTGTGCCGCCCGCTGCATGCGTTCCAGTTGGGCGAGGACGTCGGCGGGTAGCAGGGTTCTGTAGAACATGGCGATCTCCTCAGGACAAACGGGCGGGTGCCCTGAGGACGAATATGGCTGCCCGCTGGCGTATTTCAAGTCCCCTCAATATCGCTGCCGGCGGGGGCGGCCGGGATGTCCTAAAGGCCTGGCGGCGAGAGGATTTCGAGCGAATCGCCGACGGTGATCCAGCCGTTGTTGAGCACATCCGCGCGCAGGCCGCCCCGGCCGGTCCAGTAGCGGACAATCGCTGCCGCGTTGTGATCCGGGGTCGCCAGCCGCCGGCCGAGGCTGCCGCACGGCTCGCACAGTTCGACGCCAAAGAGCCGACAATCGCCGATCCGGAAGTGCCGGCCGACCAGTGCGTTGAGACGAACGTCGCGGGTGACGATATTGCGCCGGCTGAGCGCGAGATCGGCTGCTTGGCCGAGCAGTTGGCAGAAAGTCTCGACTTCCACGGCTTCGATCAGGGTCAGGTTCTGTCCCGGCCAGTCCGTGCTGCCACCCTGCCATTGTCGGTTGCCTCGATCGGCTCGTCTTGAGATCATCCGGGACCAGACTCGGAGAAATGCATGGAAACAAAGGATGCCCCACTGGGCGAGGCGCTATGGACGCAGCACTCGGTGCTGGTGGTGGACGACGAGCCGGGCATGGTCAGCTTTCTGCAGCGGGCGCTTGCGTCGCGTTGCGGGGTCGTCGATGTCGCGCAGAGCGTCGAGGCCGCCGAGCCGATGCTCCGTCGCCGGTTGTACGATCTGATTGTGCTCGATATCGCATTGCCCGGCCGTTCCGGCATCGAATGGCTGCATCAGTTGCGCGAAGAGGGTTTTGCCGGTGATGTCGTGCTCATGACGGCCTATGCCGATCTCGATACGGCCATCGATGCGTTGCGGGCGGGGGCATCAGATTTCCTGCTCAAGCCGTTCTCGTTGGCGCAGGTGCTCAACGCCATGCAGCGATGTTTCGAACGCTCCAGTCTGCTCCGCGAAAACTTTATCCTGCGTCGCGAAATTCGAGAAAAAGTGCCGGGCATCGAAGGGGTGATTGGACATTCGCCGGCGATGCAGGCGGCTTGTGACCGGATCAAGCGGATTGCGCCGACGCCGGCAACGGTCCTGCTCAGCGGCGAATCAGGAACCGGCAAGGAGGTGGCGGCGCGGGCCTTGCATCGTATGAGCCCACGCTCGAAGGGGCCGTTCGTGCCGGTCAATTGTGCGGCCATTGCTGCCGAGCTGATCGAATCCGAGTTGTTCGGTCACGTCCGCGGGGCGTATACCGGCGCCCAGCAAAGCCGCGAAGGGCTGTTTTACTACGCCCGTGGCGGCACGCTTTTTCTGGACGAGATCTCGGAAATGCCGGCGGCGGCGCAGGCCAAACTGCTGCGCGTCCTTGAGGAGCGCCGCGTGCGTCCGGTGGGCTCGGAGCAGGAAATTCCGGTCGATGTGCGTGTGATCGCAGCGACCAACCGCGATCTGAAGCGCGAGGTTGCCGAGCAGCGCTTCCGGCAGGATTTGTATTACCGCTTGCAGGTGGTCGAGGTCGAATTGCCGCCGTTGCGCGAGCGACCGGAGGACTTGCCGCTACTGGTCGAGCATTTCACCAGCCTGCTGGCGCCCTATCTTGATGTGCCGCGGCTCAAGCTCGACGGGCGAACGCTGGCCCGCATGGCCGCGTATGACTGGCCGGGCAATGTCCGGGAGCTGAAGAATTTCGTCGAGCGTTCGCTGATTCTTGGCTGGTTTGATCTCGGGCCGGAGCCAAAGGCGGCTGATTTACCGGCTGGCACTAGCGACGAGACGCTGGAAGCGGTCGAGAAACGGCATATTCTGGCCGTGCTCGCGGCCTGCAATGGCAACAAGTCGGAAGCCGGCCGCCGGCTGGGCGTCTCGCGCAAGACGCTGGATCGCAAGTGTCACGCTTGGGGCGTGGCGGACGCCCACTAACCACGAGACATGATCGACAGCCGATTCGATCCGCCACACCGACGCTCGATCCGCGTCCGCCTGCTGCTGCTGGCTCTGCTGCCGCTCGGGGTCGTCCTGCCGCTGCTGCTGGCGGTGCTGGCGATCTGGGGGGGCGATTACCTGGATCGCCTGCTGATCACCAAGGTTCGTTCCGATCTGGCGACGGCCGATGGCTATTTCGAGCGCGTGACCGAGGGCGTTGGCCGTTCGGTGCAGGCGCTGGCCGCTTCCGGACGGCTGGCGCGGGCGCTGGATCGACCGGTGAGGGAGCGTGAGGAGGCGGTGGCCGGCTTGCTGGCCGACATTCGTCTCGGGCAGCGACTCGATTTTTTGCACTTTTTCGACGTTCACCGCAGCAAGTCATTGGCCGCCGAAAATCGCGTCATGCAGGTGGCACTGGCAGGTGCGCCGCGCACCGAAACCGACATCTTCACACCGGTCCAGCTCGATCGTTTCGATCCTGCTTTGCGTGCGCGGGCCCTGACACCGCTGGTGGCGACGCCGAATGCGCGGCCGGATGCACGGCAGTCTGAGGAGAACGGTCTGGTGGTCCATGCCGCTGCACCGGTATTCGATGCCGACGGTGTCCTGCTCGGGTTGCTCGCCGGTGGGGTGTTGCTGAACAAAAACCTCGATTTCATCGACCGGCTGAACGAAATCGTGTATCCCGAAGGGGCCTTGCCCTTTGGTAGTGCCGGGACAGCGACCATCTTTCTCGGCGATGTGCGGGTTGCCACCAATGTCCGTCTCTTCGAGGGGGAGCGGGCGATCGGGACGCGGGTTTCGGAGAGCGTGCATCGGGCTGTGCTCGATGAGGGCCGGACCTGGCTGGATCGGGCTTTCGTCGTCACCGACTGGTACGTTTCCGCCTATCAACCCTTGCGCGACAGCCAGGGGCGGCGAATCGGCATGCTTTATGTCGGCTATCTCGAAGGGCCGTTTGCCCGGGCTCGGCAGCAGGCGTTTCTGGTCGTGGTCGGTGTCTTCGCGCTGGCCATGCTGGTTGCCGGCGTGTTTGCCGTGGTCTGGGCGCGGCGGGTGTTCAGGCCGATCGAGCGGATGCACGCGACCATGCATGCCATCGAGCAGGGCGAGCATGCGGCTCGTGTCGGCGAGGTGGATAGCCAGGACGAACTGGGGGTTGTGGCGGCGCATTTCGACCGGCTGCTCGACCAGTTGCAGGCACAGACGGCGTCGCTGAAGCGCTGGGGCGAGGCGCTGGACATTAAGGTGGCGGAGCGTACGGCGGCGCTGGAGCAGGCGGTTGCCGACCTCAAGGCGGCGCAGTCGCAGCTGGTGATGAACGAGAAACTGGCGGCCATCGGCCAACTGACGGCGGGTGTTGCCCACGAAATCAACAATCCGGTAGCCGTGATCCAGGGCAATCTCGAGGTGCTGCGCGATATCCTCGGCCCGGCGTCGGCGCCGGTCGACCCGGAAATCAAGCTGATTCACGAACAGGTGCACCGCATCCGCCTGATCGTCGCCAAGTTGCTGCAGTTCGCGCGCCCGCAGGATTATGTCGGCTACCTGGAACCGGTATCGCCGGCGACGCTGGTGCAGGACAGTCTGGTGCTGGTCGGCCATCTGCTGAAGAAGGGCAATATCGCCATCGAGCAGCATTTCGATTCCGGGCGCCATGTGCTGTGCAACCGCAACGAGTTGCAGCAGGCGCTGATCAACCTGATGGTCAATGCCATCCAGGCCATGCCCGACGGCGGTGTGCTGACCCTGGCAGCCGAAGACTGGGACGAAGCCGACATGCCGGTGGGCCTGCGACTGATCGTTGCAGATTCCGGGCAGGGGATCAGCGCGGCCGACCGCGAGCAGTTGTTCAAGCCCTTCTTCACCGCCGGCAAGCCCGGGGGCACCGGACTCGGCCTGTGGGTCAGCCAGTCGCTCGTCGAGCGTTACGGCGGCCGGATAAGCGTCGATACCCCCGAGGCTGATGGGACGCGCTTCACGGTGTGGCTGCGCTTTGAGCCGCTCGGTCACTGACCCCGCTTTCGCTGATGGCCTTAGTCGGTCAGGAAACGTTCAAGCAGGACATTGAGAAAGCGCCGGCCCTTCGCGGTGGGCGCAATTTTATCCGGGCCGTTGGTCAACAGGCCGTCGGCTTCGGCTTGCCGCAAGCGGCTGAGAATGCTTGAAAGTGGCTGCGCCGTACGCAGTTCGAACAATGAGGGTGCAAAGCCGTCGGTGAGGCGCAGCGCGTTCATCATGAATTCGAAGGGCAGGCTGGCGGCGCTGACCTGATTTTCTTCCTGCACCGGCGTGCCGGCGCGAACGTTGTCGAGATAGGCCTTCGGGTGCTTGTGGCGCATCTGGCGCAGCACGCGGTCGTGCAGCGTCAGCTTGGAATGCGCACCGGCGCCGATGCCGAGGTAGTCGCCGAAATGCCAGTAGTTGAGGTTGTGCAGGCATTGCCGGCCCGCCTGCGCGAAGGCGGAGGTCTCGTAGTTGCTGTAGCCGGCCGCGGCGAGCCGGGCGTCGATGGCGTCCTGCATGTCAGCGCAAATGTCGCCTTCCGGCAGCACGGGCGGGAAGGCGGCGAAGCGGGTGTTCGGCTCCAGCGTCAGCTGATAGCACGACAGGTGCGGCGGCGAAAACGACAGCGCGCTCTCGATGTCTGTGCGTGCTTGCTCAAGCGTCTGGCCTGGCAGGCCGTACATCAGGTCGAGGTTGAAGCGCTCGAAATGCTCGCCGGCCAGTTGCGCCGCGCGCCGCGCCTCGGCGCTGCCGTGGATGCGTCCTAGTGCCTTCAGGTGCTCATCGTTGAAGCTCTGGATGCCCAGGGATAGGCGATTGATGCCGGCGGCTCGGAAGCCGGCGAACTTCTCCGCTTCCACGGTGCCCGGGTTGGCTTCGAGGGTGATTTCAGCATCTGGCGTCAGCATCGCCAAGGCGCGGAAGGCGGCGATCAGCTCGTCGATGGCCGCCGGCGACAACAGGCTCGGCGTGCCGCCGCCGAAGAAAACGGTCTGCACCGGCCGTCCCCAGATCAGCGGCAACGCCGATTGCAGGTCCGCGATCAGCGCATCGACGTAGGCGCGCTCCGGAATGCCGCCGTCGGCCTCATGCGAATTGAAATCGCAATAAGGACACTTCTGCACGCACCACGGGATGTGCACGTAGAGCGACAGGGCAGGCGATTTGCGGAATTCAAGACCTGCTGCGGTGAACGCGGAATTCTGGGCAAAAATGGGAATGGTGCGGGGCATGGCGGATGCCTTGGAAAGGGGTGCGGTGCGGAGTACGGCGTGGGGCGGAAAGTTCCGCCCCGTGGTTAGAGCGACGGCAGGCGTTCGATCAGCACCTGCATGGCCTGACCGCGATGCGAAACACGATTTTTGGTCTCGGCGTCCAGTTCGGCAGCCGTTTTGCCGAACTCGGGTACGAAGAACAGCGGGTCGTAGCCGAAGCCGCCATCGCCGCGCAGCGCCGGCAGGATTTCGCCGTGCCATTCGCCTTCGGCGATGATGGGTTGCGGATCGTCGGCACTGCGACAGAGCACGAGGCAGCTGACGAAGTGGGAGCGACGGTCGGACTGCGAGGCCAGTTCGGCAAGCAGCTTTTCATTGTTGCGGGCGTCCGACTTCGGTTCGCCGGCGTAGCGCGCCGAAATGACGCCCGGCGCACCGCCGAGTGCCTCGACGCACAGGCCGGAGTCATCGGCGAGCGCCGGCAGGCCGCTGTGCCGGGCGGCATGCCGCGCCTTGGCCAGTGCGTTTTCGACAAAGGTGCAATGCGGTTCCTCGGCCTCCGGTATGCCGAGCTGGCCCTGCGGAATGACTTCAAAGCCGAGCGGTGCGAGGAGCGCGTTGAGCTCCTTCATCTTCTTGGCGTTGTTCGAGGCAAGGACGAGCTTCTTCATGAGGCCAGCGCGCTTTCCTGGGCGGCGACGAGCTGGCGGATGCCCATTTCAGCCAGGTCCATCAGCACATTCATCTGTTCGCGGCTGAAGGGTTCGCCTTCTGCGGTGCCCTGGACTTCAACGATGCCGCCCTTGCCGGTCATGATGACGTTCATGTCGGTGTCGCAGTTCGAGTCTTCCGGGTAGTCGAGGTCGAGCACCGTGCTGCCCTCGAAGATGCCCACCGAGATGGCGGCGACGTGATCCTTGACCGGATTCGCAGCCAGTTTTCCCGCCTGCACCAGCTTTTCGCAGGCTTCGTAAAGGGCGATCCAGGCGCCGGTGATCGAGGCGCAGCGGGTGCCGCCATCGGCCTGCAGCACGTCGCAGTCGAGCGTGATCTGGCGTTCGCCAAGTGCCTTGAGGTCAGTCACGGCACGCAGGCTGCGGCCGATCAGGCGCTGGATTTCCTGGGTGCGGCCGGTCTGCTTGCCCTTGGCTGCCTCGCGGGCGCTGCGGGTGTGTGTCGAGCGCGGCAGCATGCCGTATTCGGCGGTGACCCAGCCCTGCCCCTTGCCGCGCAGGAAGGGCGGCAGGCTTTCTTCAACCGAGGCGGTGCACAGCACGCGGGTGTCGCCCATTTCGATGAGAACCGAGCCTTCGGCATGGCGGGTGAAGTTGCGGGTAATTCTTACGCTGCGGAGCTGGTCCGGCTGACGCTGGCTGGGGCGCATGGGCTTCCTTGTTATCTGGCAGGGTTGTATTTGTCGATGGCGGAGCGGATTTCGGCGATCGCCTTTTCGATCTCGTCGTCGGTGAGGTCGCTCTTGTATGCCGGGTTGCGGCCGAATTCATCGAGTTTGGTGGTGACTTCGTCCTGGGTCATGGTCTGCGTCGAGATGGCGCTGCTGGCATCCTCGACGTAGGCATCCTCCCAGCGCACGGCAACGACCGAGGCGTTATCACCGTGTGGGCCGCCCTTGATTTCGGCCTGGTGCAGCAGCATGGGCACGGCTTGCACCAGGTTGGCACCCTTGAGGGCGACGGCCATCAAGTCGCCGGAGGTGACACCCCACAGGCCGTCGGTGCACAACAGGAGGATGTCGCCATGATCGAGCGGCGTCTTGCGCGAGAATTCGATTTCCGGCGGCGTCGGGCTGCCAAGGCAACTGTAGATCTTGTTGCGATCCGGATGCTCGGCTGCCTGTGCCTCATTGATCAGGCCTTCTTCGAGTAGTAGGCGGATACGGGAGTGGTCGCGGGTCTGTGCCTGAACCTTGCCATTGCGCATCAGGTAGAGGCGTGAGTCGCCGGCGTGCGCCCAGTAGGCGATGCTGTCCTGAACAACGCAGGCAACGCAGGTGGTGCGCGGCGTGTCGAGCAGGCGATGGCGTGAGGCGTAGTCGAGGATCGCATGGTGGGCATTGCTCATGCCTTTTTGCAGGAAGCGGAACGGGTCGGTCAGCAGTGGCCGGGCTTCGCGCTGGAAGGTGTCGGCTAGTGTCTGCACGGCGATCTGCGCAGCGATCTCGCCGTAGTGGTGGCCACCCATGCCGTCGGCGACGACTACCAAAAGGGCATCGCGAGAGTAGCAGTAGGTTGTCCGGTCCTCGTTGTTGTGGCGGCCGCCCTGGCGGCTTTCCTGGTAGATGGTGAATCTCATTTGACGGGGTTCCGGAATCTGTCGACGATGCGGCCGAACCAGTTGGGATTGCTCTTGGGATGCGGCGGGGTAATGGTTTCGACCAGCGCCTTTTGCAGCGCAAACACGCTTTGCGGCCGATAAAGGTGGTTGAGGTTGAGGCACCAGTCGATGATCTCGAGCAGGCGGTCGGAGAATTGGCCGTCCCAGCGCGCCATCGCAGGCATCAGCGTATCCTTCTTCAGCCGCGCATCCGCCGCCTGTGGGGCATTGCCGGCGAGACAGGCATACATCGAGGCGCCGACGCTGTAGATGTCGCTCCATGGCCCGAGATCCTTGCGCGTGCCGTAATGCTCGGGCGAGGCAAAGCCCGGCGTGTACATCGGCTTGAGGATGGGCTGGTCGGTCAGCAGCGTCTGGCGGGCGGCGCCGAAGTCGATCAGGACCGGCGTATTGTCGTTGCGCAGGTAGATGTTCGAAGGTTTCAAGTCGAGGTGCAGCAGCTTGTTGGAATGCACTTCGCGCAGCCCGTTCAGCATCCGGGTAAACACGCCGCGGATGAAGCGCTCCGAAATGTGGCCCTGATGCTTCTGGATGAATTCCTGCAGGGTGCGCCCGTGCTCGTATTCCATCACCATATAAACGGTGTCGTTGGCACGGAAAAAATTGAGCACGCGGATCACGTTCGGATGCGACAGGTGGGCCAGCGCCCGGCCTTCCTCGAAAAAGCATTTCATGCCGTAGCGGAAGGCGCCGAGGTGGTCGACAGTGATTACTGGCTTGATGTCGCCCTTGCTGCGCAGCGCCAGGCTGTTGGGCAGATATTCCTTGATCGCCACCTGCTTGCCGCTCGGATCGCTGGCGAGATAGACGATCGAAAACCCGCCGAGCGAGAGCTGGCGTTCAATCGTGTACTCCTCCAGTTGATGCCCCCCGGGGAGCGGGTGGTTGGCTTGTTGCGCCATTGATCTCGCGGTTATGATGCAGTTTCAGGCATTTTCGGGCGTGTTGCCCAGCCTGTAAAGCTGGAGAACCCCCACCAATGATTTGCAGTATGACCGGTTATGCAGTGAAAACGCGCGATATCGAGCGCGGAACGCTGCAACTTGAGTTGAAAAGCGTCAATTCCCGCTATCTCGATTTTCACTTTCGTGTTTCCGAGGAGCTGCGTGCCCTCGAAATGCCGCTGCGGGAACTGCTGACCCAGCGCCTGTCGCGAGGCAAGATCGAATGCCGGCTCTCCTTCAATGCCGGTACCGCACGTGCCGAGCAACTGCAACTCAACGGCGAACTGCTCGCGGCGCTCAATGCTCTCGGTGAGCAAGTGCGGGCGCAGATGCCTTCGGCGACGCCGCTTTCTGTGAATGAAGTGCTACGCTGGCCGGGCATGTTTGGCGAGCAAAGTGTCGATTTTTCTGCGCTTGGCCCGACCGTGCTCGCACTGGCACGCGAGGTAATCGATGAATTTACCGCGACGCGCGGTCGCGAGGGGCAGAAACTGGCCGAGATGATCATCGATCGCGTGAACGGCATCCGCGACATCGTTCGCCGCGTTGCGCCGCGTATTCCCGAGGCGCAGGCGTTGTTTACCGACAAGCTGCGCCAGCGGCTGGTTGATGCGCTGGGTAATGCCAGCGACGACCGCATCCTGCAAGAAGTGGCAGTGTTCGCCACGCGCATCGACGTCGCCGAAGAGCTGACCCGCCTGAATGCGCATCTTGATGAAGTCGAGCGGGTGCTCAAGCAGGGCGGCGCCTGTGGCAAGCGGCTGGATTTTCTGATGCAGGAACTCAATCGCGAAGCCAATACACTCGGTTCGAAGTCGGCGATCACCGAGGTCTCGCAGGCTTCGATGGACCTCAAACTGCTCATCGAGCAGATGCGCGAGCAGATCCAAAATTTGGAATAGCGTTTCTGACAATTTCACCACGTTTCACGAATGCCCTAGAAAGCCGCTAACTATGCGGCTTTTTTGTTTCCTGTTGTTGCACATCGTTTCATAAAAGCGCATGATTTATGTGCACCCCTCAATGCACCCCTTCCAAGAACGGAACGGATTTCAGGGGTGCACAACAGGGGGCGATCATGGGAAAGCTGACGGATATTCAGATTCGGGCGTGGATCAAAAGCAGGGAACATTTCGAGCAGCGCGGCGATGGCGACGGGCTGTATCTTTGCTTTCGCGAGAACTACTCCGCCCCCGTTTGGAAATTCCGGTACCGCCTTGCTGGAAAACCTCGCATCATGAATCTCGGCAGCTACACGGCAATGTCACTTGCCAAGGCACGCGAAACCGCCAAGGGACTGGCTGCTCGAGTTGCCCTCGGTTATGACGTGGCCGGCGAGAAGCAGGAGCGAAAGCGAGAAGCGATCGCCAAGATCGAAGCCGAGAAAGCCGCCTGGACGGTCTCGCGACTCTGCGATGAGTTTTTCGAGCGCGTGATTCTTCCGCGCTGGAAGCACTCCAACATCGTCCGGTCGCGCATCGAGAACGACATCAAGCCAAGCATGGGCAAGATGAAGGCCGAAGACGTGAAGCCACGGGACGTTGATGCCATGCTGCAGCAGATCATCAAGCGGGGGGCGCCGACTGTTGCCAACGATGTGCTGCGCTGGACCAAGCGGATTTTCGACTTCGCCATCAAGCGCCACGTCGTGCTCTATAACCCCGCCTCGGCGTTCGATATTGCCGACGCAGGAGGCAAAGAGGGGGCACGGGATCGCTGGCTGACAAGGGACGAAATCATCCAATTATTCCAGGCGATTCGCGACATGCTGGGCCGTTTCTCGATCGAGAACATGTACGCGGTCCGGTTGCTCCTGCTGCTTGCCGTCCGGAAAGAGGAGCTAGTGGCTGCCCCCTGGAGCGAGTTCGACCTGGACGCCGCGGTGTGGCGCCTTCCTGAAGAGCGAACCAAGACGAGTGCGGCGATCGACATTCCACTGCCGCCGCTGGCCGTTGAAACGCTACGCGAATTGCATCGCTTGGCAAATGGAAGCCGCTACGTTTTCCCGGCCCGGAAGATGCAGCAACGGATGATTCCGCACATCGATTTGAATACTCTGAACGCTGCACTCGCGAAGCACATCAAGCCGAAGCTGAAGGAAATTCCCAACTTCACCATCCACGACTTCAGGCGCACGGCGCGCACTCACTTGGCGGCGCTTGGCGTTGATCCATTCGTGGCCGAGCGATGCTTGAATCACAAGGTCAAGGGAGTGGAGGGCATCTACAACCGCCACGACTACTTCGACGAGCGGCGGGCGGCTCTCAACGAATGGGCCAAGCTGTTGAAGGCTCTTGAGGAGGGGCGGCCGGATTACAACGTGGTGCCTGTTCGTTTCGGGAAGACCTCAGCAGCATGAGCCTGAAGCCATCATCTGCAGCGCGCCACGCTTTACAGTTTCAGCGGTTCATGGAGGCCGCGACTCGAACCTTCGGCGAGTGATCCGGAGGCGGCGGGCAAGGTGCTCGAACACCCTGACCGCCTGACCACAACGCATCTGTATAGGAGATTGCATCATGGCTGTCATCAATTCTAGTCTCGTCGAAGGTGGATTTGAACTCGCCGGCGGAAACCCTCTCGCCAACCTGATGAAGATAGGCGGACTCATAGAAACCGCAACGCGAGACCCGGAGAACGGATTCGTGCAGAAAATCGCGACTGATCGCGAAGGGCTGGAGGTCGTCGACAACGTGATTCGCGACTCGCTGCTGACGATCAATAGCGGGGTGCGGGCCATCGGCGAACTGCTGGCTTTCGCCGCGGATGAGGTCGAGCGCTCTTCGATTCGTGAAATCGGCTGGCTCATCCACGGCCTGGGCGGCCTGCAGGTGAAACTGCTCGACAGCGGCCAGCTCGTGCAGGAAAACCAGCAGCTTCAGCAAGCGACTGCCGTATCGTCATAAGGGGCGATCATGGACGTTCTAAACATTCCTGAAAACACCCGGCTTCTGCGGATACCAGAGGTATCAGCAAGGGTCGGCCTCAAAAAGACCGTGATCTACGAACGGATCAAGGCCGGCACCTTCCCCAAGCCGATCAAGCTCGGCAGCGCCTCGGCCTGGCCCGAGCACATGGTCGATGCCTGGATCGCGCAACAGATCGAGCGGCAGCAGGTTGCCATCTCCGGCGCCGGCCTCTCCGATCGCTACGCCGATGCCTTGGTGTTGGCTCGCCGGCTTCATGCAGGACAGACCCGAAAGGGTACGTCTATCCCCTACGTAGCCCACGTTCTGGCGGTATCGAGCATTGCCCTGGAACACGGCGCCGACGAAGACGAGGCCATTGCCGCGCTATTGCACGATGCCGTCGAGGATTGTGGCGGCGCTCCGGTTCTCGTGGAAATCGAGCGAAACTTCGGCCGGCGGGTCGCCGGGATCGTGTCGGCTTGCTCCGATACTGACATCACGCCGAAACCGCCCTGGCAGGCCAGGAAGGAAGCCTATCTCGCGCATCTGCGGATTGCCTCGGCATCGGTCAGGCTGGTGTCGGCCGCCGACAAGCTGCACAATGCCCGTTCGATTCTGGCGGACCTTCGCCAGCTCGGCGATGCCTTGTGGAAGCGCTTCAACGCCAGCAAAGCGCAAACGCTCTGGTACTACCGTTCACTCGTTGAGGTCTTCGCGGCACACGGGAATTCTCCCTTGGTCGACGAGCTGGCGCGCACCGTGACAGAGATCGAGCGCCTTGCCGGGGAAGGCGGCAGGAAGTGAGTCGAGCGCAGCGCCTCGTTCTCGTGTTGGCGCTACCGGCACTGGTGTTCCTGCCGTTCTATTGGGATGCGAGTTGCTTCCGCGAGGGGTGGCGCTGTCAGGAAACGCGCCCCTTCTTCATGCTGTTGGCGTTGATCGTTCTGCTACTGGTGATCGCTCGATTGCTCGGGCATTCCTTCGCGCCACTCCGGCGCCGGCCGATCCGCCTTGCCCTGGGCCTTCCAGTGGTGTCTGCGGTCGCGATGGTTGTCTTCCTCGATCTGCACGGCGGATCGGATTTCTTCGACCCCCTGCGCTTGCCTTTCTGGTGGATCGCTGTCGCCGGCGTCGTGGCCGCCGATCTGTGGTTGCTGGCCGGTGCCTGCCGCGTCATCGAGGGCGAATTCCAAGAAATTGCCAGGTCACCAACGATCAGGGGAAAGCGGTGATGGAAGCCAAGCGACGAGGGCGCCCCCCGAACATCGAACGGCCGAAACTTGTCCATGCAGATCGAGTGATAAGCAAAGCCGTCTATCACTTGCTTATGTGGGGATTCCCAAAACGCACAATAGGTGGCCGCGCCGGTGTCTGCGAGGTTGTCGGCCTGAAGGCGGCGCAAATACTGCGGCGTGATGATGGCGGCGGCAGGGCACTCGGTGAAGACCGCATTGAACAAATCTTCGAGACATGGTTCGTTGCCGAACAGAAATCCAGAACGGATGCACGGCGCTGGCCGCTTCGAGGATATTCATCAGTTTCGAAGGATTCCCGTGGCGAGCGACGACCCAACAAGCAGATGTCACTGCAAGAATTGGCGGCCGAGTTGCTGCAAAACGGAGGCGAATGGGTACGGTCTGCCCCCATAGTCGCTACAGGCGATTATGAGCTGACCCCAAAGGCCGCAAAGCTTCTTGGCCCTACCCCAAAATTCGAGAAAACTGGGTAGAAAAATATCCAGCGCATGACCTGCTGAATATTGTTCGTGACGTTGCAAATAACGTCATGAGGTTTCAGCATGGAACGCCAACAAGGCAATACGCAAAGCACTGGGCATCAAAGCCGGGGCGACAATCTTCCTGATGCCCTGAAGGGCTTTGATTCTCTTCCCGATTCTGCAAATGTCCGCCTGCCGGTAGTTCGAGCTTTGCTCGGATGTTCCTCCGTCACTGTTTGGCGAATGGTGAAGCGCGGCACCCTCCCAGCTCCGAGGAAATTGACCGAGCGGGTGACGATCTGGAATGTCGGTGAGCTGAGGAAGGTTCTTGGTGTGGCCGACAGCGTTCCGTTTTCCGGTTGCGGTCAATTGGCTGTCTCCGCTCCTTGAGTACAGGGGGCGGCGATGGACAAAAAGAAAGGGCGCACACCGGCGCCCGTCAAAAGCTACTGTACGCGGCACGCTACCAGAACGCGGCCTGCCATTCAATCCGGCGCCTTCCGCTGCTGCCCGGCATCCTGCTTATGGTGCCGTGCTCACGACCTGGCTTCCCGCATTCCGTACCTTCCTCGCACCCGTAAACAGGGAGTGATCCGCGAGTTGCTGGCGACTCTGATCAAAGCCTTGGCTGTGGCCGAGGACCGTCTTCCTCGTCGATCGGCTGACGTATGAGCATCAGGGTCATGACCAGAGTCTGGGAAGGTTTTCCGGGCGGTGGAACAGAGCTTCTTGCCTTGCTGGCGCTAGCAGACTGGAGCGATGACGACGGCCGCTGTTATCCGTCGATTCCTGCCATTGCAGGCAAGACGAGGCTTTCAACGTCTCAGGCCCGCCGAATCGTGCACAAGCTAATTTCCGAGGCCTTCGTTTCGGTTGTCGGCAACGAATACGGCGGGCCACCTGGCGCAACTCGACAGTATCGGATCAACCTTGACCGCCTGACGGCTTGCATGGATGCCACCCCTACGGCTTGCACCCATGCTAGTCCTACGGCTGGCGTAGATGCGAGGGGTACGGCTAGCACCGATGCAAGGGACGGCTTGCATGGATGCGCGGAGACGGCTTGCACCCATGCTAGCCAAACCGTCAGTGAACCATCAGATAACCGTCAGGATGTCGCGCAAGCGCGTTCTTCTCGGAAGCCAGGTACAGAAACACTTCGGCAATTCATCGCTGCCTGCAAAGCCAGCAGCGAGAAAATCATCCCCGACGATGATCCGGTGTTTGATTACGCCGACAAGGTGGGCATCGATCAGGAAATGGTCGTCGTCTGCTGGCGTGAGTTCCGAGACGCCTATCTGCCGTCGAAGAAAACTCAGGCTGACTGGCGCGCCCATTTCCGCAATGCCGTCCGCCGGAATTGGTACAAGCTCTGGTACCTGAAGGACGGCGAGCCGGCTGCCTGGACAACTGCCGGTGAGCAGGCTCGGAGGGCTGCAGCATGAGCGCCCCCGAATTGATGTCCCTGCCGCCGCATTCCATTGAGGCCGAGCAATCCGTCCTGGGCGGCCTGCTGCTCGATGGCACGGCTTTCGACCAGATCGCGGGCAGCGTGTCCGATACGGACTTCTACCGCGACGAGCATCGCCGCATCTTCCGGCATGTCGCCCGTCTGTTCATGGCCGGAAAGCCGGTCGACGTGGTGACGGTTGCCGAGGCACTGGAAAGCGCTGGCGAGAGTGATCGAACCGGAGGTCTTGCCTACCTGGGCGAGCTGGCGGCCAATACCCCCGGCGCCGCCAACATCAGGCGCTATGCCGAGATCGTTCGCGAGAGGTCGAACCTTCGCCGCCTGCAGGAGGCAGCGATGAATCTGCACGCCGCCTGCTCCAACACGGCAGGCCGCAACCTCGAAGAGATCGTTGCCGAAGCGGAGATCGCCCTGCAGGCAGCCGTCGATCGGTCTGACGGAGACCCGAAGACGCTGTTCGATGTCTTCCATGAGGTGGTCAGCTACGCCGACGACCGTAGCCAGAACGGCGGCGCGATGGCAGGCCTGGCGACCGGATTCGGCGACCTTGATCGACTGACCGGCGGGCTGGAGCCTGGGCAGCTTGCGATTGTTGCGGCGCGCCCGTCGTGCGGGAAGACCATGTTCGCCGGCAATGTCACCGACCACGTGACGCGAAGCGGCCGATCGGTCCTGTTCTTCACGCTGGAGATGTCTTCCCGCGAAATCGGGGCGCGCCTCATGTCCGCGCGCACCAAGGTTTCCGTCCATGCCATGCGAACCGGCACCGACGACGGGGAAAGCTGGCGGCGCATGTCCGACGAGCTAGGCCGTAGCGCGCAGCAGAAGCTATTCGTCTGCGACAAGGGTGCGATCGGCGTCGGTTTCGTCAGGGCCAAGGCTCGCCAGATCAAGCGGAAGCACGGCCTCGATCTGATTGTGATCGACTACCTGCAGTTGATGACGGCGCCGGGACATAACAACCGGACGCAGGAGATCGGAAACATCAGCCGTGGACTGAAGGCACTCGCAAAGGAACTGGAGGTGCCAATCATCGCCTTGGCGCAGCTCAATCGCGGCGTCGAGAGCCGCCCAGACAAGCGCCCTATGATGTCCGACCTTCGCGATTCGGGAGAGGTCGAGCAGGACGCCGACATCATCGTCATGCTTCACCGGGAAAGCCTCTACAACGACGCTCCCGAGTGGCAAGGCCTCGCCGAACTGCTGGTGCGCAAGAACCGCAACGGGCCGCTCGGCGACATCACGCTGCACTACCTGCCGGAGGAAATGACCTTTGGCAGCTATACCGGCCCGAACCTGCGCCAGCAGATCGCCGCCTCGAAGGCGTCGTCGCGTGACGCTGCGCGCCATCAGGGGCGCTCCCGAGGAATCGCCGATGACTGACGCCATCATCATTCGCCCCTGCACGCTTGCCGAGATCAAGCGTGCTCCCAATATCGGCGCGCTGCTCGAAGAGTACGCGCGCGAGGTTGCAACCGAAGGACTTGGCAAGGCCGTCCCGCAGTGGTGGCTGTATCACCGGATGGAATCGACCGGCCTGCTGCACGTCCTCGGCGCGTTCAGCGGTGACACGCTGATCGGGTTCATCACACTGGTCGTCATGCAGCGCCCGCACTACGAGGGTCTGGTCGCTTCCTACGAGTCGTTTTTCGTGGCCGCTGAGTTTCGCCGGACGGGCGCCGGTACCCGGTTGCTGCGGGCGGCGGAAGCCTTGGCCCAATCCCTGGGGGCACTGGGCCTGTTCGTCAATGCCGGCATCGGCTCACGCCTGGAAAGGATGCTGGAAGCGAGTCCGGCATACCGCAACACGCACCGCGTTTTCTTCAGGAGGCTGACATGACGGAGTTGATCACCGGCATTGGGTTCCCCGCGATGAGCGAGGCATCGATCGCCAAGGTATCGGCGTTTGCCGAGATCGCCAGCCAGGCCGAACAGGCGAACGTAACGACACGCCACCTGCTGCATGCCGGCATGTACGCGCGGACGATGCGCCTGTCTGCCGGGCATGTTCTCGTCGGGGCACTGGTCAAGGTAGCGACCATCGTCATCTTCAACGGCGATGCCGAGGTGTATGTCGGCGACGGTTCCATGCGTCTGACCGGGTATCACGTCATCCCCGCCGACGCCCTGCGCAAGCAGGTGTTTCTGGCTTATTCCGACTGCGACATCACGGCGATCTTTCCGACCGATGCCGGCACAGTCGAGCAGGCCGAGAACGAGGCCACTGGCGAAGCTGAAAGCCTGCTTTCCCGCTGGGAAGGCAATCCCAACATTTTGCAATCGAGGAGTCCGCAATGTCTTACGCAACAACCGTAGCCGCGGTGGCGGCCGTCGCCTCTGCCGGCGTCAGCGCCTATTCGGCCATTCGGCAAGGCGAGCAGCAGAAGGAGTGGGGCGATTACCAAGCCGCTCAAGCCCAGGCGGATGCCAACGCGGACAGAAGCGCCGCCGAGGTGCATGCCGAGATGATCAGGAAGATGGCTCGGCGTCAGGCCGGCGAAGCGAACGCATCGCTTGCCGGCTCTGGCGTCGAAGTCGGCGAAGGCACGGCCCTGAACATCAACAAGGAAATCTACGCCAACGCCGAGGAGGACGCGATGCTGACGATCTTCGGCGGTATCGATCGCGCCAAGCGAGGGGCGGCCGAAGCAGACGCTTACCGACTGAAAGGCAGCCAGGCGCAGCAGGCCGGCTACCTGAATGCAACGTCGTCGCTTCTCGCGTCCGGCGCCACTGTGGCGAAGGGATGGAAAACGTCGTTCCCGACAACAGGCGGTGCATCAACGACGACCACCGGCGGCACGGTTCCCGGCTATTCGAGTGGTGATCTTGGTTCTGGATTGAGGATCGGATGATGAGAATCCCGCTTGGAAATTTCGGCGTCCGGGGGCCTGATCCCGTTCAGCACACCCGGATCAGCGGCGACGGAATCGACGCTGCAGCGCGCGCCGCGCAGAACCTTGGCAACACCGGCATGCAGATCGCCGGCGACGTGCTACTCGAAGAGCGCCGGAAGAAGGAAGAGGACGATCGTTCTCGCGCCTCGGTCGCCGTGATCGGCCATCAATCGGCAGTGCAGGATGCCGTTGACAGCTTGAAGGAACGCCTATCGACTGGCGAGCTGTCACGCGACAAGGCGCAGGAGGCCTTTACCGGCGCCATGACCAAGGTGCGGGAGCAGACGATGGGCGAGGTTCCGCATTGGCTTCGGGAACAGGCCGGCGTCCGCTTGCAGGGTTCCGAGCAGCGCGCCATGCTGGGCCTGAATCGCTTCGTCGACGGATTGCGCCGCGACGAGCTGGCCGGCAACCTCGAAACCATCCGCGACACGATGGCGAAGGATGCCGGGCGCCCAGGGGCTGACATCGACAAGCTGAATGCCGAATTCGAGACGGCGGCCAAGCACCTCGGCCCGCAGGCGGGCATCGGCACCGACAAGCTCGGCAAGCTGGTGCAGGATTTCAAGGATCGCAATTGGTTCAATCAGGCACAGGCGCGCGCGATGTCGGCCCGCGACAGCCTTGACGATCTTCAGGCGCTCGAAAAGGAACTGAGCGACGCCGATGGCTACTATGTCGGCCGGCTTGATACCGAGAAGCGCAACGTGCTGATCTCCTCAGTCATCAGCCATCGCATGCGGCTGGAGTCGAAGATCCAGCTCACCGCAGACAGGCGGGAAGCATCCGCCGAGCGCACCATCGCCAAGATCGACCAGCAGATCGCCTCCGGCGTTCCGGCTACTCCCGATATGTGGGTGCAGTGGGAGAAGGAAACGCTCGGCACGACGCAGGCCGAGGCATTCCGCGACCGGATCAGGTCGGAGGAAGAGGTGCAGCGCCTGCTGCGCGAACCGCCCGAGAAGCAGGCCGCATTCCTTCAGGAGCGCGAGGCAACCCTGCTGCAAGGGGGCGGCACGCTGCGGGATCGCGCGAACCTCGATCGCCTGAAGCGGGTGGTCGACAACACCCGCAAGCAGTTGCAGGAATCGCCCCTGCTGTTCGCCCAGGGGCGCACGGGTGAGTCGGTGAAGCCGCTCGACCTCGGCATGCTGCTCGATCCGGAGCGGGGGAAGGAAGTCGCCGGCCTGATCGGCGAGCGCGTCGCGACGGTGGCTGCCCTGCGTAGCCAATACGGCGATTCGGTGAAGGCCCGCGTCCTGCTCCCCAACGAGGCCGAAGCCTTGGGCCGGACGCTCGACAAGCTCGCCCCCGATCAGCAGGTCGAAATCTTCCGCGCCATGCGCCAGACCATCGGCGACGACGTGACCTATCAGGGAACGCTCTCCCAGATTGCCCCCGATTCGCCCGTCAAGGCACTTGCCGGCGCGCTGGTTGCACGCGGCACCGACTACGTGAAGTCGAACGTGTTCAGCCCGGACGAAACAATTGCGGCGCGTCAAACGGCGCAGCTCGCCCTGCTCGGCGAATCCCTGCTCAATCCGACGAAGGGACAGAAGGCGACGGACGGGAAGACCAGCACCTGGATCATGCCGAAGAAGGCGGACATGTTGCGCCGCTTCAATGACAAGATGGGCGACGCCTTCGCCGGCACGCCGCAGGCGATGGATTCCCAGTTCGAGTTTGTGCAGGCGACCTATGCCGGCCTGCTGGCGAGCCGTGGCGGGGCCAAGAATCCCGAGATGATCGATGCTGCGCTCTTCGAGCAGGCGATCGAGCGCACCACGCCGGTGATGAAGCAGGGCGGCGCCTCGTTCCTCAAGCCGGCCGTCGGTATGAGTGACGACCACTTCCGCGAGAAGCTGCGCGCCGCGCTGCCTGACGACCTCAAGCCACAGTACGACCGGTTGCCGCTGCGCAATGTCCGCAGCAATCAGTACGTCATCCTCAACGGCGCGCGGCCGCTGACGGATGCTGCCGGAAACCCCGTAATCGTGACGGTGCAACCATGAGCGCCTTCGACCTGGCAACGACCGAGGCGGACGCACGCCTGCGCGACATGCTGCGCCAGCCGGAACCCGCTCCCGGCGCTTTCGCGAACTTCTGGGGATCGGCTGGCAATGCGCTGCAGGCCGCCCCGCTGGAAACCGGCCGGGCGTTGTCGCCGGTGCTCGACGCTTTCGGCAAGGCTGCTGCCTACCGCGATGCGCCGACGGTGGCGATGATCCACGGCGAGCCGGCGCCGGATATGGCAAAACTCAAGCGTGAGACGGTCGACCGCATCGGCGACAACGACCTGCGCCGGGCGATCACGCCGGAACTTAACCGCCTGACGCCCGACCCGCGCGTGACCGGTGTCGCTTCGCAGCTCGTTTTCGGGTTCAGCAAGACCGCCGGCAAGGCCGTGGGCTATTCGATGCTCGGTGGCAACCTGGCGGGGGCGGCGATGTTCGGCCTCGACGAGGGTACCAACGAGACGATGCGGCTGGAGGACAAGGGCGTCGACAGCGGTACCGCGCTCAAGGCCGGCACGGTGCATGGCGTCGCCTCGGCGGTATCGGCCGCGCTGCCGGTGGCTGGCAAAACCAAGCTGCAGACGGCTGGGATTGTCGTGACGGGGGGCCCGGCGTCCTACATCGCCGAACAGACGGCGATCCGCGAAATTCTGCGCGTCGAGCAGTACGACCGCATCGCCGAGGACTACAAGCCGTTTGACCCGATGGGGCTGATCGTCTCGACCGCTGCGCCGGCCGCCTTCGGTGCCGGTGCCCATGCCATGCGATCGCTGAAGGGAGAGCCTCGCGGCATCCGCAACAACAACCCCGGCAACATCGGAAAGTCGGACATCCAGTGGGACGGCAAGATCGCCGGCGCTGATACCCGCTTCGAGGCCTTCGCCACCCCCGAGCAGGGGATCGCTGCGCTGGCGCGCAACCTGATCGCCTATCAGGAGCGGCACGGCCTCGACACGGTGCAGGGCATCATTTCCCGGTGGGCGCCCCCGTCCGAGAACAAGACGGGCCAGTACGTCGCCACGGTGGCGAAGGAACTCGGCGTCGATCCTGGGCAGAAGCTCAACGTCAGCGACCCGGCCACGCTCACCAAGCTGACGCAGGCCATCATCCGGCACGAGAACGGCAAGCAGCCCTATGCCGACGGCCAGATCACCGGCGCCGTGCAAGCGGCGATCGAGGGCCGGGCAATCCGCCCCACCCCCGAGCAGATCGACGCCGCGCGCGTGGCGAACCTGGCAGCCCGTGCCGACAGCGGGAGCCTCGGCGCTGTTGGCGACATTGAGGCGGCCAATGCCCACGTTCGTGCGATGGAGGCGGCCGCTCGCCTGATGGATGATGGTGAGCCGGTGCGCGTCTCCGATCTGGTGCGGGCCGAGCAGGCGAAGCTCGATGAAGCCTATACCCGCGTGCTCGCCGATCACCGGGGACCGGCTGACGATCCGCTGGTGATGATCCGCCCCGACGACATCGAGGCCGTAGCGGTGGCGCGCGGGGGCTGGAAAGGCCTCGGCGATGTCGAGGTCAAGGGGCAGGGCTTCGGGCTGGTGAAGTTCATGTGGCGCCACGGCGAGGCATCAGCGAAGGCGCCCGAGTTCCAAGTGACGCGCGGCGACATCACCGCATTCCCGAACGTCGTCCGCGACTTCGCGCCGGCGCTGATCGAGCGCAAGGACGGTACCCATTACCGCGAGTGGCGGGTCGAGCTGCCCGACGATGCCGGCCGCCTGCGCCAAGTGGTCTTCGTCGACAAGCCGATGGGGGGCGACAAGCCGCGCCACGTCGTGTCGACCTACGTGCAGGAACCGGGGCGGCCGGGCGCCAAGTCGGCGCTCTCGAAAAGGAAAACCGACTGGAGTCCTGAGTCCCCCGGCAAGTGGGCTGACACTCGCGCCGGGGATACGCAACCCGGCTTGTTGCACCGGGCCGGACAGGATCAGTCGGTCGAACCCAATATAGCACACGTGAAACGCCTGGGCGGGACCGCCTTCGACATCACCGAGGCGCTGACCAAGGCCGGCGAAATCTTCGACAACCTGCGCGCCAGCGGAAAGGAGATCGACGCTTTCTTCGCCGACAAGTCCAATCTTGAAGGGCTGACGCCGGAGATCAACAACCTGCTGATCGCCCTCTCCGAGAATGCCAGCAACCCGCAGCGCATGGCCGAATTGCTGGCGCGCTACGTCGATTCCGCGCTGAAGTCGGAGAGCGCCGGAGCAAAGCCCGGCGACCTGATCGCCGATGCCGTCGATTCGATGCGCACCGACCCGCGACCGACCGCGCAACGCCTTTCCGCCGAAGCCGCCACCCCCGAACAGCGGGCAGCGTACCAGGCCATTGCCGACGATCCCGGCAAACTGCTGCCGACCGGCGAACTCGACGCCGAGGGGAATCCCATCCTGCGCCCGGCCGCCGAGCTGCTGGCCGAGGCCGACACCATCGCCCGCAGCGCCGACGATGAAGCGAAGGGAATCGCGGCGGCTGTCACCTGTTTCCTGAGAGGTTGAATCCATGAGACCCGAATGCATCAACGCCGTACAGCAGGCCATCGGCCGCACCCTGAACCAGCCCGAAATCCAGGGCATCGAAGACCGTATCCGCACGATGTTCCCGGCCGCACGCCGCGCCCTCGCGGAAGCCGGCGAGGCGATCACTCCGACCTCGATGATGACAAAGGCCGGCGAGCTGGCCGCCGACCAGATCAGGCGCGAGGCCGCGACCGTTAAGCAGCGCGTCGCCCTGACGGTCAAGGCGCACGACCGGATCGAGAGATTCGTCGGCAGGGCGCAAGCGAAAGGGGAGAAGGCTTTCAACGGCATCGGCGATGCCATCCACGACGCGGACATCTACGCGAAGGGCGTCAGCCAGCAGTATTTCTCGCAGCTCATGGACACCATCAAGGCGGCCGAGCCGCGCCTGCTCGGCATGCTGGAGAACGCCGAGGCGGTGCGCTATCTGGTCTTCGAGATGTTCGGCCGCGATACCGGCAACCCGGCCGCCAAGACCGGCGCGAAGGCCTGGCAGGGCGTGACCGAAGCCATGCGCCAGCGCTTCAACGCCGCCGGCGGCATGATCCGGCATCTCGACGACTGGCGCCTGCCGCAACCGCATGACTCCCTGCGCGTGCGTCAGGCCGGCGTCGAGAAGTGGGTCCGGGATGTGCTGCCCTTCCTCGACCGCGAGCGCTACGTGCACCCGGATGGGCGTCTGTTCAACGATGCCGAGCTGGGCGACTTCCTCGCCCATGCCTGGCAGACGATCCAGAGCGACGGCCTCAACAAGCTGGAACCCGGCAAGCTCTCCGGCAACGGGGCGCGAGCCAACCGCCACGCCGACGGCCGCCAGATTCACTTCAAGGGGCCGGAAGAGTACCTGGCCTATCACTCGCAGTACGGGCGCGGCAACGTGTTCGACGCGCTGCAGGGGCACGTCGGCGTCATGGCGCGCGACATCGGTCTGCTGGAAACCTGGGGGCCGAACCCCGAGCATCTGTTCCGCTACTTCCACGATGTGGCCGTGAAGGAAGGCGCCCCCGACCGCATCTGGCATGGCGTGCTGCCGGTGACGACGAAGCAGCTCTGGGACAACCTGTCCGGCAAGGTCGGCCAGATGGGGGAATATGCCAAGCTCGGCGAGATCGCCCAGGGCGTCCGCAACATCGAGGTGGCCGGGAAGCTCGGCAAGGCCTTCCTGTCTTCGTTCAACGACACCGCGACCCTGTTGCTGACGCTGCACTACAACCGCCTGCCGTTCTTCGACGGGATCACCAACTTCGTGCGCGCCTTCGGATCGGACAGCGCCGACTATGCGAACCGGGCCGGCCTGATCGCCGAGTCGGTGATCGCCGACATGAACCGGTGGGGCGAGAACAACATCGGCCGCGGCTGGACGGCACGCCTCGCCAACGCGACGATGAAGGCCTCGCTGCTGACGGCCTGGACAGATGCTGTTCGGCGCGGCTTCTCGCTCACCATGATGGGCGGCATGGGCAAGCTGTCGCGTCTGGAGTGGTCGGCGCTGGAGGCCGGCGACCGCACGCGCCTTGCCGCGAAGGGTATCACCGAAACCGACTGGCGCATCTACCGCATGGCGCAGCTCGAAGACTGGCGCGGCAGCCAGATGCTGACGCCGGAGGCAATCAAGGCGATCCCCCTTGCCGATCTGCAGGCGGCGGGGCTGCAGGGTATGGACCGCGACAAGGCCGTTTCCCGGTTGCTGGGGGCGGTGGTCGACGAGTCGGAATATGCGTCCCTCGGGCAGGACATCTACACCCGCGCGCAGCTCAATCGCGGTCTGCAGAAGGGCACGGTTGAAGGCGAGCTGGCGCGCAGCATCGCCCTATTCAAGGGGTTCCCGTTCGCGATGGTGTCGCGGCACTGGATGCGGGCATTGGAAGCGAACGAGGCCGGGCATTCTCGCGTTGCCTATGCGGCATCCCTTGCTCTCGGCCTGACGCTCTTCGGTTCGCTCTCGCTCGACCTGAAGGACATCCAGTCCGGCAAAGACCCGCGCGACAAGACCGATCCGAAGTTCTGGATTCAGGCTTTCGCCCAGGGCGGCGGCGCCTCGATCTTCGGCGACCTGCTCTATGCCGGCCTGTCCGGGAATGGCCGGGGCGGGCAGAGCGGCGCGGCGACGCTGGCTTCGGCCATCGCCGGGCCGGTCATGGGCGATGCCTACGAGCTGGTCGGCGACCTGATCCTTGAGAACATCCGCCAAGCGAAGGAAGGAAAGGAGACGCACGCCGGCGCCGAGGCGCTGCGCTTCGGTCTTGGGCATGCCCCGCTGATCAACGTCTGGTATTCCCGCGCCGCGCTCGATCATGCCTTCCTGCATCAGGCGCAGGAATTCCTCTCTCCGGGGTATCTCGGTCGGATGCAGGATCGCGTCTATCGCGACTATGGGCAGGATTTCTGGTGGCGGCCAGGTGAAGCCATGCCGAACCGGGCGCCCCGGCTCGAAGCGATGGTGGGGAGATGAGCATGATGCTAGATCAGTTCCTCGCGCTTCCCTTCGGCGAGCGCCGCGACCACTTCGAAGAGCTGACAGTCGCCGATCAGCGGCTGTTCCTACAGGAGCACGTCGATCCCGTCGAGCTGATCTTCGTTGGCTACCCGAGCGAGTCGTCGCTGTCCGTCGATCGCAGCGCGGATCGGCCGACGGCGAAGATCATCGCCTTCCCAATGGGCGGCAATGCCTCGTCTGGAAAATCGCAGGATGAGGGGGAGTAGAGCATGCCGAACCGGGAGGAAAGCCGCGAGACGACGGCGAACAACTCTGCCCCCCTCGCCGTCCGCAAGTCAGAGACGGCAGAAGTGAGGGTTTCGCGCTCGACCTGGAAGGGTAGAGAGGTGGTCGACATCCGAATCTGGTATCAGCCCGCCCTCGGCGCTGACTTCGTACCCAGTCGAAAAGGCTTGACGATAGACGCCGGCAAGGCGCCGGAATTGATCGCCATGCTGTCGGAGGTGTGCTGATGGAAGTCGTCGACAAACTGCCCCGCGAACTGGCGCACCTGATCCGGCAAATTGCCAATGGTCGCGCTCGTGGGCATGGGGAATCCACACGAGACAGCTACCGCAAGGCTTACCGGCTGGAAAAAGCACGGCTTTCCGTCGAGGTCGCAAGCTGGCTGAATGCGGGCTGTTCGGTTGATCTGGCGAATGCCCGGCTTCGTCATCTGCAGGGACCGGCCCGTCGGCTTGAAGCGCTCAGGAAGATCGCTGGCGCGCTGAAGGAAATGCCTTGAGGTACGGTCGGAGATGGGTATTCCGCTCTGTCCGACCTCGCATGCGCGCGTTTTACATATAAGCCCGGCCGGATGATCTGCATCGACGACCTTCGCGTCGATTGGTTCGCCGTACTCTGCGACCTGAAGCGCTGCGGGTTTGCCGCCCAAGGCATCGCCGATTCGATCGGCGTCGCGAAGTCGACATTGCTCGGCTGGAAGCAGGGGGCGGAGCCAAAGCACGGAGACGGCGAGCGCCTGATCGCCTTCTGGTGCCAGGCATCGGGTAGGGATCGCGGCGCCCTGCCGATGATCAGGCGCTTCGACTGGCGGGCGTAGCCGCAGCGTTCCGGCGGGAACTTCCTCTTTTTCGTTAGAAAATGAGATCCGCAAATCGCGGAAGCCCTTGGAATAGCCGGGAACCTCAGTTTGGTGGTCTCTGGCGGAGGGGCTGCATTTTCCTCATCTTCCTTGGCTGACCAGCACGCGGGCAACCTCACGCAGCAGCAGATTTTCTGACGTTCGTTCGAGATGGGCAGAGTATCGCTCGAACAGACTCCGACCCGTCAATCAATGAGGTGTTGCTACAATCTGCTGCGTCACACTTCGAATCTGGATACACCAATGAAAAACGTGCACCCATACATGCACCCCTTGAAAAAGTCGAATAACGAAAAGTCAGTAGTGGCGGGCATTTGTGCTCGCTACTACTGATTCAGATCCAACCTGGAGTAAGTGATGGCCGGCAATCTGTTCGTGGTCGCCGCGCCGTCGGGCGCGGGCAAAACAACTTTGGTGCGTATGCTGCTCGAAGCCGAGGCATCGGTGCATCTGTCGATTTCCTTTACCACCCGTGCACCGCGCCCCGGCGAGCAGAATGGTCGTGAGTACCATTTCGTCGATGCCGATACCTTCCACGGCATGATCGACCGACATGAGTTTCTCGAGTGGGCCGAGGTGCATGGCAATTTCTACGGCACCTCGAAGAAATGGATCGCCGACCAGTTGGCGGACGGCCATGACACGCTGCTGGAAATCGACTGGCAGGGGGCGCAACAGGTGCGCCAGCTCTTCCCGGAGGCGATCGGCATCTTCATCCTGCCACCGTCGATGGAGGAACTGACGCGGCGTCTGACAGGGCGTGGTACGGACAGCGCCGAAGTCATCTCACGCCGCCTCGCAGCAGCCCAGGCCGAGATGCGCCATGTCGGGGAATTCGACTATGTTATTATTAACGACCGACTGGAGCAGGCTCTGGACGAACTTCGCGCCGTCGTTTGCACGTCCCGTCTGACCTGCAAGGCGCAGCGTGCCCGACACGCAGCGCTCTTTGCCCGATTGATTTGAACTGAGGTTTAGCATGGCTCGCGTTACCGTTGATGATTGCCTGAAAAAGATTCCGAACCGCTTCCAGATGACCTTGGCTGCCGCCCACCGCGCCCGCCAGCTGGCAAATGGTGCAACTCCGCTGGTCGATCCGGAAAAGCACAAACCGACCGTTGTCGCGCTGAAGGAAATGGGCGCCGGCAAGGTGGGTCTGGAAGTGCTCAACCGCGGCCAGGCCTGAAAGTCGGGCGGTGAAAGCTGATGGACCCATCGCCGTCGTCTTTTCCGCCCGCTGAAGAGGATCCCGCCTACCGGGTTTTCCTCGATAGTCTCGACTATCTGACGACGGCTGACGCCGGTCGCGTCCAGGCGGCGTACCGCTACGCCGCTGTCGCCCATGCGCAGCAGAAGCGTATGTCGGGCGAGCCCTACATCACGCATCCGCTGGCCGTCGCTGGCGCCGTCGTCGAGTGGCGCATGGACGCCGATGCTATCTGTGCGGCTTTGCTGCATGATGTCCTCGAGGACACGGGTACCACCAAGCACGAACTGGCCGAGAAATTCGGCAAGGAAGTCGCCGAACTGGTCGATGGCCTCTCCAAACTCGACAAGATGGAATTCGCCTCCTATCAGGAGGCACAGGCGGAGAACTTCCGCAAGATGCTGATGGCGATGGCGCGCGATTTGCGCGTCGTGCTCATCAAACTGGCTGACCGCCAACACAATATCCAGACCATGGGCAGCATGCGCGCCGACAAGCGCGCCCGGATCGCCCGCGAAACTCTGGAAATCTACGCGCCGATTGCGCTGCGATTGGGCTTGAACAAGCTTTATCGCGAACTGCAGGATACGTCCTTTCGCCTGATTTACCCGCATCGCGCTGAGGTCCTGGCCAAGGCGCTGCGTACCGCCAAGGGCAATCGCAAGGAGTTGCTGACGCGGATTCAGGACGGCATCTGCGACAAGCTGGTGCATGCCGGCCTCAAGGCCGACGTCTTTGGCCGCGAAAAGAGCCTGTACTCGATTTTCCGCAAGATGAAGGACAAGCACCTGTCGTTTTCGCAGGTGCTCGATATCTGCGGTTTCCGCGTCGTTGTCGGCAATGTGCCGACCTGCTACCTGGCGCTGGGTGCCTTGCACAGCCTCTACAAGCCGGTGCCGGGCAAGTTCAAGGACTACATCGCGATTCCCAAGGCCAACGGCTACCAGTCGTTGCACACGACGCTGATCGGTCCCTACGGCACGCCGGTCGAGGTGCAGATCCGCACCGAGGAAATGCACCACGTGGCGCAGGAGGGGGTGGCAGCGCACTGGCTGTACAAGGACACCGAGGAAAGCGGCGCCGACCTGCAGATCAAGACGCACAAGTGGCTGCAATCGCTGCTGGAAATGCAGAGCAACGATTCCGCCGAGTTCTTCGAGAACGTCAAGATCGACCTCTTCCCGGACGAGGTCTATGTCTTCACGCCCAAGGGCAAGATCATGGCCATGCCCCGCGGTGCGACGGTGGTCGACTTTGCCTACGCTGTGCATACCGATGTCGGCAATCACTGTTCGGCAGCGCGGGTGAATCAGGAACTGGCGCCCTTGCGTACCGAACTGAAGAACGGCGATCTGGTCGAGATCATCACCACGTCGAAGGCGACGCCGAATCCGATCTGGCTCACCTACGTCAAGACCGGTCGCGCCCGCAGCAAGATCCGCCACTTCCTGCGCACCATGCAGAACGAGGAGTCCGCCCGCCTTGGTGAGCGCCTGCTGCGGCAGGAGTTGCTGTCGTTGGGCGTGGTACCGATCTCTATTCCGGCCGAGGCTTGGGATGCGCTGGTCAAGTCCGGCGGCATGAAGTCGATGGAGGATATCTACACCGACATCGGCCTCGGCAAGCGTCTGCCGTCCGTGGTCGCCCGTCGCCTGCTGGCGCGCGAGGCGATGGCGCCGGATACACCTAGCAACATGACGCTCGCCATCCACGGCACCGAAGGCATGGCGATCCAGTTGGCGCGTTGCTGTCAGCCGATTCCGGGCGATCCGATCATCGGCTCGATCCGCAAGGGCAGCGGCCTGATCATCCACACCCATGACTGTCAGGCGATCCGCAAGTCGCGCTCCGCCGAGCCGCAGAAGTGGATTGATGTCGAGTGGGAGCCGGAGGAGGGCAAGCTGTTCGACATCCGCATCCGCCTGGAAGTGAAAAACACCCGCGGGGTGCTGGCCCAGGTCGCATCGGCGATTGCCGAGGCCGGCTCGAATATCGAACACGTGGCGATGGATTCCGATCCCGAGCGCCTGTTCACGCTGCTGCACTTCACCATTCAGGTGTCGCACCGCACCCATCTCGCCGCCGTCATGCGTGGCCTGCGGCATATCCCCGAGGTCAGCCGAATTGCCCGCGAAAGGGGAGGCGAGGCTTGAGGATTCTCGTGCTGGGTGCCGGTGTCGTCGGCACGACGAGTGCGTGGTATCTGTCGCAGGCGGGCCATCAGGTCACGGTGGTCGATCGGCAGCCCGTGGCTGGCAACGAAACCAGTTTTGCCAACGGCGGCCAGATTTCGGTCTCGCACGCTGAACCCTGGGCCAATCCGCACGTCCTGCCGCGGGTCATCAAATGGCTGGGGCGCGAGGATGCGCCCTTGCTCTGGCGCTGGCGTGCCGACCCGGCGCAGCTGCGCTGGGGGCTGCGGTTCCTGCTGGAGTGCCTGCCCGGCAGCACCCAGCGCAATATCGCGGCCATCGTTGCTCTGGCCCTCGACAGCCGGCGAAGGCTACAGGTGCTGCGCCAGGAATTGGCCCTCGATTACGACCAGCAGACGCGGGGCATCCTGCACATTTACACCGACCGCCAGGAATTCGCGCAGGCGTTGGCGGCGGCGCGTGTCATGCGCGGTTTCGGCCTGGACCGGGATACGGTCGACGTCGAAAAGTGCCTGATAATCGAACCCGCTTTGGCCGGTGCCCGCGACCTGCTGGTGGGTGGCGATTACACCCGGTCCGACGAATCCGGGGATGCCCAAAAATTTACGCGCGCGCTGGCCGAACGCGCTGCAGCGGCCGGGGTCGTTTTTCGCCACGATACCTCGATCGAGAAAATCGCCAATGGCGGCTGCCGTATCGCCGGCGTGGTCGTCAACGATGGCGAGCGGGCCGAACTGCTCACCGCCGACGCCTATGTTGTCGCGCTTGGCAGCTACTCGCCACAGTTGCTGCGGCCACTCGGCATTCGCATTCCGGTGTATCCGGCCAAGGGGTATTCGGCGACGCTGACGCTGGCACCCGGTTCGGTGGCGCCCTTTGTCAGCGTGACCGACGACGAGCGCAAGCTGGTTTTCTCCCGCCTTGGCAACCGATTGCGCGTCGCCGGCACGGCGGAATTCAATGGCTACAATCTGGAGCTCAATCCGGTCCGCTGCGCTGCGCTGATCGAGCGCACGCGGCAGCTGTTTCCCGATTTGCAGACGCAGGGGGAGCCCGCCTACTGGTGCGGTCTGCGCCCGGCAACGCCCTCCAATGTGCCCTTGATCGGCCGCCAGCGCTACGACAACCTGTGGCTCAATACCGGCCACGGCACTCTCGGCTGGACGCTGGCCTGCGGTTCGGCGGCAGCGCTGACAGACCTGATCGGCGGCCGCCACCCCGACCCGGTTTTCCCCTTTCTCGGCAGATGATCGATACCCACTGCCACCTCGATGCGGGCGAGTTCGACGCCGATCGGGCGGCGGTGCATGCGCAGGCGCAAGCGCTCGGCGTCAGTCGGCTGGTCGTCCCGGCCGTCAGTGTGACCGGTTTTGCCAAGACGAAAGCTGTGGTCGCAGAGCACTCGGGCTGTGTTGCCGCCTACGGCATCCATCCGCTGTACGTGATGCAGGCGGGTGATGACGATCTGGCGCAGCTGGCTGTCTGGCTGGTTACTGAACGGCCGGTGGCGGTGGGCGAAATCGGCCTCGACTACTACGCTCCTGAACTCGATCCGCAGCGCCAGGCGAGTTTCTTCATTGGCCAGCTCAACCTGGCCCGGCAGTTCGATCTGCCGGTGCTGCTGCATGTGAGGCGGGCGGTGGATGCGGTGTTGCGTGAATTGCGCCGCGTGCGTGTGCGCGGGGGCATTGCCCACGCCTTTAATGGCAGCCGGCAGCAGGCCGACGAATTCATCAAACTGGGCTTCAAGCTCGGCTTTGGCGGTGCGATGACCTATGACGGCTCCAGCCGCATCCGCGCCCTGGCGGCCAGTCTGCCTCTGAGTGCCATCGTGCTGGAAACCGATGCACCGGATATTCCCCCTGCCTGGCTCAATCGGGCGCGTAATACTCCGGGCGAGTTGCCCGCGATTGCCCGGTGCCTGGCGGAACTGCGCGGGCTGCCGGTGGCCGAGGTGATCGCAGCAACCAGCGAGAATGCCCGGGCGGTGCTGCCCGGGGTGTGATTTTCTTTATGGCTTGAAAGCATAAGGCGCCGGATGGCGCCTTTTTGCTGGGTTGCGTTGCCTGCTGCGGTCAACCCGAAAAAGCAGCGGAAATCAGGTGCTGACTCCGGTTGCTGGGGCGTAAATCATGCGGCCAGTACACCACGCATCTTCTGCAGCGCTTTGGCTTCGATCTGGCGGATGCGCTCGGCCGAAACGTCAAACTCGGCCGCCAGTTCATGCAGTGTGGCGGCTTCGCCGTCGTGCAGCCAGCGGGCTTCAACGATACGGCGGCTGCGCGGGTCGAGGCTGGCCAGCGCTTCGTGCAGGCCTTCATCCTGGAGGCGGGCCTGTGCCTTGTTTTCGAGCATCCGCGTTGGTTCGTAGCGACTGTCGGCCAGGTAGTCGATCGGTGCGAAGGCGTCCTCACCATCGTCCGGGTTGCCATCCAGCGCCAGATCGCGACCGGACAGGCGGGTTTCCATCTCGACCACTTCCTCCGCCTTGACGCCGAGGCGGGCAGCCACTTCGGCCGCCTGTGTGCCGCTCAGGGTATCGATGCCTTCGTAATCGTTCTTCAGGCTGCGCAGGTTGAAGAACAGCTTGCGTTGCGCCTTGGTGGTCGCCACCTTGACCAGACGCCAGTTCTTCAGGATGTACTCGTGGATTTCAGCCTTGATCCAGTGCATGGCAAAGGACACCAGACGTACGCCGCGGGACGGGTCGAAGCGCTTGACGGCCTTCATCAGGCCGATATTGCCTTCCTGAATCAGGTCGGAATGCGGCAGGCCGTAGCCGAGGTAGCCGCGGGCAATCGAAATGACCAGACGAAGGTGGGAAAGCACCAGCTGACGGGCCGCCTCCACATCGCCATCGTTGTGGAAACGTTCAGCCAGACGGGTTTCCTCGGCCTCGCTCAGCATCGGATAGCGATTCGCTGCCTGCATGTAGGCGTCGATGGTGCCAAGCGATGAAGGGGTGGGAAGCGTCAAAGCGTAGGTCATTGCCGTTTGTCCTCCTGAAAGGTTTACAGCTTCATTTTAGCACTCGATAGATGGGAGTGCTAATCATGCCTGCCATCATTTTTTATGTTTCTTGTAACGGTTTCTGACCGTCCCGGGATGCCGCTATCGCATGTTGTCACTTAGCGTATCTGCGCTTCGATGTTCGCAAAAAGCCTGTCATAGATATTGATCAGCGCTTCTTTGTCCTCGCTGCCCTTGGTCCAGCGTCCGGTTTGAGCGAGGGTGACGGCTACCAGTTCCATCTCGGACAGACTGGAAATCTCTATCACCTCGCCGTGCAGAATGCCGTTTGCGTCAGCGCGGGCTTTTTGTGCTGAGGCCACGAGCGACATGGCGTCGGTCATCTGCTTGGCGCCCTCGCTGATCCTTGAGGCGAGGGCCTGCACCTCGCCGGCGGAAAGCGCAGCCTCGCCGAGTTGTTGGCCGAAGCTGTCGGCGGTGTTCTTGGCATCGCCGACCGCATCGTTGAGTTCGCTAATGCGCGAGGTTGCGTCGTCCATGGTTTGCGTCATGGTCGCGATGGCAATCGCAATCTCTTCTGCGGCACGCTGTGACTGGTCGGCCAGTTTGCGGACTTCGTCGGCGACCACTGCGAAACCACGCCCTGCTTCCCCGGCGCGGGCAGCTTCAATGGCCGCATTCAGGGCGAGCAGGTTGGTCTGCTTGGCGATACTGTCGATCTGGCCAGTTAGCCGGCCGATGCCTGAAGCTGCCTCGCCAAGTGCGGCCAGGGCGTTGACGCCGGTTTGAGATGAATGGGTTGCCGTGCCGAGGGCGCCGGCCATGCGCTCGGCGGCAATCGACATCGTGCTGGCCGCATCGGCAAAAGTGGTTGAGCGGTGCCCAACTTCCCCGGACTGACTGCTGACTTCACCAAGCCGGCTGCTGACATGCTCAATCGCTTGCGAAAGCCCGCGTTCGGAGCGCAGAAAAATTCGCGACAACAAGGCTTCGCGGGCGACCGACTCCTGGCTTTCGGCTACGCGGTCGAGGACCGTCTGCATTTGTTCGAGTACCGAACGGTAGGTGCCGTGCAGGCCGGCCGGCTGCAGACGCCGGTGGTGATGGTTGCGGGCAGATGCCTCGGTAGCACCGAGAATTTCGCGAAAGGCGGTTTCGGTCTGGTCGAGCGCCGAGTTCAGGTTGATCCGGATCGCATCAAGCGTTGGATCAACATAGGCTCGTGGCAGCCGGTACTCGAGCTTGCCAGCCACAACTTCCTGCAGCAGGTGGTCGAGTTCGTGGAGTGGGTTGCTTTGTCCGGTTTGCGGCAATAGCAGCCAGACACCTGCCAGTACGCTGCCAGCGAGAGCGATCCATGGCGACCAGAAGGCTCCGACAGCGGCAAGCGCCAGCAGGAGGACGATGCCAGCCCGGCGATCAAAGGGCGAAGACAAGCGCTTCATAACTCATGTCCTTCAGGTTGAGGAGGTCGACGAGCACCTTTGTGCCGGCGGCGATCGCGTCGCGCGCACCAGCAGCCTGCTCGGCTTCCAGCATCTGGCGGTAAACCGGGGTCAGCGCCTCGATGGCGCTGCGCTTCGGGCAGCGACGCACCGAGGTGTAGCCGATGATGCGGCCACTCTGGTCAAAGTCCGGAGTAATGTGGGCGAAAACCCAGTAGTAGCTGCCGTCCTTCGACATGTTCTTCACATAGGCGAAGAATTCCTGCCCTGCCTGAATGGTGTCCCAGGCCAGTTTGAAGGCGGCGCGGGGCATGTCCGGGTGCCGGATGATGTTGTGCTGTGTGCCGATCAGCTCCGCTTCCGAGTAGCCAGAAAACTCGATGAAGATCGGATTTCCGTAGGTGATGATTCCCTTGGTGTCCGTCTTGGAGACGATGAAATCCTCGTCGCGCATCTGACGTTCGATCTGGGTGGGCACAATGTCTTTGCGTTTCAAGTCATCTCCTCGGCGCGGACGGGGTGAATTTTGTGTGTTTTATTGATGTTAGACCTTTGGCGGTGCGAAGCCAATCGTCGGGGCACACCTGCGGTGAACCCGGAAAACTGCCGAAATTCCGTTGGCTTAGAAGGGTGAGAGTGTGGCGATCAGGCGACCGGGTTCGACGCGCACCGATTTCAGCAGCCAGCGGGCGGTCTGTTCTTCGAGACTGCCGTCCTCGCGCAGTTGGTAGACCGGGCGGTTGCGAAAATAGGCGGCGATGAACTGGCTGACAACCTGGCGCGCCATGCCCTGTGCTTCGCGCGGCAGGGCGGCGGTTTCAACCGACTCGGCGAGTGGGTTGTCGAGGTAAAAGGCCTTGCTCGCGTCATCGTAACGCAGACCGGCGCTGCCGGTGACATCCACCGGCAGGGCGGGGTTGCCGACCAGCGTGACGAACACCCGACCGGCGAGGCCGATGCGCCCCGGTGACAGGCCAAGGCGGATGGTCGGGGCATCGCGCAGGCTGACCAGCAGGATGCCGCCGTAGTTCTTCTCCTGCTTGCCCTTGCGCGCCAGCGCGGTCTGAACTTCTTCTTCGGAGAAGCTGATTTCACGTTCGCCGAGGCCGGCGTGAATGGGTGGGCTGAGGCTGAGTGCAAGCAGGGCTAAGGCCTGTGTCGCCAATCGGCGGCGAATGGGTGAGATGAGTGTCGACATCCGCTAATTCTGCCGCCACTGGCGGCGATAGTGAATCGGCGCCATGCCGGTCCATTCGACAAAGGCCCGGTAGAAGGCCGAGGTGTCGGCGTAGCCGAGGTCGGCGGCGACGCGGGCGACCGGGTCGTCGGTCTTGGTCAGCCGTGCCAGCGCCATGTCGCGGCGCAGGGCATCCTTGATGGCGCGGAAGCTGGAGCCTTCTTCCTCCAGCCGGCGATGTACGGTGCGTGGTGACTGGAAAAGCCGTTCGGAGACCTGTTCCAGGCTCAGCGATTCCGGCAGCGCCGCACGCAGGTAGTCGCGAACACGGATGACCATCTCCCGGTCGCGCCGGTAGAGCATGGTGATCTTGCCCGGGGCGCCGTCGAGAAAGCTGGCTAGGGCCGCTTCGTCGCGCCGCACCGGAAGGTCGAGCAGGTTGGCGTTGAAGCTGGCGACCAGCGTCCCCATGCCGCCGGGCACGGTGGGAGCAAAGCGGGAATCTTCGGTGAAGATCAGTGCGTAGTCGTCGGCGTGTGCCGGCCGGCGGTAGGGGAAAATGACGCTGTCGAGGCCGATGCCGCGTCCGGCCAGCCAGCAGCACAGGGCGTGCAGCAGGCGTAGCAGCCACTCGAAGGCGAAGACGCGCGCCGGATCGTCCACCTGTTCGGAGAGGGGGCGGGTTTCGGCGATGACCAGTTCGGCGCGCTGCGGCGTGCGGCGGATACCGATGGCAAGGTCGGGCAGGACCAGGCGCAGGAAACGGCTGGCGCGGGCCAGCGCCTCGGCCAGCGTCGGTGCCGAGAGGCAGCCGCGGCAAAGGAATTCGAAGCTGCCGACGCGCATCGGCTGGCCAAAGAGACCGAAAGCCTCGTCGTCCATGCGCCGCGTCAGCAGGTTGTAAAGCGCGGCATAGCGGTCGATGGGGATGCGGGCGGCGCTGTCCGTAATATCAATGTGTGCCGTCGCCAGCAGGGCTGACGGGTCGAGGTCACGGCGGGGGAGTCCGGCCAGCATGCCGGTCACAAATCCCATGGCAACAGTCGCTTGCGTGCGCTGTGGCGCGTCGCCTATCGTGCGGTGCACCATTTTTCGGCCTTTTTTGAGGTTGACCGTAGTAGCATAGCATCTTGGCGGAATTTGCACGATTGTCGTCATTCCCCACAATGGTGCGATGAGTTCGCCGGGCCTAACATGAGCGCCTCAACTAACCTGATGCCGAGGCCGCTGTCATGACCGATTTGTCTGTTGCCAAGAAGCTTTCCCCGTACAAGCCGAAAAACAAGGTGCGTTTCGTCACAGCCGCCTCGCTGTTCGACGGCCATGACGCCTCGATCAACATCATGCGGCGGATTCTGCAATCGACCGGTTCCGAAGTGATCCACCTCGGCCATAACCGCTCGGTGCAGGAAATCGTCAATGCCGCGCTGCAGGAAGACGCGCAGGGCATCTGCATCACCTCGTATCAGGGTGGCCATGTCGAGTTCTTCAAATACATGGTCGATCTGCTCAAGGCGAACGGTGGCGAGAACATCAAGATCTTCGGCGGTGGCGGCGGCGTGATCGTCCCGGCTGAAATCAAGGAACTGCACGCGTACGGCGTGACCCGCATCTACGCCCCGGAAGACGGCGTGCATATGGGCCTGCAGGGCATGATCAATGAAGTCGTGCAGAAATCCGACTTCGATGTCGCCGCCGAAGGCGTACCGACCGCGGATCAGGTGCTGGCCGGCCTCAAGGCAGGCGACAAGCGCCTGCTCGCCCGCGTCATCACGCTGCTCGAAAACGGTGCCGCGCCGGAACTGAAGGAGCAACTGCTCAAGGCCGCTGCCGCGACGACCGTACCGGTGCTCGGCATCACCGGGACCGGTGGCGCCGGCAAGTCTTCGCTGACCGACGAAATCGTCCGTCGCTTCCGTCTCGATCAGGAAGACAGCGTCAAGATCGGCCTGATCTCGATCGACCCGTCGCGCAAGCGCACTGGCGGCGCGCTGCTCGGCGACCGCATCCGCATGAATGCCATCGAGCATCCGAACATCTTCATGCGTTCGCTGGCGACCCGCGATACCGGCTCCGAAATCTCCGCCGCGCTGCCGGAAGTCATCGCTGCCTGCAAGCTGGCTGGCTTTGATCTGGTCATCGTCGAAACCTCGGGCATCGGCCAGGGCGATGCGGCCATCGTGCCCTTCGTCGATGTCTCGATGTATGTGATGACCCCGGAGTTCGGTGCAGCGTCGCAGCTGGAGAAGATCGACATGCTCGACTTCGCCGACTTCGTGGCCATCAACAAGTTCGACCGTAAGGGCGCCGAGGATGCGCTGCGTGATGTGCGCAAGCAGTACCAGCGCAACCGCGAGTTGTTCACCACGCCGACCGACGACATGCCGGTGTATGGCACGCAGGCTGCCCGCTTCAACGATGACGGCGTGACCGCGCTGTATCAGGCGCTGGTGCCGCAGCTGATCGAAAAGGGCCTCAAGCTCAAGCCGGGCAAGCTGCCGCTGGTCACCGTCAAGCAATCGTCCGCCCAGCGCGCCATCGTGCCGGCGCAGCGTGTTCGTTACCTGGCCGAAATCGCTGATGCTGTCCGCGGTTATCACGCGCATACCGATGAGCAGGTCAAGATCGCCCGCGAGCGCCAGTCGCTGCGCATCGCCAAGAGTGTTTTCGCCGGTTGCGACAAGGGCGTCGCCGACTTCGACGAAATGCAGGCCTTCAAGGACAGCCAGCAGGATCCGAAGGCTAAGAAGCTGCTCGACATGTGGCCGGATACCGTCAAGGCCTATAGCGGCGACGAGTATGTCGTGAAGATTCGCGACAAGGAAATCCGCACCAAGCTGGTTTCCGAATCTCTGTCCGGGACCAAGATCAAGAAGGTGATCCTGCCGAAGTACACCGATGATGGCGAGATCCTGCGCTTCCTGATGCGCGAGAACGTTCCTGGCTCGTTCCCCTACACTGCCGGCGTCTTCGCCTTCAAGCGCGAAGGTGAGGATCCGACACGCATGTTCGCCGGCGAAGGTGATGCCTTCCGTACCAACCGCCGCTTCAAGCGCGTTTCCGAAGGCATGCCGGCGCATCGCCTCTCGACCGCCTTTGACTCGGTGACCTTGTACGGTTGCGACCCGGACGAGCGCCCGGACATCTACGGCAAGATCGGTAACTCCGGCGTGTCGATTGCCACGCTCGACGACATGAAGGTGCTTTACGACGGCTTCGATCTGGTCAATCCGACCACCTCGGTCTCGATGACCATCAACGGCCCGGCACCGATCATCCTCGCCTGCTTCTTCAATACCGCCATCGACCAGCAGATGGCCAAGTTCGTTAAGGAAAACGGCCGCCAGCCGACCGAGGACGAAGCCGAGAAGATCCGCGAATGGACGCTCAAGACCGTGCGCGGTACCGTACAGGCGGACATCCTGAAGGAAGACCAGGGGCAAAACACCTGCATCTTCTCGACTGAATTTGCCTTGAAGATGATGGGCGACATCCAAGAGTTCTTTGTGCACAATCAGGTGCAGAACTTCTACTCGGTGTCGATTTCCGGCTATCACATCGCAGAAGCTGGGGCGAATCCGATCAGCCAGCTTGCCTTCACGCTGTCCAACGGCTTCACCTACGTTGAGTCGTATCTGGCGCGTGGCATGCACATCGACGATTTTGCGCCCAACCTGTCCTTCTTCTTCAGTAACGGCATGGACCCGGAATACTCGGTCATTGGCCGCGTTGCCCGCCGCATCTGGGCCGTGGCGATGAAGAACAAGTACGGCGCCAACGAGCGCAGCCAGAAGCTGAAGTACCACATCCAGACTTCCGGCCGCTCGCTGCACGCCCAGGAAATGGACTTCAACGACATCCGCACGACGCTGCAGGCGCTGATCGCGATCTACGACAACTGCAACTCGCTGCACACCAACGCCTACGACGAAGCGATCACCACGCCAACCGAGGAATCCGTGCGCCGCGCCATGGCGATCCAGCTGATCATCAACCGCGAGTGGGGCGTCGCCAAGAACGAAAACCCGAACCAGGGCGCTTTCGTCATCGACGAACTGACCGACCTCGTCGAGGAAGCCGTGCTCAAGGAGTTCGAAGCCATCGCCTCGCGCGGCGGCGTCTTGGGCGCCATGGAAACCGGCTACCAGCGCGGCAAGATCCAGGAAGAGTCGATGTACTACGAGCACAAGAAGCACGACGGCTCGTACCCGATCATCGGCGTCAATACCTTCCTCAATCCGAAGGGCATGGCGCAGCAGGAAATCGAGCTGGCGCGTTCGAGCGAGGAAGAAAAGCAGTCGCAGATCAAGCGCCTGCGCGACTTCCAGGCCCGCAACGCCGACCAGTCGCCGGCTATGCTCGCCAAGCTCAAGCAGACGGTGATCGAGGATGGCAACGTCTTCGCGGTGCTCGTCGATGCCGTCAAGCATTGCTCGCTGGGCCAGATCAGCTCGGCGCTCTACGAAGTAGGCGGTCAGTACCGCCGCAGTATGTAACTCCTTGGGCCACTAAGGAAACAGCATGCTCCCGACCCGATAGGGTGGAGGAGACTACAAACACGGCGAGGCTATGTACCTCGCCGTTTTCTTTTCTTTACTTGGCGGCTGCTCGGTCTTGCCAGAAAATTCCGGTAGAGATTATTTCGGAGTCCGGCCATGAGCGAATTCGATCAATTATCCCGTAGCCTGCAACGCAACCGTGTCACTCGCCGTCAGGTCCTCTGGCTGTTCGGTGCCGGTGCGGTGAGTGCCCTGTCGGGTTGCGCGACCTCGCCGGTCGGTGGTGGCTCGATTCTGGTCGGGATGAGCGAGGAAGAGGAGCGCAATGTCGACCGGCAGTTGGCGCCCCAGCAGTTCTCTCAGGATCTCGGTGCAGTGCAGGACGAGGCGCTGAACCGTTATGTCACTAGCGTTGGCGAGCGGCTGGATGGGACGGTGCATCGGACGCAGATGCCCTATTCCTACCGTGTGCTCAATGCCAACTACGTCAACGCCTATACGTTTCCGGGCGGCGCCATGGGGGTGACGCGCGGCATTCTGGTTGATCTCGATAACGAAGCCGAACTGGCAGCGCTGCTCGGGCATGAGTTGGGCCATGTCAATGCCCGTCATGCGGCGCAGCGGCAGGGGCAGGCGATGGTGGCGCAGGTGGCGGTGGCCGGGGCGAGCATCATCGCGTCTACAACGGAATGGGGTGGTCTGGTCGCGCTGGGCGGCCAGTTGGGCGCCAGCGCCTTGCTGTCGAGTTACTCGCGCGACAACGAACGCGAGGCCGACGCGCTCGGTCAGGAATACATGGTGCGTGCCGGTTATCCGGCGACCGGCATGATCGGCCTGCATCAGTTGCTGGTCGATCAGCAGAAGGAGTCGCCTGGGCTGCTGCAGACGATGTTTTCAACGCACCCGATGAGTACCGAGCGCCGCGACACGGCGCGGCAGTTGGCGGAGACGAAGTACGCCGCGAGCAAGGGCCGCGATCCGGGGCGTGAGCGATTCATGGACAACACCGCATCGCTGCGCCGGATCAAGCCGACGGTCGTTGCCTGCCAGCGGGGCGATACGGCGATGGCTGGCAAGCAATACGGCAAGGCCGAAGAGCAGTATCAGACAGCCTTGCGCCAGACGCCGCGTGACTACGCGGCCAATGTGCTGATGGCGCAGTGCCTGCAGGCGCAGGACAAGGGGGCGCAGGCGCTGGGTTATGCCGAGGCGGCGAAGAAAATCTACCCGCAGGAGGCGCAGGCGTACAAGCTGGCGGGTGTACTCTCGCTGGGCCAGCGAGATCCAGCGGCGGCCTACCGCAATCTGGACCAATATGACCGGATGTTGCCGGGCGACGCCGGCATCACCTTCCTTAAAGGCGTGTCACTTGAAGGCCTCGGCAAGCGCCAGGAGGCCGCCCAGCATTACGCCAGCTTCCTGCACCGGAACAAGCAGGGGCAGGCCGCCCTGTATGCGCAGTCGCGGCTGCAGAACTGGGGTTATCTGCGTTGAGGCGGTGCCCGATTATCGGCGTTTTTTCAGGTTGACCGCAGCGGCCTGCGGTCAACGCCAAAAAGCTGGCAAAACGGGCAGGCTCAGTCGCCGAAGCGCCGCAGGCCGTCGAGGTCGATGATGTGGATGCCGCCGTACTCGTTGCGAACCAGGCCGGCATCCTCCAGTACCTTCAGCGCCTGATTGGCGCGTTGCCGGGAAACGCCGGCAAGGTAGCCGAGCTCTTCCTGTGAAATCTGCAACAGGCGATTGGTGCCGGGGTAGAGCACGGGATTGAACAACGCCGCCAATCCGCGCGCGATGCGGGCGTCGGTGTCGAGCATGCGCTCGTTTTCCATCATGCCGATGAACTGGCCGAGACGCTCGTTCAACTGCGTGATCAGGTGGCGGTTGAAGGGGATACTGTTATCCATCAGCCACAGGAAAGTGCTGCGGTTCATGAAGGCGACCCGCGTTTCGCGGATGGCCATGACATCGTAGCGCCGCGCCTCGCTTTTCAGCAGCGAGCCTTCGCCAAACCAGCCGCCCGTGCTGATGCCGGTCAGCGAGGTGGTTTTGCCCGTGGTCCAGTGGCTGGCCATCTTGCCCAGGCCGTCGATGACGCCCATCCAGTAGTCCACGGGTTCGCCCTTCATGCAGATGAATGCGCCCGCGGCATAGCTGCGTTCGGTGGTGCCCGCCAGGGCCTTTGCCAGTTGCTCCTCCGTCAGCGACTGTCCCCACAGCGAGCTGCGGATCAGATCCTCGGTGTTTTTCAATTTTTTTCCTGGATTGTCTGCCGGACGACAATTATACCTGCGCGACTTCCCTATACTGCTTTTCGACGCTGGGCGATTCCTGTGGTGCACTGCAAGGTTTACGCGGCCAGGGTGATTCGACACAATGCGTCAAACGAACGTTAGACCGCGACTCGATGAAGCGCGGCAATGAGGAGACAAAAGAATGCCCACGCAGGTGAATTTCGATTCGCTGGACGGTTTGCACACCTTCCCGCGGCTGCTGTTCCAGCATGCCAAGGTCCGGCCCACTGCGCCGGCCATGCGCGAGAAGCATCTCGGTATCTGGCAGACCTGGACCTGGTCCGATGTTGCCGAGCGCGTTCGCGCCCTGGCTTGTGGTCTGGCTTCGCTCGGCTTCAAACGCGGCGACAACTTGGCCATCATCGGTGACAACCGTCCACACCTTTACATGATGATGAGCGCCGCCCAATGCCTCGGTGGCGTGCCGGTGCCGCTCTATCAGGATGCGGTCGCCGCCGAAATGCTTTTCGTACTGCAGGACGCCGGCGTCCGCTTCGCCATCGTCGAGGATCAGGAGCAGGTCGACAAGCTGCTTGAGATCAAGGATCAGCTGCCGGCGCTCGAGCACATCGTCTATGACGACCCGCGCGGCATGCGCCATTACAACCAGCCTTTCCTGCACGACGTGCATGAACTGATGGAAATGGGCCGCATCCATGATCGCAACCATTCCGACTTCCTCAATGCCGAGGTCGAGAAGGGCCACTTCGACGACGTCTCGGTGATGCTCTATACCTCGGGTACCACCGGCAAGCCGAAGGGAGTCTGCCAGACGCACGCGGCATTCATCGCTGCAGCTCAGGGTGGCGCGCAAGTGGACAAACTCGGATCGGAAGGCGATATCCTTTCCTACCTGCCGATGGCCTGGGTCGGCGACCATCTTTTCTCCTTTGCACAGTCGCTGGTCTGCGGCTTCACCATCAACTGCCCGGAGTCGGGTGAGACGGTAATGACCGACCTGCGGGAAATCGGTCCGACCTATTACTTCGCGCCGCCGCGTGTTTTTGAGAGCTTGCTGACTTCAGTGCAGATCCGCATGGAGGATGCGGGCAAGTTCAAGCAGCGCATGTTCAACCACTTCATGGATGTCGCCAAGCGTTGTGGCGGCGACATTCTCGACGGGAAATCGGTGTCCGGCGGCGACCGCTTCCAGTACTGGCTGGGTAATCTGCTGATCTACGGCCCGCTGCGCAATGTGCTCGGCATGAGCCGGATCAAGGTCGCCTACACCGCCGGCGCGGCGATCGGTCCCGAACTGTTCAGTTTCTATCGCTCGATTGGCATCAATCTTAAGCAGTTGTACGGCCAGACCGAAACCTGTGCTTACGTCTGCCTGCAGCCGGATGGTCAGGTCAAGTCCGATACAGTCGGCGCACCGGCGCCGGGCGTCGAGATCAAGATCGCCGACAACGGCGAGGTGCTGGTCAAGGGCGCGATGCTGCTCAAAGAGTATTACAAGCGACCGGATGCCACCGCCGAGTCGATCAACGCCGAAGGCTACTTCCTGACCGGCGATGCCGGCTTCCTTGATGAAGATGGTCACCTGAAGATCATCGACCGTGCCAAGGATGTCGGCAAACTGTCGAACGGCGCGATGTTCGCGCCCAACTACATCGAGAACAAGCTGAAGTTCTACCCCTTCGTCAAGGAGGCGGTCTGCTTCGGTCACGATCGCGACATGGTCTGCGCTTTCATTAATATCGATGTCGGTGCCGTCGGCAACTGGGCGGAGCGCCGCAACATCGCCTATGCCGGCTATACTGACCTCGCCGGCAAGGCGCAGGTGCTTGAGATGATCAAGACCTGCATCGAAGAGGTTAATGCCGGCCTGGCGCATGACGCGATGGTCGCCGACTCGCAGGTGCATCGCTTCCTTGTGCTGCACAAGGAGCTGGATCCGGATGACGATGAGTTGACCCGTACCCGCAAGGTACGCCGCAATTTCATCGCGGAAAAATACAAAGTGCTGATCGACGCCCTCTACGCAGGCAAGAGCAATCAGTTCATCGAAACCGAGGTCAAGTTCGAAGACGGGCGTCGCGGCAAGGTATCCGCCGACCTCAAGATCCTCGATGTGAAGACCTTCCCGATCGCCAAAAAAGCGGCCTGAAGGGAGAGAGAACAATGAGCAGAAAAATCGGCGACGTCATCCTTGACCTGCAGAACATTTCGTTGCGCTTCGGCGGCGTCAAGGCACTGACCGACATTTCATTCAATATCCGCGAGCACGAAGTGCGCGCCATCATCGGCCCCAACGGTGCTGGCAAGAGTTCGATGCTCAACGTCATCAACGGCGTCTACCACCCGCAGGATGGCAAGATTTTCTACCGCGGCGTCGAGCGCAAGAAGATGGAGCCGCACATGGCGGCCAGCACCGGCATTGCGCGGACCTTCCAGAACATCGCCTTGTTCAAGGGCATGAGCGTGCTCGACAACATCATGACCGGCCGCACGCTGAAGATGAAGAGCAATATGCTGCTGCAGGCATTATGGCTCGGTCCGGCGCAGAAGGAAGAAATCGAGCACCGGCGCAAGGTCGAGGAAATCATCGACTTCCTTGAGATCCAGCATATCCGCAAGACGCCGGTCGGCCGGCTGCCGTATGGCCTGCAAAAGCGCGTCGACCTCGGTCGCGCGCTGGCGATGGAGCCGCAGATCCTGCTGCTTGACGAGCCGATGGCCGGCATGAACGTCGAAGAGAAACAGGATATGTGCCGTTTCATCCTCGATGTCAATGACCAGTTCGGCACCACCATTGTGCTCATCGAGCACGACATGGGGGTCGTCATGGACATTTCCGACCGCGTGGTCGTACTCGACTACGGCAAGAAGATCGGCGACGGCCTGCCCGACGAAGTACGTGCCAGCCCCGAGGTCATCAAGGCCTATCTGGGCGCCGGACACTAAGCGGAGAACAACATGGGATTTTTCATCGAAACACTGATCGGCGGCCTCATGGCTGGCATGCTTTACTCGCTGGTGGCGCTGGGCTTCGTGCTGATCTTCAAATCCTCGGGCGTTTTCAATTTCGCCCAGGGTGCGATGGTGCTGTTTGCCGCGCTGGCAATGGCGCGTTTTTCTGAATGGGCCAACCATGCCTTGGGTGGTGACAGCCTGTTGCTGGCCAACCTGATTGCCTTCGTCGGCGCCGGATTGGCGATGCTCTTCGTCGCCTGGGCGGTTGAGCGTTTCGTTCTGCGTAAGCTGGTGAATCAGGAAGGGGCGACCCTGCTGATGGTGACGCTGGGGATTACCTACGTTCTTGAAGGTGTCGGCCAGACCATCTTCGGCAGCGAAATCTACAACATCGACGTCGGTATGCCGAAGGAACCGGTGATGATGCTCGAGAGCATGTTCGAGGGCGGCATCCTGATCAACAAGGAGGACTTCATCGCGGCGCTGATTGCTGCCGTTCTGGTCGGCCTGCTGACGCTGTTCTTCCAGAAGACGCCGGTCGGTCGCGCCCTGCGTGCGGTGGCCGATGACCACCAGGCGGCGCAGTCGATCGGTATCCCGCTCAACCGTATCTGGGTCATCGTCTGGCTGGTTGCGGGGATCGTCGCGCTGGTTGCCGGCATCATCTGGGGCTCCAAACTCGGCGTGCAGTTCTCGCTGGCCACCGTCGCCCTGCGCGCCTTGCCGGTGGTGATACTCGGCGGTCTGACCTCGGTGCCGGGCGCCATTGTTGGCGGCCTGATCATCGGCGTCGGAGAGAAGCTGTCGGAAGTGTACATCGGGCCAATGGTCGGTGGCGGCATCGAAATCTGGTTCGCCTACGTCCTAGCCCTGGTCTTCCTGCTGTTCCGTCCGCAAGGGCTGTTCGGCGAGAAAATCATCAACCGCGTCTGACCGTCAGGGAGAAACAACGTGCTTTATCGTGAAAACGGCCAGTTCAAGACCACTTACGCGGCCGACCAACAGATCTTCACCATCGCGCAGGACCGCTGGTTCGTTATCGGTGTCGTTGCCTTTGCAGCGCTCATCGTGCCCATGCTGGCCGACGAATACATGTTCCGCGCCATTCTTATCCCCTTCCTCATCCTGTCGCTGGCGGCGCTCGGGGTCAATCTGCTGGTTGGTTTCTGCGGCCAGATCACACTGGGGGCGGGGGCCTTCATGGCGGTCGGGGCCTATGCGGCCTACAACTTCCTGATCCGGATCGACGGCATGCCGCTGGTCGCTGCCTTGCTGCTCGGCGGTTTGACCTCCGCCGGCATGGGCATCCTCTTCGGTATCCCCAGCCTGCGGGTGCGCGGCCTCTATCTGGCCGTGGCCACCCTGGCGGCGCAGTTCTTCTGCGACTGGGCCTTCCTGCGCATCAAGTGGTTCACCAACGATTCGTCGTCGGGCTCGGTGTCGGTTTCCGAACTGAGCATGTTCGGTTGGGTCATCGATTCGCCGGCCGAAAAATATCTGTTCTGCCTCGGCTTCATCGTGCTCTTCGCGCTGATAGCCGCCAACCTGACCCGGGCGACGATTGGCCGGCAATGGATGGCGATCCGCGACATGGACGTGGCTGCGGAAGTGATCGGTATCCGTCCGATGTACTCGAAGCTCTCGGCCTTCGCCGTCAGTTCCTTCTTCGTCGGCGTCGCCGGTGCGCTGTGGGGCTTCGTGCACCTGGGTTCGTGGGAGCCGGCCGCCTTCTCCGTCGATCGTTCCTTCCAGCTGCTGTTCATGGTCATCATCGGCGGCATGGGCTCGATTCTCGGCAGCTTCTTCGGCGCGGCCTTCATCGTCATTCTGCCGATTTTCCTTAACCAGTTCCTGCCGGCGATCGGCAGCCTTGTCGGGATCACCATCTCGACGGCGGCTGTCTCGCATGCAGAGCTGATCATCTTCGGTTCGCTGATCGTCTTCTTCCTGATCGTCGAGCCGCACGGCCTGGCGCGCCTCTGGGCGATCGCCAAGGAAAAACTGCGTCTGTGGCCCTTTCCGCACTGACGCGGAGACAGCAAAAACATCACGATTCATAACCTGATCAACAGGAGGAGACAATCCATGAAATTTCGCGCTCTTGCACTTGCTGCAGCCATTTCCGCCGTCGGCCTGACTTCGGCAACGGTATCCACTTCGGCCGTCGCCCAGGCCAAGGAGCAGTTCTTTCCGGTGCTGGTGTATCGCACCGGCGCCTATGCCGCCAACGGAAACCCGTGGGCCAACGGCTATGTCGATTACCTGAAGCTGGTGAATGCCCGGGGCGGCATCAACGGCGTCAAGCTCTCCTTTGAGGAGTGCGAATTCGGCTATGCCACCGATCGTGGTGTCGAATGCTACGAGCGCCTGAAGGGCAAGGGCGCCACGGTCTTCCAGCCGCTGTCCACCGGCGTGACCTTCGCGCTGACCGACAAGGCACCGGTGGACAAGATTCCGCTGGTGACCGCCGGCTATGGTCGCAGCGAGTCGCAGGATGGCTCGGTGTTCGCATGGAACTTCCCGCTGCTCGGCACCTACTGGGTGGGCGCCGATGTGGCCGTTCAGCACATCGCCAAGCAGGCGGGTGGCCTCGACAAGCTGAAGGGCAAGAAGATCGCGCTGGTCTATCACGACAGCCCGTTCGGCAAGGAGCCGATTCCGGCCCTGCAGGAGCGCGCCAAGTTGCACGGCTTCGAGTTGCAGCTGTTGCCGGTGGCGCATCCGGGGGTCGAGCAGAAAGCGACCTGGCTGCAGATCCGTCAGTCCAAGCCGGACAATGTACTGCTCTGGGGCTGGGGTGTCATGAACTCGACCGCGCTCAAGGAAGCTCAGGCCACCGGCTTCTCGCGCGACAAGATGCTCGGCATCTGGTGGGCGGGTGCCGAACCGGACGTCAAGGACGTCGGCGCCGGCGCCAAGGGTTATCAGGCATTGACACTGCAGCACTCGGCCGAGCCGAACTCCAAGGTCGTCAAGGACATGCTGGAGATGGTGCACGCCAAGGGCCAGGGTACTGGCCCGAAGGATGAAGTCGGTTCCGTGCTTTACATGCGCGGCCTGATTTCGTCGATGGTGGCAGTTGAAGGTGTGCGCAAGGCACAGGAACGCTATGGCAAGGGCAAGGTCATGACCGGTGAGCAGACCCGCTGGGGCTTGGAGAACCTGACCCTCGACCAGAAAACGCTCGATGGCATGGGCTTCGCCGGCGTGATGCGTCCGGTCCAGACCTCCTGCCTCGATCACATGGGCTCCTCCTGGGTGCGTATCCAGACCTGGGACGGCACCAAGTGGACGCCGGGCGCCGACTGGTATCAGGCTGACGAAAAGCTGCTGCGCGGCATGGTCCTGAACGCTTCGCGCAAGTATGCCGAAGAGAAGAAGATCACCCCGCGTACGCCGGAGCAGTGCAAGCTGTAATGTGAACCCAAGCGCCCCCGCTTCGGCGTGGGCGCTTTTCACGAGAGTCAAACATGACCGCCACCCCGAATATTTTCCTCAGTGTTAACAACATCGAGGTTATTTACAACCACGTGATCCTCGTCCTCAAGGGCGTCTCCTTCACCGTACCCGAAGGCAGCATCGTTGCGCTCCTGGGCGGCAATGGTGCCGGCAAGACGACGACGTTGCGCGCAGTCAGCAACCTGCTGCACGGTGAGCGTGGCGAAGTGACCAAAGGCTCGATCGAACTCAAGGGCGAGCGCGTTGAATCGCTGACCCCTGCCGACCTCGTCCATCGTGGCGTCGTCCAGGTCATGGAAGGTCGCCACTGTTTCGGCCACCTGACCATCGAGGAAAACCTGCTGACCGGCGCCTATACCCGTACTGACGGCAAGGCAGCGGTGCAGGAGAGCCTGGAAAAGGTCTACAACTTCTTCCCGCGCCTGAAGACCCGGCGCACCAGCCAGGCCGCCTACACCTCCGGCGGCGAGCAGCAGATGTGCGCCATCGGCCGTGCCTTGATGGCCAACCCGAAAATGGTGCTGCTCGACGAACCCTCGATGGGCCTCGCGCCGCAGATCGTCGAAGAAGTGTTCACCATCGTCAAGGAACTGAACGAGAAGGAAAAGGTGACCTTCGTCCTCGCCGAGCAGAACACCAGCATCGCGCTGCGCTACGCCGATTTCGGCTACATCCTCGAAAACGGCCGCGTGGTGATGGAAGGTTCGGCGGCCGATCTGCGGGATAACGAGGATGTGAAGGAGTTCTACCTCGGCCTGTCGTCGTCGGGGCGGAAGTCCTTCCGTGAAGTGAAGCACTACCGCCGCCGCAAACGCTGGCTGTCCTGATGGCAGTGCGCCATCCGGTGCGGCGTTGTCGGCCGGCTTGTTGGAAGGAGCCAACGGTGCCGGTCTCCGCCTTGCCCTGAGCGGCTACTTTGCCATTCAGGTCGTGGCCCGTTGAGCATTGCTGCGGTCAACCCGGAAAAACGGAGAAAATTGGAATGAGCTATTACGACCCGCTCGAGACCCGCGATCCGGAAGAGCGCGAGGCGGATTTGATGGACAAGCTGGCGCGCCAGGTGGCGCATGCCAAGGAAACCACTCACCATTACTTTCAGTTGCTGGCCGGCATCAATCCGTTTGATTGTGCCAGTCGCGAAGCATTGGCGCATCTGCCGCTGACACGCAAGCGCGATCTGATTGAATTGCAGAAAAAGGTACCGCCCTTCGGCGGGTTGAACGCCTTGCCGCGCGCTAAGGCCAAGCGGGTATTTGCATCCCCGGGGCCGATTTACGAACTGCAGGGGGCGGAAATCGATCACTGGCGGATGGCGCGGGCGCTGTATGCCGCTGGCTTCCGCCATGGCGATCTGATCCACAACTGTTTTTCCTACCACTTCACCCCCGGCGCTTTCATATTCGAGGGCGGGGCGCGCAAGTTGGGTTGCTCGGTGTTTCCCGGCGGTACCGGCCAGACCGAGCAACAGGTCCAGGCGATGGCCGACCTGCGGCCGGAGGGCTATGTCGGCACGCCCTCCTTCCTGCGCATCATCGTCGAGAAGGCGGAGGAGCTCGGCGTCGATATCAGTTCCCTGAAAAAAGCCTGCGTTTCCGGTGAGGCCTTGCCTGGCATCACCCGTGCCTGGCTCGGTGAGCGGGGGATTTCCGTGCGCCAGTGCTACGCTACCGCCGACATCGGTGTCATCGCCTATGAAACCGAGGCTGATGCCGGTCTGGTCGTTGATGAAGGGGTGCTGGTCGAAATCGTTCGTCCGGGTACCGGTGATCCGGTGCCGGATGGCGAAGTGGGTGAAGTCGTTGTGACGACATTCAATCCTGACTATCCGCTGATCCGCTTCGCGACCGGTGACCTTTCAGCCATCCTTCCCGGACGTTCGCCCTGCGGGCGGACCAATATCCGCCTGAAAGGCTGGATGGGTCGGGCGGACCAGACGACCAAGATCAAGGGCATGTTCGTGCACCCGGAGCAGGTGGCAGATCTCGCCGCCCGTCATCCGGAAATCCACCGCATGCGCCTGGTCGTCGATAACCCCGGCGGGCAGGACCGGATGGTTTTGCACTGCGAGATTGAAGCGGGGATGGAGGCGATGGATCAGACTTTGGTCGCCGGTCTGCGCGAAGTCACCAAATTGCGCGGCGAAGTCGCCTTTGCGGCGCCCGGGGGCTTGCCGAATGACGGAAAGGTGATCGAAGATAAGCGGGTCTACTGACCCGGGGTCTTCCTCATGCGTTGTTTTCTAATTGCCCTGCTCGGGCTGGCGATGCCGGCCCTGGCAGCGGAACCGGTGTTGCGCCCGTCGGCGCGCTTGCTCTTCAAGGCGCCGGAAATGCTCCAGGCCGGCCACTGCGTGGCCTATGAGGAGGGCGGCGCCGGCTGGGGCAGCGCCGAACCGGAGTTTTACCTGCGCGGCACCGTTGTCGCGAGCGAAGTGCAGACGCGGCGTCTCAAGACCTGCCCCTTGGTGCCCGGGAAGAATCTGGACCAATACAGCCGTGAAGAATTCAACCGTCACGCCTTGGCTTTCCCGTGTCTCGCGGCCGGCGTGCCGGAGCGTGACGAGCAGATCGGCATCGTGCGGGTAAGGATCACCGAATGGGAAACGCCGCACGCGGCGCGGGCAGCCAATGCCGGGCGTCTGTTTCGCGGGATGTTTGTAGACAGGAAACTGGAAAAGAATATGGAAATCGAACTTGAGGCCGACCTGCTCGGCCTGTGCCGCTGATGGGTCGCCCGGGGCCACTGGCCGGGGTGCGCGTACTCGATCTGACGCGTCTGCTGCCGGGGCCGGTGGCGACGCTGCATCTGGCCGATCTGGGTGCCGAAGTGATCAAGATTGAGGATCCGCAGGTCGGCGATTACGCCCGCACTCTGGGTACCGGAAAGGGCGAGGACAGTGCCTATTTCCGGATGATCAATCGCAACAAGCTGGGACTTTGTCTGGATCTGAAGAAGCCGGGTGCAGCCGAGGTGTTCCTGAGCCTCGCCGAGACGGCCGATGTGGTTGTTGAAAGCTTCCGGCCAGGCGTGGTCGACAAGCTCGGCATTGGCTACGCAGCCGTGTCTGCGGTGAATCCGAGAATTGCCTATTGTTCGATCAGCGGCTATGGTCAGGATGGGCCATACAAGGATCTGGCCGGGCACGACATCAACTATCTCGGCTACGCCGGCGTGCTGGGTCAGATCGGCCATGATGGCGGGCCGCCGGCGATTCCGAACTTTCAAATCGCCGATCTGCTCGGTGGTGCCTTGACGGCGGCGATGGGCATTCTTGCTGCGGTGATTGATGCACGCACCAGCGGTCAGGGGCGCTACATTGACGTGTCGATGACCGACAGCGTCCTCGCCCACACTTATTTCGCGATGCTTCGCCTCAACGACGCCGGTAGTTCGGCACCACGCGGCGGCGATCTGCTCTCCGGCGGCTTGCCCTGTTACGCCACCTACCGCTGCGCGGATGGTGGCTACATGGCGGTGGGGGCACTGGAAGGCAAGTTCTGGGCAACCGCTTGCGGCGTACTGGGACGCCCGGCTTGGGTGGCGCGTCAATGGGAGCCGACGCTGCGCGCGGAGATGGCCGCCTTGTTCGCCACCCGTCCACGCGATGAGTGGGCGGCGGATTTTTCCGGCGTCGACTGTTGCGTGACGCCCGTGTTGTCGCTCGAGGATTCGCTGATCGATCCGCAAATCACCGCACGCGGCATGGTGTTGAAGGCCGACGGTCTGACGCAGTTTGCGCCGCCGCTCAAGATGTCAGAACACCCCTTTGAGATTCGCTGTCCAGCACCGGCTGTTGGTGAGCATAACCAGACCTTGCTTGAAGCTGCCGGCTACACGCCGGATGAGATCGCTGCCCTGCGCGCATCGGGAGCGCTCGGCGGCTGAGTTCGGCCCAATATGCGGCATACTCCGGGTGGAACTTACGGAGTGTTGCCGATGAACAAGCATATTGACGAACTGCTGGCGCGTATCGATGCGCTGCAGACCGAGCTCGAAGAGGAATACCGCAAGACCCGCGAGGAGTGGGCGCAAAAGAAGGAGGAACTGGCCGGGGAGTTTCTCCGGCAGCAGCGCCGTTACAAGGTTGGGCTGTTCCGTTTCCTGATCCGCTCGCGTCTGCTGGTGATTCTCTCGGCACCAGTGATCTACGCCGGCTGGATTCCCTTCATCCTGATGGACCTCTTCGTCACCGTGTATCAGGGGATCTGCTTCCCGATCTATCGCATACCGAAGGTGCGTCGTGCCGACTACATTGTTTTCGACCGCGAGGACCTGCCCTATCTCAACCTGATCGAGAAATTCAACTGCTTTTACTGTTCCTACGGTAACGGAGTGGCGGCCTATACCCGCGAGGTGTCTGCGCGGACCGAGCAGTACTGGTGCCCGATCAAGCATGCGCGCCGGGTCAAGGCAGCTCATGATCGCTACCCGCAGTTTTTTGATTACGGCGACGCCGAAGCCTATCGCCAGGGATTGAACCGACTGCGGCGTCAATATCGGGATGATGACGCCGAGTGAGCCGCCGGACCTGTGGATGCTACGCATGGAAGCGCCGGGACACGCGACATAGAATCGGGCGATGTCCACCGCACTCCTGCTCCTCCCTGATTTCTCGCTGATCCTTCTCGGTGCAGCCATCCGGCGCTGGATGGGCCTCGGCGACCACTTCTGGAGCGGTGTCGAAAAACTGGTTTATTTCATCCTGTTTCCGGCGCTGCTGATCAATGCAATCGTCCGCACCCGGCTTGACCTCGCTGCCGCACTGCCACTGCTGGCCACAGCCTTCATTGCCATGGGCGCCGGCATGCTTCTCGGTCTGTTGCCCCGACCTTTCCTCAGGCTGCCGGCCCTGACTTACGCTTCGGTCTTTCAGTGCGCCTACCGCTTCAACTCCTATATTGCGCTGGCGGTTGCCGGCATGCTGTTTGGCGCACCGGGGATCGCGACCATGGGGTTGATTGTCGGCGCCGCGGTGCCGTTCGCCAATCTGGTGTCGGTATGGATGCTGGCCCGCCATGGCGAGGTCGGGGTCTGGCGCGAAGTGGCCAAAAATCCCTTGATCTGGGGAACGGCGACCGGCTTTGTCCTCAATCTGCTGGGGTTCGTGCCGCCGGTGCCGCTGCAGGCCTTTCTCGGCCGTCTGGCCGATGCCTCGATCGCGCTCGGCTTGATCGCCGTGGGGGCGGCGCTACGTCTGGAAAGTCAACCCGGCGTGCGCAGCCTGTCAGCGTGGCTGTTGGCGGTGAAACTGATCGCGCTGCCGGTGGTGACGGTGTTCGTCGGCAACTGGCTGGGTCTGGGCGGCCTGAACTATCAGGTGGCGATCCTCTTTGCCGCCTTGCCGACTGCCTCGTCGGCTTACATTCTGGCGATGCGCATGGGCGGCGATGGCCGCAGTGTGGCCTGGTTGATCTCGGCGACCACGCTCGGGTCGATGCTCACGCTGCCGCTTTGGGCAGCGTGGCTGGCGGCGCACTGACCTACTTTTTGCTGCGCCTGGTCTTGGCTGCGGGCGTAGCGTCGTCACTCGCCTGAGCAGCGGCATCGGCCGCTGCCTGGGCAGCCGCTTCGGCGGTGTGCTGCATTTGCTCGCGCATTTGCTGCATCATTTGCCAAGGCCACATCGCCGCTTCCGAAAATGCCGATTTTTCCGGGTTCTCCGCAGCCCGGAGGAAGTCCGCTTGCGGGACAGCCGTTTCCGGGGCGGCGCCATGCTCCATTGCCTTGGCCGCATCGCTCGCCATCTTGCCCATGGTCTGCACGGTAGACACCGTCGTCCGCTGCATCTCAAGCCCCTGAATGGTCATTTGCAGCATCGACAGGTTCATCCGCAACCAGCCCTCGACGGCTTTCATGTCCTTGATCCGCTTGTCGAGTTCCTCGACGTCGAAGGTCGGAGCGACCATGCCGGGCAGCGTGAAGCCCATGTTGCCCCACATATTGCGCATGAAGTTCAAAGGGTCGTGTATCTGTTGGTCCGACATGTCTTTCTCCCTCGGTTGGATGACACATCTTAAACCAAATCTTCATGCAAAATGGTAAATTAGCGGTCACCGGAAAAGGACGTGACTATGCTGAAATTGCTAGTTGTAGAGGATCATGCGCTGGTGCGGGAAGGCTTGGTGCGCCTGCTGGCCCAGGTTGAGGACGGCTGTCAGGTCAGTGAAGCTGCCGACTTCGAGACGGCCCTGACCGTGCTCGATGCTGGCGGAGAGTTCGACCTGGTGCTGCTTGATCTGGCCTTGCCGGGAATCGATGGCTTTGCCGGTCTGGATATCCTGCGCCGCCGCTACCCGGCGATGCCGGTTGCGGTGGTTTCTGCCTTCGACGATGTGCCGACGATCACCCGCGTGATGAACCTCGGTGCCTCCGGCTTCATTCCTAAAGCCTACTCGGGCGAGGCACTGCTCAGTGCCGTGCGTGAGGTGCTCGATGGCAACATCGTGCGGCCGACCATCCAGCAGGGAGCGCGGCTTGATGATGAGAAGATGCTGCCGCCGTCGAAGATCAGCGTCAAGCCGGCTGAGGTCGGTCTCACCGACCGACAGGCGCAGGTGCTGGCACTGATGGTGCGCGGCCTGTCGAACCGCGACATCGCCGAGCAGCTGGAATTGTCGGAAGGTACCGTCAAGATTCACGCCACCGCCGTCTTCAAGGCCCTAGGTGTTGGCAGCCGGACGCAAGCCCTGGTCGCCGTCGCGCGCTACGACATCGACTTCAGCGACACTTTCTGAAGCTGGCTGATCAGCGCCCGCAGTTTGGCCGGTCGTACCGGCACCTGCAGGGCGCTGGCAGTGGGTGGTAAGGCCGTTTCGGCATCCCGGACCAGAACAATCATTGCTGCCCATTCGGGCAGCCGTTCCGCTAGTTCCTTCGCCACCTCCTGCTCGGTCAGGAAAATCGTGGCGCCTGCCGGCATTTCTGCCGGAATCTGCGGCGTAATGCGCACGGTGTATTCCCAGATTTCAAGCAGCTTCATCGCTGACAACAGGTTGTCCGAGGTGCCGACGACCAGCACGTTGCCGGCGCTGCTTGTTGCCGGTGCAGCCGGTGAGGCGGCCAATGCGGCGGTCCGCGGCAGCCTCAGGGAAAAAGCGGTGCCGGCACCGAGCCTGGAATTGATCCGGATCTTGATGCCGAGCGCCCTTGACAGGCGGTCAACAATCGACAAACCCAACCCTAGCCCCTTGTTCTGTTGGCGCGCGGCATTACCCACCTGGTAGAACTCGGTGAAGATCGCCGCCTGGTGTTCCGGGGCGATTCCGGGGCCGTTGTCACGCACTTCGATCTGCAACTGATCGCCGCGGAAACGGGCGGCAAGAAGGATGCGGCCACCGGACGGCGTATAGCGCACTGCATTGGACACCAGATTGCTGATAATGCGCTCGATCATCACCGGGTCGGACTGAACCCAGGCGCTGCAGGGGCGAACCCGCAGCACGATCTGCTTGTCGGCGGCATTGCGCTTGAATGCGGCGCCCACGCGCTCGAAGAGCAGCGCCAGTGGGAAAGCGCGGACATCCGGGTGGATGCCGGCGACATCGAGACGGGAGATGTCGAGCAGCGAATCGAGCAACTCGCCCAGCGTCCTGGCCGAGGTCGCGATCTGCTCAGCGAGGTGGGTCAGGTCGCTTTGTCCCGGCAGGCGGACGCGCAGCTGGCGTTGCATGTCGGCAGAAAACAGCGATAACGCGTGCAGCGGCTGTCGCAAGTCATGGCTGGCGGCTGCGAGGAAGCGGCTCTTGGCAGTGTTGGCGCGCTCGGCTGCCTCCTTCTGGCTCTCGATTTCACGGGTCGCCTCCCGGATCCGGGATTCCAGCATCTCGTGGCTATCGGTCAGCGCTTCGGTCATGGCCGCCATTTCGCGCACCTGGCGGCGGATCAGCAGGCCGCCAACCCCGAGCAATGCCGTCACCAGCAGACCGAGGGTGCCCAGTTCAAACAGCCGGTTGCGCCAGGTGGCGAGCAGCGTGTCCTCCGGAATCACAGCCAGAATACGCAGATCGGCGAAGCCAGGTACCGGAGAGACCGAAATCCTGAGGTCGTTGCCGCTGGCCAGCCCGGTCTGCGGCAGGATGTCACGCAGCCGACCGCCGAAGAGCACATCCTGCGCCTGGGCTCCGAGTATCGGCGACTGCCGGCTGACATCGGTCGGCCGGCAGGAAGCGATGATCTGGTTCCGGATGTTGATCAGCACGGCCTCGAAGTCATCCGACAGCCGGTTGGTCCAGCAGAACTCCTGCATGTAGGCGGGTTCAAGGGCGGCGAAGCTGGCACCTGCAAAACGTCCGTCCGGCCCGAGGATGCGTCGGGCCAGCCCATAGCTGTAGCGTCCGGAGTTACGGCCGACGTAAGGGCCGAAAGTCGAGGATTCCAGCCCGGCTTCGAGTTTCTCGAAATACGGGCGGTCCTTGACGTTGATCCGCGGCGGCGGGAAGTAAGTCGAAATGAAACGCTGGTTGCCGTAGCGGTCGAAAATGATCAGGTCGCGTAACTGCGGCATCGAGCGCGAATGGCGCTGGGCGACATATTCCCAGCCTTTGCCCGGCTCCCAGCTCTCCCAGTTGCGCTGGTTCTGCGTCAGGTCGGCCGACATCTCTCGCAACAGCACGTCCACCGCTTCGAAGGCGCGTGCCGTGTGCTCGGCCATCATGATGCCGAAGTGCTGCAGGCGTCGCTCGCCGGCGTCGATGTCGCGTTGTCTGGAGAGGAAAAGGTCGATCAGGAAGACATTGAGCACCATCAGCATGCCGACCAGCGCAACGACCAGAGCGAGGGATTCGGGCTTGCGTTTGCGCATGCTGTTGGGGATGCTCAGCGCTGGTAGCAGTACAGTGGGCGCGCCGGGGTGCAGGGCACCTTGATGACGCGATCGGGCGTCACGCCGGGCACCGGGAAGCTGTTGCTGATGAACACGCTGCCCGGTGGCATTTCCTTCTGCACCTTTTCCCAAAGTCGCGGCATTGGTACTGGCGACAGGAAAGCGTAGACGATGTCGAAGCGGCTGAGATCGGTCGCCCAGAGATCATCCCAGCGCCAGGTGATGTTGTTGCGGCCCAGGCTGAGAAGCAGCCCGGCGAGCCAGGTCAGCGGTGCGTTTTCGATGCCGGTGAAATGGTGTTCCGGGAGGTGGTCGGCGAGCGGTACCGTCGTGCTGCCAAGGCCGGCGCCGAGATCGACAAAGCGGCAGGGGCCACGGTCGGCAAGCAGGTCGGCGAGTGCTGCCACCGTTTCACGGTTGGACAGGTAGAGCGGTACCTGTCCGGACAGCGCGCCACGGAAGACAAGCAGCACCAGGATGGCGGCCAGCAGGAACCAGCCCGGGTCGATAGCCAGCTGGTGGGTGGCCCAAACCAGCGGCATGAAGCCGGCGTGGATGACGCGCCACCACCACGGCTGGCGGCTGATGCTGGCGAGAAAAAGGGCAACGGCGCCGATCAGCAGACTGGTCTGCTGCCAGGGCAGGGCGGTCGCCGACCAGCCGTAATACGGCCAGGCAATGGAGAGAACAAGGATGACAGCCGCCCCTTGCAAGGCGAACTGCCGCATCGGGGTTGCGGTCATCACGCGATTCTATTCCATCAGCGTCTTCCTTGCCTTGTCGCGTCTGGCGCGGGCCGCCGGGATGGCGGCAGCGCGCACCGGCCCGTAGCCGCGGATCTCGGACGGCCAGCTGGCGAGTTCATGGGCGATGTTGGGGGTAGGGCGTTGCTGGAGCAGCAGGTCGAGGTCGGCTTCGTAATCGGCCAGCAAACTGCGGTCAACCTGTCTTTCTGCCGAAAACCGGAAGGGGTCGAGCCAACCGCCGCGTAGGCCACGGGCGCCGGCGAGGAGGCGCAGCACGGGGAGCAGCCAGGCGCCGAGGCGGCGTTTGCGTGGCCGGCCATCCGGTCCGTTGCCGGCGAGCCACGGTGGGGCGAGATACAGCTGGATGCGGAAGTCACCGTCGAAGTCCGCTTTCAGGCGCTCGATAAAACCGGTTTCAGTGTACAGGCGGGCGACTTCGTATTCGTCCTTCGGCGCAAGCAGCCGGGCATATTGCTCCGCCACATGTCGGGTCAGGGCGTCGTCCCCGAGTTGGCGGACAGCGCCCAGACGATCGCGATACCGGTTGGCGAGCGCAGCGTGTTGATAGGACGTCAGATGGGCGGCGCGATGCGCGATCAGGGCGTCAAGGCTCATTGCGTCGGGGGCGGCCGCGCTGCTCGGGGGCACCAGTTTTGCCAGCTTTTCCGGGTTCACCGCAGCCCGTCGTCCCCACATGAAGGCGGTGCGATTGGCATCGATGGCGGTGCCGTTGAGTTCGATCGCCCGGTCGAGCGCCGCAAGCGACACCGGAATCATGCCGCGTTGCCAGGCGTAGCCGAGGAGCAGGATGTTCGCGTAAAGCGCGTCGCCCATCAGTCGGGTGGCCAGATGTTTGGCGTCGATGAAATCCGTCGCCTCGTCACCCAGGGTGTCGCGCAAGCGTTGCTTGAGTTGCTCGGCGGGAAGGCGCCAGTCGCGCTGGCGGGTGAAGTCGGCGGTCGGCGTTTCGGCGCTGCTGATCACCGCTTGCGTCCGGCCTTCGAGCATTTTCGACAGGGCTTCGCTGCCGGCGCTGACCACCAGATCGCCACCGAGCACGGCGTGGGCTTCGCCGGTGGCGATGCGGGCGGCGTGGATGTCTTCCGGCCGATCGGCGATGCGCAGGTGCGAAAACACGGCGCCGTACTTCTGCGCCAGGCCGGTCATGTCGAGCACCGAGACCCCCTTGCCGTCGAGGTGGGCAGCCATGCCGACCAGCGCACCGAGGGTGATGACGCCCATGCCGCCGACGCCGGTGATCAGCAGATTGTGCGGTTCGCTGGTGGTGGGCAGTTTCGGGCTGGGCAAAATCGGCCAGTTTTCCGCGCTCACCGAAGCAGACGCAGCTGGGCGTTTCGGGGTGGCGCCTTCGAGGGTGACGAAGCTCGGGCAGAAGCCCTTGAGGCAGGAGAAGTCCTGATTGCACGCCGATTGGTCGATGGCGCGCTTGGTGCCGAAGTCTGTGGCAATCGGGATCACCGACAGGCAGTTGGATTGTACCGAGCAGTCACCGCAACCTTCACAGACGGCTTCGTTGATCACCACTCGCTGCGTGACTGCCGGCATCTTGCCGCGCTTGCGCCGGCGTCGGGCTTCGGTGGCACAGACCTGATCGTAGATCAGCGCGGAAACACCGGGGAATTCGCGCAGTTCGCGCTGCACGGTGTCGAGTTCGTCGCGATGGCGTACCGTGACGCCGGAGGCGAGATCGTGGCTGCCGGCATAGCGCGTCGGATCGGCGGCAACGACGACAATGCGTCCGACGCCTTCGGCTGCCAGTTGCCGGCTCAGACGCGGCACATCGAGCTGGCCGTCCACCGGCTGGCCGCCAGTCATGGCGACAGCGTCGTTGTAGAGGATCTTGTAGGTGATATTTACCTTGGCGGCGACGGCTTGCCGAATGGCGAGCAGGCCGGAGTGGAAGTAGGTGCCGTCGCCGAGGTTGGCGAAGATGTGTTTTTCGCTGGTAAAGGGCGCCTGCCCGACCCAGGGCACGCCTTCGCCGCCCATGTGGGTGTAGGTGGCTGTGCTGCGGTCCATCCAGGTCACCATGTAATGGCAGCCGATGCCGGCGACGGCGCGCGAGCCTTCCGGCACCTTGGTCGAGCAGTTGTGCGGGCAGCCGGAGCAGAAGTGCGGCTTGCGCTCGGCGAGCACGGTCGGCGTGTTCGCCGCCTGCTGTTTGGCGGCAATCAGCTTCAGGCGGGCGTGGATGGCCGGCGAGGTGAAGAAACGGCCGATACGCCCGGCGATGACGCGGGCGATGGTCGCCACCGGCAGTTCGCCGGTGGCCGCCAGCAGCCAGTCGCTGTGCGCCAGATAGCCGCCTTCACCCTCGACCGTCCATTCGCCCTTTTCGTCGAACTTGCCTATGACGCGTGGGCGCACATCCTCGCGCCAGTTGTAGAGTTCCTCCTTGAGCTGGTATTCGAGCAGCTGGCGCTTTTCCTCGACGACGAGGATTTCTTCCAGTCCTTCGGCGAAACGGCGCACGCCTTCCGGCTCCAGTGGCCAGACCATGCCGACCTTGTACAGGCGCAGACCGATCTGCGCGGCCAGCGTCTCGTCGATGCCCAGTTCGTCCAGTGCCTGGCGAACGTCGAGATAACTCTTGCCGGCGGTGAGGATGCCCAGCCGCGGTTGCGGCGGGTCGATGATCAGGCGGTCGAGCCGGTTGGCACGACAATAGGCCAGTGCCGCGTAAAGCTTGTGGTTGAGCAGGCGCTTTTCCTGCGCCAGCGGCGGGTCCGGCCAGCGGATGTTGAGGCCGTCCGGCGGCAGTTCGAAATCGGGCGGCAAAATCGGGTTCACCGCAGATGGATCGATCAGGACCGAGGCGGAGGTTTCCACCGTATCGGCGAGCGCCTTGAAGGCCACCCAGCAGCCGGAGTAGCGGCTCATTGCCCAGCCGTGCAGGCCGAAGTCGATGTATTCCTGCACGTTGGCCGGGTAGAGCACCGGCATCAGCACGGCCTTGAAGATGTGCTCGGTCTGATGCGGCAGCGTCGATGATTTGGCGGCATGATCGTCACCGGCGACGACCAATACGCCGCCGAACTTTGACGTGCCGGCGGCATTGGCGTGGCGGAAGACATCGCCGCAACGATCCACGCCCGGTCCCTTGCCGTACCACAGCCCGAAAACGCCATCGTATCGGGCGCCGGGAAAGAGACCGACCTGCTGGCTGCCCCAAACGGCGGTTGCCGCCATGTCTTCGTTGAGGCCGGGCTGGAAGGTGATGTGGTGCTCGGCAAGATGGACTTTGGCCTTCCACAGGCCTTGGTCGAGGGGGCCGAGCGGGCTGCCGCGATAGCCGGAGATGAAACCGGCGGTGTTGAGTCCGGCGGCGAGGTCGCGCTCGCGCTGCAGCATCGGCAGGCGGATCAGGGCTTGCGTGCCGCTCAGGAAAACGCGGCCGATGCGGGTGTAACGGTCGTCGAGCTGTGTGGCGGGGCGTCCGGCGTGTGCGAGATTGCTCATCCTGTCCTCCCGTAGGCGGCCTTTTGGGCCTGTGCGTTCAATGGTGTCGCCCGGTAAGTCGTCACCATTGGCGGTTGGAGTCGGAAAATGGCGGCTTGTTCCGCCGCCGGACTCAGTCCGGCAGGCGCAGCGGCAGCGTGAAGCGGAAGCAGCTACCCTGTCTGGGTTCGCTGGTGACGCTGATATCGCCGCCCATCAAGTACCCCAGTTGCCGCGAAATGGTCAGGCAAAGCCCGGTACCGCCAAACGGGCGGGTGGTCGAGTTGTCCGCCTGCGAAAAGGCCTGGAAGATGGCCTGCAAGCGGTCCTCCGAAATACCGATACCGGTGTCGCGGACAGCAATCGCCAGAGTCAGCGTACTTGCCGATTTTTCAGGATTTCCGCGTTCACCGCAACTTCCCCGGCGTGGGTGAATTTGACGGCGTTGCCGACCAGATTGAGCAGGATTTGCCGGATGCGCAAGGGATCGCCGAGCAGGGTGTCGGGCAGATCGGCCGGCAGGCTCAGTGTGGGGTGCAAACCTTTGTCGTTCAACGCCGGCGTCATCAGGCGAACAACGTCGGTGATCAGCGTGGCGGGATCGAAAGGTACCGACTCGACCTGCATCTTCCGGGCCTCGATCTTGGATGCGTCGAGAATGTCGTAGAGGATGGCGAGCAGGGTCGTCGCTGAGCTTTGAGCGATGCTGAGGTATTCGCGGGTTTAGTCATCGAGCGGATTCATCAGTGACAGTTCGATCATGCCCATGACGACATTCATCGGTATCCGGATCTCGTGACTCATATTGGCGAGGAACTCGCTCTTGGCCTTGATCGCTGCTTCGGCGGCATTGCGGGCGGCCAGGAAGTCATTGAAGGCGGCCGCGACGAGGCGGATTTCCTGGCTACCGGTTTCCGGTACCGTAGCTGTGGGAACGCCGGCTTGCATGTTCTCGGCATGCGCCCGCATGGCGCGCGACAGATGGCCTAGCGGGCGCAGCAGACGGTGCGAGAAGAGCCACAGCAGCGGGATGCTGAGCACCATCAGGGCGAGCGTGATCAGCGCCATTTTGTGCTGGATTTCGGCAACCGGCGCGAACGCTTCGGCAGTCGGAACGACCGAGGTCATTATCCAGCCCGTGGAGGCCAGCCGCTTGAAGGTGAACGACTCTGCAGGCCGCGGCTGTCGGTGCCTTCGATCGTGCCTTCGAAACCCTAGAAGGCACGCGCCAGCGGGGTATTGTCCTGCACCGAAGCGACAGGCTGCATGATGCGCTCACGAAGGGGATGGGCGATTACCATACGGCTTTGCGACACCAAGTAGAAATAGCCGGTTTCGCCATTCTTGGGGTTCCCCAGGGTGCCGAGCAGGTTGGGTTTGTAGAGATTGAGCACGCCACCGATGATGGCGACCAGTTCGCCAGCCGGGTTGAGCACGGGTGCAGCAATGACGATAATCGGCTGGCCGCTGTTGTGTACACGCTGGATGTAATCGCGACCCGACATGTCGAGGTTGCGACGGCCGGCCTTGAGGGGCCAGTCAATCAGCAGCACGCCGTCCTTGTCGAAAATATAGAGGTCGTCGAAGAGTGTCAGCAGTGCTGACTTGCCCTGCAAGTGGCGCTCCAGCGCCACAAGATCCCCCAGTTACTCACGCGGTATCGATCGGCCAACTGCATTCAGAGCGTTGACCTGCTCGCCGAATTTGTCGTCGAGGTGCTCGGCCAGGGTGCTGAGATACTGGAACTGCTCGGTCTCGATGCGTTCTTTCAGCTCCGCGCGCAGTAATCAGGATTGCACCAGCAACTGCGTCAGCAGCAGAAACAGACCGATGGCGATGGCTCCGAGGCTGAGTTTGAGCTTGAGACTGCGTGGAATGGCTGTCAGTGTGTATCGGGCAGGACCTTGCCCGGATTCAGCAGGTTGTCAGGGTCGAGCGCCGCCTTGATTGCCCGCATGGCATCGACGGCCGTCTCGCCGTGCTCGCGGACCAGATATTTGCGCTTGCCGAGACCGATGCCGTGCTCGCCGGTACAGGTGCCCTCCATGGCGATGGCCCGCTCGACAACCCGCTCGCTGATCCAGGCGGCTTCGTCCATTTCCTTGGGATTGTCGGTATCGACCAGCACGACGAGATGGAAATTGCCATCGCCGACGTGACCGAATAGCGCAATCGGAATGCTCACCTGCGCGATATCGGCGGCGGTTTCGGCAATGCACTCGGCCAGCCGGGAGATGGGCACGCAAACGTCGGTCGGGAAGCAACGACAGCCAGGCTTCAGCTGAAGGCAGGCGAAGTAGGCATCGTGGCGCGCCTGCCAAAGCCGGCTGCGATCCTCGGGGCGGGTCGCCCATTCAAAATTGGCACCACCAAGTTCATCGGCAATGGCCTGGACAATCTGCGCCTGCTCCTCGACGCCGGCTGGTGAGCCATGGAATTCGAAGAACAGCGTCGGTGCTTCGGTCAGCGTGGTCTTGCTGAAACGGTTGATGGCCGACAGCGACAGCGCATCCAGCAGTTCGATCCGGGCGACCGGGACGCCGAGCTGGATGGTCTGGATCACCGTCTGCACGGCTGCCTCGCTACTCGGGAAGGTGCAGACGGCGGCCGAGATGGCCTCGGGAATCGGGTAGAGGCGAACCGTCAGCTCGGTCATTACGCCAAGCGTGCCTTCCGAGCCGACCAGCAGACGGGTCAGGTCATAACCCGCCGATGACTTGCGGGCGCGGCCGCCGGTTCGCATGACACGACCGCCGGCGAGGACGGTGGTCGTCGCCAGCACGTTGTCCTTCATCGTGCCGTAGCGCACGGCGTTGGTACCGGAGGCGCGGGTGGCCGCCATGCCGCCAAGCGTGGCGTCGGCGCCAGGGTCGATGGGGAAAAAGAGGCCGGTGCCCTTCAGCGCGTCATTCAGTTGCTTGCGCGTGACGCCGGCCTGCACTGTCGCATCGCCGTCTTCGGCGTGAATGGCGAGAATACGGTTCATGCCGGACAGGTCGAGCGAAATTCCGCCTCTGGGCGCCAGCACGTGGCCTTCGACTGAACTGCCGACGCCGTACGGAATTACTGGTGTCTGATGCTGCTGGCAGAGGCTGAGGACTTCAATCACGTCTTCGTTGCTCTCGGCCATGACCACGGCTGCCGGCAACTGCGGCGGGTGCACGGATTCATCGCGGCCATGCTGCAGGCGGGTCGATTCGCCGAGGGAAAGACGATTGCCGAAACGGGCTTGCAAGGACTCTATTAGCGGGGCGGGAAGTTTCGTCGTCATTGGGGTGGCCGGTTCTGGACAGGGACGAGACTGATTGATACGCGGTTATGCAATCAGGAAGGATCTGTTTTCGGTGTGCCGGACTTTGAGGCTATCGTGTGTCCAAACCTATGCTCTTCCAGCAACGCTTTTTAATCATAGCACCCGTTATTGACAGGCAATCGGGGCGTCGGGAGAATCAACGTGTTTTGTTTTACCCCTTACCCCCACACGAATCAGGAGAACCATCGATGCAAGCCAAGCTTTCCGTAGTTGCCCTCTCCGTAGTTGCCGCTTTTGCGCTGTCCGCCTGCGGTCAAAAAGAAGAACCGAAACCGGTTGCGGCACCCGCACCGGCCGCCAAGCCGGAAGTCGTCGTCAAGATCGGCCATGTCGCTCCGATGACCGGCCCGCAGGCCCACCTTGGCAAGGACAACGAAAACGGTGCCCGTCTGGCAATCGAGGACCTCAATGCGCAGGCCTTGGAGATCGGTGGTGCCAAGGTCAAGTTCGAACTGATCGGTGAAGATGATCAGGCTGATCCCAAGCAGGGTTCGATCGTTGCCCAGAAGTTGGTCGATGCCAAGGTTAACGGTGTTATCGGCCATCTGAACTCCGGTACCACCATTCCGGCTTCCAAGCTCTATTTCGATGCCGGCATCCCGCAGATTTCCGGCTCGGCCACCAACCCGAAATACACTCAGCAAGGCTTCAAGACCGCCTTCCGCGTCATGGCCAACGACGTGCAGCAGGGCAAGGTGCTCGGCGAGTTCGCCGCCAAGCAGGGCGTCAAGACCGTCGCCATCGTTGATGACCGCACGGCTTACGGCCAGGGTCTGGCTGACGAGTTCAAGAAGGCCGCCGAAGCCGCGGGCCTGAAAGTGGTCGCTACCGAGTACACCAACGACAAGGCGACCGACTTCAAGGCCATCCTGACCAAGATCAAGTCCACCAAGGCCGAGCTGGTCTTCTACGGCGGCATGGATGCCCAGGGTGGCCCGATGGTCAAGCAGATGAAGGAACTGGGCATCAAGGCCAAGTTCCTCGGCGGTGATGGCGTGTGTACGCCGGAGTTCATGAAGCTGGGTGGCGAGGCCTCGGAAGGCCAGTTCTGCTCGCTGCCGGGCATGCCGCTGGAAAAGCTGGCCAAGGGACCGGAATTCAAGGACAGGTTCACCAAGAAGTTCAACGCCGAGATCCAGCTCTACGCACCGTACCTCTATGACGCGGTGATGGTCATGGCTGATTCGATGAAGCGTGCCAACTCGGTCGAGTCGGCCAAGTATCTGCCGGAAGTCGGCAAGACCAAGTATGACGGCGTGACCGCATTGATCGAGTTCGACGAACTGGGCGATCTCAAGGGGGGCGCCATTTCTCTCTATCAGTACAAGGGCGGCAAGCTCGAGTACGTCGAGACGCTTGGCGGCACGCCGCTTGAGGCAGCCAAGGCGGAAGTGAAGGAGGCCGTGGCTGAAGTCAAGGATGCCGCCAAGGCAGTTGCCGGTGCTGCCACGACAGCCGGTGCCGAGGCCGTGAAGGCGGGTGCCGAAGCGGTCAAGGGCGCCGCCGAAGCCACCAAGGCTGCGGTCGAAAAGAAGTAAAACCGGACTGAACCGGCAAGGAAACGGCACCGCAAGGTGCCGTTTCCATATGACCGGGTCGATTGAGTCAAAATGGATATTTTCCTTCAGCAAATCATCAATGGTCTCGTGCAGGGGAGCATCTACGCGCTCGTCGCGCTGGGCTATACGATGGTCTACGGCATCATGGGCCTGATCAACTTCGCGCACGGCGAGGTGGTGATGATCGGCACGCTGGTGACCATTACCGTCGCCGGTACCCTGATCAAGGCCGGCATGCCGGTGGCACTGGCGGCACTCGCCGGTCTCACCGTCTCTGTTCTCAGTTGCATGGCGCTGGGATGGAGTCTGGAACGCATTGCCTACCGCCCCTTGCGCAACGCGCCGCGGCTGACGCCGCTGATTACCGCCATCGGCATGTCCATCGTCCTGCAAAATCTGGCGATGATCGTCTGGGGACGAAATTACATGACGTTTCCCCCGCTGCTGCCGAAAATCAATTTCGAATTCGCGGGTGCCCATTTTACCCTGATCCAGGTCATCATCGTCCTGATTTCCGGCGCCACCATGGCCGGTCTGCTGTTCCTGATTTACCGCACCAAGCTCGGCATGGCGATGCGCGCCACGTCGCAGAACCCGGCAGTCGCCAGCCTGATGGGCGTCAATATCAACCGCGTCATCGCCGCTGCCTTCGTCATAGGTTCGGCGCTCGGTGCAGTCGCTGGTGTCATGGTCGGGACCTATTACGAGATCGCGCATTACCAGATGGGCTTCATGCTCGGTCTCAAGGCGTTCACCGCCGCCGTACTCGGCGGCATTGGCAACCTGGCCGGGGCGATGCTCGGCGGGGTGCTGCTCGGCATCATTGAGGCCCTGGGGGCTGGCTACATCGGCGACCTGACCGGCGGCTTCCTTGGTAGTCATTACCAGGACATCTTCGCCTTCATCGTCCTCATCGTCGTGCTGATGTTCAAGCCGTCGGGGCTGTTTGGCGAAAAGACGGGAGACCGCGCATGATGAAATGGCTTTCCCCCCGTTCGGCGCTGGGCATAGCGCTGATCACGGTGGCCCTGGTGGCGCTGCCCTTCGTTGCGGCGATGGGCGGCCAAGCCTGGGTGCGCATTCTCAACTTCGCCATCCTCTACGCTTTCCTGGCCCTGGGTCTGAACATCGTCGTCGGTTTGGCCGGTTTGCTCGACCTCGGCTACATCGCCTTTTACGCAGTCGGTGCCTACACCTGGGCCTTGCTCGCTAGTCCGCATTTCGGCCTGCACTGGCCGATTTGGGCGATCCTGCCTTTCGGCGCGGCGCTGGCCTGTATTGCCGGGGTGGTTCTCGGTTCGCCGACCCTCAAGTTGCGGGGCGATTACTTGGCTATCGTCACCCTCGGCTTCGGCGAGATCGTCCGCATTTTCATGAACAACCTGAATGCGCCGGTGAACATCACCAACGGTGCACAGGGCATCACCCTGATCGACCCGGTGAAATTCGGCGATTTCAGTTTCTCGGGGACATCCCAGATTTTGGGCATTTCCTTGAGTGGACCGCAGAAGTATTACTACCTGCTGGTGGCGCTGGCCATACTCGTCATCATCGTCAACGAGCGCTTGCAGAACTCGCGGATCGGCCGCGCCTGGCAGGCAATCCGCGAAGACGAGATCGCCGCCAAGGCAATCGGCATCAACACCCGCAATCTCAAGTTGCTGGCCTTTGCCATGGGCGCCAGCTTTGGCGGTATCGCCGGCGGTATCTTCTCGGCCATGCAGGGCTTCGTGTCGCCGGAGTCCTTCTCGCTGATCGAATCGATCATGATTCTCGCCATGGTCGTCCTTGGCGGCATGGGACACATCCCCGGCGTCATTCTCGGGGCGGTGCTGCTGACGGTGCTGCCGGAGGTGTTGCGTTACGCCGTCGGGCCGGTGCAGACAGCGATTTTCGGCAAGGTGCTGGTCGATCCCGAAAGCCTGCGCATGCTGATCTTCGGTCTGGCGCTGGTGCTGGTGATGCGCTTCAAGCCGGCGGGCCTGTGGCCGTCGCCGGAGCGCAAGCGTGATCTGACCGTCAAGCCGCAGGAGGTCGCGCCATGAGCAAGGCAATGGGCGAAGTACTGCTGGAGGCGAACGCCGTCGCCAAGCATTTCGGTGGCGTAAAGGCGCTGCGCGATGTGTCGCTGACCATCCGTCGCGGCGAGGTTTATGGCCTGATCGGCCCGAATGGTGCCGGTAAGACGACCTTCTTCAATTGCATGACCGGTCTTTATGTTCCCGATGGCGGCGGTTTCATGTTCAACGGCACGCCTCTCGTGGCCGATGCGCCGCATCAGGCCGCCGAGCGCGGCATTGCCCGGACGTTCCAGAACATCCGTCTGTTCGGCAATATGACGGCACTCGAGAATGTCATGGTCGGTCGCCATGTCCGCACCAAGGCCGGTGTCGTCGGGGCGATGCTGCATACCCCCGCTACCCGCAACGAGGAAGCAGCGATCCGCCAGCGGGCGATCGACCTGCTGCATTATGTGCGGATCGAGGACCGGGCCGAGGATCTTGCGAAGAATCTGTCCTATGGCGATCAGCGCCGGCTCGAGATTGCCCGGGCGCTGGCTACCGAGCCCAGCCTGCTCTGCCTGGATGAACCGGCGGCCGGGATGAATGCCACCGAGACCGAGGCGCTGCGGGATCTGATCGAGGGTATCCGTCGCGATGGCACGACCATCCTGCTCATCGAGCATGATGTGAAGCTGGTGATGGGTTTGTGCGACCGCGTCGCCGTGCTCGATTACGGAGCGCTGGTCATCGAGGATGTGCCGGCGGTGGTTCAGAAAGATCAACGCGTCATTGAGGCTTACCTAGGTGCTTGAAGTTACCGGACTCCACGTTGCGTATGGCGGCATCCAGGCTGTGCGCAGCATTACCTTCCACGTCAACGAAGGCGAGATGGTCGCCCTGATCGGCGCCAACGGCGCCGGCAAGACCAGCACGCTGAAAGCGGTGTCGCGCGTGATCAATGCCGTCGGAGGCGATGTGCATTTCTGTGGCGAGAAGATCAGCCACATCGCGCCGCACGATGTCATTCGCAAGGGCATTGCACTGGTGCCGGAAGGCCGCGGGGTCTTCCCCCGCCTCTCTGTCGCAGAAAACCTGCGTATGGGCGCCTTTGTCCGCGACGACAAGGCAGCCATCGAACAGGATCTGCTGGGCGTGTTCGAATATTTCCCGCGCCTCAAGGAACGCGAAGCGCAGCTGGCCGGCACCCTCTCGGGTGGCGAGCAGCAGATGCTGGCCATCGGCCGGGCACTGATGAGCCGGCCGAAAATGCTCCTGCTCGATGAGCCGTCGATGGGGCTGGCGCCGATCATGGTGCAGAAGATCTTCGAGGTGATCCGTAAGGTCGCGGCCGATGGCATGACCATTCTCCTCATTGAGCAGAATGCCAAGTTGGCGCTGGAGTCCAGCCAGCGCGCCTACGTCATGGAGAGCGGCGAGATCACGCTCAACGGCGATTCCGCCCGCTTGCTCGACGACCCGAAAGTTCGCGCCGCCTACCTCGGCGAGTGATTGGTCGTCACCGGCAAGACGGCCTGCCTTTGGTTTGCATCAAAGGCAGGCTTTCGGCTTGCGGTGACAATGCGGGTCATTGCGGCCTGCGTGCCGAACTGCCCCGGATGCCAACATGAACCGACGTCTGCTTTCTCCAACTCTCGTCATCGTCCTCTCTGTGCTCCTCGCAACACCGGCACTGGCCAACGAACCGCCTGCCAAGCCCGCCGACAGCTCACCGAAGCTGGCCTATGGCCTGATGATGAAGCAGGGGGGCAAGGTGCTCTTTTCGCCGTGCCGGGATCGCAGCTATGTGCTGGTCGAAGACATTTCCAATGATGGCCGCGTATTCAAAGGCTTGAATATGGTGGGTCTGGATGCCGGCAAACGTCTTTATGCCGAATTGGTCGGTTTCGTCGAGAACGGCTTTCTCAAGGCCAGCGAATTGAATCAGGCGCGCACCGAAGGCCGCTGCCAGCAACCGGGTGAGGGTGACGAGGCCTGGCGGGCTGGCGGCAACGAGCCCGCATGGGGCGTACACCAGCACGCCGGCCGGACCGTGCTCAAACGACCGGGCAAGCCGGATCTCAGCTTCCCGAGCGCGGCGTTCAAGCGCGAGTCAGATACCGTTACCCACGAGTTCGTGCGCGACAACCAGCGCCTGCAGCTGCGTTTCGATCGTGGCTTGTGTCGCGACACAATGGCCGATACCGTATTCGGGTGGAACGCGCAGGTGACGCTCAACGGCGAAGCCCTCAAAGGCTGCGCCTGGCAGCGCTGAGGTTTTTCCGGGGCGTCTGCAGTTAACCCGGAAAACCGGCCAAAATCAGGACGCCGAAAAGGTGAAGGGGTCGGCGAAAAATTCCTCCTCCGGCAGCCCCTGAGCAATGAAGTCGCGGCGGGCGGCGTCGATCATCACCGGCGCGCCGCAGGCATAGACCTGATAGCCGGAGAGCTCCGGAAAATCTGCCAGCACCGCCTGATGGACAAGGCCGGTGCGGCCGTGCCAGTCGTCGCCGGCAGCCGGTTCGGAGAGTACCGGGATATAGCGGATGTTGGGATGGCTGGCCGCCCAGTTTTCCGGCAGCGTATTCTGGTAAAGATCGACACGGGCGCGGGCGCCCCAGTAGATGATCAGCGGGCGTTGGCAGTTGGCAGCGATGGCGTGTTCGACAATTCCCTTGATCGGCGCAAAGCCGGTGCCTCCGGCAAGCAGGATCACCGGCTTGGATGACTCTTCGCGCAGGTAGAAGCTGCCGTGAGGACCGTTGAAGCGCAGGATGTCGCGCACCTTCATCGTCGTGAATACCTGCTCGGTGAAAAAGCCGCCCGGCACATGGCGAATATGCAATTGCAGCAGCGCATCGTCATGCGGCGCGTTGGCCAGCGAGAAGCTGCGCTTGCGTCCGTCCTTGAGCAGGATGTCGATATATTGCCCGGCGCGGAACTGCAGGCGTTCGCTGGCGGGCAGGCGCAGATGCAGTTCCACGACATCGGGGGCGAGGCGTTCGAATTTCTCGATCCGCGCCGGCAGTGTTTTCACCGGGATGTCGCCGATGGCCCCCAGTTGCTTGCATTCGATCGTCAGATCGGACTGCGCCTGTGCGCAGCAGTACAAGGCCATTCCGGCCTCACGTTCGGCATCGGTCAGCGAATGCGCCTGGGCCTTGCCGTGATCGACCGTGCCGGCAATGACCTTGCCCTTGCAGGCGCCGCAGGCGCCATCCTTGCAACCGTAGGGCAGGGTCAGTCCCTGGCGCAGTGCGGCGTCGAGGATGGTTTCGTTTGCCTCGGCCGAGAACTGGCGGCCGCTGGGCTGGACCGTGATCTGGTGACTCATGCTATCCCCTTGATTATCCGAAGACGCCGGCCCGGAGAGGGCGCCCCTGCTACAATGCCAGCGTGCAAAAAATACTGATTGTCGGCAGCGGAGACGTTGCCCGCCGCATCCTTTCCCGTCTTACCCGGCTCCGACCGCGTCCCGGCATTCATGCCCTGCTGCGCGATCCGGCCAAGGCAGCTGACTGGCGCGATGCCGGTGCTCGGCCCCTGCTGGCGGATCTCGATGTGCCCGGCAGTCTGCCTCGAGTTGCCGGTCTGGCCGACATCGTGCTGCACCTGGCGCCACCACCGAATAGCGGTCATCGTGACACCCGGACCCGCGCTCTGGTGGCTGCGCTGAGCAAGTCGCAAAGTCTACCACGATGCCTCGTTTACGTAAGCACGACAGGGGTTTACGGCGATTGTGGCGGCGCGCAGATCGACGAGACCCGGCGCCTGAATCCGGAGAGCGCCCGTGCCGGACGGCGTGTCGATGCCGAGCAGGTCCTGCGGGCCTGGGGCTCCCGCAATGGCGTGCCGGTGGTCATTCTGCGCGCGCCCGGAATTTATGCGGCCGACCGCCTGCCGCTGGACCGCCTGGAAAGAGGTGTGCCGGCATTGAATGACCTGGACGACGTGTTCACCAACCACATTCACGCCGACGATCTGGCCGCCGCCTGCCTGGCGGCGTTGCGCCGGCCCCGGGCCGGACGGGCCTACAACGTGGTCGACGACAGCGACCTCAAGATGGCGGCGTATTTCGACTGTGTCGCCGATGCCTTCGGTCTGCCGCGGCCGCGCCGTCTCAGCCACGAGGATGCGGCCCGGGTCTTGTCGCCGCTGCAAATGTCTTTCATGCGCGAATCCCGGCGGATCGGCAACGCACGCATCAAAAAAGAACTCGGCGTCCGCCTGACCTACCCGACTATTGCAGCGGGCATCGCCGCTGCGCAAGCAATCAAGCACTCAGAGGGAAGTTCATGTTCATCGTAAAAACCCTGCACATCTGGATGGTGATTTCCTGGTTTGCCGGCCTCTTCTACCTGCCGCGCATTTTCGTCAATCTGGCGATGGTGCCGGCAGACAGCGTTGCCGAGCGCGATCGCCTGCTGCTGATGGCCGGCAAGCTGTTCAAGTTCATGACGCCGCTCGGTGTGCTCGCCATCGTTTTCGGCTTCTGGTTGTGGTTCGGGTATGGCTTCGGCGGTGGCTGGCTGCACGCCAAGACGGCGCTGGTGGCCGTGCTGGCCATCTATCACTGGCATTGCGGCCGGGTGCTCGATGCCTTCCGCGCCGGCAACAACCAGCGCTCGCATGTCTGGTTCCGCTTCTACAACGAACTGCCGGTCATCGTCTTGCTGATCGTGCTTTTCCTCGTCGTTCTCAAGCCTTTCTGACATGAATACCTATTTTGCGATCTGCCCGCGCGGCCTCGAAAACCTTCTCCTCGACGAACTACAGGCAGTCGGCGGCACCGAGCTCCGGGTCACTGCGGGCGGGGTCTTCTTCTCCGGCGAGTGGGAGGTCTGTTATCGCGCCAACCTCGAGTCGCGGATCGCTACCCGCATCCTCTGGCACATCGTCAAAGGGCCGTATGCCAAGGAAGAGGATATCTACCGCCTCGCAGTGCGTCAGTTGTGGCCCAACCATTTCGCCGTCAGCAGCACGATGCGGGTGGTGACCACGGCGATCAAGTGTCCGTTGAAGTCGCTGGATTTCGTCACCCTGCGCGTCAAGGATGCCGTCTGCGACCGCTTCCGCGAAGATCTCGGCGAGCGGCCGAATATCGAGACGCGCAATCCGGATGTCAGCGTCCATGTTTTCCTCACCGAAAACGAATGCACGCTGTATCTCGACACCTCCGGCCAGCCGCTGTGGCAGCGCGGCTTCCGCAAGGCCAGCGTCGAGGCACCGCTCAAGGAAAACCTCGCTGCCGGCATCCTCAAGCTGAGCGGTTGGCAGCCGGGTACGCCACTGATCGACCCGATGTGCGGCAGCGGTACCTTCCTGCTCGAAGCTGTGCAGATGGCACTGGATCGTGCTCCCGGGCTCGACCGGACCTTCGCCTTCGAGCGCCTGCGCTCCTTCAGGGCGCTGGCCTGGGCCGACATCCGCGCTGCCGCCGAAGTCCGTATGCTGCCTGCAGAGCGAATGGAAATCCGCGGCTACGACATCGACGAGCGTGCTGTGCGCGCTACCCGTCGCAATCTGCAGGAGGCCGGATTTGGGGCAATTATTTCGGTTGACCGTGGCGATGTGCTGGAAACCCAGCCGCTGACCGATCACGGCATCCTGATTGCCAACCCGCCCTACGGCGAACGTATCGGCGAGCAGGACGAGCTGGCCGCCTTTTACCCGCAGCTGGGCACGGCGCTCAAGCGCCACTGGGCGGGCTGGAACTGTTTTTTCTTTACGGCCGACATGCGCCTGCCCAAACTGGTCGGCCTCAAGCCCAGTCGGAAAACGCCTTTGTACAACGGCCCGCTGGAGTGCCGCCTGTTCGAAATCCGGATGGTTGCCGGCAGCAACCGCAAGAACGCACCGCCCACCGGCGCCTGAGACGCCGGCTGAACCGGCGCCGAGCGTCTTCTCTGCTGCGATGCAGCAAGCATTGCTGTGGGATTTGTGTCACCATCGCGCGCTGCACACGTTCAGATGATGCATATTCACTATAAAACCGCATGAGGAGAACTTCAATGTCAGTTCAGGCACTGTATCAGCAGAAGAAAATGTCGCCCGGCGACGCCATCCAGTACATCAAGGATGGCGATACTATCGTCGTGCCGACCGGTGTCGGCGAGCCGCCCGCGCTGCTCACAGCACTGTCCGACGCCCGTCGCAATTATCGTGACGTCAAGGTGTCGCAAATCCTGCCGCTACGCAAATACGGCTATATCGACCCGGAAACCACCGAGCACGTTCGCCACGTCGCCTACTTCTTCGGCGGTTGCACCCGCCCCGGCGGTCAGGAAGGCTGGATCGACTTCGTCCCGGCCTACTTCTCCGAATTGCCGATGTTGATCGACCGCGGTCTCAGCCCGTCGGAAGTCGTCTTTTCGATGGCTTCGCCGATGGACGAGTATGGCTATTTTTCGCTGTCGCTGGGTGTCGACTACACCATGGCGGCGCTGCGCAAAGCGCGCGCCATTGTGCTTGAGGTTAATCCGAACGTGCCTTTCGCCAATGGCGACTGCCATATCCACATTTCGCAGGTGACGGCACTGACCGAAAGCAGTGATCCGCTCTTCGAGGTCGGCCTGCCCAAGATCGGCCCGGTGCAGGAAGCCATCGGCAGCTACGTTGCCGAGATGATCCCGAACGGCGCAACACTGCAGATCGGTTACGGCGGCATCCCCGACGCCGTGGTCATGCAGCTGACTAACAAGCACGACCTCGGTATCCATACCGAAATGGTTGGCGACGGCATCATGACGCTGGTTGAGGCCGGTGTGGTGACCAATCGCCAGAAGAACTTCCATCCGGGCAAGATGATGGCGACCTTCGCCCTTGGTTCGAAGAAGCTCTACCAGTTCATGCACCGCAACCCGGCGCTGGAAATGCATCCGGTCGACTTCACCAACGACCCGTACATCGCGGGCAAGAACGACAACCTGCACTGCATCAACGCCACCATGCAGGTCGATTTCATGGGCCAGTGCGGTTCCGAAAGCCTGGGCTTCAAGCCCTACTCCGGCACCGGTGGTCAGGCTGACTTCGTGCGCGCTGCCAACCGCTCCAACGGCGGCAAGGCCTTCATCGTGCTGCCGTCGACGGCCAAGGACGATACCATCTCCCGTATCGTGCCGACCCTGAGCGCCGGTACCCACGTGTCGACCAGCAAGAACGACATCAACTACGTGGTGACCGAGTTCGGTGTGGCGCAACTGCGCGGCAAGACTGCCAAGCAGCGTTGCGAGGCGCTGATTGCGATTGCTCATCCGAACTTCCGCGGTGAACTCCGCGAAGCGGCGAAAAAGATGAACATCCTGTAAGTCGCGCTTACAAACTGTAGCAATTCTTCTCACCCGGACGGTCGGTAATTCGCTATCTTGAAAGCGGGTTATCGAAAGTCCGGGTGTTTCATGTCCACTTCCCGTTTTATTGCAGTCTGTCTTGCTGCGGTCCTGATGGCGACCAGCGGTATTGCTTCGGCGCACGGTCCGCGTGCCCGTGTTGGCGTTGGTGTTTATGTTGGCCCGACCTGGGGGCCGTACTGGGGTCCCGGACCCTACTGGGGGCCGCGCTGGGATCCCTTCTGGTATCCGCCGCCGGTGGTTGTGGTCCGGCCCGAGCCGCCACCGGTGTACATCGAGCAGCAGGAAGCCCCGGCTGAAGCCAACCAGCAGTACTGGTACTACTGCCCGAGCGGCAAAGGCTATTACCCCTACGTCAAGGAATGTCCGGAAGGCTGGCAGCGCGTGCTGCCGCAACCGGCTCAGTGAGGCGCGCCATGTCCATTCCCTATCGTCGTCCGGCGCTGGTGCTTGCCACTTTGTTGCTCGGCGCCTGTACCGTCATGCCGACCGGCCCCAGCGTCATGGTCCTGCCCGGGACCGGCCAGAGCATCGAGCGTTTTCGTGAGGATGAACGCCTCTGCCGTCAGGATGCGTATTACCAGATCGGCGGCAAGACCGCCGGTCAGGCGGCGCGTGAGTCAGCTGTCACGACAGCAGCGGTCGGCACGGCAGTCGGTGCGGTCGCCGGGGCGGCTATTGGTGGCAATCAGGGCGCGGCGGTTGGTGCGGGTGTCGGTCTGGCAGCCGGCAGTGCAATCGGTGCAGATACAGCGCGCAGTTCCGGCTACGGTACGCAGCGGCAGTACGATAATGCCTACATCCAGTGCATGTACACCAAGGGCCACCGCGTACCGGTGCCCGGAAATATCAGCTACACGAAACCGGTAAAATCCGCCGATGTGGGCATTCCCCCGCCGCCACCGGGAATGCCGCCGCCACCGCCGCCGTCGGTCAAGCCGCCGCCTGTTAAGTAGCCGAAACAAACGACAAGGCCGCCTCTCGGGCGGCCCTGCTGCATCCGGCGCGGTTGATTCAGGCGACGCCGGCGGTATGTGCCTGCTGGTCGGCCCAGTAGCTGGAACGCACCATCGGCGCACAGGCGGCGCCGGAGAAGCTCATTTTCCTGGCTTCTTCCTCGAACATCTTGAAGACATCCGGATGCACATAGCGGCTGACCGGCAGGTGATGGCCTGAAGGGGCCAGGTACTGGCCGATGGTCAGCATGTCGACGTCGTGGGCGCGCAGGTCGCGCATTACGTCGAGGATTTCCTCGTCGGTCTCGCCGAGGCCGACCATCAGGCCGGACTTGGTGTTGACGCCGGGGTAACGCGCCTTGAACTGCTTGAGAAATTCCAGCGAGTGTTTGTAGTCGGCGCCCGGGCGCGCCTGCTTGTAGAGGCGGGGCACGGTTTCCATGTTGTGGTTGAGCACATCCGGCAGCGCCTGGCCGAGCACATCGAGTGCGACCTCCATCCGGCCGCGGAAATCGGGAACCAGCGTCTCGATGGTGGTGGTCGGTGACAATTCGCGGACGTTACGGATGACATCGACGAAATGCTGGGCGCCACCGTCGCGCAGATCGTCGCGGTCGACGCTGGTAATGACCACATAGCGCAGCTTGAGCGCGGCGACCGATTCGGCCAGTTCGCGCGGCTCGTCCGGGTTGGGCGGCAGTGGTTGCCCGTGGCCGACGTCGCAGAAGGGGCAGCGGCGGGTACAGATGTCGCCGAGGATCATGAAGGTGGCTGTGCCGCGGCCGAAGCATTCGCCGATGTTGGGGCAGGTGGCTTCCTCGCAGACGGTGTGCAGCTTGCGTTCGCGCAGCATGGACTTGATTTCGCCGAAGCGGCCGGCGCTGTTGCCGGCCTTGACGCGAATCCAGTCGGGCTTTTTCAGCGGCGTGTCGACCGGAACGATCTTGATCGGTATGCGCGCGGTCTTCAGTTCGCCTTTTTGCTTGACGCCTTTTTCTTTAGCGCCCGTTTGCTTGGTTTCAGCCATGGTGTGTGTCCAGTTGTCGCAGCAGGTGTTTGGCAAGTTGCTCGCCGGCCTCGTCGACGGAGAGGGGGATGTTCAGGTCGCGGGTCTGGATGACCTTGAGGCCAGCATACCCGCAGGGGTTGATCGCCGTAAATGGGTAAAGGTCCATATCGACATTGAGCGAAACGCCGTGGTAGGAGCAGCCGCTACGGATACGCAGACCCAGCGCGGCGACCTTGGCATCGCCGACATAGACGCCGGGGGCACCATCGCGGCGTTCCGCGCTGACGCCATGCTCGGCGAGCAGGTCGATGACGCCCTGCTCGATGGCGGTGACCAGCTCGCGAACCTTGATTTTGAGTCGGGCGAGGTCGAGCAGCAGATAGATCACGACCTGCCCGGGGCCGTGGTAAGTGACCTGGCCGCCGCGGTCGATCTTGACCAGCGGGATGCCGACATCGCGCAGGATGTGTTCCGGCTTGCCGGCCTGGCCCAGGGTGTAAACCGGCGGATGCTCGACGATCCAAAGCTCGTCCGGTGTCGTGTCACTGCGGCTTGCGGTGAAGTCCTGCATTGCCTGGAAGGTTGGCGCGTAATCCACACGCCCGAGGCGTTTGACGACAATATCCACCTTAGAGAACGACCTTCACCAGCGGGTGCGAGGTCAGGTCCATGTACAGGGCATCGAGCTGCGGCTTCGAGGTGGCGATCACGGTACAGGTCAGGCTGACGTAGTTGCCCCCGGAGCTGGCGCGCATTTCCATGGTGGCACCATCGAAATCCGGGGCATGGCGGGTGACGATGCTCAACACTGTTTGTGCCAGATCGTCATGGGTCTTGCCCATGATCTTGAGCGGGAACTCACAGGGAAATTCGAGAAGGGTGTCCTTGTAGCCAGCCATGTCAGCCCTTGCGCATGATCGTATTCTTGAAATCCTGATACCACTGCCACATCTGTTCGCCAAAGGGGCCGGGCTTGCCGGCATGGATGCCGTTACCGACCGGCACCCCGTCGAGTGTGGTGATCGCGAGGATTTCCTTGGTTGAAGAGGTCATCCAGACCTCGTCGGCACTGCGAAGTTCCGCTTCGCTGATTTCGGCCACTTTTACGGGTTGACCGTGGGTGGCCGCCAACTCGAGAACCAGATCGTAAGTGATGCCCGGCAACATCAGTGGCGTCTTCGGCGGTGCCAGCAGGACGCCGTCGCGGACGACGAAGATGTTCGACGCAGCGCCTTCCTTCAGATAGCCATCACGAATCAGTAGCGCCTCGGCGCAGCCGGCGTCGATGGCTTGCTGGCGGGCGAGGATGTTGGCCAACAGCGAAATGACCTTGAGGTCGCAGCGCGCCCACCGCTGGTCCGGCACGGTAATGGCGGAAACGCCACGGGTGCGCAGTTCTGCGGTTGGTGTCACCAGCGGCCCGGCGTAGGCGAACACGCCGGGTGGCACGCTGGCCGGCGGAAAGGCGTGGTCGCGCTTGTTGTCAGCGCCGCGGGTGACCTGCAGGTAAACCGATTGGTCTTCCCACGGCGCCGCTGCGATCAGTTGCTGGATGACGGCTTTCCAGCCGGCGACGTCCAGCGGGTTGGCCAGCTTGACGCCATTCAGCGTCGCCTGCAGCCGGGTCAGGTGTTCGTCGATGCGAAAGGGCTGGCGCGAATAGACCGGAATGACCTCATAAACGCCGTCGCCATACAGGTAGCCACGATCGAGCGGCGACACGCCGGCCTCTGCCAGTGGCAGGAAGCGGCCATTCAGATAGACGGGGTCGGCGACGTAAGGGGTCATGGTCTTCAGTTGAACCAGAGTTTGACGGAATCGATGGCGCGACCAAAGATGCCGGCGACGGCGATATTTTCAAGTGCGGTAACCGGATATTCGCCGTACAGCTTGCCTTCGATGGTCACTTTGAGCGTGCCCAGCGTCTGGCCTGGCTGCACCGGCGCCATGATCTTAGATTGCGGCAGAAACTGGGTCTGCACCTTGTCGGCATAGCCTTTGGGTACCGAGATGGTGAAGTCGTGCGGGAAGCCCGCCTTCACCTGGCTCTGTCTGCCCTTCCAGACGCGCAGTGTGTCTACAGGCTGGTTTTTGGCAAAAAGTGGCACAGCGTCGTAGGAAATGAACCCCCAGTTGAGCAGCTTTTGCGACTCAGTGGCGCGGGTGGCGTCGGAATTGGTACCCAGAACAACCGACAGCAGACGGCGCTTGTCGCGCAATGCCGAAGAAATCAGGCAGTAGCCGGCAGCATCCGTGTGGCCGGTTTTGACACCATCGACAGTCGGGTCGATGAAAAGCAGGCGGTTGCGGTTGGGCTGGGTGATCTTGTTGTAGGTGTATTCCTTCATCGAGTAATACTTGCGGTATTCTTCGGGGAAGTCGCGAATCAGCGCCGCGGCGAGCAGCGACAGGTCGCGGGCGGTGGTGTAGTGCTGTGGATCGGGCAGGCCGGTCGAGTTGCGGAAGCTGGAGCCCTTCATGCCCAGACGCTGGGCTTCGCGGTTCATCATCTGCGCGAAATTCTCTTCGCTGCCGGCAATGCCTTCCGCCAGCGTCACGCAGGCATCGTTACCGGACTGCACAATCATGCCCTTGATCAGGTCTTCGACCGGCACTTGCGTGTCGACCTTGATGAACATCTTCGAGCCCCCGGTTTTCCAGGCCTTGGCCGAGACCTGTAGCGGCTGTTGCAGGCCGAGCGTCTTCTTGTGGATGGCCTGGAAGGTAAGGTAAGCGGTCATCAGCTTGGTCAGCGATGCCGGTTCGAGGCGCTCGTCGGGTTTCTCAGTGGTAAGCACCTGACCGGAACCCATTTCGAGCAGCAGCCAGGATTTAGCCACCAGTTGTGGCGGTACTGGCAGTTGCTGGGCGTGGGCGGGGCTAAGGGAAACGAGCGCGAAGCTCAGGGCAAAAGCGTATTGCAACAGCGTCATGGCGTGTTTTTCTGGTGAATTGCGTTGGGGAAGGCGAATTATAACCCTGCCGGTGTCGTGCCCTGCGGCGTTGCCGCGCAGAGCACTTCGACCGCCGGATGCCGGATACGCCGCTCGTTGGAGATGGCATAAATCTGTTCGCTCACCCCCTGCATTTCGCCCAGTGCTTGCGCATTGAGCTGGCTGGCGATCTGTTCGCTCAACAGTATCGGCGCCGGAAAAATGCCGAGTCCCCCACGGCCGAAGGTGTTGAGCAGGGCGCTGTCTTCGAATTCGCCGACAATCTTCGGGCGCAGGTGTTGGGTTTCCAGCCAGCGCTCGATGCGCCCGCGTAGCGCATTGTGGCGGGTGGGCAGCAGCATCGGCGCGCCATTGAGCGAGGCCGGAAAGCCCTCGGCGTAGCGGGCGTGCAGTTCCGGGGTTGCGAACAGGCCGGTCGCGAAATCACCGAGGCGGGTGCTGAACACCTTGAGGTTGCTGCCGACGGTGGCGGCGCGGTCGGTCAGAACGACATCGAGACGATGCAGCGCGAGGTCGGCGAGCAAGGTCTCGAACTCGCCTTCGTCGCAGACCAGCCGGATGTCGGCCGGCATGCTGGTGACCGATGACAGCAGGCGATAGGCCAGCAGTTTGGGAATACCATCTGAAATCCCGGCGCGCAGGCGGAGCGTGCTCGGATTGTCGCTGTGGGCCAGCGCTTCGACCAAAGCCTCGCCGAGCTGGAAAATCTGGTCGGCGTAACCAAGGGTAGTGCGGCCGGCATCGCTCAGCACCAGGCCGCGACCCTGGCTGTTGAACAGGGTCTTGCCGAGTTGCTTCTCCAGCAGCGACAGCTGGCCGCTGATCGTTTGCACGGCAACATCCAGCCGTTCGGCGGCGCGTGTGATACTGCCTTCCTGGGCGACGACCCAGAAGTAGTGGAGGTGCTTGTAGTTAATCTGTGTCATAAGTTCATCAGAAAAAACCGAAGTGTTTTTCAATTTTGCTCCGGTTTTGTGTGTTTGTGCAATGCACTATTATTCGGCCGTCAAATGACTGGGAGAAATCCATGAAACGCATTGTCCTTTTCCTGCTGACCAACCTGGCAGTGATGCTGGTGCTCAGCGTTGTTACCAGTCTGCTCGGTGTCAACAAGTTCCTGACCACCAATGGTCTGAATCTTGGCATGTTGCTGGCGTTCTCTGCAGTTATCGGTTTCGGTGGCGCCTTCATTTCGCTTCTGATGTCGAAAACCATGGCCAAGTGGAGCACCGGCGCCCGGGTGATCGAAGCGCCGAGTTCCTCGACCGAAGTCTGGCTGGTCGATACCGTCGCCAAGCTGGCCAAGCGTGCCAACCTGCCGATGCCGGAAGTCGCCATTTATGAAGGCGAACCAAATGCCTTTGCGACCGGCGCGACCAAGAACAGCTCACTGGTGGCAGTCTCTACCGGTCTGCTGCAAAGCATGACGCGCGACGAAGCCGAGGCGGTTTTGGCGCATGAAGTTGCGCACATTGCCAATGGCGACATGGTGACGCTGACCCTCATTCAAGGGGTGGTTAATACCTTCGTCGTCTTCCTCGCCCGCATCGTCGGTTACGTGGTTGACAGCTTCCTGCGCCGTAACGACGAAGAGAGTTCCGGCCCCGGAATTGGTTACATGGTCACCAGCATGATCTGTGAAATCGTCTTCGGGATTGTGGCCAGCATTATCGTCGCCTGGTTCTCCCGTCAGCGCGAATTCCGTGCCGATGCGGGTGCTGCGCAACTGATGGGCAGTGCCGTGCCGATGCAGAACGCGCTGCGCCGGCTGGGTGGGCTGCACACCGAACCCTTGCCGCAGAACATGGCGGCCTCGGGTATCGCTGGCGGTCAGGGCATCATGGCACTGCTGGCGACGCATCCGCCGCTTGAGGAGCGTATTGCCGCCCTGAATACCCGCTGACGCTGGATTGGTTCCTTTTGGTCCCATGGCAAGTAAATATACGTATGGTGTTTCCCTGCCGATAGCGTAAGTTCTGATCACCGACCTAGGATCATCACAATGCGAAGACTTGTTCTGCTCTTCTTGGGGCTTGTTGGCGGCTGCTCGTTTTCCGCTCATGCCGGCTACGACCTCGCTCAGCTCGAAGCACTGGCGCTGGAGAAAAACCTCAGCCTTCGTGCAGCGGGCGATTTGATTGATTCAGCCCGCTTTGGTGTGGTCTCCGCATCTGCCTTCCCGAATCCGGAGCTTGAGGTATTGAGTGGCAGCGCTCGTTCCCGTGCGGTTGGTGGCGAATCCGGGAACGCGCGCAGCATCTCGGTGACGCAACCGATCGACTTGCCCACGCGTCGTGCAACAAGGATTGCGGTCGCGGAAGCCGGCCTCGAAGTGACGTCCGCATCGGTTGAAGCCTTCAAGCAACGAATTTTGGCCGATGTCCGGTTGCGCTATTACGAGTTATTACTGCGTGAGGCTGAGCTTGCGACGGCAAAGGAGGACTACAAGCTGGTTAATGCAGTCCGGGACCGCATTAACCAGCGAGTCGTGCAAGGAGAATCGCCACGGTTCGACCTGATCCGGGCGGATGCAGAGACAAAAAGTGCGGACATGCGGGTGAAGGCGGCAGAGTTCAGGGAGCAGCAAGCGCGGACCCAGCTTCAGCATTCGGTTGGTACGGCATTGCCAGATGATTTCTCGTTGGCGGGCAGACTACGAGACGTCCCGGCGCTTGAAGATGAAGCGGTGATTCGAGCGCGGCTTTTGAATGTCAATCCAGAGCTTCAACGTGCCAAGGCGGAGGTTGCCCGCTCTGAGCTCTCCCTCGAGCTGGAAAGAATGCGCAGGCTGCCCACCGTTGCCCTCCGCGGCGCAGTTGATGAGGATCCGGACATGCGAAATTCGCGCCTTGGTCTGGTTTTCTCAATTCCTCTCTGGGATCAGCGACGCGGGCCCGTTGGTGAAGCTGCCGCGCAGCTTTCCAGGGCAAGAAACGAGATGGACGCGCACATCTTTTCTCTGTCGCAAGCCTTGGGGGCGGCTATCAGTCAGTACCGAATCGCATCGACGCAGGTGAATGCTTTGGAGTCGGGCATTCTCAAAGAAGCCGAAGCGGCTTTGAAGGTTGCCGAGTCGGCGTACAAGTTTGGCGAACGCGGGTTTCTGGAGGTTCTGGATGCCCAGCGTGTGTTCCGCGCTGCGCGCACCGAATTGATCGCAGCGAGGTTTCAGTTGGCTGCTGCATGGGTTGAAATTCAACGGTTGCTGGCTTCTCGTGAAAGTGTTTCGAAATGAATAATCAGAAGATTTTTGTCCTGGCGGCGCTGCTGTTGAGTCTTGGTGCCTGTAAGGAGCGCGTCGAGGAAGCCGCTGCAGCTCCCGCCCTTGATCCGTACACGATCGAGACGGAGGTCAGCTCCCTGCCCCAGTTCAAGCTGACGGCGATAGGGTCGGCGCCGGTGGTGGATACGCTTCGGGTTGCCGGAAAGATTGATTTTGACGAGCAACGCCTTGCGCGCATCGGTGCAACGGTGACCGGCCGGGTGCTGGATATCGATGCCATGCTGGGTCAGTCGGTTGCCAAAGGCGATGTCCTGGCACGCCTGAACAGTAGCGAACTGTCGGAGCAGCAGTTGGAGTACGTGAAGGCTCGCGCAAGAATGGAGCTGAACCGGCGTCAGGCTGAACGGGCCAAGGCGCTATTCGATGCAGACGTTATCGGCGCCGCAGAATTGCAGCGGCGTGAGAGCGAATTCAGTATTTCCCGGGCTGAGACGCGGGCAGCGGAGGATCAATTGCGTCTGCTCGGGGTGAGTACCGCCGTCCTGAATCGTCTGGGAACCGAGGGGGGAGTCAGTCCGGTGACCCCGGTGACAGCCTCGTTAGGCGGCGTTGTGGTTGAGCGCAAATTGTCCACAGGTCAGGTCGTACAACCGGCCGACACACTGTTTGTCGTTGCCGATCTCTCTCGCGTATGGGCTGTCGCTCAGGTCCCCGAACAGCAGATTGGCCTGGTGAGCGTCGGGCAGCCGGTTTCCATTGAGGTTCCTGCACTGAACAACGAGCGACTGGTGGGCAAGCTGATCTACGTTGGCAAGACGGTGAATCCAGAGACCAGAACAGTGCTCGTTCGCAGCGAACTTGACAACCGAGACGGCCGACTGAAACCTGCGATGCTCGCGTCGATGCTGATTTTGGCGAAGCCCGTGCCTAAGCTGGTTGTCCCGGCCTCGGCCGTGGTCCGCGATGGCGACGGTGATTATGTTTTCGTTCAGGAGAATGAACGAATTTTCCGACTCATTCCTGTCAAGCTCGCTCCGGAAGTTGATGGCGTCCGTCCGGTGTTGAGTGGCTTGAATGACGGCGATAAAGTGGTCGTGGAAGGGGCGTATCACCTCAACAACGAGCGCAAGCGTCGCTTGATGGGAGGTTGAGATGATCGAGTCGCTGATCAGGGCAGCCCTGAAACAACGGGTTGTCGTAGCTGTCATGGCCTTGGTTTTGCTCGGCGCGGGATTCTGGGCGCTGCCTAAACTGTCTGTGGATGCCTTTCCCGATGTGACCAACGTTCAGGTGCAGGTGGCAACAGAGGTTCCTGGACGAAGCCCCGAAGAGGTGGAGCGTTTTGTGACCGTGCCCATCGAGATTTCGATGACGGGTCTCCCGGGGTTGACGGAGATGCGGTCGTTGAATCGAAATGGCATTTCCCTGATTACGCTGGTATTCACTGACAGTACCGATGTCTTCTTTGCCCGTCAGTTGGTGATGGAGCGGCTGATCGAGGTGATGACGCAAATGCCCACCGGCGTGTCGCCAGTGCTGGGTCCGGTTTCCACGGGCTTGGGCGAGGTCTATCAGTACACCCTCGAGCTTCCCGAGGATAAAGGCAGGAAGCTCTCTGTCGAAGAACTGACCGAGCGGCGGACGATCCAAGACTGGGTGGTGCGGCCATTGTTGCGCTCCATACCTGGCGTGGCAGAAATCAACTCGCAGGGTGGATTTGCCAAGCAGTATCACGTCAAGGTGAATCCGGAGCGCTTGCGCCACTATCAACTGACTTTGGCGGAAGTTTATTCGGCACTGGCGAAAAACAATGCAAACTCTTCCGGGGGGCAGATTCCCGTCTTTGCCGAGCGTTATCTCATCCGCGGTCTCGGGTTGATCGGGAAAATTGAGGACATCGGCAATATCGTCCTCAGGGAATACAGCGGTACGCCAATCTATGTGCGTGACGTTGCCGAGGTGAAGATCGGCACCGAGGTGCGTCAAGGGGCGATCGTCAAGGATGGTGTCAGTGAGCAGGTTGCCGGCATTGTTCAAATGGTGCGCGGTGGTAATGCACGCGAGGTCGTCAATCGGATCAAGGCCCGGGTTGCTGAAATCAATGAGCAGCGTTTGCTTCCGGGAGGGCTGCAGATCACCGCTTTCTATGACCGGACCGATCTGGTCGACGCCGCGCTACTGAACGTGGCCAAAGTGCTGGTCGAGGGCATCATTCTCGTTATCGTCGTGCTCTTCGTATTCCTCGGCGACGTTCGTAGCTCGGTGATCGTTGTCGCGACATTGATCTTGACGCCATTGATGACGTTCATGGTCATGGGGCAATACGGAATATCGGCCAATTTGATGTCCTTGGGCGGTTTGGCGATCGCCATCGGTATCATGGTCGATGGTTCGGTGGTCGTTGTTGAGAACACCTTTGCCCGACTCGGCGCCCGGCTAAAGTCCGGCGAGTCCAAGGCGCGGATCGTCCTTGAGGCGGCAGCAGAGGTGGGTACCCCAGTACTTTTTGGTGTCGGCATCATCATCCTTGTCTTCATGCCGCTGCTCTCGCTGGAGGGCATGGAAGGGAAAATGTTTGCGCCTCTGGCGATGACCATTGGCATCGCACTGGCAATCTCGCTGATTCTTTCCTTCACGCTTTCGCCGGTTCTTTGCTCCTATATGCTCAAAGGGGGCGATGAGCACGATACGCGTTTCCTGGCGTTCCTGAAAAAGCCCTACCTGAGAATGCTGGATTGGGCGCTTGAGAATCGACGTACCGTCGTTCTGGGGGCGATTGGTGCCCTGGTTGCCAGCCTTGCCACCTTCCCGCTGTTGGGCAAGTCGTTTATTCCAATCATGCAGGAGGGCTCGGTTACGCCCGTGATTGTGCGGGCACCCAATATTTCCCTCGATGAGTCCGTGAAGATGGAGTTCGAGGCCATGAAACGGATTATGGAAGTCCCGGGTGTCGCAACGGCCGTATCTCGATTGGGACGCGGCGAGTCGCCCGCAGATCCGGGGCAGCCGAACGAGTCTGATCCGATCGTTACGCTCAAGCCGCGTGATCAGTGGCCGGATGGCTGGACTCAAGCAGATATTGCGGATGCAATCCGCAACAAGCTGAAGACCTTGCCTGGAATCGAATTGGCGATTTCCCAACCAATTGCTGCCCGTGTCGATGAAATGGTCTCCGGGGTGCGTTCACAAGTGGCGATCAAGCTTTTCGGAGACGACCTCGGTAAGTTGAAAGACACCGGGGCAGAAATCGCCAAGATTCTTTCCAGTCTCAAAGGCGCGACAGACCTCAGGGTCGAGCAGGTCTCTGGCCAGAATTACCTGTCGATTCACATCGATCGGGATGCCATTGCCCGCTATGGATTGAATGTCTCCGATGTGAATGAAGTCATCGAGATGGCGGTAGGTGGCAAGGAGGCATCTCAGGTCTTCGAGGGGCAACGGCGATTCCCGCTGGTGCTCCGCTATCCGGCAAGTTTCCGGGACTCGGTTGAAGATGTCGGCAATATCCTAATCCGCTCGCCGGGTGGCGCAATCGTGCCTTTGCGTGATGTTGCCAGGCTGTCCGTGGAGGATGGTCCGTCGCAGATTTCAAGAGAGAGTGCAAAACGTCGATTGGTTATCGGGGCCAATGTGCTTGGGCGGGATCTCGGGGGCTTCGTCGCCGAAGCCCAAGCGAGGATCGCCAAAGAAGTGGTTTTGCCGGAAGGCTACGTGCTTGAATGGGGGGGGCAGTTTGAAAACATGGAGCGGGCGATGGACCGCTTGATGATCATCATTCCGCTGACTATCGCTGCGATATTCTTCCTGTTGTTCATTCTTTTCAATTCCTTGAGGTTTGCCTCGCTGATCATTCTCGTGCTACCTCTTGCGTCCATTGGCGGAATCTTTGGCTTGCTGGTGTCCGGGGAGTATTTGTCGGTGCCGGCGGCCGTGGGATTCATTAACCTCTGGGGGATTGCGGTATTGAACGGCGTGGTTTTGGTTTCCTTCATACGGCAGCTCAGAGAGGAAGGGCTGACTGTTGCCGAGGCCGTGGTCGAGGGCTGCAAACACCGTTTCCGTCCGGTGATGATGACAGCGAGCGTCGCCATGTTGGCGCTTATTCCGATGTTGTTTTCAACCGGTCCTGGCTCTGAGGTGACCAGGCCGTTGGCAGTAGTGGTCATTGCAGGCCTGATCACCTCCACCTTGTTGACCCTAGTGGTGCTGCCGGTCCTTTATCAACGGTTCGAAGAGCGAGAAGTGGAGGCATAAATGAAAGAGATCAAAGCGATCATCCGACCCAATAAGCTGCCGTCTTTGCGCGACGCACTGGTTACCCTGCCCGGATTTCCGGGGATGACCGTGACCAAGGTCGAAGGCTGTAGCGCGCCGAGCCGGCACGTGCCGGCCAAGGTCCGGATCAAGGATGAACTGACCGACTATACGCCCAAGGTCCGCGTCGAAATCGTCGCGCCGGACGAAGTTGCCGAAACCATTTTTCAGCGCATCACCGATGTGGCGCAGACCGGCCATTACGGTGACGGCCTGGTCTGGATCGCCGACATTGAGAAGGCTGCATTCATTTTCAAAACCACGCCCGGGCCGGATTAAATTGCCAAAGGCTTTATAACTTTTGTTGGTGGTGGTGTATTTCACATATGTTTCGGAGGCACGCGTCTAAACTTCACCTCAGTTCAATGACCTTCTTGTCGTCTTACTGCTGTGAATACCATGGGAAGCATGCTCAATCCGGGCGGAAACTCGCCAACGCTGATGTCGCCAGCCGATTCACATCCGCGGCGTCTTGCTGGGCGTTCTGACGCTTGAGCAGGTGGTTACGCGTCAGCCCTGGACGCCGGCACACCGGATGTTTGCCCAGACGTTGGCCAATCTGGTGATACTTGCGCTAGTCGAGTACGAGGCAGGTGAGGCACGCCGCCAGGCAGACGTGGCTCTGGAAAGGATGCAGTTGGTATTTGATGCCTCGCGCGATGCACTGCTGATGGTGGCAGCGGCGTCTTTCTCGATGCCTATCGTCAGGCGGAGCGCCTGTTTGGCTGTGTACGCGCTGAGCTGGTTGGTAAGCATCAGCGTCAGCTGCATCCGCCGGCTCAGCAGTAGCAGAATGGTGGTGACTTTACCCCCCGAGTCAATGGCAACGCAGTGGAGGCGGTGATGACGGAAATTCAGCGGGCTGACTGTCGCGTCGTGCCAGTGCGTATCGATAGGGTAGTGGCCGACATCAGCGACGGTCGCCGGTTGGCCTTAGGTATTTTTCGGGAGATTTAGCCGTCGACAGCAGCCAGAGATGCGCTGAGCTGATCGAGTTGGCGGGAGATGCCCGTTCGTACCGAGCTGAGTTCGAGATGGGCACCATCGCCGACGGCACGGTTGAGTTGCCGCGCCAAGTGCATGATGCCGTACATGCCGATCTGCTCGGCCTCCAAGGCAATCTGCGCGGACAGCGTTTTCAGGGCAAAGGCGTCGGGCGGCAAGGCGGCAAGGGCATCGCGCATCTGAGTGACCTTGTCCTCGCTGTCGCCGGCGAAAAGCCGGTCGATGACGCTGGAGCGGGCAGCCGTTTCCTGAGATTCGGCAGCCACCGCACTCAGGCGCTCGGCGAAGTGTTGCGAACGTTCGCTGAAGGCTTTATGTTCCAGCCCACGCGGATCGCCCAGTGATTCGAGACAGGCGCTGAAGGCGGCGACCAGTCGCGGTGACGGGCCGACGTCCTCGATGCGGTCGATGACGCTGGCCAGTCCCTCGACGAGGCGCAGGCAATCGCCATCGCCGCTTTCAAGGGCCAGCTGATACAGGGCGAAGACACCCGGTCGCACGGTGACCTCGCCGGTTTGATGGCGGACGCTCCAGTCGCTGCTTAGCTGACGCACAGTTGCCTGCCAGCGCTGGTTGAGCTGCGGGTCGAAGCGGGCCTGCCGGGTTTTCGCCAGCAAGGGCAGGATGGAGGCCGTCGCATTCAGCGTCGGCGCCATTGCCGCCCGGGTTCCCGCGAGATCGTCCTCGGGAATGTCCGCCATGGGAGGTGCTTACTGGGCTGCCAGCTTGGTGAAGGCGGAAACGAGTTCCGGCGGTGCCTGCACCAGTTCGATCAGTACGCCTTCTCCGCCGATCGGGAATTCATCGTTGCCCTTGGGATGGAGGAAGGTGATGTCGAACCCGGCCGCGCCCTTGCGGATGCCGCCCGGCGCAAAGCGCACGCCATTGGCCGACAGCCACTCGACGGCCTTCGGCAGGTCGTCGATCCACAGGCCCACGTGATTGAGCGGCGTGGCGTGCACCGCCGGTTTCTTTTCCGTATCCAGCGGTTGCATCAGGTCGACTTCGACCTTGAACGGACCGCTGCCCATGACGCAGATGTCCTCGTCGACGTTTTCGCGCTCGGAAACAAAGGTGCTGGTGACTTCGAGGCCGAACATGTCGACCCAGAGGGTACGGAGCTTGTCCTTGGAGGGGCCGCCGATGGCGATTTGCTGGATGCCGAGGACCTTGAACGGACGAGTCATGATGCGATTCCTGTCTGGTAGTGGATGACGTAATCCATAATTATAGTGTTTTCGTGCGCCGTGCCAGCACGAGCAGGATGATACCCGCAGCGACCATAGGCAGCGACAGCCATTGCCCCATGCTGATGGTGTAGGACTGGCCGAAGATGCCGGCGTCGGGTTCGCGGAAGAACTCGGTGATGAAGCGGAAGGTGCCGTAGCCAATTAGGAAGGCGCCGGAGACCGCACCGGTCGGCTGCGGTCGACGCGAAAAAAGCCACAAAATGACGAATAGCGCGATGCCTTCCAGGCCAACGTGATAAAGCTGCGACGGATGTCGCGGTGCGGCATCGCCGGCCTGCGGAAAAATCATGGCCCACGGCAGGCTCGGATCGGTGGTACGTCCCCACAACTCACCGTTGATGAAATTGCCAACGCGTCCAGCAGCAAGGCCCAGCGGTACCAGCGGGGCGATGAAGTCGGTCACTTTCAGCCAGGAAAGCCGATGCTTGCGCGCCCATAAGGCCATCACGACCAGAACGCCAAGGAAGCCGCCATGAAAGCTCATCCCGCCTTTCCAGACGGCGAGGATCTCAAGCGGGTGGGCAAGGTAATAGCCGGGTTCGTAAAAGAATACCTGACCGAGGCGGCCGCCAAGAATCACGCCCAGCATGCCGTAAAACAGCAGGTCGTCGAGTTGCTCGGTCGTCAAAAAACCGGGGTGTTGCCGGATGCGCAGACGACCGAGCAAAAGAAATTGAACAAACGCCACCAGATACATCAAACCGTACCAGCGCACGGAAAGCGGGCCAAGCGAAACGGCGACAGGGTCGAACTGCGGGTGCAAAAGCATTGCGGGCGCGGAGTGGGCTAGAATTGATCAATTATAGTTCGCGCCAGGTGACAATACCGTGGCGTTCAGTTTCTGATGGAGAGAGTCATGCCGCATTATCGTTCCCGCACTTCCACCCATGGCCGCAACATGGCCGGCGCCCGCGCCCTTTGGCGCGCGACCGGCATGAAGGACGGCGACTTCGGCAAACCGATCATTGCCGTCGTCAATTCCTTCACCCAGTTCGTGCCGGGCCACGTACACCTCAAGGATCTCGGGCAGATGGTCGCGCGCGAAATTGAGGCGGCGGGCGGTATCGCGAAGGAGTTCAACACCATTGCCATCGACGACGGCATCGCCATGGGCCACAACGGTATGCTGTACTCGCTGCCTTCCCGCGACCTGATTGCCGATTCCGTTGAATACATGGTCAACGCCCATTGCGCTGACGCCATGGTCTGCATCTCCAATTGCGACAAGATCACCCCGGGGATGTTGATGGCGGCAATGCGCCTCAACATTCCGGCCATTTTTGTTTCCGGCGGCCCGATGGAGGCTGGCAAGGTCCAGATCAAGGGGCAAGTAGTGCATCTTGATCTCGTTGATGCGATGGTGAAGGCGGCTGACGCGTCCGTTTCCCAGGCTGATCTCGATGAAATCGAACGCTCGGCCTGTCCGACTTGCGGTTCGTGTTCGGGGATGTTCACCGCCAATTCGATGAACTGCCTGACCGAAGCCCTGGGCCTTAGCCTGCCGGGCAACGGCACCATCGTCGCCACCCACGCTGACCGCAAGGAGTTGTTCCTGCGCGCCGGGCGGACGGCGGTCGAGATGTGCAAGCGTTACTACGAGCAGGATGATGCCTCGGTGCTGCCGCGTTCGGTGGCGACCAAGGCCGCTTTCGAGAATGCCATGACCCTCGATGTGGCGATGGGTGGTTCGACCAATACGGTCCTTCATATCCTGGCCGCGGCGCAGGAGGCCGGTGTCGATTTCACGATGGCCGATATCGACCGCATTTCCCGCGCCGTGCCGTGTCTGTGCAAGGTCGCGCCGATGACTGACAAGTACCACATCGAGGACGTTCATCGTGCCGGCGGCATCATGGGGATTCTTGGCGAACTGGATCGTGCCGGCCTGTTGCACCGTCAGGTGCCAACAGTCCATGCGCGCACGCTGGGTGAGGCGATCGACCGCTGGGACGTCGTCCGTGAGCACGATGTCAAGGTTCATGACTTCTATAAGGCAGCGCCCGGTGGTGTCCCGACGCAGGTGGCCTTCTCGCAGAATCGTCGTTTCAACGAACTCGATCTTGACCGCACCAAGGGTTGCATCCGCAACAAGGCCAATGCCTATTCTCTGGATGGTGGCCTGGCTGTGCTGTCCGGCAACATTGCGGTCGATGGCTGTATCGTGAAGACGGCGGGTGTTGACGAGTCGATCTGGAAGTTCACCGGTCGTGCCCGAGTGTTCGAGAGTCAGGATGCGGCTGTGGAAGGCATCCTCGGTGGCCAGATCGTCGCCGGCGACGTCGTCGTTATCCGCTACGAAGGACCCAAGGGCGGCCCGGGCATGCAGGAAATGCTCTACCCCACCTCTTATCTTAAGTCGATGGGGCTGGGTAAGGCCTGCGCACTGCTGACCGATGGTCGTTTTTCCGGAGGCACTTCCGGCTTGTCAATTGGCCATGCCTCACCGGAAGCGGCCGATGGTGGCGCCATCGGTCTGGTGGAAGAGGGCGATACCATCGAGATCGACATCCCGAATAGGCGTATTCATCTGGCGGTCAGCGATGACGAAATGGCGCGCCGTCGTGCCGCGATGGAGGCCCGCGGCGAAACCGCCTGGCAGCCGCTGAATCGTGAGCGTGTCGTGTCGGCAGCCTTGCAGGCTTATGCCCTGATGACCACGTCGGCGGACAAGGGCGCCGTCCGCGACGTTTCGCAGATCGCCCGGCGCAAATGAGCCTTGCGCTCTGGCTCGGGTTTCTGCTCGCGGCGATCCTGATCGCGATTACCCCCGGGCCGGGCGCGGTACTCAGCATGAGTACCGGTCTCCGCTACGGTTACCGCAGCGCACTGTTGGCCATACTTGGCTTGCAGGCCGCCTTGCTCCTCCAGTTGCTGGTAGTTGCCTTGGGACTGGGGGCACTGTTGGCGGCGTCTGAAACTGGATTTGGCATCCTGAAGTTTGTCGGTGCGGCTTACCTGGTCTGGCTCGGAGTGCAGAAATGGCGAGCCCCGGTGGGTGTCGTGGACCTTGCATCCGAAAATACGCCTAGGCGCGGGCTCTTTGTTCAGGGGCTACTGGTCAACCTGACCAACCCGAAGGCGGTTGTTTTCATAGGGGCGCTGGTGCCGCAGTTCATCGATCCAGCCCAACCGGTCGCAGTGCAGTACGTCGTGATTGCCGCGACGCTGTGCGCGACCGATATTCTGGTGATGTCCTGTTATGCGGCGGCTGCCTTGCAATTGGGGCGCTGGTTGGCCGACGTCCGGCACTTGCGCTGGCAGAACCGGATTTTTGGTGCGGTGTTCATCACTGCAGGTTCGATGCTCGCTGTGTCTTCGCGCAATTAAAGTGGCCTGGTGAGATTTCCTGTCATCGTCAAAGCGCCTCATTGCGTGAATGCCTGACGTAGGTGACACGTGCCCGGGCAGCGACCTTTCCGAAAAGGGTTTGCAAGCGGCAATGAGGCGCTTTATCATCCTAAGCTGATTTACCCACCCATCGATAAACGGAGCGAGAATATGAAAGCTGTTTATGTTGCCATGATGGCAGCCGCCGGCATCGTCATGACCGGTCAGGCTCAAGCTGATGAAGCACTGGCGAAGGCCAAGAACTGCATGTCCTGCCATGCTGTCGACAAGAAGCTTGTCGGCCCGTCGTACAAGGATGTTGCAGCCAAGTACAAGGGCGATGCAAAGGCGCCCGCCATGCTGGCTGCGAAGGTTAAGGCCGGCGGTAAGGGCGCTTGGGGTGAAATCCCGATGCCTCCGAACAATGTCACCGACGACGAAGCCAAGAAGCTCGTTTCTTGGGTTCTGGCGCAGAAGTAATTTCTTCCGTCAGCCGGAGAAGCCGACCAGATGGTCGGCTTTTTTCACTCTGAGGTGTTGACAGGGTGGGGTAACGTCCGGATAATCTCGGGTTCTTCCGGAGGGATACCCAAGCGGTCAACGGGAACAGACTGTAAATCTGTCGGCTCTGCCTTCGAAGGTTCGAATCCTTCTCCCTCCACCAAGTTGTTGCTGTAACGGCCGATGCTGCGGGCTAGGTACTAAGCGGGTGTAGCTCAATGGTAGAGCTGAAGCCTTCCAAGCTTAAGACGAGGGTTCGATTCCCTTCACCCGCTCCACGATGCGGTACGGCAAGAGTTTTGAGGTAGGCCCATGTGGCTCAGTGGTAGAGCACTCCCTTGGTAAGGGAGAGGTCGGCAGTTCGATCCTGCCCATGGGCACCACCGATTAGCTTGGATTCTGGATTTTTTGCTTATTTGATTATTGAGGAACTGGAATGGCTAAGGAAAAATTCGAGCGTACCAAACCGCACGTAAACGTTGGCACGATTGGTCACGTTGACCACGGCAAGACCACGCTGACTGCGGCGATCACCACTGTGCTGGCAGCCAAGTTCGGCGGCGCAGCCAAGAAGTACGACGAAATCGACGCGGCGCCGGAAGAAAAGGCTCGCGGTATCACCATCAATACCGCCCACGTCGAGTACGAAACCGAAAATCGTCACTACGCCCACGTTGATTGCCCGGGTCACGCTGACTACGTCAAGAACATGATTACCGGTGCTGCCCAGATGGACGGCGCCATCCTCGTCTGTTCCGCTGCTGACGGCCCGATGCCGCAGACCCGCGAGCACATCCTTCTGGCTCGTCAGGTTGGTGTGCCGTACGTCCTTGTGTTCATGAACAAGTGCGACATGGTTGACGACGCCGAACTCCTCGAGCTCGTCGAAATGGAACTTCGTGAGCTCCTCTCCAAGTACGACTTCCCGGGCGACGATACCCCGATCATCCACGGTTCTGCACTCAAGGCCCTGGAAGGCGACCAGTCCGAAATCGGTGAGCCGTCCATCTTCCGTCTGGCAGATGCTCTGGACTCCTATATCCCGACCCCGGAGCGCGCCATTGACCAGCCGTTCCTGATGCCGGTTGAAGACGTCTTCTCCATCTCCGGTCGCGGTACTGTTGTCACCGGTCGTGTTGAGCGCGGCATCGTCAAGGTTGGCGAAGAAATTGAAATCGTCGGTATCCGCCCGACCGTCAAGACCACCTGTACCGGCGTTGAAATGTTCCGCAAGCTCCTTGATCAAGGTCAGGCCGGCGACAACATCGGCGCCCTGCTGCGTGGCACCAAGCGTGAAGACGTCGAGCGTGGTCAAGTCCTGTGCAAGCCGGGCTCCATCACCCCCCACACTCACTTCACTGGCGAAGTGTATGTTCTGTCCAAGGATGAAGGTGGTCGTCACACCCCGTTCTTCAACAACTACCGCCCGCAGTTCTACTTCCGTACCACCGATGTGACAGGCGCGATCTCCCTGCCGGAAGGTGTTGAAATGGTCATGCCGGGTGACAACATCCAGATGACCGTCAAGCTGATCGCTCCGATCGCCATGGAAGAAGGTCTGCGCTTCGCCATCCGCGAAGGCGGTCGTACCGTCGGCGCCGGCGTCGTCGCAAAGATCATCGAGTAATCGATTGATGTTGTAATTAAGGCGCTTCGGCAAGCCGAGGCGCCTTGATGTTTCTGCAGCAGGGGTGTAGCTCAATTGGTAGAGCGCCGGTTTCCAAAACCGAAGGTCGGGGGTTCGATTCCCTCCGCCCCTGCCACTCTCTTTTAAAGATCGCGAACGTCATGGCTGACAAGATCAAGTTTGCGCTGGCGCTGGTTATTCTGGCAGCTGGCGTGGCTGGCTTCTACCTGCTCTCCGAGCAGGCAATGATTTTGCGCGTCCTGGCGGTTCTCGCCGGGTTGGCGCTGGCAGTGGCTGCTGCCTGGAAAACCGAGCAAGGTCAGCGATTCTTCGTATTTGCCAATGAAGCTGTGGTTGAGGCCAAGAAGGTTGTCTGGCCGACCCGCAAGGAAACCATGCAGACCACCGGCGCCGTATTCGCCTTTGTGGTCGTGATGGCGCTTTTCCTGTATCTCACCGACAAGAGCCTGGAGTGGGTCATGTATGACCTCGTACTCGGCTGGAAGAAATCATGAGCAAACGCTGGTACGTCGTTCACGCCTACTCCGGTTTTGAAAAGAGTGTGATGCGCGCCATTCAGGAGCGCATCAACCGCTTGGGCATGCAGGACAAGTTCGGCCAGATTCTCGTGCCGGTTGAAGAAGTTGTCGAAATGAAGGGTGGTCAGAAGGCCATCTCCGAGCGCAAATTCTTCCCGGGCTACGTCCTTTGCGAAATGGAAATGGACGACGACAGCTGGCACCTGGTCAAGAACACCCCCAAGGTCACCGGTTTTGTCGGTGGCACCGCGACGCGCCCAACGCCGATTTCCCAGAAGGAAGTCGACAAGATCATGCAGCAGATGCAGGAAGGGGTGGAAAAGCCCCGTCCCAAGGTGCTGTTCGAGGTTGGCGAAGTGGTTCGTGTCAAGGAAGGTCCGTTCACCGACTTCCATGGCGCCGTCGAGGATGTGAATTACGAGAAAAACCGCTTGCGGGTCTCGGTCACGATCTTCGGTCGTGCGACGCCGGTCGAGCTGGAATTCGGTCAGGTCGAAAAGTCCTGATCCTGTTTTAGGGGCCTGCCGGGAGCCTTGATCTCGGCAAGAGGAGCGTTACTAGCTGTCAGTCTGCGGTGAACGCGCGTTACGACTCATTTTCAAGGAGTAATCAATGGCCAAGAAAATTGTTGGCTTCATCAAGCTGCAAGTGCCGGCAGGCAAAGCAAACCCGTCGCCCCCGATCGGCCCCGCCCTCGGTCAGCGCGGTCTGAACATCATGGAATTCTGTAAGGCCTTCAATGCCCAGACTCAGGGTGTTGAGCCGGGTCTGCCGATTCCGGTTGTGATCACCGCCTATGCGGACAAGTCCTTCACCTTCGTGATGAAGACCCCGCCGGCCACGATCCTGATCAAGAAGGCTGCCGGCATCAAGTCCGGTTCCGCCAAGCCGCATACCGACAAGGTCGGCAAGATCACGCGCGCCCAGTGCGAAGAAATCGCCAAGACCAAAATGCCCGATTTGACCGCTGCCGACATGGAAGCAGCTGTTCGCACCATCGCCGGTTCTGCCCGTTCGATGGGTATCACGGTGGAGGGTCTGTAATCATGGCCAAGCTCACGAAGAAACAAAAAGCCCTTGCCAGCAAGGTTGTCGCCCAGAAGCTCTACCCGCTGCAGGAAGCGCTGACCCTGGCCAAGGAAACTGCCACTGCCAAGTTTGACGAGTCGATCGACGTTGCGGTCAACCTCGGCGTTGATGCACGCAAGTCAGATCAGGTCGTACGTGGTTCCGTCGTTCTGCCGGCTGGTACCGGCAAGTCGGTTCGCGTTGCCGTGTTCGCCCAGGGCGACAAGGCAGAGGCCGCCAAGGCTGCTGGCGCTGAAGTCGTCGGTTTCGATGACTTGGCTGCTGAAGTCAAGGCCGGTAACCTGAATTTCGACGTGGTCATCGCCACGCCGGACGCCATGAAGGTCGTTGGCCAGCTCGGTCAGATCCTCGGTCCGCGCGGCCTGATGCCGAACCCGAAGGTCGGTACCGTGACCATGGATGTCGCTACCGCCGTCAAGAACGCCAAGGCCGGTCAGGTTCAGTACCGTACCGACAAGGCCGGTATCATCCACGCCACCATCGGTCGTGCCTCCTTCTCGGTTGAGAACCTGGAGACCAACCTCAAAGCGCTGATCGACGCGTTGCAAAAGGCCAAGCCAGCCTCTTCGAAGGGCCAGTATCTGCGCAAGATCGCCGTTTCCGCGACCATGGGTCCGGGCGTGCGTGTCGACCAGGCAACGCTGGCAGGCTAAGCAAGAACTTTGGGACGTAGCGGCCGGTTTCGACTGGTTGCTGCGGATCGTCAAAGACCGCAGGCGCGCCGGCAACGGCGCTTAATCGCGAAAGCACCCTGCGCAGACGGTGTCCCCGAACAAGATTTTCAGCTGACAGGATTCTGTCAGCCGGCTTCTGGTTCAGGTCGCCGTAGGGGCGGCGGAATTGTCCGCCGTGTTATGACTTGAAAGGAGGAAAGACCTGTGGGTCTCAATCTGAATGACAAAAAAGCTGTCGTAGCTGAGGTGTCGGCACAAGTAGCCAACGCCGAGACGATCGCGATTGCCGAATACCGCGGTATTGAGGTGGGTGATCTCACCGTGCTGCGCAAGAAGGCTCGTGAGTCCGGTGTTTATCTGCGCGTGCTGAAGAACACCCTGGTTCGTCGCGCTGTGGCCGGCACCCCGTTTGCTGGGCTGGCTGACCAAATGGTCGGTCCGTTGATCTACAGCATCTCCGCCGATCCGGTTGCTGCCGCGAAGGTCCTCAGCGACTTCGCAAAAACCAATGACAAGTTGGTACTCAAGGCTGGTTCCTATGCCGGCCAGGTGCTCGACAAGGCTGGTGTGCAGGCGCTTGCGTCCGTCCCGAGCCGCGAAGAGCTGCTGTCCAAGCTGCTGTTCGTCATGCAGGCTCCGGTGTCCGGCTTCGCCCGTGCCCTGGGCGCGCTGGCCGCACAGCGCGAACAAGCTGCCGCTTAACACGTACCAATTACGAACTGTATTTAGGAGTTTATTGAAATGGCTATGAGCAAAGAAGACATCCTGGACGCCGTTGGCGCCATGACCGTTATGGAACTGAATGACCTGGTCAAGGCATTCGAAGAGAAGTTCGGCGTTTCCGCCGCTGCTGTTGCTGTTGCTGGCCCGGCTGGCGGTGGCGCTGCCGCTGCTGCTGAAGAGCAGACCGAATTCACCGTTGTCCTGGCTGCCGCCGGCGACAAGAAGGTCGAGGTCATTAAGGTCGTGCGTGCTGTTACCGGCCTGGGCCTCAAGGAAGCCAAGGACCTGGTTGACGGCGCACCGAAGCCGGTCAAGGAAGGCATCGCCAAGGCTGACGCCGAAGCGCTCAAGAAGCAACTGGAAGACGCAGGCGCCAAGGTCGAAGTCAAGTAATCGACTTTAGTCTTGCGGGCTGGCGGCAAAAACCGCCAGCCCTTTTGTGCTTTGTAAATCAGGTTTCCGAGTCTCACACCGCTGCATTGAATACCGCTTGCCGGCAAACGCAAACCAGTCTTCCTCGCTCTGAAATGAGCGGGGGAGTTTGTTTGCGTTTGCCTGTTTGTTCAGGTTCCACGTTTGATTTCACCCTCACGGAGTTACCATGACTTACTCCTTCACCGAGAAGAAACGTATCCGCAAGAGCTTCGCCAAGCGCGCAAGCGTGCTGGACGTTCCCTACTTGCTGGCCACCCAACTGCAGTCCTTCAAGGACTTCCTGCAGGATGAAGTTCCAGCCGAAAAGCGGAAAAACGAAGGCTTGCAGGCGGCGTTTACCTCAATCTTCCCGATTGTCTCCCACTCCGGCAATGCTCGCCTCGAGTTCGTCAGCTACATGCTGGGCGAACCGGCGTTTGATGTCACCGAGTGCCAGCAGCGCGGCCTGACCTTCGCCTCGTCGCTGCGTGCGCGCGTTCGCTTGGTGATCATGGACCGTGAAGTGCCGGATACCGTGAAGGAAGTGAAGGAGCAGGAAGTCTACATGGGCGAAATTCCCTTGATGACGACCAATGGTTCCTTCGTCATCAACGGTACCGAGCGGGTCATCGTTTCCCAGTTGCACCGTTCGCCGGGCGTCTTCTTCGAGCATGATCGCGGCAAGACCCATAGCTCCGGCAAGCTGCTGTTCTCGGCCCGCGTCATTCCTTACCGCGGTTCCTGGCTGGACTTCGAGTTCGATCCCAAAGATACGCTGTTTTTCCGGGTTGACCGCAGACGCAAGATGCCGGTCACGACGCTACTCAAGGCGATCGGCATGTCCTCCGAGGAAATCCTCGCCGAGTTCTTTGAGTTCGACACCTTCCTGCTGAGCAAGGAAAACGTCGAGTTCGCGCTGGTTGCTGAGCGCCTGCGCGGCGAGATCGCCCGCTTCGATTTCGTCGCCCCCGATGGCAAGGTGATTGTCGCCAAGGACAAGCGGATTACCGCCAAGCACATCCGCGATATCGGTGCCGCCGGCCTCAAGCAAGTCATCGTTCCGGAAGACTTCCTGATCGGTCGCGTTGTTGCCCGCAACGTCATCGATACCTCGACTGGCGAAGTGGTTGCCAACGCCAACGATGAAGTAACCGAGACCCTGCTTGCCAAGCTGCGTGAAGCCGGCATCACCACGCTTGAGACCCTGTACACCAACGACCTCGACCGTGGCGCGTTCATTTCAAACACTTTGCGTGGTGATGAAACCGCCTCCCGCCAGGCCGCGCGCATTGCGATCTACCGCATGATGCGTCCGGGCGAGCCGCCCACCGAGGAAGCTGTCGAGATCCTGTTCAACGGTCTGTTCTACTCCGACGAGCGCTACGACCTGTCGGGCGTCGGTCGCATGAAGTTCAACCGTCGTCTGAGCCGTCAGGATGTCATCGAATACAAGGTGATGGTCAAGAGCCTCGCCTCGAAGGCAGAAGCTGCACTGAAGAACCTGGCTGAAGCCTCGGGCTTCGCCCTGTCGGCCATTCAGGATCTGGTCAGCGGCCTGCCTTTTGGTCCGCGTGCGATGTTGGAGAACCTGACCGTCGCCGACGCCGAAGCCCTTGCTGCCAAGATCAAGCCCTGCGGCGCCAACGTCGAAGTCCGCGAACAGCTTACCCTGTCGCCGCGTGACATCGTTGATGTGATCAAGATCCTTGTTGAACTGCGCAATGGCCGTGGCGAAATCGACGACATCGATCACCTCGGTAACCGCCGTGTCCGCTCGGTGGGTGAACTTGCCGAAAACCAGTTCCGCGCCGGTCTGGTCCGTGTCGAACGCGCCGTCAAGGAGCGTTTGTCGCAAGCCGAATCCGACAACCTGATGCCGCACGACCTCATCAATGCCAAGCCGATCAGTGCCGCGATCAAGGAGTTCTTTGGTTCCAGCCAGCTCTCGCAGTTCATGGACCAGACCAACCCCTTGTCGGAAATTACCCACAAGCGCCGTGTTTCCGCACTCGGCCCGGGTGGTCTGACTCGCGAACGCGCCGGCTTCGAAGTCCGCGACGTGCATCCGACCCACTACGGTCGTGTTTGCCCGATCGAAACACCGGAAGGCCCGAACATTGGTCTGATCAACTCGCTGGCGCTGTTTGCCCGCGTAAACAGCTACGGTTTCATCGAAACTGCCTACCGCAAGGTGAATGACGGCCAGGTGACCAACGATATCGAATACCTGTCGGCCATCGAAGAAGGCAACTATGTGGTTGCCCAGGCCAACGCAGCTCTCGATGACAACGGCTGTCTTGCCGACGACCTCGTGACCTGCCGCGAGAAAGGTGAAACCATCCTTGCCGAGCCGGCACGTGTCCAGTACATGGACGTGGCGCCCGGCCAGATCGTTTCCGTCGCCGCCTCGCTGATTCCGTTCCTCGAGCACGATGACGCGAACCGCGCATTGATGGGTGCCAACATGCAGCGTCAGGCAGTACCTTGTCTGCGCCCGGAAAAGCCGTTGGTAGGTACCGGCATCGAGCGTACTGTCGCGGTTGACTCGGGTACTGCCGTCGTTGCCCGTCGTGGTGGAAAGGTGGACTACGTTGACGCCGGTCGTGTCGTTGTTCGCGTGAATGACAACGAGACCGTCGCCGGTGAAGTGGGCGTTGATATCTACAACCTCACCAAGTACACACGTTCCAACCAGAACACCAACATCAACCAGCGTCCGATGGTCAAGGTTGGTGATGTCATCGCCAAGGGCGATGTGGTTGCCGACGGGGCTTCTACCGACAAGGGCGAACTCGCTCTCGGCCAGAACATGCTGATCGCGTTCATGCCGTGGAACGGCTACAACTTCGAAGATTCGATCCTGATCTCCGAGCGCGTCGTTGCCGAAGACCGTTACACCTCGATCCACATCGAGGAACTGACCGTCGTCGCCCGTGACACCAAGCTCGGACCTGAGGAAATCACCCGCGATATCGCGTCTCTGGGCGAGGTCCAGCTGTCGCGTCTGGACGACTCCGGCATTGTTTACATCGGTGCTGAAGTTGAAGCCGGCGACGTGCTGGTTGGCAAGGTCACGCCGAAGGGCGAAACTCAGCTGACGCCGGAAGAGAAACTGCTGCGCGCCATTTTCGGTGAGAAGGCTTCCGATGTTAAGGACACCTCGCTGCGCGTGCCCTCGGGCATTGCCGGTACCGTCATTGACGTTCAGGTATTTACCCGTGAAGGTATCGAGCGCGACAAGCGTGCCCAGTCGATCATCGAAGATCATCTGCGTCACTACAAGCTCGACCTCGCTGACCAGATGCGTATTGTCGAGCGCGATGCGTTCGAGCGTGTCGGTCGCCTGATTCTCGGCAAGAAGGCCAACGGCGGACCGAAGAAGCTGGCCAAGGGTTCGACCATCGAGCAGGCATACCTCGACAGCATGGATCCTCACCACTGGTTCGACATCCGCATGGCAGATGACGATGTTGCCCAGCAACTCGAACAGGTCAAGGATGGTCTGGAGCAGGCCCGCAAGGATTTCGATGTCGCTTTCGAAGGCAAGCGCAAGAAGCTGACCCAGGGCGACGAACTGCCGCCGGGTGTCCAGAAGATGGTCAAGGTTTATGTTGCCGTCAAACGTCGACTGCAGCCCGGTGACAAGATGGCCGGCCGTCACGGAAACAAGGGCGTCGTTTCGCGCATCCTGCCGGTTGAAGACATGCCGTACATGGCCGATGGCCGTCCGGTCGACATCGTTCTCAACCCGCTGGGCGTTCCGTCCCGGATGAACGTCGGTCAGATTCTGGAAGTTCACCTCGGCCTCGCCGCCAAGGGTCTCGGTTTCAAGATCGGTGACATGCTCCGTCGTCAGGCTACCGCTAAGGAAGTTCGTGGTTTCCTCGACCAGATCTACAACGACAGCGGCAAGGCTGAAAATCTGCAAGAGCTGAACGACGCCGAGATCATGGAAATGGCGGGCAACCTGACCTCGGGTGTGCCGTTTGCCACGCCGGTGTTCGACGGTGCCAAGGAAGAAGAAATCAAGGCCATGCTCGCGCTTGCTGGCATGCCGTCCTCGGGTCAGATGACGCTGTTCGACGGTCGCACCGGTGATGCCTTCGAGCGTCAGGTCACAGTGGGCTACATGCATTATCTGAAGCTGCACCATTTGGTCGATGACAAGATGCACGCCCGATCCACCGGCCCGTACTCGCTGGTCACCCAGCAGCCGCTGGGTGGTAAGGCGCAATTCGGTGGTCAGCGCTTCGGTGAAATGGAAGTGTGGGCACTTGAGGCCTACGGCGCATCTTACGTGCTGCAGGAAATGCTGACCGTCAAGTCCGATGACGTTAATGGCCGTACAAAGGTCTACGAAAACATCGTCAAGGGCGAGCACCGTATTGATGCCGGCATGCCGGAATCCTTCAACGTGCTGGTCAAGGAAATCCGTTCGCTGGCGATCGATATCGATCTGGAACGTTACTGATTCAGGGCTCAGGAGTTAAACAATGAAAGCATTGCTCGATCTGTTCAAGCAGGTAACCGCCGAGGAAGAATTCGACGCGATTACCATTGGCCTCGCTTCGCCCGAAAAGATCCGTTCCTGGTCATACGGTGAAGTCAAGAAGCCCGAAACCATCAACTACCGTACCTTCAAGCCGGAGCGCGATGGTCTGTTCTGCGCCAAGATTTTTGGCCCGATCAAGGACTACGAGTGTCTGTGTGGCAAGTACAAGCGCCTGAAGCACCGCGGTGTCATCTGCGAGAAGTGTGGCGTCGAAGTGACGCTGGCCAAGGTCCGTCGTCACCGCATGGGTCACATCGAACTGGCCTCGCCGGTCGCACACATCTGGTTCCTGAAGTCACTGCCGTCGCGCCTGGGCATGGTGCTCGACATGACACTGCGTGATATCGAGCGCGTGCTCTATTTCGAAGCCTATGTCGTGACCGATCCGGGCATGGTCTCCAATCTGCAGCGCAGCCAGTTGCTGACTGAAGAGCAGTATCTGGAGATGGTCGAAGAGCATGGTGATGACTTCCAGGCACTGATGGGTGCCGAAGGCGTCCGTGAACTGCTGCGCAATCTCGACTTGCCGAGCGAAGTTGAATCGTTGCGTGCAGAACTGGAAGTCACCGGTTCTGAAGCCAAGAACAAGAAGCTGGCCAAGCGCCTGAAGATCCTCGAAGGTTTCCAGAAGTCGGGCATCAAGCCGGACTGGATGGTCCTTGAAGTTCTGCCAGTGCTGCCGCCGGACCTGCGTCCGCTGGTCCCACTGGATGGCGGCCGTTTCGCAACGTCCGACCTGAACGATCTGTATCGTCGCGTCATCAACCGTAACAACCGTCTGAAGCGTCTGCTCGAGCTGAAAGCGCCGGAAATCATCGTCCGTAACGAAAAGCGCATGCTGCAGGAAGCCGTCGACTCGCTGCTCGACAACGGTCGTCGCGGCAAGGCTATGACTGGCGCCAACAAGCGTCCGTTGAAGTCGCTGGCCGACATGATCAAGGGCAAGGGCGGTCGTTTCCGTCAGAACTTGCTTGGCAAGCGCGTCGACTACTCCGGTCGTTCGGTCATCGTGGTTGGCCCGCAGCTTAAGCTGCACCAATGCGGTCTGCCGAAGCTGATGGCGCTGGAGCTGTTCAAGCCCTTCATCTTCCACAAACTGGAAGTCGGTGGTTACGCGACCACCATCAAGCAAGCCAAGAAGATGGTCGAAGGCCAGGAGCCGATCGTCTGGGACATGCTTGAGGACGTCATCCGCGAACATCCGGTTATGCTGAACCGGGCGCCGACACTCCACCGTCTGGGTATTCAGGCCTTCGAGCCGACCCTGATCGAAGGCAAGGCGATCCAGCTGCACCCGCTGGTTTGTGCCGCATTCAACGCCGACTTTGACGGTGACCAGATGGCCGTCCACGTGCCGTTGTCGCTGGAAGCGCAGATGGAAGCGCGTACCCTGATGCTGGCCTCGAACAACGTACTGTCGCCCGCCAACGGCCAGCCGATCATCGTGCCTTCGCAGGATATCGTTCTCGGTCTGTACTACGCCACACGCGAAAAGATTAACGGCAAGGGCGAAGGCATGTACTTCGCCGATACCAACGAAATCGAACGTGCCATGGCCGCTGGCCAACTCGACATTCATTCCCGTATTTCCGTGCGCCTCAAGCAGTACGAGCCGTCTGCGGTCGATGGTGAATTTGTCGAAAAATCGGTACGCGTCGAAACGACTGCTGGTCGTGCATTGCTGTCGAAGATCCTGCCGAAGGGTCTCCCCTTCAAGGCCATCGACAAGGCGCTGAAGAAGAAGGAGATCTCCAAGCTGATCGACGAGTCCTTCCGCCGTTGCGGCCTTAAGGAAACCGTTGTCTTCGCCGACAAGCTGATGCAAAACGGCTATGCCCTGGCGACCCGTGCCGGTATTTCCTTCTGTTCGGACGACATGCTGGTTCCGGCCAAGAAGTATGAAATCATTTCGGCCGCTGAGGCTGAGGTCAAGGAAATCGAGACCCAGTACACCAACGGTCTGGTGACGCAGGGCGAGCGTTACAACAAGGTCGTCGATATCTGGGGCCGCACCGGCGACCAGGTCGCCAAGGTGATGATGGACGAACTCGGTCACGAGGAAGTTGTCGATCGCCACGGCAAGAAGGTCAAGCAGGATTCCTTCAATTCCATCTACATGATGGCCGACTCCGGCGCCCGCGGTTCCGCAGCGCAGATCCGTCAGCTGGCCGGTATGCGCGGCCTGATGGCCAAGCCGGATGGCTCGATTATCGAGACGCCGATTACCACCAACTTCCGTGAAGGTCTGAACGTTCTCCAGTACTTCATCTCGACCCACGGTGCCCGTAAGGGTCTGGCCGATACGGCACTGAAGACTGCGAACTCCGGTTACCTTACCCGTCGTCTGGTCGACGTAACCCAGGATCTGGTGATCACCGAAGATGACTGCGGTACCAAGAACGGCTTTGTCGTCAAGGCGCTGGTTGAAGGCGGTGAAGTGATCGAGGCGCTGCGCGAGCGTATTCTTGGTCGCGTGACCGTTGATGATCTGGTCGATCCTGAAACCCAGGAAACTGTGATCTTCGCTGGTACCATGCTGGATGAAGATCTGGTCGACCTGATCGACAAGCTGGGCATCGACGAAGTCAAGGTTCGAACCCCGCTGACCTGCGACACGCGCTACGGCCTGTGTGCCAAGTGTTACGGCCGTGACCTCGGCCGCGGCACCATGGTCAATGCGGGTGAATCGGTCGGCGTCATCGCTGCCCAGTCCATCGGTGAGCCGGGTACCCAGCTCACCATGCGTACCTTCCACGTCGGCGGTGCGGCTTCCCGTGCTGCTGTCGCTGACAAGATCGAAGGCAAGTCGGCTGGTATCGTCCGCTACACCTCCAACATGCGTTACGTCACCAGCGCCAAGGGCGAAAAGGTTGTCATCTCCCGTTCCGGCGAGGTGCTGATTACCGATGACCACGGCCGTGAGCGCGAACGTCACAAGGTCCCGTACGGTGCCATGCTCTCTGTCGACGAGGGCAAGACTGTCAAGGCCGGCGCCAAGCTGGCTACTTGGGATCCGCATACCCGTCCGATCATTACCGAATACGCTGGTACCGTCCGCTTCGAAAACGTCGAGGAGGGTGTCACCGTCGCCAAGCAGGTTGACGATGTGACCGGCTTGTCCACGCTGGTGGTCATCGACCACAAGCGTGGCGGCAAGGCAGCCGCCAAGGGCGTTCGTCCGGTCGTCAAGCTGCTTGACGAGTCCGGTCAGGAAGTCCGCGTTGCTGGCAGCGACCACACCGTTTCGATCGCATTCCAGGTAGGCTCGATCATTTCGGTGGTCGATGGTCAGCAGGTTGGCGTCGGTGACGTGCTCGCCCGTATGCCGCAGGAGTCGGCCAAGACTCGCGACATTACCGGTGGTCTGCCGCGTGTGGCCGAGCTGTTTGAAGCCCGCACTCCGAAGGATGCTTCCGTGCTCGCGGAAGTGACCGGTACCATCAGCTTTGGTAAGGACACCAAGGGCAAGCAGCGTCTGGTCATCACCGACCTCGATGGCAATGTGCATGAGTTCCTGATCCCCAAGGACAAGCACGTGCTGGTGCACGATGGCCAGGTGGTCAACAAGGGTGAGAAGATCGTCGAAGGCGAACCGGATCCCCATGACATCCTGCGTCTGCAGGGCGTCGAGGCACTGGCGCGCTACATCACCGACGAGGTCCAGGACGTCTATCGCCTGCAGGGTGTGAAGATCAACGACAAACACATCGAGGTGATCGTTCGCCAGATGTTGCGTCGTGTCACCATCGTCGAGCCGGGCGATACCAAGTTCATCAAGTCGGAGCAGGTCGAACGCGCCGAGTTGCTGGCCGAGAACGATCGCGTCAATGTGGATGGCAAGCTGCCCGCGACGTTCGAGCACATGCTCCTCGGTATTACCAAGGCTTCGTTGTCGACTGACTCATTCATCTCTGCGGCCTCTTTCCAGGAAACCACCCGCGTCCTCACCGAGGCAGCCATCATGGGCAAACGCGACGAGCTTCGCGGTCTCAAGGAGAACGTCATTGTGGGTCGCCTGATTCCCGCCGGTACCGGTCTCGCTTATCACCGCAGCCGCAAGGCTCAGGCGGCAGGCGAAGATCAGGCGGCAGATCGTCCGATCACCGAGGGTGTGGACGAAAACGCAACACAGGCAGCCGAGTAACCGGCAGTCAGCAGTAGCAAACCCCCGTGTCTCGTTGACATGGGGGTTGATCAACCATAGAATCTATGGTCTTTGTCGGCAGAGGCTAATCAGTGTCTCTGCTTTGGATAACAAAATTGCCGTCGTGCACCATTGAGGTGCCCGGCTGTTGAAGGAAGTTTGATATGCCGACCATCAACCAGCTCGTGCGCAAGCCGCGCGTCGCCGAAAAGGCCAAGAGCAAGGTTCCTGCTCTGGAAAAGTGCCCGCAGAAGCGCGGCGTTTGCACCCGTGTTTACACGACTACACCGAAGAAGCCGAACTCCGCTCTGCGTAAGGTCTGCAAGGTTCGTCTGACCAATGGCTTCGAAGTCATTTCCTACATCGGTGGTGAAGGTCACAACCTGCAGGAGCACTCTGTGGTTCTGATCCGCGGTGGTCGTGTCAAGGATTTGCCGGGTGTGCGTTACCACACTGTTCGTGGCTCTCTGGATACGCAGGGCGTCAAAGATCGTAAGCAGTCCCGTTCCAAGTACGGGGCCAAGCGTCCGAAGGCTGCTTGATTCAATAAGCGGCTTAAGTAAGTGGTCGTTCCTTTGGGCGGCCGAGAGAGCCGGGTGGGTGAAAACCCCTTCCCGGCTTTTCAACTGAATCGTGTTTATTAGAGGTTAATATGCCCCGTCGTCGCGAAGTACCCAAGCGTGACATTCTGCCGGATCCAAAGTTCGGTAATGTCGAAGTTTCCAAGTTTATCAATGCCATCATGCAAAGCGGCAAGAAGTCTGTCGCCGAGCGTATCGTTTATGGCGCGTTTGACATCATCACCACCAAGTCTGGCAAGGATCCGCTCGAAGTCTTTGGCTCCGCCATGGGTAATGTCAAGCCGATGGTCGAAGTGAAGTCCCGTCGTGTCGGTGGTGCCAACTATCAGGTTCCGGTTGAGGTCCGTCCGGCCCGCCGCGCCGCGCTGGCCATGCGTTGGTTGCGTGAGTCCGCCCGCAAGCGTTCTGAGAAGTCCATGGGCCAGCGCCTGGCAGCTGAAATGCTCGAAGCCTCCGAAAATCGTGGTGGTGCGGTCAAGAAGCGTGACGAAGTTCACCGCATGGCCGAAGCCAACAAGGCTTTCGCTCACTTCCGCTTCTAATTTTCAAAGGGCACTAACGTGGCACGTAAAACCCCTATTGAGCGCTACCGCAATATCGGTATCAGCGCTCACATCGACGCCGGCAAAACGACGACAACCGAACGCATCCTCTACTACACCGGTGTTAACCACAAAATCGGTGAAGTGCATGACGGCGCAGCCACCATGGACTGGATGGAGCAGGAGCAAGAGCGCGGCATTACCATTACGTCGGCTGCGACCACCTGTTTCTGGAAGGGCATGGACAGCTCTTTCCCTGAGCATCGCTTCAACATCATCGATACCCCGGGGCACGTTGACTTCACCATCGAAGTTGAGCGTTCGATGCGTGTTCTCGATGGTGCCTGCATGGTTTACTGTGCCGTCGGTGGTGTCCAACCGCAGTCGGAGACCGTCTGGCGTCAGGCTACCAAGTACAAGGTGCCGCGTCTGGCTTTCGTGAACAAAATGGATCGTTCCGGTGCCAACTTCTTCAAGGTCGTTGACCAGATGCGCACCCGTCTAAAGGCTAATCCGGTGCCGATCGTGATTCCGATTGGTGCTGAAGATACCTTCGAGGGAGTGGTCGATCTGCTGAAGATGAAGGCCATCTATTGGGATGAAGCCTCCCAGGGTATGAAGTTCGACTATCGTGACGTTCCGGCGGATCTGGTTGATACCGCGCAGACGTGGCGCGAGCACATGATCGAAGCCGCTGCAGAAGCCAGCGAAGATCTGATGAACGAATATCTTGAAAACGGTGAGCTTTCCGAAGAGAAGATCAAGGAAGGTCTGCGTCTGCGTACGCTGGCTTGCGAAATCCAGCCGATGCTGTGCGGCACTGCTTTCAAGAACAAGGGTGTTCAGCGCATGCTCGACGCTGTCGTCGAACTGCTGCCGTCGCCGGTTGATATCCCGCCGGTTGCTGGTGTTGACGAGTCCGAAAAGGAAGTCTCCCGCAAGGCGGACGACTCCGAAAAATTCTCGGCGCTGGCTTTCAAGCTGATGACGGATCCGTTCGTCGGTCAGCTGACCTTCATCCGCGTTTATTCGGGCGTTCTGACTTCTGGCGCGACCGTCTACAACTCGGTTAAGGGCAAGAAAGAGCGTATCGGCCGTATCCTGCAGATGCACGCAAATAACCGCGAAGAAATCAAAGAAGTTCTGGCTGGTGACATCGCTGCCTGCGTGGGTCTTAAGGAGGTCACTACCGGTGAAACCCTGTGTGACCCGGATGCGCCGATCATCCTCGAGCGCATGGTGTTTCCGGAGCCGGTGATTCACGTCGCCGTCGAGCCGAAGACCAAAGCTGACCAGGAAAAGATGGGTATCGCGCTGGGTCGTCTGGCTGCCGAAGATCCGTCCTTCCGTGTGCGCACCGACGAAGAATCCGGCCAGACCATCATCTCCGGCATGGGCGAGCTGCACCTCGACATCATTGTCGATCGCATGAAGCGTGAATTCAACGTCGAAGCAGCCGTCGGTGCGCCGCAGGTTGCTTACCGAGAGTGCATCAAGAAGGCTGTTGAACAGGAAGGCAAGTTCGTCAAGCAGTCGGGCGGTCGCGGTCAGTTCGGTCACGTCTGGCTCAAGATCGAGCCGAACGAAGCCGGCAAGGGCTACGAGTTCGTCGATGCCATCAAGGGTGGTGTCGTTCCGCGCGAATACATTCCTGCAGTCGACAAGGGCTTGCAGGATGCCATCGGTAGCGGTGTGCTCGCCGGCTTCCCGGTCGTAGATATCAAGTTCACCCTCTTCGACGGTTCATACCACGACGTTGACTCGAACGAAAACGCGTTCCGCATGGCGGCTTCCATGGCCTTCAAGGAAGGTATGAAGAAGGCGAGCCCGACATTGCTCGAGCCGATGATGTCCGTTGTTGTCGAAACACCGGAAGACTACATGGGCAACGTCATGGGCGATCTCTCCTCCCGTCGCGGCATCGTTCAGGGTATGGACGACCTGCCTGGCGGTACGAAGGAGGTGCGCGCTGAAGTCCCGCTGTCCGAGATGTTCGGTTACGCGACCTCGCTGCGTTCGCTGTCGCAGGGTCGTGCCACCTACTCGATGGAATTCAAGCACTATTCCGAAGCGCCGAAGAACGTCGCTGAGGCTGTCATCAACAAGAAGTAAGTTTTCATTGGAGAAAAGATAATGGCCAAGGAAAAATTCGAGCGTACCAAACCGCACGTAAACGTTGGCACGATTGGTCACGTTGACCACGGCAAGACCACGCTGACTGCGGCGATCACCACTGTGCTGGCAGCCAAGTTCGGCGGCGCAGCCAAGAAGTACGACGAAATCGACGCGGCGCCGGAAGAAAAGGCTCGCGGTATCACCATCAATACCGCCCACGTCGAGTACGAAACCGAAAATCGTCACTACGCCCACGTTGATTGCCCGGGTCACGCTGACTACGTCAAGAACATGATTACCGGTGCTGCCCAGATGGACGGCGCCATCCTCGTCTGTTCCGCTGCTGACGGCCCGATGCCGCAGACCCGCGAGCACATCCTTCTGGCTCGTCAGGTTGGTGTGCCGTACGTCCTTGTGTTCATGAACAAGTGCGACATGGTTGACGACGCCGAACTCCTCGAGCTCGTCGAAATGGAACTTCGTGAGCTCCTCTCCAAGTACGACTTCCCGGGCGACGATACCCCGATCATCCACGGTTCTGCACTCAAGGCCCTGGAAGGCGACCAGTCCGAAATCGGTGAGCCGTCCATCTTCCGTCTGGCAGATGCTCTGGACTCCTATATCCCGACCCCGGAGCGCGCCATTGACCAGCCGTTCCTGATGCCGGTTGAAGACGTCTTCTCCATCTCCGGTCGCGGTACTGTTGTCACCGGTCGTGTTGAGCGCGGCATCGTCAAGGTTGGCGAAGAAATTGAAATCGTCGGTATCCGCCCGACCGTCAAGACCACCTGTACCGGCGTTGAAATGTTCCGCAAGCTCCTTGATCAAGGTCAGGCCGGCGACAACATCGGCGCCCTGCTGCGTGGCACCAAGCGTGAAGACGTCGAGCGTGGTCAAGTCCTGTGCAAGCCGGGCTCCATCACCCCCCACACTCACTTCACTGGCGAAGTGTATGTTCTGTCCAAGGATGAAGGTGGTCGTCACACCCCGTTCTTCAACAACTACCGCCCGCAGTTCTACTTCCGTACCACCGATGTGACAGGCGCGATCTCCCTGCCGGAAGGTGTTGAAATGGTCATGCCGGGTGACAACATCCAGATGACCGTCAAGCTGATCGCTCCGATCGCCATGGAAGAAGGTCTGCGCTTCGCCATCCGCGAAGGCGGTCGTACCGTCGGCGCCGGCGTCGTCGCAAAGATCATCGAGTAAT
>NKXK01000020.1 GCA_004379165.1 Rhodocyclaceae bacterium | reverse complement strand
TGTCGGTTTGCCAGGAAGCAGATGCGCAATCCGTAACCATTGTTTGTCGTTCAACATCAGTCGATCCATGACTTACACCCAAATTCCAGGATGTAAACACAAATCGGCTACTGTGAACAGGCCCTAGCCCCAAGGCCATAGCCAACATGTTTTATAACGTTTCAATTTTATTCGTTTCGGGTTTCAGAGGGCTATGGACCGAATGGACTAATCGACTCGTCGCCTGATTAATTCAGCCAAACAGCAGGGCAACAGCCACATGCCGCCCTTCGGCTGCCAAGATGTTGTAGGTACGGCACGCTGCCTGAAGATCCATGACTTCAAGGCCGATGCCGGCCGGCGCGAACGGGCGCATTAGTGGGCCGGCAGGAAAACGCAGGCGTTTGCCGGTGCCGAGCAGGACGATTTCGGTACCAAGGGTCAGCAACTTGGCCATATCGGTCTCGGTCAGCGTGGCGATGTTGGCCTCGGTCCAGGCCTCGTGTAGCGTATCGGGCAACAGGATCAGGTTTTTTTGATGCTTTTCGTGGTTGACCGCAACATAGTCGTCCCCGTAGGCAGTGAATAGCTTGATGCCTTGCGTGTTGGCGAGGTGGAGTTTCACGAGCGCGATTCCTGACTGAGTGAAGTGCTGGCGTGCCCGCCGAAATTGCGGTGCACCATGCGATAAAGTAGGATTATACCTTTTGGTGCTTAGTCGCTCCCTGGTTTGCGACCGGCATCGGTGCCATCCCGGAATCTCCATGAAACACATCAAGAAATCCGCCAAACTCGCCAACGTCTGTTATGACATCCGCGGCCCAGTGCTGCAGAAGGCCAAACAGATGGAGGAAGAGGGCCACAAGATCATCAAGCTGAACATCGGCAACCTGGCCGCGTTCGGTTTTGATTCGCCCGAGGAAATCCAGCAGGACATGATCCGTAACCTGCCGAATGCGGCGGGCTATACCGATTCCAAGGGGATTTTCGCAGCGCGCAAGGCGATCATGCACTACACCCAGCAGAAGGGAATCAGGGGTGTGACGCTGGAGGATATCTATGTCGGGAACGGCGTTTCCGAACTGATCGTCATGGCGATGAATGCCTTGCTGGATGCTGGCGATGAGGTTTTGGTGCCGGCACCGGATTATCCGCTGTGGACGGCGGCAATCAGCCTGTCGGGTGGCACGCCGAAGCATTACCTGTGCGACGAAGCCAAGGGGTGGTTGCCTGATCTCGACGATATCCGCAGCAAGATCAACGCGAAGACCCGTGCCATCGTCATCATCAATCCGAACAACCCGACCGGTGCCTTATATCCGGACGACCTCCTGCACGAAATCATCGAGATTGCCCGTCAGCATCATCTGATCATCTATGCCGACGAGGTGTACGACAAGGTGTTGTACGAGGGCGAGAAGCACACCTCGATTGCTTCGCTGTCTGAGGATGTCCTAACGATCACGTTCAATGGTCTGTCGAAAAACTATCGCTCCTGCGGCTATCGTGCCGGCTGGCTGGTAGTTTCCGGCGACAAGCGTCATGCCAAGGACTACATCGAGGGTCTCGACATGCTGGCGTCGATGCGCCTGTGCGCCAATGCGCCGGGTCAGCATGGCATCCAGACGGCACTGGGTGGCTATCAGAGTATCGATGACCTGATCAAGGAAGGTGGTCGTCTGCGCCGCCAGCGCGACATCGCTCACCAGCTGATCACGGCGATCCCGGGCGTATCCTGCGTCAAGCCCAAGGCTGCGTTGTACATGTTCCCGAAGCTTGATCCGAAGATCTATCCGATCAAGAACGATCAGGCTTTCATCGCCGAACTGCTGCAGGAAGAAAAAGTGCTGTTGGTGCAAGGCAGTGGTTTCAACTGGCCGCATCCGGATCATTTCCGCCTCGTGTTTTTGCCGCACGAGGATGACCTGCGCGATGCCATCGCTCGTGTGGCGCGCTTTCTCGAGAATTACCGCAAGCGGCACAACACCACTCATCTCGTTGCCCCGGCCAAGGCCTGAGGCAGTTTTTTGTTTTCACCAACCTTAGAAATCCATCCATGAAACCTATCAATGTTGGCCTTATCGGCATCGGCACCGTCGGCGGTGGCACCTGGACCGTTCTCAAGCGCAATGCGGAAGAAATTACTCGTCGTGCCGGCCGCCCGATTCAGATTACTGCCGTGGCCGACAAGAACGTCGAACTGGCCAAGCAAGTCACGGGTGGCGCTGCCCGCGTCACCGACGACGCTTTTTCGCTGGTCAATGATCCGGAAATCGACATCGTTGTCGAGCTGATCGGTGGCTACGGCGTGGCGAAGGAAGTGGTCATGCAGGCGATTGCTAATGGCAAGCACGTGGTGACGGCCAACAAGGCGCTGCTCGCCGTGCATGGCACTGAAATCTTCTCGGCCGCCCAGCAAAAGGGCGTGATGGTGGCTTTCGAAGCCGCAGTGGCCGGTGGCATCCCCATCATTAAGGCGCTACGCGAAGGCCTGACCGCCAATCGCATCGAATGGGCTGCCGGCATCATCAACGGCACGACCAACTTTATCCTGTCGGAAATGCGTGACAAGGGCTTGTCCTTTGACGACGTGCTCAAGGAAGCCCAGCGTCTGGGCTATGCCGAAGCCGACCCGACCTTTGACATCGAAGGTGTCGATGCAGCGCATAAGGCCACGTTGATCGCCTCCATCGCCTACGGCATTCCGGTGCAGTTCGACAAAGCGTACATTGAAGGCATCACCAAGCTCGAGGCGTCGGATATCAAGTACGCCGAGCAACTGGGCTATCGCATCAAGCTGCTGGGTATTGCCAAGCGTCGCGACAACGGCGTCGAGCTGCGCGTGCATCCGACCCTGGTCCCGGCCAAGCGCCTGATCGCCAATGTCGAGGGCGCGATGAATGCCGTCATGGTCAAGGGCGATGCCGTCGGTACCACGCTTTACTACGGCAAGGGAGCCGGCGCCGAGCCGACCGCTTCCGCTGTTGTCGCCGATCTGGTCGATGTCGCCCGTCTGGCCGATGCCGATGCCGAACACCGCGTGCCGCACCTTGCCTTCCAGCCGGACGCCATGTCCAACCTGCCCATCCTGCCGATGAGCGAGATCGAGACCGGTTACTACCTGCGTTTGCGCGTCGAGGACAAGCCGGGCGTGCTCGCCGACATCACCCGCATCCTTGCCGATCAGGGCATCTCAATCGATGCGCTGCTGCAGCGCGAACCGGAAGAAGGTGAAGGCGAGACCGACATCATCATCCTGACCCATGTGTGCAAGGAAAGCGCCGCCGATGCAGCGATCGTCAAGATCGAAGGGCTGGCCGCGCAAAAGGGCAAGATCAAGCGCATCCGCCTGGAAGAGCTGCAGTAAGCTCTCGTCCGGCTTCAAAACAACGGGGGCTGCGGCTCCCGTTTTTCTTTGCGGGCGCTAACGGTGCAGGCGATCCTTGGGTTTGCCTGGCTTGTCGGGGGAGGCAAAGCGCCCGACTAGGGCCAGTGCGATGATCAGGGCGCACAGCACGGAGGCGCCGAGGATGACGTGCCCGGTCAGCATCAGCAGGACGGGGAGGGTCGCGAGGCCGGCCATCAGAAATTCGATCGCATCATCGACTGTGCGGTAGCCCAGCTGGTGCCGGAATTCTTTCATGATCGCCTCCGCTCGGTGACAGACTCCACTTGTTTATAGCAGCCGGCGGTATCGGTGCAAGTGTCCGCTTGATACGGATCGGGCGGGCGTGACATCGATCAAGGACACGCCTTTCAGAGGGAAGGAAAATCCGCTCCCACGCGCCATCTCGGCGGATCACTCTGGAGCAAGCAATGCAAGCCATTCACGTCTGCAATCACACCACCCCCGAAGCCCTGTATCCTTTTGATGCGCGCGGGATCGCCAAGCGTTTCCGTCACGCGGCGATTTTCGGTGCGCTGGATGCGCTTCAACCCGGAGAAACCATGCGTTTCTGCAATGATCACAACCCCTTGCCGCTGCTTGCCCAGTTGCAGGCCCGCTATGGCGAGCATCTCGGTATCGAGTACAAGCAGCGCGAACCGGGTGTTATCGTCATTGACTTCAAGGTTCTGGGATAAAGGTTTCGGGTTAATTGTTAGCGACGGTTGCGGTCACACTCATTGCGCTATTCCTCAGCGTCGTCTTGACGCTGGGTGGATGGGGCGTGCCGCTAGCCGTCGCACATCTTGCCTTCGCCTTGGGCATCGTGCCGCTGATTTTTGCGGCGATGCTGCATTTCGTGCCGGTGCTGACGCGCACCGGCGACCCCGAATCGAGGGTCAAACGGCTGCCGCTGTGGGCGCAGCTGGCCGGACTGGTCGCTGTGGTCGCCATGCAGGGCTGGCTGCCTCGAGGCTGGTTGCACGCGGCTGCTGCGGTCGACCTGATTTTTGTGCTGATTTTGCTGGTCTGGATCAGCCAGCGAATGCGCCGCTGCGTGGGCGCGCCGCATCCAGGCACGCGCTGGTATGGTGCGGCATTGGGCGCGCTGCTGCTTGCCTTGCTGGCGGTACTGGCCATGCCGATGATTCCTGATGCCTGGGGGCCACTGCGTCGTCTGCATCTGCACCTCAACACGCTGGGACTGGTCGGTTTGGCGGCGCTGGGGACGCTACCGGTGCTGCTGCCGACGGCGCTGGGCAAGCCTGATCCGCAAGCTGCGGTCTGGTTGCGCCGCCGACTCCGGCCGGCTGTGGCGGCCATCCTGCTGCTGTCCGCAGGCGCCGCCATCAGCTGGCCGCTTGCCGTACCGGGGGCAGCGATCATGCTGTTACTTGCGTTGGGGCTATCAGGTCAGTGGGCGCGTTGCTTTGGCCCGCGGACGCTGGTGACCGATGGCGTGAGCGCCTCGCTGCTTGCCGCAGTGCTTGGGTTGATGTTGCTGCTGGCCGCGGGAACGCTGCACGGCATGGGATTACTCGCCGCCCAGCCTGTCCTGCTGGCCTGGGTGGTCGGGTTCCTGTTGCCGCTGGTCACCGGGGCGCTCAGCCAACTGTTGCCGGTCTGGCGCTGGCCGGGGCCCCAGATTCCGGCTCGGCATGCCATGCGCGCCTGTCTGGCTAACGGGGGCGTGTGGCGCGGCAGCGGTTTCCTGATCGCTGCGGCGCTGCTTCTGGCGGGCGCCAATCTGGCAGCGGCGTTGATTTTGGGCGGGGCGCTGGCGATCTTTGTCGTCAATCTTGCGCGAGCGATGCGCGTCGCGCGGTCGACGCGGTAAAATCGCGGTTTTTCCGCTTTCCAGGGTTTCGCCATGCGTTATATCTCGACCCGCGGCCAGTCCGCGCCCCAGGCTTTCTGCGACATTCTCCTCGGCGGCCTGGCCCCGGATGGCGGTCTCTACCTGCCGGAGAGCTATCCGCAGGTCACCCGCGCCGAACTGGATGCCTGGCGCCAGCTTTCCTATGCTGATCTGGCCTACGAAATCCTGTCGAAGTTCATCACTGATGTTCCGCCCGCTGACCTCAAGGCACTGGTCGCCAGGACCTACACCGCCGACGTTTATCGCTTTACCCGTAATGGGGGCAATGCAGCCGACATCACACCGCTGACCAAGCTTGAAGACGGTCTCTACACTCAGGAACTTTCGAATGGCCCGACGCTCGCCTTCAAGGACATGGCGATGCAGTTGCTGGGTAATCTGTTCGAATACGTGCTGGACAAACGCGGTCAGTCGATCAACATCCTTGGCGCAACCTCCGGCGACACCGGCTCGGCTGCCGAATACGCCATGCGCGGCAAGCACAACGTCAAGGTTTTCATGCTCTCGCCGGATGGCAAAATGAGTGCCTTCCAGCGCGCGCAGATGTATTCGCTGCAAGACCCCAACATCTTCAACATCGCCGTGCGCGGTATGTTTGATGATGCTCAGGACATCGTCAAGGCAGTGTCCAACGATGCCGAGTTCAAGTCCAGGTACAAGATCGGCGCAGTCAATTCGATCAACTGGGCACGCGTTGCGGCACAGATCGTTTATTACTTCCAGGGTTATTTCCTGGCCACGAAATCGAACGACGAGCAGGTGGCATTCTGCGTGCCGTCGGGCAACTTCGGTAATATCTGCGCCGGCCATATCGCCCGTCAGATGGGCCTGCCGATTGCCAAGCTGGTACTGGCGACCAATGAAAACGACGTGCTCGACGAGTTCTTCAAGACTGGCGTTTACCGCCCGCGTACTTCGGTTGAAACCAGCGTCACCTCCAGCCCATCGATGGATATCTCCAAGGCTTCCAATTTCGAGCGCTTCGTTTTCGATCTGGTCGGGCGCGAAGCCGATGTCGTCCGTGATCTGTGGGCCAAGGTCGACAAGGGGCTGGCCTTTGACCTGTCGGCCACGGTCTACTGGAAAAACCTGCCGAAATTCGGATTTGTCTCCGGCAAGAGCACCCACAACGACCGCATCAAGACCATCCGTTTTGCCCAGGGGCGCTATAACGTCATGCTCGACACGCACACGGCTGACGGCCTCAAGGTGGCGCTGGAAAACCGGCAGCCCGGCGTGCCGATGATCGTACTTGAAACCGCCCAGCCGGCAAAATTTGAAGAGACGATTCGCGAGGCGCTCGGTACCGAGCCGGTTCGCCCGGCTGAACTGAAGGGCATCGAAGCACTTGAGCAGCGGGTCGTGGTCATGGAACCGGACGTCAACGCCATCAAGCAATTTGTTGTCGAGCGCGTGTGAACTTTTCAGACTACGAAAGCTTCTGGACACAGCGCTATCGCGATGCCGGGGATGCATATCTCTTCGGCACCGCCCCCAACCGTTTTTTGGCCTCACAGGCGGCGCGTTTCGGCGCGGATATGCGGGTCTTGTCGGTGGCCGATGGCGAGGGACGTAATGCCGTCTGGCTGGCAGAGCAGGGCTGCAAGGTCACGGCGACTGAAATTTCCGATGTCGCGCTGGCCAAAGCCGGCCATCTGGCACGAGCGCGTCATGTCGACGTGGAATTCGTTCGGGCAGATATTTTCGACTGGCCATGGCCGGAAGCGGCCTTCGATGCCGTCGTCGGCATCTTCATCCAATTTGCAGGCCCTGCCGAGCAGCCTCGGCTTTTTTCGGACATGAAAGCAGCCGTCAAACCGGGTGGGTTATTGCTATTACAGGGCTATACGCCAAAGCAACTTGAATACCGGACCGGTGGACCGTCGAGTGTCGAAAATCTTTACACCCGGGAAATGCTGCTTGAATGGTTTGATGACTGGGATATTCATCATCTGCGCGAGCATGATGACGCTCTGGCCGAAGGCAGCGCCCACAACGGCTGGTCGGCGCTGATCGATCTGGTGGCGCAGCGACCTACAGGTAAATAACTGCCGGAAAGACCGCAACGGCAAGCACGAGTACCAGCCACTCCAGATTGTGGCGTGCGAGGTAGCCGGTGAAATGCAGCACCAAGATGGTGATGGCAACGACGTAAAACAGCGCGAACAGCATCGGTGGCTCCAGACGAGACTTTTATCTTTTATGAGGCTGGATTATGACGGCATTCGGGCGCGTTGACTAGCCGACAAAGCGCATCGACAGGTCGAGCGCCCTGACGTCCTTGGTCAGCGAACCGATCGAAATGCGGTCGACGCCGGTTTCGGCAATGTCGCGCAGGGTCTCCAGTGACACGTTGCCCGAGGCTTCGAGCACGGCACGGCCGACATTGATTTGTGCGGCTTCGCGCAGCATGTCGAGGCTGAAGTTGTCGAGCAGGATCATTTTTGCACCTGCCGTCAGTGCCTGCTGCAACTCCTCAAAGTTTTCGACTTCGACCTGGATGAACTTGCAGCGGTCGGCAGCGGTAGCTGCCACCTGTTGTGCTGCGGCCATGGCCTGCGGAATCCCGCCGGCAGCATGGATGTGGTTTTCCTTGATCAGGATGGCATCCCACAGCGCGAGGCGGTGGTTGCCACCGCCACCGGCCCGGACAGCGTATTTCTGCGCGATGCGCAGGCCGGGCAGGGTCTTCCGGGTGTCCACCACCTGCGCCTTGGTGCCGACGATCCGGTCGGCGTAGATGCGGGCCTTGCTGGCCACTGCCGAGAGTAGTTGCAGGAAGTTCAGCGCGCTACGCTCGGCGGTCAGCAACGCCCGGCCGTTGCCATCAATTTTGCACAGCAGTTGGTTGGCGGTAATGCGGTCGCCATCGGCCGCCTGCCAGGTGACCACGGCGGTCGGGTCGCAACGGCGAACCACTTCGTCGAACCAGGCCGTTCCACACAGCACGCCATCCTCGCGGGAGATCACAGTCGCCCGTACGCGGCGGTCGCCGGGCACCAGACTGGCCGTCAGATCGCCGGCACCGACATCTTCGGCAAGCGCGGCGTCTACATTGCGGGAGATTTCCTGAGCGAGGGGGTAATCGAAGTCTATGGACATGTTCGTGGCGTGTCAGGCATGCTAAAGGCCGAATTGTACCGTCTGGGGGGATGCGATGGCCGAAGTGATGGGCGTTTTCCACGTCAGCCTTGGCGTGTTTCTGGTGCTGGTGGCGGGCGTGCTGCTGCTTTTCTGGTATTTGCGAGACGTCACCCAGAAGCGGCATACGGTCCTGCGCAATTTCCCGATCATCGGCCATCTGCGCTTCTTCCTCGAAAGTCTGGGCGAATACTTCCGCCAGTATTTCTTTCTGGGTGATCGCGAAGAAATGCCCTTCAACCGCGCGACGCGGGCCTGGGTGTACCGGCTGGCGAAGAACGAGGTCGGCATGTTGGGTTTTGGTTCGACCTATGATGTGACGCAGTCCGGCGCGCTGCTTTTCGTCAATGCGGCGTTTCCGGTCCTTGACAGCGAGTATCAGCCGACGCCGCCGGTGGTCATTGGCGAAGGCTGGTGCAAGCAGCCCTTTGCCGCACGCTCGATCATCAATATCAGTGGCATGAGTTTTGGCGCGATCTCGAAACCGGCGGTGCGGGCGCTATCCAGCGGGGCTGGCAAGGCCGGCTGCTACATGGATACCGGCGAGGGTGGTCTCAGCCCCTACCATCTGGAAGGCGGTTGCGATGTGATTTTCCAGATTGGTACCGCCAAGTACGGTGTTCGCGACAGCCAGGGGCACCTCAGCGACGAGCGCCTGCGCGACCTGGCCGCCATCGAACAGGTTCGGGCCTTCGAGATCAAGCTGTCGCAAGGCGCCAAGCCAGGCAAGGGCGGGGTGCTGCCGGCGGCGAAGATTACCGAGGAGATCGCACAGATCCGCGGCATTCCGCGGGACAAGGACTCGCTGTCGCCGAACCGCCATCCGGAAACCGGCAACATGGACGAGTTGCTCGATATGGTCGTCCATGTCCGGGCAGTCACCGGCAAGCCGGTGGGCATCAAGACGGCCATTGGCGGCTGGCAGTTCATGCATGAGATGGCAGAAGCGGTGAAGCGGCGCGGGCTGGCGGCGGCGCCGGATTTTCTCACCATCGACGGCGGTGAGGGCGGCTCCGGCGCGGCACCGCAGGCGCTGGCTGACCATATGGCGCTGTCGATCAACGAGGCCCTGCCGCGGGTGGTCGATGCGCTGATCGAAAACGGCCTGCGCGAGCGGATCAAGGTCATCGCCTCCGGCAAGCTGGTAACGCCGGCCAAGGTCGCCTGGGCATTGGCCTGTGGGGCCGACCTGATCAACTCGGCGCGCGGCTACATGTTCGCGCTGGGCTGCATTCAGGCGTTGCGTTGTCACCAGAACACCTGCCCGACGGGGATCACGACGCACGATCCCAAGCTGCAGCGCGGTCTGGTGGTCGAAGACAAGGCCGAACGGGTGGCGTACTACACGACAAACCTGAACAAGGAAGTGGACATGATCGCCCATGCCTGCGGGGTGCCGCATGCGCGGCTGCTGCGCCGCGAGCACGTCCGCATCGTGCAGCCGAACGGTCAGAGCATGGCGCTCAACATGCTTTACCCGTATCCGGTGCCGTCTTCGTCGGCCGCATCAGTCTGCGATTAGCCAGCCATTGAAAACCGTCCGGGCGGCATCAATGACTTCACCCGCAGTCAGGCCGACCGGGCCGATGCCCTGAGCAACGAGGTGATCGGCCGCGGCACCGTGCAGGTGAACCGCCGCCAGTAGCGCCTTGTCCGCCGGCCAGCCCTGGGCGAGCAAGGCGACGATCAGGCCGCTGAGTACGTCGCCCATGCCGGCCGTTGCCATGCCGGGGTTGCCGGTGGTGTTGATCCACCATGCGCCTTCGACCGTGGCCACCACCGTGCCGCAGCCTTTCAGCGCCACATGGCAGGCGTAGCGGCGGGCCAGTTCGCGGGCTGCGGTCATCCTGTCGGCCTGCACCTCGCGTACCGAGGCGCCGAGCAGGCGTGCGGCTTCAGCCGGGTGCGGGGTAAGGATGGCGGGCGCGACACGGTTGTAGAGATTGCCTTCAAGCCGGCCGTCGCTGGCGAGGATGTTCAATGCATCGGCATCCAGCACCACCGGCAGCGGGCATTTCAGCGCCTGCTCAACCAGCTGGATCGCTTCGCTGGATTTGCCGAGACCTGGGCCGCAGGCCAGCGCCTGCAAATCGGCCTGAAACAGCGTATCCACGCGGCGCAGCATCAGCTCCGGCTGAACCAGATCGACCGCCGGCGCATCCGGGTCGATCATGCCGAGATAAACGCGGCCGGCGCCGAGCTTGAGCGCAGCACGGGCTGCGAGCAGCGCCGCACCGGTCATCGACTTGCTGCCGCCGATGATGCCGGCCCCGCCAAAGCTGCCCTTGTGGGTATTGCGCAGGCGCGGCCGCAGGCGGCTGGCGAAATCGGCGGGTGAAAGCTGATGGCCGTCGGGCGGCAGTTCGTCGCCAAGGAGCAGGTCGAGATCGGCAACCGACACCTCGCCGCAATGGTCGGGGCCATCCGCCGTCAGCAGCCCCGCCTTGCCGCCGATGAAGGTCAGCGTGTGGGTCGCGCGGATGCACGGAGCAAAGCTGCGGCCGGTGTCGGCATTCAGGCCTGACGGGCAGTCGAGTGCCAGCAGCGGGCAGTCATCACGGTCGCGCAGGCGATTGGCGGTGTGTATCCATTGCGCGTGGATACCCTCCGGCGCACGGGTGAGGCCGATGCCGAACAGGCCGTCAATGATCAGCGCCCAGCGGGGTTCATCGGGAATTTCGGCCAGGCTGACGCCACCGGCGTCCACAAAACGCTGCCGGGCAGCGCGGGCATCTGCCGGCAATTTCTCTGGATCGCCGGTGAAGACCAGACGGATGTCGAAAAAGCGCTCACGCAACAGTCGCGCCGCCTCGAAGGCATCGCCACCGTTGTTGCCCGGGCCGGCCAGGATGAGGATGGGGCTGTTGCGGTCAACGGCGATTTGGGCCGCAAATTCGGCTGCCGCCCGCCCAGCGCGCTGCATCAGCGGCAGGTGGGCATGCTCGGCTTCGATGCGGCGCAGAGTCGGGCTGAGGTAGAGGGCAGTGTTCATGCAACTGATTTTAGCCAAGGATCTGCCGGGCAAGGCGAATGCTTGTGGCGTGGATGGCGACGGTGTCGTCAATCTGCCGTGCGTAGCCGCCAGCCATGGCGACGGCGACGGGCAGGCCAAGTGCCTGACAGCGGATGAAGACGCGGCGGTCGCGTTCGGCGAGGCCGGCGAAGCTCAGCGCCAGCCGGCCGAGGCGGTCGTCGTGGTAGGGGTCGGCACCGGCCAGATAGATGACGAGGTCGGGGCGAGCGAGGTCGAAGGCGGTGTCGAGGCCGTGGTCGAGTTGCAGCAGGTAGGCGTCGTCGTTGCAGCCGTCTGGCAGTTCGATGTCGAGATCGCTGGTTTCCTTCTCGAAGGGGAAATTGCGGGCGCCGTGGATGGAGAAGGTAAAAATGCTGTCGTCGCCGCGCAGGATGCTGGCGGTACCGTTGCCTTGATGGACATCGCAATCGACGATCAGGACGCGCTGCGCCCGGCCCTCGGCCTGCATGGCGCGGGCGGCGACGGCGGCATCGTTGAAGACGCAGAAGCCTTCGCCGCGGTCACGAAAGGCGTGGTGGGTACCACCGGCGAGGTTGGCCGAGATGCCGTCGACAAAGGCTGTGCGGCAGGCGGCGAGGGTGGCGCCGGCTGATCGGCGGGAGCGTTCGACCATGCCCGGCGACCACGGGAAGCCGATGGCTTTTTGGGCCGAAATTTCGAGTTCACCGCAGCTGACGGCGGCGATGTACGCAGGATCGTGGGCGCGGGCCAGTTCTTCGTCGCTGGCCGCCGGGGGCAGGTGGAAGTCGCTTTCGGAGAAGACGCCGCTGGCGAGCAGCGCCGCCCGCAGACGGGCGTACTTTTCCATCGGGAAGCGGTGTCCTGCCGGCAGCGGCAGGACGAAGACGTCGGTGTAAAACAGCTTCACGACCGACGTCGCTGCGGATTAGTTGAGGGTGGCCGAGAGCTTGCGGCGGAATTCGCGCACGAGGTCGTCGTACTGCTCGCCGTTCAGCGCCTCGAACAGCGACAGAATGGCGGCACGGCCGGCACCCTGATCGAAGAAGCGGTCGCGGCGGACGACTTCCAGAGCCGCTTCCAGCGCTTCACGGAAACGCCCTTGTGCGGCATAGGCCTTGGAGAGTTCGAGGCGGGTGGCGTGGTCGTCGGCGTTAGCGGCCAGTTTGGCTTCCAGCGGGGCGATGTCGGCAGCGCCGTCGAGCAGCGCCAGACGGGCGCGCAGGGCATTGGCGCGCTCGGCTTCGTTGGCGTAGTCGCCGCCGAGCAGTTGCTTGGCTTCATCGTTGCGGCCGAGTTGCATCAGCACTTCGACGGCGTCGAGCTGGATCGCCTGATCCTGCGGGTTGGCCTGGCTGGCTTGTACCAGCGTGGCCAGGGCTTCTTCCAGTTTCCCTTCGGCGACGAGGCCGGCAGCGACCTGACGCAGGTCGGCGTGTTCCGGGCCGGCGGGCAGGGCAATGCGGTCAAGAAATTCGCGAACCTGGGATTCCGGCAGGGCGCCATTGAATTCATCGACCAGTTGGCCCTGGAAGAGCACCTTGACGGAAGGGATGCTGCGCACGCCAAAGTGTTGCGCCAGTTCCGGGTTTTCGTCGGAATTGACCTTGGCGAGCAGGAAACGGCCCTTGTATTCCTCGGCAAGCTTTTCCAGCATCGGCTTCAGCGTCTGGCAGGGCTGGCACCACGGCGCCCAGAAATCGACGACAACGGGCACGGTATCGGCGGGGATCAAGACCTGCGCCTCGAAATTCTCGATGGAAACGTCAAAAGCAAATTCGGACATGTCGGGGAACCTGTGGAGATGATTAGCGGGCGAATTCTACCGCCAGCTTGGGCAACGCGGGAGATTGCAGGCGCAGCCGTCGGTCCCTGCCGGAAGGCTGGGCAAGCAAGGTTGCGAGGTGTGCTGGGAAATCCCTGTCGTCGCGGGCCTGTGTGGCCGGCGCTGCGCTGGCCAGGCTGAGTTCGGCCAGCGGCGGGTGTTCGGAATGGCAGCGCAGCAGCAGCCAGTCGCCGCTTGCCTGGCCGTCGGCGATGTCGAGATGGGCGCACAGCACCTGTGCATAACGGCCTTCGCTCAGCCAGGCGTGGGCGAGAGCGAGCATCAGCGTCCATTGGGTCTGCGCTTCGTCGTCGAGCGGCAGGTGGTGTGCCGTCTGCAAGCAGGGCAGCCAGGGCTTGAGCTGGGCGGCGGCGATGGCCGGCTGACTGGCGAGGAAATCGAAGGGCAGCGGCTCACCCGCGCCGCAGCAGACTTCGTCAAGCAGCGCCAGCGTTTCCGCTCGCGGGCCGTAGGTCGATTGCCAGAGCAAGGCTAGCGGCTGCGTTGCAGCTGGGTCGGGCAGGCAGGCAAGGGCGCCGCTGACTGCCAGTTGGGTCAGCGGGGAGGCGCGGCGTAGTGGCTTGCCGAGCCGCTGGCGGACCTCGTTGCCCAGGTCGGCGACGGGCAGGCGCTGTGTCAGAAGATGATTCAGCGTGATTTTCATCAGCGTTCGATGACCATCGCCGCCAGCCCACCGCCAAAACCGACCAGATTGAGCAGCGCCCGGCGTACCGGGAGCGTGCTGCGGTGAACCGGAAAAACCGTCGAAAATTCGGGATCGGGCGTACGGAAGCCCGCTGTGGCGGGTATCTGGTCGTGTTCGAGACAGGCCAGCAGCGTGACCAGTTCGACAACCCCTGAGGCGCCCAGGGTGTGGCCGAGCGCCGGTTTGATCGACATCAGCGGCGGGCGGGGGGCGCCAAAAACCTGCTCGATGGCGCGGGCCTCCGCCAGATCGGTGATCGGTGCGCCGGCAGCCTGAAGTTTGATCAGGTCGATCTCGGCGGGCGTCATTTCGGCGGCGGAGAGCGTTTGGGCAAGCACTTCGGCCAAGGGGCGCCCACTCGGGTCGGGGCCGGTTAGCGAGTGGGCGTCGAGTCCGGTTCGCACTGCCGCCAGACGCCAGTTGGTCGGCTGGGCAGAGAGCCGGATGGCGGCGATGCCTTCGCCCAGCACCAATCCGTCGCGGTCGCGGTCGAGCGGCCGGCTGGCGGTGGAAGAAAGCAATTCCATGGCGGCGAAGCCGGCCAGCGTCGTGTTGTTGGCCAGTTCGACGCCAATCACCAGCGCCTCATCGAGCAATCCGTCGGCGATCAGGGTGGCCGCGGCGTCGATTGCCGAAAACCCGGAAATACAGGCATTGGAGAAGCTGTAGCGCGGCCCGGTCAGACCCAGCCAGTCTGCCAGACGGGGAGCGAACGAGGCGCTTGCTGCCGGAAGATCGAAGGGGGCGCCCGTCGCTTCGAATCCTCCCATTTGAAAGGATGACGAGGCAACGAAGAGTGGCGTTTCGGGCGGCAGGTCGGATAACTGGGCTGCAAGTTGCCGGAGGGCGGTTTCCGCCCGCGACCACCAGTCGGACTCGGGCAAGGGCAGCGACTGATAAGGCAGGCAGTGCGGGGCAACCCGGCGCTGCTTGGCGCTGCACTCGCCGCGCCAGAGTGCAGCGGCGGCGGTGGCTGGCGTCAGCCCGCGGGCGCAGAGCAGCGCGCTGTCGTGGAAGAAAACCGGCCGCTTGCCACGCATCTCAAGTCCGCTGCGCCAGCCAGCTTTTAAGATGCTCGGCCATGTTCGCCACGTTGGACAGAATCCGCCGGGTTTCCTTGCTGTCCGGCAGGCGCAGGCCGTACTGCTTCTTGATTGCCATCGAAATCTGCAGCGCGTCGAGCGAGTCGAGTTGCAGCGGTGCCTCGGGCCCGAACAGAACCTCGTCATCAGTAATCGCCGATGGCTCGCAATCCTTGTCGCAGGCTTCGATGATCAGGGTTTTCAGGGCGAGGCGGAGGTCGGTGGTCATGGTTGGCTTGAGCGATTGAGCCAGACGGCAGCGGTCAGCGACAGCGCGGCGAAGGTCAGCAGTTTGAGCAGGTCGGGGAGGATGGCGTCGAAACCGCCCTGACGGAGCATCACCGTGTGGAAACCATCCAGCCCCCAGGCCATTGGCGACCATTCGGCAAGGCGCTGCATGGCGGCGGGCATCATGAATTTGGGGACCATGATGCCGCCGACGGCGCCCATCAGGATGTTGCCGACGCCACCGACGACCACGGCCTGCTGCGAGGTGCGCGTCAGGCTGGCGACCAGCAGCGCGAAGGCGACGGCGGCAAGGCTGACCGAGGCCGCGACCAGCCACCAGTGAATGAGCGAGCGGCCGGCGGGCATGTGCAGGGCCTCGCCGCCGAGCATGGGGACAATGAACATGCCAACCAGAACCATCAACACCGCTTGCAGCTGATTGACGACAAAAAAAGGCAGCAGCTTGCCGGCGAGGATATGCCCGAAGGGCAGGCCGATGGCGCGCAGGCGCTGCAGCGTGCCTTCCTGGCGCTCGATGATGAAGATGGAGGCAATCGGGATGACGACGAAGAACATCGCAAACACCAGCCATGCCGGGACGTTCTGTTGCACCGATGAGGGTGGCCGGATGCTGCGCTGGTTCTGGACGGCGATGCTGACGATTTCGTCCGGCCAGTCGCGTTCGGCGGCGGGCGAAACTGGCAGGCCGAAGAGCTTGCCGGCGCGTCGCGTTAGTTCGTCGGCACGGATGGTCCCGAGTGCCGCCGCGGTCTGGTTGCGGAAGGCGAGCTGCAGCGCGGGGTTGAGGGTGGGATCGACGAGCAGGGTCAAAGGCTCGGTCGGTTGGCCGTCGGCACCCGCGGGGGCGAGCAGGCGTTCGCCGAATTTAGCCGGCAGCCCCAGCACCAGCGCGTACTGGTTTTCGCGGATGCCCTGGCGGGCAGCATCGAGATCCTGCCCGACGGCAATCCGTCTGAAACTCCCGGACTTGTCCAGACGGCGCACCAGCGCCTGCGATTGCGGACTGTTATCGAGATCGACGACGGCGTAGGCAACGTCGATCGAGGCGCCGGGCATAAAGGCGTCGTGCAGGGCCATCGTCATGACCAGGATGAAGATCACCGGCATGACGAACAGCGCCGCCAAGCCGTGACGGTCGCGCAGCAGGGCCAGCGTTTCCTTGGTCCAGAGGGCGTGCAGACGCGGAAGCAAACTCGACATGACAGATCAGTCCCTCAGGGAACGACGGGTCAGCCGCATGAAAACCTGTTCCAGATTCTGCCGGCCAAGCGACAGATAGCAGATTTCGCAACCGGCGGCGGCGAGTTCGGCAAGCAGTTCGGGCAGTGCTGCGGTCGACGGCAAAAACAGGCCAAAATCGAGCGCACCGCTGGGAACGGCGTGGTATTTGCTGAGCAGGCTCTCTGGCAGGGGGCGGTCGAGGCGAAGTTCCAGCGTCTGTTCGTCGCTGTCGAGCAATTCGCCCAGTGTCCCGGCAGCCAGGACCTTGCCTTGATCGAGAATGGCCAGCCGCTGGCAGATCGCCTCGACTTCCTCCATGTAGTGACTGGTATAGATTACCGTCGTGCCGCTGGCCGGCAGGCCGGCAATGGCGTCGAGCAGGAAATGGCGGGACTGCGGATCGACGCCGACCGTCGGTTCGTCGAGTAGCAGCAGTCGCGGCTCGCCGAGCAGGCCGATGGCAAGATTGAGGCGCCGGCGCAGGCCGCCGGAGAGGGTTTCGGCGAGCTTGCCGGTGACCTGTTCCAGTCGGGCGAACGCGATCGCGGCGTCGCAGCGCTGGCGCAACAGTGCCCCAGATAGACCGAGTGCGCCACCGAAAAAACGCAGGTTCTCGACGACGCTGAGCATCGGGTAGAAGGCGTAATCCTGCGGCACCAGCGCGACGCGCGCCGGGTCAGCGGCACGAACCAGGGCCAGCGGTTCGTCGTCGAGCGTGATGAGACCCTGATCGGATTCGAGCAGACCGCAGATCAGCGAAATCAGCGTCGTTTTGCCCGCGCCATTGGGGCCGAGCAGTCCGAAAACGCCACCGGCCGGAATGTTCAGCGAAACGCTGTCGAGCGCCGCCTCGCGGGCGCCGCGATAGGTGTGAGAAACAGCGCTGATGCTCAGTGTCATGCAGCGCGGCGCAGGTCGCGGAAGAAAGTCTGTTCCCGGTGGGCGATGGTACGCAGCTTGTCAGCCAGACGCGGCGGATCAAGCGGATCGCGGTCGCGGATCATGCGCGCCGTGGCCAGCGCGAATTCGCGCCACTCGTCGCCAATGTCGATCAGCGTGTCGGCCAGTTCGTTGAGGACCGGGCGGGCCAGTCGGTCGGCGGCTTCCTGCAGGAAGCTGGCGTAAATGAAGCGGAAGCCACCGCCGCCGGTACCGATTTCTTCCTGCATGCGCACGACCTGGCCGATGAAGAGCTTGCTGTGTTGGGCATCGGTACCGGTTTCGAGGCGCTCGATGGCCGCAGCCAGTCGGCGGATGCCGCGCACGCCGATGATCGGCAGTGGCGAGTCAAGCATGATGCGGGCGGTCTTGACGATGGCCTTGGGCACCACCTTTTCCCAGGCCGGTTCCTGCGGGCGACCCAGCGGGTAGTAGATCAGCCCCTTGGGCGCCAGTACACCCTTGGCAAAACGTGCCCGCTGCAGCGCGTCGGGCGGGCAGGTGACCGTCATTTCGGCAACCGGGTCGGAAATCCGGTAGCTGCCATCATCTGCCTTGCCGAAGGCGAGGATATTGTGGGCGTTGAAATGAAAACGCAGGTCTTCTGGCAGGTAGGGCAGCCAATAGACCGAGGTCTGCAGGCCAACGACCTGGCCATCGGCCAGCAATTGATCGAGGCGGCGGACGCCGTCTTCGGGCCGGCGAAAGGTCTCGAAGCGCATCTTCAGCGCCAGCGGTTTTTGCAGACCCTTGATGATCCATTTGGGCGGCATGCGGTAGGCGACCAGCGGCAGGCCGTTGATGCGGACAATCGGCAGGTAGGCAAATGAAATCGCCGAGGACAACCCGAAGGCCATCGGTTCACTGATCGCCAGTCCGTGATGACGGAGCATGGTCGACATGACGCCACTTTCGCAGTGTGATGCCTGCGCGTGCTGTAATTCACTCACGCGACGTCCTTGAGTTGCACTACGCTCAGTCCGAGCGCTTCGGCATAGCGTTGAAGCAATGCGGGGGAAAGTCGCTGGAAAATCTCCGGACGCAGATGGCGACGCACGCGCCACTGCCAGAGTCCGGTGGCTTGAGCCAGCAAAGGGATGTCCATCCGCGCGCGGTGCATGTGCACCTCCAGCGGTGCGGTCAGTCCGGCCCGGAAGCGCTGCAACGCGTCAGCCGCAAGGCGTTCAAGATCGGCCACCGCCTGGCTGGTGACGATTTCCTCGACCTCCCAGCCGGCAGAAGCGACCATGTGCAGTCGGCCATCGTCGCCACGGGCATAGACCGCCTTGCGATGGCCGCCCAGTGTCCGGTTGCCTTCTTGGGGGACGTCCTGGTCACGCATGGCGGCTGGCACCGACAACGGTCAGGTGCATGAAGGCGCCGGTGAAACGGCCGCTTTCCGGCACGAAGCAAAGGATGCGCTGGCCGTCACCAAGCTGGCCGCTGCGGAAGAGTTCATCGAGCATGATGTAGATCGACGCCGAACCGGTGTTGCCCTTGCTGTGCAGGTTGGTAAACCACTTGTCTTGAGGGATGGTGAAGCCGGCGGTCCGCATGCAGTCGATCATCGGCTGCCGGAAAAACTCCGACGACATGTGCGGCAGGAACCAGTCGATCTGGTCGGCACGAAGCCCGCGGCGCGGTACGACTTGGGCAATGGTTTTGCCCAGCGTCTGTTCGACGACGGCCTCGTTGAGCAGTCGGACGTCCTGCTTGACCGCAAAGACCGAGTGCCGCGCCCATTCGTCCTGCGTAAACTCCTGCCAGCCTTTCAGCTGGCCATCCGCGGCCTTTTCGCCGCCCGCGTACATGCAGGTTTCGTTGCTGTTGGCTTGCGACAAGATGTCGATCCAGTCGATGCGCAGCGACGCGCCGTCGGCGAGCGGCTGCGCTTCCAGCAGGCAGGCGCCGGCGCCGTCGGAAAGCATCCAGCGCAGAAAATCCTTCTCGAAGGCAATTTCCGGGTTGGTTTCCAGCGCAGCCAGCTTGGCCGCCGATTCGGCTTCGAAGTTGCGCGCCAGCAGGCCGCCGGAGGCGCGTTCCGAGCCGGTGGCGACAGCGCACCGAGCCTCGCCGACCAGCACTGACAACCAGGCGTATTTGAGCGCGGTCAGGCCGGAGACGCAGATGCCGCCAGTAGCGATGACTTCACACGGCGGATTGCCGAGTTCGCCATGAACCATGACGCCATGGTTGGGCATCAGCTGGTCCGCGCAGGAGGTGCCGCAGGCCAGCAGGTCGATTCTGGCGGTGTCGAGCCCGCCTGATTGCAGCAGGCGAATGGCCTCAGCGGTCAGTTGCGCGTTGGAGTGGGTGAAGCCTCCGCTGGTCGGGTCGATGGCGTAATGGCGCTGGCGGATGCCGTTGCTACGCAGCACGACGCGGCGCGCGCGCGAAGGCTTGCCGCCGACCATGCCGAGGACGGATTCGATGTCGTCGTTGCCGACCGGGGCGTTGGGCAGGAAGGCGGAGGTGCCGGTGATGAAAACTGCGCCGCTACGGTGCATGAGGTTCAATGAGGTGATCTGCGGACCCGGAAGGCTGCTCCAGCTCGGCTTTGAGCGCTGCCATGCGGCCTTTGAGAATGGGCGAAAGCAGCCATTGTACCAACAGGCTCAGCGGAACGACGGTGATGATGAGCGTCACCAGATAGACGGCAAAAACCAGCAGCAACGGGCGCCTGCGCCATTGTCCCCTTTGTCCGAAGGCACGGATCAGCTTCGACCAGACCTTGAAGGCCCTGAAGCCGGCGCGCTCGCTCATCGCCAGACGCGGGATGACAGTAACCGCGCGCAGCCCGGTCAGCATTGGCCGGCCGCTCCGTTCTTCATCCGCATGCAGGGCGCGGGCGAGGGCGCTGCCGAAGCGCCGGGCACCTTCGATCTCAGGCGCAGCAACACCGGCGGGTGGCAGGCCAAAGAAGCGGTCACGCTTCCCGGTCAGCACCCAGCGCGGTGTAGTAATGAACGTCGCCAGCGGATGACCGGAGTCAGTGAAGGCAATGTGATCGCGCAGCTGGCCACCTAAATCGGTGATGAGGCGCTTGAGCGTCTGCTGGGCGGATAGCCACATATTGCGGCAGGCCACCACGGTGACCACCGGCTTGTCCCTGAGCAGCGCCGCGTGCGGACTTTGCAGGAAGGCGGTGACCGGCAGGGCGGGGGATAAATACCAGACCTGATAGGTGATGATCACTAGATCCCAATCGATCCCCACAGGAATGACCAGTGGTTTCAACGGCGGCGGATCAAGCTGGACGCACTCGGGAAAGGCGTCAATGAAGTCAATCACAGGCCAGGGCCAGGGATAAGGCGTCTCAGGCAGCAGCGTCTCGACATGCACCCGGTGACCGGCCGATTCCAGCGGCGCGACGATGCGCGCAGCGATTTCCGCCAGTTGGCCGCTCTGCGAATAGGTGATGACGAGAACGTTTTTCAAGATGATGACAAGTGCGAGGAGAGCGGAATTCTAGCAAAAGCTTTCATGGCGTTTGCCGAGCCAGGCCATCCCTTCGGTTCGCGTCCAGATTTGGGAATTTCACCGATTGTCGGCTATCATTCTGCTTTCCCGCAGCCTGTCTTTCCATGACCAAATACGTTTTCGTTACTGGCGGTGTCGTGTCCTCACTGGGCAAAGGCATCGCCGCCGCGTCGCTGGGGGCCATTCTGGAATCCCGCGGCATCAAGGTTACCCACCTCAAACTCGATCCCTATATCAACGTCGATCCGGGTACGATGAGTCCCTTCCAGCACGGTGAAGTTTTCGTGACGGAAGATGGCGCCGAGACTGATCTTGACCTTGGCCACTATGAGCGCTTCACGAGCGCCAAGATGACCAAGCGCAACAACTTCACCACCGGCCAGATTTACGACACCGTGCTCAAGAAGGAGCGCCGTGGCGAGTATCTGGGCAAGACCGTTCAGGTCATCCCGCACATCACCGACGAGATCAAGGGCAAGGTCAAGGCCGGTGCCGAAGGCGCCGATGTGGCGATCGTCGAAGTCGGCGGCACGGTCGGCGACATCGAATCCCTGCCGTTCCTTGAGGCCATCCGCCAGATGGGCATCGAGGAAGGCCGCAACAACGTCTGCTACATGCACCTGACGCTGTTGCCCTACATCCCGACCGCTGGCGAACTGAAAACCAAGCCGACGCAGCACTCAGTCAAGGAATTGCGCGAAATCGGTATCCAGCCCGACATCCTGCTCTGCCGCGCCGACCGTTCGATCCCGGTCGAGGAGCGCCGCAAGATCGCGCTGTTCTGTAACGTGATGCCGGAAGCCGTCATCGAGTGTCTCGATGCCGATTCGATCTACAAGATTCCGGGCATGCTGCACGACCAGATGCTCGACGAAATCGTTTGCCACAAGCTGAACATCCTGGCCAAGGCCGCCGATTTGTCGGTTTGGGAAAAGCTGATCGACGCGATGGAGCATCCGCAGGCGCAGATCAAGATCGCATTTGTCGGCAAGTACGTTGATCTGACCGAGTCTTACAAGTCGCTGATCGAGGCGATCAAGCACGCGGGGATTCACACCCGTTGCCAGGTTGATATCGTTTATCTCGACTCCGAGGAGATCGAGAAAAATGGCACCGGCGTGCTTGACGATCTCGACGCCATCCTCGTTCCCGGCGGTTTCGGCCGTCGCGGTACCGAGGGCAAGATCGCGGCGATCCGCTTCGCTCGCGAAAACAAGGTGCCTTACCTCGGTATCTGCCTCGGCATGCAGTTGGCCGTGGTCGAATTCGCCCGCGACGTCGCCGGCATGGCTGCGGCGCACTCGACCGAGTTTGTTCAGGATACGCCGTACCCGGTGATCGGCCTGATTACCGAGTGGCTGGATGCCTCAGGCAAGGTCGAAAAACGCAGCGAGGACTCCGACATTGGCGGCACGATGCGTCTCGGGGCGCAGGTGTGCAAGCTGGGCGAGGGCACCCTGGCCCGCCAGATTTACGGCGCCGCCGAAATCACCGAGCGCCATCGTCACCGTTATGAGGTCAACAACACCCTGCTGGCGCAACTCGAAGCCAAGGGCCTTGTCGTTGCCGGTCGTGCGCCGGGGACCGATCTCTGCGAAATGGTCGAGCTGCCGGCAGACGTCCATCCGTGGTTCGTCGGTTGCCAGTTCCATCCGGAATTCACCTCCAATCCGCGCCAGGGCCATCCGCTGTTTACGTCCTACGTCAAGGCAGCACTGGCCAGCAAGCAGGGCAAAACCCAATGAAACTCTGCGGTTTCGAGGCTGGTCTTGACCAGCCTTTTTTCCTGATCGCCGGGCCGTGTACCGCCGAATCGGAGCAGCTTTGCGTCGATATCGCCGGCCACATGAAGGTCGTCTGCGGTGAACTCGGAATCCCTTACATTTTCAAGGCCTCGTACGACAAGGCCAATCGCAGTTCCGGCAAGTCAGTGCGCGGTCCCGGTATCGACGGTGGCTTGAAGATTCTGGAAGCTGTGCGCACGCAGATCGGTGTGCCGGTGCTGACCGATGTCCATAGTGAAGCCGACGTGGCGCAGGTGGCGAGCGTGGTGGATGTCCTGCAGACCCCGGCCTTCCTCTGCCGCCAGACCGATTTCATCCATGCGGTTGCTTCCTGCGGCAAGCCGGTGAATATCAAGAAGGGCCAGTTCCTCGCACCGGGCGACATGAAGAACGTCGTCGACAAGGCGCGTGAAGTCAATGATGGCGCCGACAACATCATGGTCTGCGAGCGCGGCGCCAGCTTTGGATATAACAACCTCGTCTCCGACATGCGTTCGCTGGCGATCATGCGGGAGACCGGTTGTCCGGTGATCTTTGATGCCACGCATTCGGTGCAGTTGCCCGGCGGGCAGGGGACAAGCTCCGGCGGTCAACGCGAATTCGTGCCGGTACTGGCGCGTGCTGCAGTCGCCGTCGGTATTTCCGGCCTGTTCATGGAGACCCATCCTTGCCCGGAAAAGGCATTTTCGGACGGTCCGAACAGCTGGCCGCTGGATCGCATGGGTGGCCTGCTGGCGACCCTGCGGGCGCTGGATCAGGCGGTGAAGGCAGCAGGTTTTGAGGAGTTGCGTTGAGCCAAAAGGGCTACCTCATTGCCGAGGCGAAGGTTTCAGATCCGGCGGCCTATGAAGGCTACAAGCTGTTGTCGGAACGTGCCATCGCGCAGTATGGCGGCCGCTATCTGGTGCGCGGCGGTGCGGTTGAGATGCTCGAAGGCTCTTGGAAGAACATACCCCGTCTGGTCATCGTGGAATTCGACACGGTCGATCAGGCGAAATGCTTTTATCATTCCCCAGAGTATCAGGCAGCGCGCGAGGCGCGACTGGGGGCTGCCGAAATGAATATGCTGGTCATCTCCGGTATTGATAATCCACTTTAGTTTGTCTTTTCAACCTGTTGAAAATAAGGAAGAAATATGAGTTCTATCGTTGATGTCGTTGCTCGCGAAATCCTGGATTCCCGCGGCAATCCGACGGTCGAGGCCGATGTGCTGCTGGAGAGCGGTGTCATGGGTCGTGCGGCTGTGCCGTCCGGTGCTTCCACCGGCACACGCGAAGCCATCGAGCTGCGTGATGGCGATGCCGCCCGTTATCTGGGTAAGGGCGTTTTGCAGGCCGTCGAGAACGTCAATACCGAGATCTCCGAAGCCATCATCGGTCTCGACGCGCAGGAACAGGCATTCATCGATCAGACCATGATCGACCTCGACGGTACCGACAACAAGTCGCGTCTCGGTGCCAATGCCATCCTCGCGGTGTCGATGGCTGTTGCCAAGGCTGCTGCCGAAGAGTCCGGCCTGCCCCTCTACCGTTATTTCGGTGGCATGAGCCCAATGCAGATGCCGGTGCCGATGATGAACATCATCAACGGTGGCGAGCATGCCAACAACAGTCTGGATATCCAGGAATTCATGGTCATGCCGGTCGGTGCCTCATCCTTCCGTGAAGCCATGCGCTGCGGCGCTGAAATCTTCCACGCGCTGAAGAAGCTGCTGGACAAGAAGGGCCACTCGACCGCGGTGGGCGACGAAGGCGGTTTCGCCCCGAACCTTGGCAGCCATGCCGAAGCCCTGCAGATCATCATGCAGGCGATCGAGAATGCCGGCTACGTTCCGGGTCAGGATGTCCTGCTGGCGCTCGACTGCGCCGCTTCCGAGTTCTACAGGGACGGCAAGTATCATCTGTCCGGTGAAGGCCTGCAGCTGACCTCGGCCCAATTCGTCGATTACCTCGCCAACCTGGCCGACCAGTTCCCGATCGTTTCCATCGAAGACGGCATGTCCGAAGCCGACTGGGACGGCTGGAAGATGCTCACCGACCGCCTCGGCGACAAGGTACAGATCGTCGGCGACGATATTTTCGTCACCAACACCAAGATCTTCAAGGAAGGCATCAAGAAGGGCATCGGCAACTCGATCCTGATCAAGATCAACCAGATCGGTACCCTGTCTGAAACCTTTGCTGCGGTCGAAATGGCCAAGCGTGCCGGTTACACTGCCGTGATCTCGCACCGCTCCGGTGAAACCGAGGACAGCACCATCGCCGATATCGCTGTCGGCCTCAATGCTGGGCAGATCAAGACCGGCTCGCTGTCGCGTTCCGACCGTATCGCCAAATACAACCAACTCATCCGCATCGAGGAGGATCTGGGCGATACCGCGTCTTACCCGGGCCGCGAAACCTTCTACAACCTGCGCTAACGCGCGATGCGCTGGCTGACGGTCAGTCTTCTCGCCCTGATCGCACTCCTCCAGTACCCGCTGTGGCTGGGCAAGGGAGGATGGCTCAAGGTATGGGAATACGACCGTCAGGTGCAGCAGCAGAAGGAAGTCACCCGCAAGCTGGAAATCCGGAACGCGGGCCTTGATGCCGAGGTTCGCGATCTGAAGCAGGGCTATGACGCCATCGAGGAACGTGCGCGTTTTGAGTTGGGCATGGTCAAGCAGGACGAAACCTTCGTGCAGATTCCGGAAAAAATTCCCGGAAAATAAGCGGCAAAAAAGCAAAAAAACCCGGTAGCCACCTGTGTTTTGCTCCGATAGAATAGGCCTCTGAAGTCCCCCAAGAGAGCATTCAAGGAGACCAACATGCTGCTCAAGGCTGGAGAAAAAGCACCGGTGTTTTCATTGCCGGATGCGGACATGGAAACCATTGATCTGGCGCGCTATCAGGGAAAAAACAGTCTGGTTCTGTTCTTTTATCCCAAGGATGGCACCCCGTGCTGTACTCGGGAAGCTACGGATTTCTCGGATCACGAAAACGATTTCAAACACCACGATTGCCTGCTTTTTGGCATCAGCCGTGACGATTGCCTCAAACACGCGGAGTTCCGCGACAAGGAGGGCATCGGGATCGAATTGCTGTCCGATGCCGAAGGCGCTGTCTGCAAGCAATACGGGGTCTGGCAGGCACGCGAAATCGATGGCCATCGCAAGTTCGGCATCGTTCGCTCAACCTTCATCATCGATCGCGGGGGTATCATTCGTCACGCGCTCTACAACGTCAATTACAAGGGCCATGCACTGGAAGTGCTGCGCCTGGTCAAGGAAATGAATTCATGAATACGCAAGTCGTCCGCAACACCGTCATCACCCTCGACTATCACGTCACCGATCCCGATGGCGAGGTCGTGGACGAAGGCCGTGAGCCGCTGGTTTATCTCCACGGCGGCTACGATGATATCTTCCCGAAGATCGAGGAAGCACTGCAGGGCAAGAAGGTTGGCGAGTCGATCCAGGTCAAGCTGCAGCCGGATGAGGCCTTCGGCGAGTACGATTCAGAAATGGTGCAGATCGAGCCGCGCAAGGATTTCCCGAAGGAGTTGCAGGTTGGCATGCAGTTCGAAGGCGGTCCGGAGGATGGGGGCGAGGACGATTTCGTCATCTATCGTGTCACCGATATCGCTGACGACAAGGTCGTTCTCGACGGCAATCACCCCCTGGCCGGCATGGCCTTGGTCTTTACCTGCACGGTGACGGCCATTCGCCCGGCGAGTGCGGAAGAGGTCGAGCACGGTCATGTCCATCATCCGGATGACGACGAAGAGACTTGCCACTGAGCACCTGGGATTGAAGCGACCAGCCCGCAGCGATGCGGGCTTTTTTTTGCCTGCAATTTGAGCCGTATTGTCCGATTGGGCGAATTTTATTGCGTAATGAATAACAGATTGCGGTATAGTTAATTCTCGTTTTGGCGTTCAAATCGGCGTAGAAAGTTCGCGCCGATTTTTTTGACCCTGACGTAATTAATAATTATTGATAAGGAGTTATGACCATGAGCAAGAAAGTTGCCTACGTAACCGGGGGCATGGGCGGCATCGGAACCGCGATTTGCCAGCAACTGGCCAAGGATGGCTATACCGTGGTTGCTGGTTGCGGGCCGAACTCTCCGCGCAAGGACAAGTGGCTGGCCGAGCAGAAGGCGCTTGGTTTCGATTTCATCGCTTCCGAAGGCAACGTGTCGGACTGGGATAGCACCAAGGCAGCCTTTGACAAGGTCAGGGCGGAAGTGGGCGAGGTTTCAGTGCTGGTGAACAACGCCGGTATCACCAAGGATGGCGTATTCCGCAAGATGAGCGTCCAGGACTGGATGGCGGTGATCGACACCAACCTGAACTCGCTGTTTTTCGTCACCAAGCAGGTGGTCGACGGCATGATGGATCGTGGCTGGGGCCGCATCATCAATATTTCGTCGATGAACGGTCAGCGCGGGCAGTTCGGCCAGACCAACTACTCGACCGCCAAGGCGGGCATGCACGGCTTCTCGATGGCGCTGGCGCAGGAAGTGGCTAGCAAGGGCGTAACGGTGAATACCGTGTCGCCGGGTTACATCGGTACCGACATGGTGCGTGCCATTCGCGAAGATGTGCTGGAAAAGATCGTGGCGACGATTCCGGTCAAGCGTCTGGGCGAGCCGGAGGAAATTGCTTCCATCGTCAGTTGGCTGGCTTCGGACAAGGCCGGTTTCACTACCGGTGCCAATTTTGCCTGCAACGGCGGCAACTACATGGGCTGATGCCCGGGCAAGGCGTTGCGTGGCGACGCCTTGCCGCTATTTTCCTGGCCAGGGGTGGGGTTCGAAACTGAACAGTTTCGGATCGTTGCTGTCGATTCGCCCCTGCGTCCAGCCCATGACCGGGTAGCCAAAGGTTTCGATCCGCGTCAGCTTGCTTATCGGTTTACCCTGCGCATCGCGTAGTGGCTGGTCGATGCGGCTGGTGTGGGTGTCTCCATGGACGACCAGCACCTGCCCCTCGAAGTTCTGCACTTCTTCGCGCAGTACCTCCAGAAACTCCCGATAGCCGCGGTGTCCGAGCCCCTGATTGAAATGCCGGAAGCCCGGGTTGGCCTGGAAGAGCAGCGCGACACCACGTAAACCTTCGCGTCGGGCCAGCGCAAAACTGTCACGCAGCCAGCGGGTGACCTGCGGCTGGCGCTGGCGATATTCCGCCGATGGCAGGTCGGCCGGGCCCCAGTTATTGTTCCCGCCGGGCAGGTTAAGGGTGAAAAAAAGCACCGGTCCGAGGCGGAAACGGCTGTGTTCCGGCCAGCCGTCCCCCTGGCGTGTAAGCGGCAGGCGCTGCCGGCCCAGACTGCTGTCGGTTGCCCAGAAGCGCTGGCGCAGGGCATTCAGTCGCTCCAGCGGGTCGTAAGCGCCATTGCTCAGCCGGTCACAATCGCTCCATTCATTGTCGCCAGGCACGAAAATGAAGGGCAAGGCGGCGTTGTCGAACACTGCCAGCCGGTCATCGAACAGCGCATCGTCACAGCGATCCTTGCCATGCTTTATATCGCCGACATGGACGACCAGTGCGTTGCCGCTGGCGGCAATTTGATCCAGCATCAGCGGCAGTTCGGCGCGCTCAAAGCTGGAGTAGGGCGTGTCGCCAATCAGTGCAAAGCGCCAGACCTCGGCATGGGCCACGGCGCAGCACAGCCAGAGGCAAACTGCGGTGCACGCCGATTGTTGCCAAAATTTCAGGTTCACCGCAGTTGGCCAGCGCAGCGCCGTCATCGCATCAAGCCTTTGAGCGCGTAGAGTGCATCCAGCGCTTCGCGCGGTGTCAGGCTGTCCGGATCGATGGCTGCTAGTTGGCTGAGCGCCGGATGTGGCTCGACCGGTTCCAGTTCCGGCGCGTCGGGAACCTGCGCGAACAGGTCTGGCTGCAGTGGATCGACGGCCGCACGCTGCTCGAACTCCCGTAACTGCTTGCGCGCAGCGCGCACGACGGCGGACGGAATGCCCGCCAGCGCGGCCACCTGAATCCCGTAACTCTGGTTGGCCGGGCCTTCCTCGACGGCGTGCATGAATACAATTCGATGCGCGTGTTCGACGGCGCCGAGGTGTACGTTGGCCAGTTCGGAATATTCGTGCGACAGCCGCGTCAGCTCGAAATAGTGGGTAGCGAACAGCGTCAGGCTGCGGTTCTTTTCGATCAGGTGGCGCAGGATGGCAAAGGCCAGCGCCATGCCGTCAAAAGTTGAGGTGCCGCGCCCGATCTCGTCCATGAGCACCAGGCTCTGGTTCGTGGCGTGGTGCAGGATGGCGGCGGCTTCTGTCATCTCGACCATGAAGGTCGAGCGGCCGGAGGCGAGGTCGTCGGAGGCGCCGATACGGGTAAAAATGCGGTCGAGCGGGCCGAGCACGCAGCGATCCGCGGGCACATAGCTGCCGATATGGGCGAGCAGCGCGATCAGCGCCACCTGGCGCATGTAGGTTGATTTACCGCCCATGTTCGGTCCGGTGATTAGCAGAAGGCGGCGCTCGTCGGCCAGCCGGCAGTCGTTGGCGATGAAGGTTTCGGCGCTCTGCGCCAGTTCGTTCTCGACGACCGGATGGCGGCCGCCTTCCACGGTTAACCGGATTTCTTCGCAAAAATCGGGTTTGCACCAGTTGCGCTTCAGCGCCGACTCGGCGAACCCCGCGAGCAGATCGAGATGGGCAACGGCGCGGGCGATGGTTTGCAGCGTCGGCACGACCGGCAGCAACGCGTCGAGAATGCCCTCGTAGAGCAGTTTTTCGCGGGCCAGCGAGCGCTCCTGCGCCGACAGCGCCTTGTCCTCGAAGGCCTTCAGTTCTGGCGTGATGTAGCGCTCGGCGTTTTTCAGCGTCTGGCGGCGCCGGTAATCGTCGGGAATCTTGTCAACGTTGGCGTGTGTAACCTCAATGTAGAAACCATGCACCTTGTTGTATTCAACCTTGAGGCTACTGATGCCAGTACGCTCGCGCTCGCGCACTTCCATGTCGACCAGAAAGGCGCCGCAGTTGTCGTTGAGCGAGCGCAGTTCATCCAGGTCGGCGTCGTATTCGGGGGCGATGACGCCACCGTCGCGTACCTGAGCGCTCGGCTCAGCGGCAATGGCACGTACCAGCAGGTCGAGCGATTCAGCCGGTGTTTCGAGTTCGGTATAGGCGCGGTCGAGCAAGTCGGAGGTTGTCCCGGCCAGCGGCGCACGCAGTTCCAGCAGGCGGGCGAGCGATTCGCGCAAGGCCGCCAGGTCGCGTGGGCGCGCATTGCGCAGTGCGATACGGCCTGCAATGCGCTCGATGTCGGCAATGCCGCGCAGGGCTTTTCTCGTCTCGCCGGCAAGTCGACCGTAATCGTCGAGCAGGGCTTCGACGGCGCCGTGGCGGGCGGACGGGATCGCCCGATCGCGTAGCGGGTGATGCAGCGTATGGCGCAGCAGGCGCGAGCCCATGCTGGTCACGCAGTTGTCGAGCAGCGAAAACAGCGTCGGCGACGGCTGCCCGCGCAGCGTTTCGGTGAGTTCCAGATTGCGGCGGGTGGCGAGATCGAGACCGAGGTATGCGCCCTCGATCTCCACGGTCAAGCCGCGTAAATGCGGCAATTTCCCCGACTGCGTTGCCTGCGCGTACTGGAGCAGGGCGCCGGCGGCAGCGATCGCTGGTTTCAGTCCTTCGGCGCCGAAACCGGCGAGCGAGGCGACCTCAAACTGGTCGCAGAGCAGGCGTTTGGCCGAATCGAAATCAAAATACCAGTCCGGCTGGCGCGTGCGCGCCACGTCGATGCCGAAATTCGGCGTCCAGCTTTCCGGATAGAGGATTTCGGCAGGACGGATGCGTTCCAGCGTCGCCGGAATCTGCTCGGCCGCAACCTCGATCAGGATGAAATCGCCGCTGGCCAGATTCAGTCGGGCGATGCCGGCGGTGTTGCGCAGTGTCGTCACCGAGAGCAGCCAGATGTCCTGATTGTCGTCGATCAACGCCGCATCAGTCAGCGTGCCCGGCGTGACGATCCGCGCCACAGCCCGCTCAACCGGCCCCTTGCTGGTTGCCGGATCGCCGATCTGCTCGCAGATCACCGCCGATTCGCCCAGCTTCACCAGCCGCGCCAGATAGGGCTCCAGCGAATGAAAAGGCACGCCGCACATCTTGATCGGCACCCCGGCCGACTGCCCGCGCGTGGTCAGCGTGATGTCGAGCAGGCGGGATGCCTTTTCAGCATCTTCGTAGAACAACTCGTAAAAGTCGCCCATCCGGTAAAAGAGCAAGGTGTTCGGATGCTTGGCCTTGAGCGCCAGGTACTGGCGCATCATCGGGGTGTGCTTCGACAGATCTGGAGCAGTGGTCATTACGGGCAGGGCTGACATCGATGGGGGCATATTGTCCCATCAAGCGCCAATACCTGTCATCGCGCTAGACTAGGCCTTTTCGACATTACAATGTGACGTATGGCGGTCAGGGAAATTCTTCGCATGGGTGATCCGCGTCTGTTGCAGGTCGCCGATACCGTTACCGACTTTGGCTCACCGGCATTACGCGAATTGATCGATGACATGTTCGACACCATGTGCGCGGCTGGGGGCGTGGGCCTGGCGGCGCCGCAGATTGGCGTGTCCCTGCAGGTGGTGATATTTGGCTTCGAGCGCAGCGAGCGTTACCCGGAGGCGCCGCCCGTGCCGCTGACGGTGCTGATCAATCCGAATTTCGTGCCGCTGGGCGATGCCGAAGTGGCTGGCTGGGAGGGTTGTCTCTCGGTGCCCGGGCTGCGTGGCGAGGTGTGGCGTCCGGATCACATTCGCTATTCCGGGTTCGATCCGGATGGCGTGGCCATCGAGCGCGAGGTGTCCGGTTTTCATGCGCGTGTGGTTCAGCACGAGTGCGACCACCTGAGCGGCGTGCTTTACCCGATGCGGGTGCGCGATTTTCGCCGCTTTGGCTTCACCGAAGTCCTGTTTCACGAGCTCAACTAAAACCCGCGAACTTCGATCATCTGCGGTCCAACTGAAAAAATGGCCAATTTCAGGGCGGCAGCCAGGCTTTCTGCCGAATCCGAACGCTGATAGCTGAGGCCAAACGCTTGGGCGACGAGCGCAAAATCCAGCGTTTGTGGCGTCCGCCAGCCGGTTTCAAATTCGGGCAGGACGGCTTGCGGCAGCGTATCGAAAATACCGCCGCCGCCGTTGTTCAGTACGACGATGATCGTATTCAGGCCGTGGCTGCTGGCGAGGGCGCCGATGTCATGCTGGCAGGTAAGGTCGCCAACGAGGGCGATCACCGAACCATGAACCCGGGCGATGCCGAGCGCGGTCGACAGATTTCCGTCAATGCCGCTTGCGCCGCGATTGCCAAAGAAGCGCAGGGGTTTTTCACCGCGGCCGGAAGCAGTATCAAGCTGGCGGATGACCAGTGAGTTACCGATAAACAGCGCACTGCCCGCTGGCGCGGCATCGATCAGGGTGGTCACCGGCCAGAAGCTGGCAGCCGGCGTTTGTCTATCCAGTTGCAGGCAGAGGTCACGTAAATCGAGGTTAGGGTGCGGCATCGAGTCGCCGATGGCTGCCGCAACAAATTGTGCCGGCGTCGCGCGAAAGAGGTGCGTCAGACGATGCTGCGGGTCGCTCATCCGTGGCCACGGATCGACCCAGAACTGTTGCCGAACGCCGGCGAGGAAGTTTTGCAACTTGCGGGTGACCGGAAAGCTGCCAAAGCGCAGCACCCAGTCGATCCGGAAGGGTTCGGCAGCCGGTTCGCCGGGTAGCCAGCTCAGGTAGTTGGCGCAGATGGCAGCGTCTTGCGGTGGCCCGTAGCGCAGGTTCGATAAGGGCTCGGCCAGGATGGCGCAACCCAGATGGTCAGCGAGGCGGCGGATTGCTGCAATCTCGGCATCGTCTCCCGGTAACTCGCCACAGACGATGAGACCGCGCCGGCCGCGCAGGTCATTGAGCAGCGCCTGGCATGCTCGGGCGTCTGGCTGGAGCGCGCTGCGGCTAACGGCAATCGGCGGCAGTTGAGGAATCGCGGGAGACTCAGTAGGTAGCAGCGGTTCGCGGAAGGGCTGGTTGATGTGAACCGGCCCCGGATGCGGCCAGCAAGCACTTTCGACGACCTGACTGGCGAGATGATTCAGGCTGGCGGGGTTAAAGTCGGTGTGGGGAGGCGCCAGCAGATGCGTGGCGCGTGCCTGGCTGGCAAACAGCCGACTCTGGTCGATGGTCTGGTTGGCACCAACGGATTGCAATTCGGGAGGGCGGTCGGCGGAGATCAGGATCAACGGCACGCCTGCCTGGTCGGCTTCGATTACCGCCGGCAGCCAGTTCGCCAGGGCACTGCCCGAGGTGGCGACGACAACGACCGGCGTCCGGCTGACCTTGGCGATGCCGAGCGCGAAAAATGCGGCGCAGCGCTCATCGACAATGACGGTGCTGGTCATGCCCGGCTGGCGCAACAGGGCGAGCGTCAGTGGCGTCGACCGCGATCCTGGCGAGATCACCACCTGCCTCACCCCAGCCGAATGCAAACCGGCGACGAGTGCTTGCGACCAGCAATAGTTAAGGGTTCCGGTGTCCATGAAAAGTCAGCCTGTGAAGGGAGGCGATCATCCGGTGAATTGAATTTCTTCGCAAGCTTTGCAAAAGCCTGTGATATGATGCGCGCCGTTCTGCACCAAACGGTGCGAGCCGACGCGGAGTGGTAGTTCAGTCGGTTAGAATACCGGCCTGTCACGCCGGGGGTCGCGGGTTCGAGTCCCGTCCACTCCGCCAACCATTCAGGATGCCTGATTTCTTAATCTAAACAATAGGTTACGAAGTCAGGTATTTTGTTTTTACCACACGCATTTACCACACGTTTGGCCGGCGGGAAATGTTTAGGTTCATTTCGCTGATGCGTGCTGCTTTATAGACTCGAGCCAAGCATCCATCTTTGTAGGAACGTTCAGTTCGTTTGCGACCAGAACTCTTGCAATATCACCGCCAGACACCAAGATAATCGGATGATTGTCTTCGATGAGTTCCTGTTGAACCTGCTTGTTAAAGCAACTGGTGGTCACAAACACTCCGATGTCGCGATGCTTGATTCGGGAAATTAAGCGTGACATTGGTTTGACACCGATATCAGAACTCTCTTTCCAAAGTTTTGCTTCAATCAGTGCTGTCAGATGTATTTGATGATCGTTGTGACCGACACGATATTTGCCGATCGCATCACGCCCTCCATCACGAGAGCGTTGGGTAACTTGAAATTCACAGAATCGGTTGTCCATCAATTGAGCAATCTCAACGGCGGCATATTCGAACTCTCGGTCTGTTAGTTCGTTTGTAATACGGTCTAAAACGGCAATTTCTACGAGGCTCTTTGGCAATTGGTTATCCCTGTCCCTAGGTTCTCGTTTTCGAACACATACTAGCGGTGAGTAGATGCCTGTCGATATCCATTTTGACCAGGCTACTGGGCAATAACTGCTCTGACTTGGTGCAATCCCTTGGACCAAGTCTTCCAGCCATTCTTTTTGAATTACGTCTTGTTTCAGGACCGTCAAAGTTGCACGATAATTTTGAAACCTTGTGGTGTCCTTTATGGCTACCGTCAAACCCCAGAGCCTCCTTGAGTCGCCCGAAGCGTTTCCCGATGGCGTTGGACCTGTCCCCGTACTTGTTGAACGTCAGGTCAGACAACAGGTAGTCATCCTTCGCCTTGTCCTTCAGCGAGTTTCCGTCCTCGGTTGGCTTCTTCATCAGCCACTTAACCAACTCCTTGATGGCACCATGGATAGGCACCTCACGGATACCGGCTGCTGTCTTCGAGTCCCCGATGTAAAAGGCATCCTTCTTGATGTTGGAGACCTTCAGGGAACACAGTTCTTCGATCCGCGCCCCAGTGTAGGCACCCAGTTTGATCAGAGCGGCCAACTCATGGTCAGGCGTGGGTCTTGAACCCCTGCCATCCTTGGCGGCGTTGTACAGGCTGACAACATCCTTGGGTTCATACGGGAGGTTGGTCACCTTGCCGCGCTTCTTGGCTTTGGCTTCTCCCACCTTGGACAAGTCCAGCACACCCTTGAATGGTGCAGCCTCAACCGGGACAACATCGTGAGACTGAAGGTATTTCCAGTAGTTACGGGCTGCGGTCAATATCCGATCAAGGGTGGCCGGTGATTTGCCTTTGACCCGCATATCGTCCAGCCATTTCTTGACTGAACTCTTGGTGATCTGGTCTAGGGTGGGAAACCGTGCGACCAACAGGGGAAGGTCTTTGATCATCTGATCTTTGGTCTTGGGCACAACCTGAAGCTGTTCCTTCCACTCGGCCTCTTTGACACCAGTGGGGATCAAACGCCCGGTGATGATGCCATGTAGGGTTTCGGCCTCGTCTGCACCTTTGGTCTGCGCAATGAGTTCAATGCGCTCACGCAATTGGTCATGCAACTCCAAGCTGCCGGTCCCATAAGGGTCACCCATTTGGCGATCAATGATGGCTTGTTCTGACAGATGCTTCCTCCAACGGCCGGCCTCTTCAAGAACAGCATTGGTGGTACCTCGCGCTTCCCTGATCTCTGCCTTCCATCGTGCCAACAGAGGGGCAGCAAGGATACTGGCCTGTGTCTTGTCGGGGGTACCCAAGGACTGGACGAAGCGGAGTTTTCCCAGCTTCCCACGAACATCAGCAGGGACTGTCAGTAGGGCATACCAGAGGTTTCGGCGGCGTTCGATATAGGCCATGGAATGGGTGGCAAGTGGGTTCGAGAGGAATCGACTTTACCACACACATTTACCACACGTAACACCTGAAAATGCACCGTTTGCAGTACCGGCCTGTCACGCCGGGGGTCGCGGGTTCGAGTCCCGTCCACTCCGCCAACACCATTAGATCAAGCCACTGCTTATCGGTGGCTTTTTCTTTTTCTAAGCAGCTACCTTCCCTTCCAGTCATCCCCGCTTGGGTTTTACATGATGCCCGCACGGACGAGTACCTGATCATCGGCAAGAACAATTCTTGAGGTCGGCATGATGAGGCTCGCGATTGTTGGTGTTGTTGCGAACCAGTATGGCTCCGGCGAGTTAATGGGCTTCTGATTTAAGTCAACCGGATGACATTTTTATCCAGTTTGACGTTTGGGTAGCATTATTTTGGGTTGCTACGGACTTCGGTCTGCTCGCACAGGCTGCGGGTTTCCCCATGCTTGAACATCCAAAGGCGGGTTTCAGGCAGGTTTTTCGCAGCCAGCGCCGCGCGGACATCAACGGGTGGCCGGTCGAATCGCTCCTGGGTCAGTTCAAACGTGCCCCAATGTACGCCAATGGCCTGCGCCGCTTCCAGATCGAGCAATATCTGCACGGCATCGACCGGATTGGTGTGCTGTGGCGCCATGAAATCGCGGGGTTCGTAGGCACCGACCGGCACCGCCAGCAGGTCGACCGGCCCGAGGCGGCGCCGGATATCCTTGAAATCCCCTGAATAGCCGGTGTCACCGGTGTAAAGGAAGCGCCAGGCAGGCTGCGGTTGTCCTTGTACTTCGACATGAAATCCGCCCCACAGGCTGGTGTTGGTGTCGAACAGCGTCCGCTTGCTCCAGTGTTGTGCGGGCGTGAGCGTGAAGGTGAGTGGACCGAGCTGTTGGCGATCCCACCAGTCCATTTCGATCACCGGGCCGAGGCCGCGGGCGTCGAACCATGCCTTGAGGCCGAGCGGCACCATGTAGATCGGTTGCTGGCCGGCGGCCTTGAGCGCGAGTAGCGTGTCTTCGTCGAGATGATCGTAATGGTTGTGCGAGATCAGCACCCGGTCGATCTTCGGCAATTGCGCTGCCGTCAGCGGCGCCGGGACACGGCGCTTCGCCGATAGCAGGCGCAGCGGGCCGGCATGGTCGGAGAGTTGCGGGTCGATCAGCAGGTTCTGCCCGGCGACTTGCAGCAGTATGCCGGCGTGACCGAGCCAGGTGATCTGCGGGTCCGTTCCCGGATTTTGCAGCTTTTCCAGGTTCACCGCAGTCGTCCATTCGGCGGCAAAACGGGCGTAACCGCCGGGCGGTTCCTCGCTGGGGCGAAAATCCCCGCGCGTCCGGCGCCAGAGAATTTCGTACCAGGGAAACTGGCCGATGCGGACGGAAGCGTCGCTGTTGCTGAAGCCATCCGGCCGATGGTGCGTCTTGCTGCGGTCGTAGTGAGCGTTGATCGAGCCACAGGCGGCGATCAGCAGCGCGGTCATCAGGCCGGCGGCAAGGTGCCGCCTCATCTCGGCAGTGCCTGTAGAATCGCGTTAGCAAGGACAGTTGGGTCTTCGGCACCGACAATGCTCCGGCCATCGGGCAGGATGAAGGTCGGCACCATGCTGATACCCAGTGCGCGCAGTTGCCGGGCGTCTTCGCGTACGGTCTCGCTGTCGGCATCCGAGGCGAGATATTCTCGCGTGTCCGCCGGCAGAGCGCAGGCTTGCGCAATGGCACAGAGTACATCGAGGTCGCCGACATGCTCGCCACGCTGGAACTGCGCCTGAAACAAACGCTCGGCGACGGCATCACCCCGCCCGGATTGCTGGGCACGGAAGATCAGTCGATGCGCCATCAGCGTATTGGCGCGAAGACGGATTTTCTCGAAGGCATATTCTAGGCCGTAGGCGGCGCCCGCTTTTCGGACAAGCGCGAAAATTTCCTCGACACGTGCCTGGCTGCCGAACTTGTGTTCAAGAAATGGCAAGTAGGGTTCGCCATCGGGCGGCGTATCGGGATTCAGGAAAAACGGCCGCCAACAGGTGGCATGACGAAAATCCGGATGTTGAGCACGGACCATTTCGACGGCAGCCGCCAGGCGCCGGGTGCCGATGAAGCACCAGGGACAGACGACGTCGGAAACGATGCTGATGCTGAACATAGGCGGCGTCCTTTCAGGAGTTGGCGTCGCGTTGCGGGCTGAATGCGGGCAAGGTCAGATGGTAGCGGATGGCGGCCAGGCGCAGGATGAGCACCAGGGCCATCGCCAGCCAGCTGGCGGTGACAGAGGGCATGCCTGCAGCCTGCATGCCAATCATGGCTAGCGTCCCTGCCCAGGCGGCACTGGCATAGAGCTCGCCTTTGAGAAAGACCATCGGTACATCGTTGCAGAGAATGTCGCGGATGACACCGCCAATGACGCCGGTGATCATCCCCATCAGGCTAGCGACCAGCCACGGGGTGTGCCATTGCAGCGCGATCTGGGTACCGACGATGGTGAACAGCGCGAGGCCAATGGCGTCGGGAATGAGAAACAGCCGCGGCGGTACAGCCAGTGACCGGGCGACAAAAAAAGTCACCAGCCCGGTGGCCAGCGCCGCCATCAAATAGGTCTGGTCAACGACCCAGAAAACATTGCGATCCAGCAACAGGTCACGGACCGTGCCGCCACCGAGCGCGGTGGCCACCGCGACCAGCAACGCACCAATCAAGTCCATCTGCTTGCGGCCGGCATCGAGTACTCCGGTCAGCGCATTTACGGCGACCGCCGCCAGTCCGACCCAGTAGAGCAGGGCGTCGATGCTCACTTCAGCGCAGGCGTTCCTTCATCGCCCGCTGCGCTTCACGCTTGCCTTCCTTCTCCTGCTGGTCGGCGCGCTTGTCATGCTGCTTCTTGCCCTTGGCGAGACCGACATCGAGCTTGATACGGCCGCGCACATAATGCAGATCGAGCGGAATCAGCGCATAGCCGGCGCGCTCGACCTTGCCGATGAGCTTGTTGATTTCCTTGGCGTGCAGCAGCAGCTTGCGGGTCCGGGTAGGATCGGGATGGATATGGGTCGAAGCCGTCGGCAGCGGCGTGATGTGCATACCGATCAGGAAAATCTCACCGCCCTTGATGATGACGTAGGATTCCTTGATGTTCATCTGCCCGGCACGGATCGCCTTCACTTCCCAGCCCTCGAGGGCGAGCCCAGCCTCGTATTTTTCCTCGATGAAGTAATCGTGGAAGGCTTTTTTGTTGACGGTGATGCTCATGCTGCCGAGTGATCCATTAAAATTCGCGATTCTACAAGGATACAGGAACGCTGCCGAGGCATGGCTCTGGTTGAAAAGACAGTCTTGATCGAACATTCAGCGGAGCGAATGTTCGAGCTTGTCGATGGTTGCGAGGACTATCCCGCGTTTCTGCCGTGGTGCAGCCAGACCGAGGTCAAGTTCCGCGATGCGGTGCGCACCGTTGCGACGCTGCACATCAATTACCATTCGGTGAAGTCCTGCTTCACGACGGAAAATGACAAGGTTTTCCCGACCTCGATGCTGATTCGGCTTGTGGACGGCCCGTTCCGTCGCCTTGAGGGCTCCTGGCACTTCAAGCCGCTGGCCGAGCACGCCTGCAAGATTGAATTCCGGCTGCACTACGAGTTTTCCAGCAAACTCTTCGAGAAGGTAATCGGGCCCGTGTTCAGTCATATCGCCAATACCTTTGTGGACGCATTTGTCCGTCGTGCCAACCAGATTTACGGAGTCAGCCATGGTTGATGAAACCATTAACGTCGAGGTCTGCTATGCGCGGGCTGACAAGCAGGAAGTCGTCAATGTCAGGCTGCCGGTGGGGGCCACGGTGCTTGCTGCGCTTGAAGCCTGCGGTCTACTCGAAAAATACCCCGAAATCGACGTCAAGAAGAACAAGTTCGGCATCTGGAACAAGCTGTCCAAGCCGGATAGCGCGTTGCGCGACCGTGATCGTGTCGAAATTTACCGGCCTTTGATTGCTGACCCCAAGGAGGTGCGCAAGCAACGCGCCGCCGAGGGCAAGGTCATGAAAAAAGGCGCCGGCGACAACGAAGCGGCCGACGCCTGATTGCCTTAGGGCCAGCCTAGCGGCAGGTCTCACCGATGAAGGCCCGATTCCGTTCCAGTTCAGCCGCGCGCTGGTTGGCGTCCATCGGCTGTGGATTACCATTCGCGTCTAGGGTGCCCATCGGGCGGTCCGATTCCAATGCAGTCAGGTTGCGGCGCGCCAGTTCACAGTTCTGCTGACGTTCTCGCGCTGCCTTGGCTTCCTTGGCGTCTTTCTCGGCTTTTTCGCGAGATTCCTGCTGGCGCTTCTTGAACTCCATCTCGCGTTCAGCTGTGGTTTTCGGGGCATCAGCCGGCTTTTCCGCGGTGCTCTCGTTGTTGCGGGTGATGGGGACGCCGCCGACTGTACGCGCCGTACTCTTCACCGCACCCGGCGGCGGCGTGTCAGAAATGACGGTACGGCCGGCGCTGTCCTTCCATTGGTAGGTCTGGGCGACGCAGGGCGACAGGGCCAGCGTTGAGGCCAGTCCTAGGGCGACAAGAAGTGCAGTATTGTTGGTCATCTGGGTTTCCACGGGTTTTCTGTATAATACGATTTTGTGACCTTGGATTAAAGGCCATGCGACTGCTGCAAAAAGCCCTTACCTTCGACGATGTCCTGCTCGTCCCTGCACATTCTCAAGTCCTCCCGCGCGATGTCAGTCTTGCCACCAAGCTGACGCGCAACATTACCCTGAACCTGCCGCTGCTGTCCGCCGCCATGGATACCGTCACGGAAGGCCGCCTCGCAATTGCGCTGGCGCAGGAGGGCGGGATCGGCATCATCCACAAAAACCTCTCGGCCCGCGCCCAGGCCGCGGAAGTTGCCAAGGTGAAGCGATTCGAATCCGGCATACTTAAGGACCCGATTACCGTATCGCCGACGATGACTGTCCGCGATGTGCTCGAAATCACCCGACAGTACCGGATTTCCGGCCTGCCCGTAATCGACAAGTCGGGCAAGGTGGTTGGTATCGTCACCAACCGCGACCTGCGTTTTGTAACCAACCTCGACCAGCCGGTCAAGGCGATCATGACGCCGAAGAAGCGCCTGGTCACGGTCAAGGAAGGCGCCAGCGTCGAGGAGGCCAAGGAACTGATTCGCACCCACCGCCTTGAGCGCGTGCTGGTGATCGACGATGAATTCCATCTGCGCGGCCTGATTACCGTCAAGGACATCCTCAAGTCCACCGAACACCCGCTGGCCAACAAGGATGGCGCGGGCCGTCTGCGTGCCGGTGCGGCCGTTGGCGTCGGTGCCGGTACCGAAGAGCGCGTCGAACTGCTGGCTGAAGCCGGGGTTGATGTGGTGGTGGTTGATACCGCCCACGGTCACTCGCAAGGCGTGCTTGACCGCGTCAAATGGGTGAAAAAGAACTTCCCGCAGATCGAAGTGATCGGCGGCAATATCGCGACTGCCGATGCGGCGCGGGCGCTGGTCGATTTTGGTGCCGATGGCGTCAAGGTCGGTATCGGTCCCGGTTCGATCTGTACCACCCGCATCGTTGCCGGTGTTGGCGTGCCGCAGATCACTGCCATCCAGAATGTTTCTGAAGCGCTCAAGGGCACCGGTGTGCCGATGATTGCCGACGGTGGTATCCGCTACTCCGGTGATATCGCCAAGGCCATTGCCGCTGGCGCCAATACGGTCATGCTGGGTGGCCTGTTTGCCGGTACCGAAGAAGCGCCGGGTGAGGTCGAGCTCTTCCAGGGCCGTTCCTACAAGTCCTACCGTGGCATGGGCTCGCTGGGAGCGATGCAGGCCGGATCTTCCGACCGCTACTTCCAGGACAACACTGCCAATGTCGACAAGTTCGTGCCGGAAGGTATCGAAGGCCGTGTCCCGTACAAGGGCTCGGTGCTGGCTGTGATCCATCAACTGATGGGCGGCTTGCGTTCCTCGATGGGTTACCTCGGTACCCCGACCATCGCCGAAATGCACGAAAAGGCCTGTTTCGTCGAAATCACCTCGGCCGGCATCCGTGAATCGCACGTCCACGACGTGCAGATCACCAAGGAAGCCCCGAACTACCACCTCGACTGATCGTTTCAGTGTCCCGAAGGGCGGCTCCGGTAGCCGCCCTTATTCTTTCAAGGTTCAGCCCATGTCTCACCAGAAGATCCTCATTCTCGATTTCGGTTCGCAAGTCACCCAGCTGATCGCCCGTCGCGTGCGGGAAGCGAAGGTCTTTTGCGAGATTCATCCTTACGACGTCTCCGAAGACTTCATCCGTAACTACGGCGCCAAGGGCATCATCCTCTCCGGCGGCCCGAGTTCCGTTACAGAAGGCGATACGCCGCGCGCCCCCAATGTCGTGTTCGAGTTAGGTATTCCAGTCCTCGGCATCTGTTACGGCATGCAGACCATGGCGCAGCAGCTGGGCGGCAAGGTGATGACGGCCGAAGCCGCCGGCAAGGCGCGCGAGTTTGGCTACTCGGAAGTCCGAGCCCATGGCCATACGGCCCTGCTGAACGACATCGCCGACTTCTTCAGCCCCGAAGGTCACGGCATGCTCAAGGTCTGGATGAGCCACGGCGATTCCGTCATGGAACTGCCGTCTGGCTTTATCAAGATGGCCTCGACTGCCTCGTGCCCGATCGCCGCGATGGCCGACGAAAGCCGCAAGTTCTACGCCGTGCAGTTCCATCCGGAAGTGACGCATACGATGCAGGGCCGCGCGATTCTCGAACGCTTCGTGCATGGCATTTGCGGCTGCGGCACTGATTGGGTCATGGGCGACTACATCGCCGAAGCAGTCGATGCCATTCAGCGTCAGGTTGGCGACGAAGAGGTCATTCTCGGTCTGTCCGGCGGTGTTGATTCGTCGGTAGCCGCAGCACTGATCCACAAGGCCATCGGCGACCAGCTGACCTGCGTCTTCGTCGATCACGGCCTATTGCGCCTGAACGAAGGCGACATGGTCATGGACATGTTCGCCCGTAACCTCGGCGTCAAGGTCATCCGTGTCGATGCCGTCGATCAGTTCATGGGCAAGCTGGCCGGTGTTTCCGATCCGGAGCAGAAGCGCAAGATCATCGGCAAGGAGTTCGTCGAGGTCTTCCAGGCCGAATCGAAGAAGCTGGTGTCGGCCAAATGGCTCGCCCAAGGCACGATTTATCCGGACGTGATCGAATCGGCCGGCAAGGGCAAAAAGGGCGCCCATACCATCAAGAGCCACCACAACGTCGGCGGCCTGCCTGAAGACATGCACCTCAAGCTGCTTGAGCCGCTGCGCGAGCTGTTCAAGGACGAAGTCCGCGAACTGGGCGTGGCGCTCGGCCTGCCGCGGGAAATGGTCTATCGCCACCCTTTCCCCGGACCGGGTCTCGGCGTGCGTATCCTCGGCGAAGTCACGCAAAAGGCTGCCGGCCTGCTACAACGCGCCGACGCGATCTTCATTGATGAATTGCGCGCCACGCATGCCACCGAGCGTGACGCAGCCGCCGGCTTTTGCGGTGAAAAGGAAGTCGGCAAGAGCTGGTACGATCTGACCAGCCAGGCCTTCGCCGTCTTCCTGCCGGTCAAGAGCGTCGGCGTCATGGGTGACGGCCGCACCTACGAAAACGTCGTCGCGCTGCGAGCCGTGGTGACTAGCGACTTCATGACCGCCCATTGGGCGCATCTGCCGTACGAACTGCTCGGTCGGGTATCGAACCGTATCATCAACGAGGCACGTGGCCTGAACCGCGTGGTGTACGACGTTTCCGGTAAGCCGCCCGCCACTATCGAGTGGGAATGAGCGACTACGAAGTCACGCCGCTGGGCGACGACTTTTTCATGCGCGAGGCACTATCGATGGCACATGCCGCGGAGTGCCTCGGCGAAGTACCGGTCGGGGCGGTCGTGGTGCTCAACGGGCGGATTGTCGGTCGCGGCTTCAATTCGCCAATCGGTGAGAGCGACCCGACGGCCCACGCCGAAATTGCCGCCTTGCGCGATGCGGCGCGCAATCTTGGTAATTACCGCCTGCCTGGTTGCGAACTCTACGTCACCCTTGAGCCCTGCGCGATGTGCGCCGGGGCGATCATGCATGCGCGGATCAGCCGCGTGATTTATGGGGCACGCGATCCGAAAACCGGGGTGCATGGCAGTGTCGTGGATCTATTTGGCGTCGAGCGCCTGAACCATCACACCAACGTCGTCGGTGGCGTGCTCGCCGAGGAATGTAGCCGAACCTTGTCCGCCTTCTTTGCCAGCCGCCGGCGAAAGGCTATGCAATGAAACTGCACGTGTCGGTGGCCAGGCAGACGCTGACGGTGTTGGACGATCACGGTGCCGAAATTTGCCAATATTCCGTTTCGACCGCAAAAGCCGGGGTCGGTGAGGTGTCCGGTAGCTACCAGACGCCGCGCGGACGGCACATTATCCGCGCCAAGATCGGCGCTGGCCTGCCAGCGAATACCGTATTCGTCCGTCGCCGGCAGACCGGCGAGTTGTGGACGCCTGAGTTGGCGAAGACTTTTCCCGGTCGCGACTGGATACTGACGCGCATTCTCTGGCTGTCGGGCTGCGAACCTGGGCGCAATCGCCTGGGCTGTGTCGATACCATGCGCCGCTATGTTTACATCCACGGCAGCCCGGATTCCGCGGAAATGGGCAAGCCCGGCTCTCATGGCTGTGTGCGCATGCGTAACGCCGACATCATTGAACTGTTCGACCGGGTGCCGTGCTATACCGAGGTCGAGATCACCGAATACTGAATCGGGCCGGCGGCGTCGAAGCTGCGCTCGCAAAAATAAGTCTCGCCACTGCGGTGCAGCCAGAGCACGGTGGAGGCGCGGGTGCCGTAATCGGGCGAGCGGACGAACACCGCCGACAATAAACGCTCCCAGGCCAATGGCACGCCGGTATCCGGCAAGCGGTCGTCGGCAACGATCGCATCATCTGCCAGCAATTCGAATAAACCAGTGGTATCCGGCAGGTCCGGCAACGCATCGGAGAGCGCTGTCCTTGCCTTCACCAGCTTCGGCCACGGGCTGTCGAGCAAGTGATTGGAGAGGCCATAAACTCCCGGGGCGAGCGGGCGAGGTTCGCCATCCCGGTTGGACACGTAGTACAGGCTGTCGCCATCGCCGAGCAGCAGGTTGAAACCGGAATAGGCATCGTGATCGATGGCCCCGGCAAACTCTGCGGCAGACGCCATGCCGGTCAGATAGTGCCGGGTCAGATTGCCACGAGAGCGCCTGCCCTTGGCCATTCCCGGCTCCCGAACGTTGGTGACGGCGGCGAAACGTCCGCTGTCGGTCACTCCCAGCCAGGTACCACCAGCCTCCAGATCCAGCCCGCCGATCACCGACGGAGCGTCCGGCCAGCGCCTGGCAAAGGCGGTTGGCCTGGCAAAAAACTCATCGCGGTTGGCGGCGACGACCAGCGGGTACTCCGGGTGCGCCCGCCAGCCGACGATGATCAGGCACATTTTTGGCCGTTTTTACGGGTTGACCGCAGCAGCTTCAACCACCGGACCTTCAAGCGACCCGAGACGAACATTGCCGGCGAAATTGGACTGAACCACAGCCAGCGCTTCAAAACCACCTGCCGGCGACGGGGCAACGGTCATGACCGTACCGCAGGACTGGTCCGGGTTATCCGGCGAGTGCAAATGCTGGCCGGCACTGAGCGGGCTATTGCTGCGCAGGCGGAACAGATGGCGCTTCACCTTGCCGAGGTACTGCGTCCGGGCGACGATTTCCTGCCCCGGATAGCAACCCTTGTGGAAACTGACGCCGCCAATTTTCTCGAAGTCGGCCATTTGAGGCACAAATTCTTCCTTGGTGGCGAGGGTGACCAAGGGGTAACCCGCCTGAATGTCGAGCCAGCGCCAGACGGGCAAGCCGGCCGGACGCGCCTTGACCGAGAGTTTCTGCCACAAGGCGGCGACAGTAGCTTCGGGCACGGCGACAATGAAGCGCTGGCTGTCAATGCGGATGACCACCTGTTCGCCGCTGACTGCAGCATTCATCGCTTCTTCGGGGATGGCAAGGCCGGCATCTCCCAGCGACTCGGCCGCTTGCGGGCCGGAAATGCCGAGCAGCAACAGGCTGTCGGTCAGCGATTGCAATTTGACCTTGGCGCGCAGGATGAACATCTGCAGGCGTTTTTGCGTGGCTTCCTGCAAATCGGCGGCCAGCAGCATCCGGTAGGCATCATTCTGGCGCCAGACCAGAAAGCTCGCCTGCATCCGGCCCTTGGCTGAGCACCAGCCGGCGTGTTGTGCCTCGCCTTCCTTGAGGTGATTCACATCGCTGGTAAACTGGCTGTGCAGGAAGCTCTTGGCATCTTCGCCGGCCGCCTCAAGCAGCGACAGGTGCGTGAGAGGAACCAGGACCGTTTGTGATCCAGCGGCCTTCAGTTCGCCGGCGGCATCGCCGAAGGTGGTGAGTTCATTGGTGTCGCCGTCGAAAGCGGCTTCAGTGGATTCGAGAAAGCTGCGCCAGTTGGGGTTCATGGGGGCTCCTGAGGGGGTTTGGGATATTATATCGCCCGTTGATTGATGCTCGTTTCAGACGAGCAAGACCTGCTTGCCGCCTGCGAGTTCCCGTGCGCCCCATTATCAAGCTTTTCGTTCTATTTTGCGTCGCTATCGGTGCCGTCGCCGGCTATGGCTGGTGGTGGTCACAACAAGCCCTGACGCTGAAGACGACACCGGTCGATTTCCGGATTCCCCCGGGCAGCGGCCTGCGCAGCGCCATCGGCCAGATTCAGGCGGCCGGTGTCGAGGTCAATGCCAACGCGTTGCTGCTGCTGGCAAGGCTTGGCCGGGCGGAGGCCGCGATCAAGGCCGGGAGTTATTCGGTTGCGCAAGGCATTACACCAGCGGCGCTGCTCGAAAAGCTGGTTCAGGGAAAGGTGACGCAGGGTGAGGCAACCCTGGTCGAGGGCTGGACCTTCCGCCAGTGGCGGGCGCGTCTCGACAAGCACCCCGATCTGCGCCACGACACCGTCGGGCTGAGCGAGCAGGAGATCATCAAGCGGCTGGGGCTGAAGCTGCCGAAACTTGAAGGCTGGCTGTTCCCGGATACCTATCTTTTCGACAAACAGTCCAGCGACCTGGATTTGCTGGCACGGGCGCATCGGGCCATGCAGGGTCGTCTGGCAGCCGAATGGGCGGCGCGTGCCTCAGGGCTGCCGTACCGTAACCTGGAGGAGGCGCTGGTGATGGCGTCGATTGTCGAAAAAGAAACGGGGCGCGATGCCGATCGCGGCCAGGTGGCTGCCGTGTTTGTCAATCGCCTGCGCAAGGGCATGCTGCTGCAGACCGACCCGACGGTGATTTATGGGCTTGAAGAGCAGTTTGACGGCAATTTGCGCAAGCGCGACCTGCAGACTGATACGCCCTACAATACCTACACACGGGCCGGCCTGCCGCCGACACCGATTTCCATGCCGGGATCGGCGTCGTTGCGGGCGGCACTCAATCCGCCGGCCAGTGACGCCTTGTATTTCGTCGCGCGCGGGGATGGCAGCAGCCAGTTTTCGCGGACGCTCGACGAGCACAATCAGGCGGTCAATCGCTACCAAAGGGGACAGAAGTGAGCGGAAAATTCATTACCTTTGAGGGCATCGACGGTGCCGGCAAGAGCAGTCATGTCGAGTGGTTGTCCCAATGGCTGCGCGATCACGGCAAAACCGTGGTCGTGACCCGGGAGCCGGGTGGCACGGCACTGGGCGAGCGCCTGCGCGAACTGCTGCTCAATGAGCCGATGCACCTGGAGACCGAAACGCTGCTCATGTTCGCAGCCCGCCGGGAGCATCTGGCGCAGGTGATCGAGCCGGCACTGGCGCGTGGCGAATGGGTGATCTGTGATCGTTTCAGCGATGCCACCTACGCTTATCAGGGCGGTGGCCGCGGTCTGGATCGCGCCAAGTTTGCGACGCTGGAGCACTGGGTTCACGCGCATCTGCAACCCGATCTCACACTCTTGTTCGATCTGCCGCTCGACATTGCCCGCGAACGTATCGTGCTGGCCAACCGTGTGCTTGACCGCTTCGAGCAGGAGCGTGTCGATTTTCACGACCGGGTTCGTCAGGCCTATCTCGACCGGGCGCAGCATCATGGCAACCGAATGCGGGTAATCGACGCCAATCAGCCTCTCGAAGATATTCGTAAAGTACTTGAGAATATTGTTTCAAGTATCGGTTTATGAACGTTATTGAACTTCACGCCAAGGTCTGGCTCAGTCTGCAGCAGCGTCGTGAACGTCTGCCGCATGCACTCTTGCTTGCCGGGCAGAAAGGCTTGGGAAAATTCGATCTCGCCCGCCAGTTTGCTGCCGCCTTGCTCTGTGAAACGCCCACTGCCGATGGTGCGGCCTGCGGCAAGTGTCTCGCCTGCAACTGGTTTGCCCAGGGTAATCATCCCGATTTCCGTTTGCTGCAACCCGAGGCCATGGTGGACGAGGGGGAGTCGGAGGAGGGAAAAAAGAAGGCCAGCCAACAAATCACCATCGACCAGGTGCGCGGCCTTGATGATTTCCTGAGCGTCGGTACGCATCGCGGTGGTTTGCGCATCATCGTCGTCAATCCGACCGAGGCGATGAATCGAAGCACCGCCAATGCACTTCTTAAAACACTTGAAGAACCAGCGCCAAGTACATTGTTTTTAATGATTACAAACGAGCCAACGCGCTTGTTGGCCACGATACGCAGTCGATGCCAACTGGTGCCTGTTCCGGTGCCGGCGCCGGCGCTGGCGGCGCGCGTACTGGCCGATGCCGGTGTCCAGGATGCCGACCGCTGGCTGGCCCTGGCGGGTGGCTCACCGCTGTTGGCGGTCGAGGTGGCGACGGGTGCCGGCGGCGGGCAGGGCGCCTGGCTGGCATCGATGATCGGCAAGCTTTCGGATGGCCAAAAGATTGATCCGCTTACGGCTGCGGCGGAACTCGAGAAATCGGTCAAGGAAAGCAAGGGCAGGGTGCTGCTGAAGCACCTGGTCGAGGCGCAGCAAAAATGGCTGGTCGATCTGAACCTGGCCAAGAATGGCTTGCCAGTGCGCTATTTCCTGCCGCATCAGGCTACAATCGCGGCATTGGCTGACGCCATCCCGCTGGCTCGTCTGATTCAGTCCTACCGGACCTCACTCAGGCAACGTCAGGCGGCGGAGCAGCCGTTGAACCCACGCCTTTTCCTTGAGGGCGTTTTTCTGGATTATCGAGCCCTGTTCGCCAAAGACCGACAATGAGTGAAGCAAAGCCTGCTCCCCAGCGTCCCAGCGTCCTGTCGCTGAACATCAACTCGAAGTCGGCGCTTTACGCGGCATTCATGCCGCATTTGCGCAGCGGCGGCATCTTCATCCCGACAACCCGCAGCTACAACATCGGCGACGAGGTCTTCATGTTGCTATCGCTGATGGATGACCCGGCCAAGCTGCCGATTGCCGGTACGGTGGTCTGGATTACGCCTCCCGGGGCACAGAACGGCCGCGCGCAAGGTATTGGCGTACATTTCAACAGCGATGAAAGCGGCCAGGAAGCACGCCGTAAAATCGAAGGCCTGCTCGGCGGTGTGATGCAGTCCACCCGCCCGACCCACACACTCTGATCGATCAGCATGCTGGTCGATTCGCATTGCCACCTGGATTTTCCTGATCTCGCCAACCGGCTCCCGGAATTGCTGCAGCGCATGGAAGAGAACGCCGTCGGCCTGGCGGTGTGCATCGGTGTCAATCTCGAGGATTTTCCGCGCGTACTGGCGCTGGCCGAGGCGCATCCGCAGCTTTGGGCGACCGTCGGCGTGCACCCGGAATATACCGATGTCCGGGAACCCGACGAGAATGAGCTGTTGGCACTGGCGAACCACCCGAAAGTGATCGCCATCGGAGAAACCGGGCTGGATTATTACTGGCAGAAGGACAAACCGGAGTGGCAGCGGGCGCGTTTCCGGACGCACATCCGTGCTGCCCGCCGTTGCGGCAAGCCGCTGGTGGTGCATACCCGAGAATCCGCCGAAGATACCTTGAACGTGCTGGCAGAGGAGGGCGCTGATGCGGTGGGTGGCGTCATGCACTGCTTCACCGAAAACTGGGAGGTTGCCCGGCGGGCGCTGGACCTGGGTTTCTACATCTCGTTTTCCGGCATCGTCACCTTCAAGAATGCGGCCATCGTCAAGGACGTGGCGCAGAAATGTCCGCTGAACCGTATTCTGGTCGAAACCGACTCGCCGTACCTGGCGCCAATGCCATATCGCGGTAAACAGAATCAGCCGGCCTATGTCCGTCATGTCGCCGAAGAAATCGCCAGGTTGCGCGATCTCTCTTTTGAAGATGTCACAGCGGCAACCACCGAAAATTTCTTCACCCTGTTCAAATACGCTCAGGCACTCCCGAAATGATCAAGAAATTCACGTTCACCGCAGCAGTCGCCTTGTGGCTGCCATTCAGCGCATTTGCTGCCACCTATGACGACCTGATTAACTCTGCCAAGATGGGTGATACCCGCGAGGTTGCCGAGATTGTCAGCAAGGGAGCATCGGTGGATAGCACCGACATCGAGGGCAATACCTTGCTGATGCTTGCCGCGCGCGATGGCCACGTTGAGACGGTTAGTTTTCTGATCAAGGCCCGCGCCAAGGTCAATGCACGAAACTCTGCCGGCGATACTGCCTTGCGCCTGGCGGCGTTTCGCGGCCACCTCAAGGTGGTCGAGGCATTGGTTACAGGCGGTGCCGCAGTCAACACCCCAGGCTGGACGCCGCTGGCCTACGCAGCATTCAACGGGCAGACCGAGGTTGCCCAGTACCTGATCAAGGCCGGGGCAGACGTCAATGCCGCCAGCGAGAATGGAACGACCCCGTTGATTGCCGCCGCACGGGGAGGGCATCTCGAGATCGCGAAGGCCTTGTTGGCCAACAAGGCGGATACGGCAAAGGCACTCGATACCGGCGAAACCGCCATCGACGTTGCCCTCAAGTTCCAGAATACCGATATCGCCGATCTGGTGCGTAAAGCCGGTGGTCGATCCGGACGCAGCGTTACGATCGAGGTTCGCTGACATACAGTGGGGCGCTTGGCAAGTTGGGCGCAGCTACCTATATTGATTGTTCGGATAACTACCTGCTCGCAGGGAGGACGCGTGTCGGACCCGCATAGACAATTCCTGCCGGAACAACTGCTCGTCAACGTGCGATTGATGGACGATCAGCATGCTCATCTATTTGCCCAGCTCGAAGCCCTGAAAGAACTCTGCATTGCCCAGAATGCGTTACCCCAATCGGAGGCGGAAGCGCTTTATCAGACGCTGGTCGAGCACTGCGACAGCGAGGCGGCGCTGGCAACGGCCGCAGGCGTTGACTTCACCGCGCACAATAAAAAGCACCAGGCGATGCTCACCGGGATACGCAAAATGATCAACGAGGTGCTGCACGAGCGTCTGGATGTTTTCAGTCTCATTCGCTACGTTGATTACTGGTTTGAGCGCCACATTTTGGATGAGGACAAGCATCTCGCCAAAGCGCTTGGTGATTCATGACGCCGTGATGACGAATGAGCGCCTTGCCGCAGAGTGGCGGCGACTGTACCTGCTGCCTGACGAACGTTGGCCGGATGCCGATGACGCCGTGCGAAATTGCCGCCTGCTGTCCGCAGAATCGAACGTGCGTAGCCTGGTCATCGAATTTACTCGTACCAGTGATTGGCCGGTGCTTGGCAGTTTTTACGAGAGCCTCCAGACCGACGAGGAGTTGCCCGCACTGGCAATCGCGGTAACGCCGAGTGGCTACCAACTGTGGCTCTCGCTGGCCAACCCGGTGAGTTTCGTAGAGGCGCGAAAATTTCTCATGCATCTGCAAGCGAAATATCTGGCGGCGTTGCCCGCAGGGCGCGTTGCGTTGCTACCAGATACGGCGAGCGGTGTGTCCGAACTGCCGGTCATTCCGAACTTTGATCCTGAAAAGCAAAAGTGGGCCGCTTTCATCGATCCGGGTATGGGAAGCATGTTCATCGACGAGCCGGGACTCGATATTGCGCCTAATCCGGAACGTCAGGCAGATTTGCTGATGTCAGTGAAAAGCATATCGTCGCAAATGTTCCGGCGTATTGTTGATGAGGCCAGCGATAGAGTTGCAGCGCAACCGTCATGCACGGCGAGCCCAATACAAGCCACGGCATTTCCCTCAACCAGTTTCAATGATCCCCGCGAATTCCTGTTGCTGGTAATGAACTCATCCCAGGTCACGCTTTCTGAACGTATCGCGGCGGCAAAGGCGTTGCTCGTTGCAAAGGCGACGTACGGGGCAGACGGAGAGTAAGCCGAGACCGCACTCTGACCAAATGTTCCTGTCAAGTGAGCCAAGTTACCTATTTGATTTACATAGATGGCGGAGGAAAGTGTAAGGAACTTATGGTGGCATGCCAATAATCAAATTGGGTTGATACTCTAGGTCCGAGTCCGGCCAGTCAGCGGACGTAGCGACCGTCAAACCCTACGGCAGCTAAAGACTGGGAAGAGACGTTCAGGTTGTTGTCACTGCAGAAGCATCTCCGACCCGTTTTGATCGATCAGCCATCTACATAGCGGTTGTTGGTAAACTCAACCTGTCGGCCATAAGCGGACCACTGACAACGCGTCAATTCCCCACTCACTATGGACAGCTCTGAGTGGGAAAACGGCCACCTCGCGACAAAAATGCCTTGCTACCGGCCCCATAGCCAATATGGCTTGGGCATTCATGATATTGACACCGTATGCCGACATTATAGTCGTAATGTCAAATTATATTCAGCAAAAGTCAAATTCATTACGTTATACGTTATATTATTTATTGAAATCGAATCAGAAATCAAAGAACAGATGACCACTGAAGCCCAAATTCAAGCCGATATCGACAATTTACGGGATCGTTTTACCGACACCCCGGACTTGTATCGTGAAACCTGCGCTTTGCTGTTTTTCAGGTATGGCATTACACCAACTGCCAACAAACTCTACCAGTACGTCCGCAAAGGCAGCATGTCAGCACCGGCCGAAGCGCTTTCCAGATTTTGGGATGAAGTGAGGGATAAAAGCAGGATTCGGGTAGAGCGCGCAGACCTTCCGGAAGAAATCAAAGCAGCTGCTGGCGAGCTAGTCGCAAAGCTTTGGCATGAGGCACAAGCAGCATCGGAACTCGGTTTTGCTGAGGCTAGGCGAGAAATAGAAGCATCAGCAATGGCCGCTAACGAACTGGCCGTAGCAGCTAAGCAAGAACTAGAGATCCTACAGAAGGAATATTCACGGTCTCAGGAGCGGCTTTCAGAGCTGGAATGTATTCGACAAAGTCTTCAAAGCGAGATCTCGGCCGACAAAGCTCGCCTAGATAGCATGCGACAGCAAATAGAAGCAGCGGATAAAAAAATCCAGCAGAATGAAGCAGCCCTAGCTGAGGCACGTAGAGACTTCAGCAATGAACTCGAAAAGACACGCTTGGCACTACAGAAATCTGAAGCACGTTGTGAGGCCGACGAAAAGCGTGCGCTGCTTGAAATTGATCGTGAGCGAACAAACGGACTGCGACTACAAAAAGACCTCAAGGCGAGCCAGGAGCTTCTTCAAGGAATCCATGAAAAACACGCCAGAGAAATAGCACAACTTCAATCTGAGTTGGGTGAGGCAAAGCTTAAGCTCGGCTCATCGGAAGGTATCGTTCAAGAAATGCGATCGCGAAATTTGAGGCTGGAAGAGCAGCTTCTATCAGCTCGTTCGTCGGCTGAAGTTGCGCGGACCCAAGAAGGAATCGCGAAAAGGGAGCTTGAGATTACTAGAGCAGAAGCCGCGGGCCTTCGTGTTGAACTGAACCTTATAAAATCGGCTGATGTTCAGAAAATTGAGGAATGAAGAGCCGGCCCCGGAAATTCGGACAGATTGATAAGTGATAGCCTTGCCCAACCGAGGGCTGCGTAGCGGCCAAGAAATGGAGCAAGAGCATGACGAGAAGGAAGCGGCGGAATCACTCGCCGGAATTCAAGGCTAAGGTGGCGATTGCTGCGCTGAAAGGCGACAAGACGCTTGCCGAACTGGCGCAGCAGTTTGATGTCCATCCGAACCAGATCACCGACTGGAAGAGCCAGTTGGTGGAACACTCGGCTGCGGCTTTCGGGGACAGGCCGGCCAATGAGAAGGGGCCGGACCTCCAGACCATGCAGGCTAAGATCGGGCAACTGACGCTGGAGAACGATTTTTTAGAAAAGGCGCTCACCAAGGCGGGCCTGCTGAGCGCAAGAAGATGATCGACCGCACCCACGATCTGCCGGTTGTCCGGCAATGCGAACTCCTTCAGGTTGCCCGCTCGACGGCGTACTACACGCCGGTGCCAACCTCGCCGTCAGATCTGGCGCTGATGCGCCGGATCGACGAACTGCACCTGGAGTATCCCTTTGCCGGCAGCCGGATGCTGCGCGACATGCTCAGGCGGCAAGGCCATGTGATTGGCCGCAAGCACGTCAGCACGCTGATGAAGAAGATGGGTATCGAGGCGTTGTACCGGAAGCCCAATACCAGCCGGCGCCATGCGGCCCATCCTGTCTATCCGTACCTGCTCAGGAATCTGAAGATCGACCGGCCCAATCAAGTCTTGGCCACGGATATCACCTACATCCCGATGCGCCGGGGTTTCGTCTATCTCGTGGCGATCGTCGATTGGACCAGCCGCCGCGTGCTCGCCAGGCGGCTCTCCAATACACTGACCACGGATTTCTGCGTCGATGCGCTTCAGGAAGCCATCACCCGCTACGGCAAGCCGGAAATCTTCAACACCGATCAGGGTAGCCAGTTCACCAGCCTGGACTTCACGCAGGTGCTCAAGGACCACCAGATCGCGATCAGCATGGATGGCAAGGGTTGCTGGCGCGACAACGTCTTCGTCGAGCGCCTGTGGCGCAGCGTGAAGTACGAGGAGGTTTATCTGAAAGCCTACGACTCGGTCTCGGCTGCCAAGACCAGTCTGCGAATCTATTTCAACTTCTACAACACCCACCGGCCCCACCAGTCGCTTGACGGCCAGACGCCCGATGAGATTTACTTCGCCGGCTTGCCACAGGAGAAACTCGCGGCATGAGCACCGCGTTACCCACCGCGTCGTCAGCCTACGGTCCAGACCGACCTTCGGCTGTCGCCACCGTGGATAACGCTACCCCGCAGGGCTCCACTTATCGCCGTGGAAATCCTGTCCAAAGGAACGGGGCCGGCTCTTGAGGAACGCTAAGTTGAATTATCACTATGTATTTGAATTTTTATGTTGAACTTTAACCACAATTTTGTTGATTTCACCAAAATCTTGTCCCAACTTTCCCTAACATTTTGTACACCGCCGACAGGCCGCGCATGGTGGCCTTTTTAGGCTCCGGAAATACGCATAATTTGTATTATGTAAAGTTATGTACAGGGTAAAAAAAGAGGATCAGTTCAGATCCTCTTCCTTGAGTGCCGGCAAGTGAAGAACGTGTATGCCCTCGTCCCGCAAGGCTTCACACTCGTCCTGTGAAGCCTGGCCGCGAATCGGCCGCTCTGGTGCTTCGTTGTAGTGAATCTTTCTTGCCTCGTCCGCGAAGGACGCGCCAACATCTTCACTGCTGTTGGCGATGGCCTGGACGAGTTGGCGATATAGCGCCATCACTTCGTCGCCCGCGGGCATCAACGCTGTGCTGCTGTGACTGCTACCTGCTTTGGTGACTGAAGTGGCCGGTTCAGTGTTGTTTGCGCTGCCAATGGCAACTGCAGACGGTACCCGACGCACATCATGGCTATCGCATTGCGGACAACTCACTAGGTGCCGGTCGCTCTGCTGCTGAAAATCCTCAGCGCTGCGGAACCAGCCTTCGAAACGATGGCCATTGTTACAGCACAGGTCGTAAATGATCATTGAATTCGCCTTGGTGCCCGGAACCGGAATCGAACCGGTACGCTCAATGAGCGAGAGATTTTAAGTCTCTTGTGTCTACCAATTTCACCATCCGGGCTGGTTTGCCGCTGATACTACGGCAAGCCGATACAAAAAAGGGAAAGCGATCATCGCTTTCCCTTTTTATTTGGAGCGGGAGACGAGTCTCGAACTCGCGACCTCAACCTTGGCAAGGTTGCGCTCTACCAACTGAGCTACTCCCGCAGAATCTCTGGAGGCGCGGGCCGGAGTCGAACCGACCTACACGGATTTGCAATCCGGTGCATAACCGCTTTGCTACCGCGCCCCGCCTACAATCTCTTGCGTACTGCCAACTGTTTCAACTTGCTCCGCCAGTATTAACTGGAGCGGGAGACGAGTCTCGAACTCGCGACCTCAACCTTGGCAAGGTTGCGCTCTACCAACTGAGCTACTCCCGCGTCGAACAGAGCGCGCATTATAGGCCAGCGGTGGGATTTGTCAACATTCGCATCTTATTTTTCTGCTGTTCTTTTGAGGATCTCGGGCCAGGCCATGCGCAGGTAGTAACCCATCGACCAGAGCGTCAACAACGCGGCGATCCAGATCAACCAGTGACCGAGTTGCAGCATGTCGAAACCGAAAAGCGGCAGTTTGTAGAGCAGCATCGGAATAGCCACCATCTGCGCGGTTGTTTTGATCTTGCCGAGCATTGACACGGCAACACTCTTGGCCGCACCGATTTTTGCCATCCACTCGCGCAGGGCGGAGATGGTGATTTCGCGGCCAATGATGATGGTGGCGATGATGGCGTCGGTGCGTCCCAATTGCACGAGTACGATCAGCGCGGCGGCGACCATCAGTTTGTCGGCTACCGGATCAAGAAAGGCGCCAAAGGCAGAGGTCTGGTTTAGTTTGCGGGCAAGGTAGCCGTCTGCCCAGTCGGTAATGCCGGCCGCCATGAAAATCAGCGTCGCCGTCAGGTCGCGCTCATGCGGCGTCGCCCAGCTGTCAGGAACGTAATAAATGGCGATGAGCAGCGGTATCGCGACGATCCGCAGCCAGGTCAATAGAATGGGCAGGTTGTACGGCATGTCTCAGTGTAAAGCGGAATAGATCTTTTCGGCCAGATCGTGGCTGATGCCTGGCACTTCGGCAAGCTGGTCAACTGTGGCTTCGCGGACACCGGCGAGGCCGCCGAAACGGGCGATCAGCGACTTGCGGCGCGCCGGGCCGATTCCAGGCAGACTGTCCAGCGTCGAGGTTTTGCGCGGTTTGGCGCGTTTGGCACGGTGGCCGGTAATGGCAAAGCGGTGCGCTTCGTCGCGGATTTCCTGAATCAGGTGCAGCGCCGGGCTGTTCGCGGAGAGATTGAGCGGCTCGCGGCCATCGGGAAAGATGAGCGTTTCGAGTCCGGGCTTGCGGGCTTCACCCTTGGCGACGCCCAGCATGGGCAATTCGGCAAGGCCAAGATCTGCCAGTGCTGAAAAGGCGGAAGCCACCTGCCCTTTGCCGCCGTCGATCAGGATCAGGTCCGGCGCAACGCCCTCCCCGCCTGCCACGCGCTCGTAACGGCGGAGCACGGCCTGCCGAATGGCGGCGTAGTCATCACCGGGCGTGATGTCGCGGATATTGAAGCGCCGGTAATCGGATTTTTTCATCTGGTTGCCATCGTAGACAACGCAAGAAGCGACGGTCGCCTCACCGAGGGTGTGGCTGATGTCAAAACATTCGATCCTGGCAAGGCTGTCATTCAGGCCCAGGGCTTGCTGCAACGATGTCAGGCGCTGCTCCTGCTGGGCTGATGCCTGATTACGGGCGAGGATTGCCAAGTGGGCATTTTGCAGCGCCATATCGACCCAGGCCTTGTGCATCAGGCTACGTGCATCCTGAATCACGATCGGTCGTCCGGTGAGTTCGGAGAGTGCAGTCTCGTCTTCCGCGCGCTCATCACCGCTTGGCGATGGATGGGCCAGCAGGCGACCGGGCAAGGGATGGGTGGCGTAGTGCTGGCGCAGGAAGGCGCTGAGGCCCTCCTCCGCGCTGGAATCGCCGGCCTGGCTGGAGAACAGCGGGCGGTCACCCAAGTGCCGGCCGCCGCGGACCATAGCGAGATTGACACAGAGCTGCCCTGCTTCGGCGACAGCGACCACGATGTCGCAGTCCTCGCCCTTGCTGCTGGAAACAAACTGCTTTTCCTGAACCTGATGCAGGGACTGAATCTGGTCGCGATAGATCGCTGCCTGCTCGAAGGCCAGCGCCAGGCTGGCGGCTTCCATGGCGGAAGTGAGGCGCTTGATGACCTCCTGCTGCTTGCCGAGCAGGAACATCGCCGCGAGCTGGACATCGGCGGCGTAGTCCTCCGGTGCGATCAGCCCGACGCAGGGGCCGCTGCAACGCTTGATCTGGTAAAGCAGGCAGGGGCGCGAGCGGTTGGCGAAGACGCTATCTTCACAGGTGCGCAGCCGAAACATTTTTTGCAACAGATGAATGCTGTCACGAACCGCCCAGGTCGATGGATACGGGCCGAAATAGTCGGCCTTGCGATCGGGATTGCCCCGAAAGAATCCCAGACGCGGAAAGTCGCCGCGCGTGAGGAGGATGTACGGGTAGGATTTGTCGTCGCGAAAGAGGATGTTGTAGCGCGGCGACAGCGACTTGATCAGGTTGTTTTCAAGAAGCAGCGCTTCCGCTTCGGTGCGGGTGGCTGTGGTCTCGATCTGCGCAATCTGGCTCACCATGTGCGCGATGCGCGGACTGGCGAGGTTCTCGCGAAAATACGAGCTGACACGCTTCTTCAGATTCTTGGCCTTACCAACGTAAAGTAGCGCGCCCGCCGCATCGAGCATGCGGTAAACGCCAGGCAGTTCGGTCAAGGTCGCCAGAAAGGCTTTGGCATCAAAGGCCATGGCAATACTATTTTACTTGATGATCTGACGGACGCCGGCGAAGACAGCTTCGAAGCTTTCGCGACTCAGGCGGCCAGTGCGCCAGTTGTAACCACTGCAGTGGTAGCTGTCGATCAGGACACGGCCATCCGGCAGCTCGTGGAGCACGTTGTGTCCGAAGGCAAGCGCCTTCAGTTTGAGGCCGTAGGCCTGCAGGAGCGCCTGATGAGCGATTGCGCCCAGCGCAACAATCACCTTCAGGCACTGCATGGCAGCCAGTTCGTTCTGCAGGTGCTGGTTGCACTGGCGAATCTCGGCCGTCGTTGGTTTGTTGGCGGGCGGCAGGCAGCGGACGGCATTGGTGATCCGGCAATTGCTCAGTGTCATTGCTGGATTGGCCCATTGGTCGCTGCCCAGGGGCTCTGCAACGCTGGCAAAGCCGTATCGGTGCAGTGCCGGGTACAGCAACTCTCCAGCTACATCGCCGGTAAAGGGGCGGCCGGTCCGGTTAGCGCCACGTTCCCCCGGACCCAGCCCGACGACGAGAAGTTCGGCATCCAGCGATCCGAAGGCAGGCACCGGCAGGGCATGCCAGTCCGGATCACGTTGGCGAATACTGCTCAGATGGGCCGCCAGCCGAGGGCAGGCAGTGCAGGAAATCGGGTCTTCGAAGGCAGACATGGCTGGGATGTTAGCATGGCGTCCATGCAGCTTCATTGGGACATCTTTTGTCGTGTCGTCGATAATTTTGGCGACATCGGCGTGTGTTGGCGCCTTTCACGCCAACTGGTTGCCGAGCATGGCCGGCAGGTTCGACTGTGGGTCGATGATCTGTCGGCTTTGCATGCGATCTGTCCAACGCTGGATGGTAAAAAATCGGTGCAGCGCGTCGCCGGGGTCGAGATTCATCACTGGCAGGCATCATCTGCGGTGAACCCGGTTTTTGACGTGATTATCGAAGCCTTCGCCTGCGAATTGCCGGCGGACTATATTGCCCAAATGGCAGCCACGCAGCCGCGTCCGTGCTGGATCAACCTGGAATACCTGACGGCGGAATCCTGGGCGCAGTCCTGCCATGGTCTGGCATCGCCCCACCCGACGCTGCCGTTGGTAAAGCATTTTTATTTTCCGGGTTTCGTCGCCGGAACGGGCGGGCTGCTGCGCGAGCGCGATTGTGTTGCGCCGCTGGACACCCTTGCCGAGGCTGATCAGGCGCTTGCCGCCAATCAAACGCTGACGGTCAGTCTGTTCTGCTACGAGACAGCACCGGTGGGCGAATTGCTGGTGGCCTTTGCGCAGGGCGGTCAGCCGGTACGTTGCCTGGTGCCACCGGGCAAGCCGCTGACGGCGGTGTCGGAGGTGCTGGGGGGCGATGGGCCGTGGCAGCGCGGGCAACTGACTGTCGAGCCGATTCCATTTCTGGCGCAGGACGATTTCGACGCCCTGCTCCGTCGCTGCGATCTCAATTTTGTGCGGGGCGAGGATTCTTTTCTGCGTGCCCAATGGGCTGGAAAACCTTTTGTCTGGCAAATCTACCGGCAGGATGATGACGCGCATCTGCCGAAGCTGAATGCATTTCTTGATCTTTATTGTGCTGATGCCTCGCCGGAGGCGGTTGCCGTGATCCGGCAGATGTTCCTGGCGTGGAATCGCGAAGGAAGTGTGGGTGAGGCGTGGGCTGACTTTGCCGCAGCATATTCTGCTGTGGCGCGCCACCATCGGCGGTGGTTGCTGACTTTGTTGGCACAGGATGATCTCGCCAGCGGTCTCGTCAAATTCTGTGCTTCAAGCGTATAATTTAACGTTTTTCTTTTTCTGACTTAGAGAATCCCGAATGAAGACCGCAATGGAACTCCGCTCCGGCAACGTCATTATGGTTGGTGCCGACCCGCTCGTCGTCCAGAAGACCGAGTACAACAAGTCTGGCCGCAACGCCGCCGTCGTCAAGATGAAGCTCAAGAACCTGCTGTCGGGCGCTGCATCCGAAGCGGTTTACAAGGCCGACGACAAGTTTGAACAGATCATCCTCGACAAGAAGGAAGTGACCTACTCCTACTTCGCCGACCCGATGTACGTTTTCATGGACGCCGAGTACAACCAGTACGAAGTTGAGGCGGAAAACATGGTCGACGCCCTGAAGTATCTGGAAGACGGTCTGGCTTGCGAAGTTGTTTTCTACAACGGCAAGGCCATTTCCGTGGAATTGCCGAACAGCGTTGTCCGTGAAGTCGTTTACACCGAGCCGGCCGTCAAGGGCGATACCTCTGGCAAGGTCATGAAGCCGGCCAAGCTTGCCACTGGCTTCGAGCTGCCGGTTCCGGCCTTCGTCAGCATTGGCGACAAGATCGAAATCGACACCCGTACCGACGAGTACAAGAACCGCGTCAAGTAATCTTCGCGTTTCCGGCAGTATTCAATCGGGCAGCTTCGGCTGCCCGATTGCTTTTCAGGTCGCGCTCAGTGTGGCGATCGTCGCCAGCGCGGCCTGGTAGCGAGGCATATCCTGAAGCTGCGCGCGTGAGGGGGGTTGCTGTTTAGCGCCAGCCAGTGATTCGATACGCTGGGTGCGCTGCGGATCGACGATGGGCTGCCAGCGGGTCAGCACATCACCAACCGCCTCTGGGCTGTTGCAGACGAGCAGCATGTCGCATCCTGCGGCGTAAGCGGTAGTGACGCGGGCAACCATGTCGCCGACGACACCAGCACCCGCCATCGATAGATCGTCAGTAAAAACGACACCGTTAAAATTAATGTCGTTTCTTAGATAGTCAATCCATTTATTTGAAAATACGGCAGTATTGCAGTCGAAGCATTCATAGATGACATGCGCGGCCATGACCCCATCCAGCTTCAGGCGACGGTAAGGCAACAAGTCATCCTGCATGGCAGCAAGCGGTCGGTCGTCGACCGGCAGTTCAACATGAGAGTCCGGGATCACGTAGCCGTGGCCAGGGTAGTGCTTGCCGCAGTTCCCCATTCCCCCTGCCCTCAGGCCGGCAGAGAGGGCACCGGCGAGGGTTGCGACAACCTCCGGATCACGATGGAAGGCACGATCACCGATGACGCGCGACGGACCGTAATCGAGATCGAGCACCGGCGTGAAGGCGTAATCGATGCCGTGAGCACGCAGTTCGGCAGCAAGGACAAAGCCCACCTGCTCCGCCGCTATCTGCCCTGCTTCCGGATCCTCGTTCCAGCATTTGCCCAGGGTGGACATACTCGGCAGCCGGGTAAAACCTTCTCGGAAACGCTGCACCCGGCCGCCTTCGTGATCGACAGCGATCAGCAACTGCGGCGTGCGCAGCGCGTGGATTTCTGCGGTCAACGCGGAAAGTTGCCGCAAATCGGCAAAGTTGCGCGTGAAAAGAATGATGCCGCCGACCAGCGGATGACAGAGCCGCTCGCGATCGAGATCGGTCAGCGTTGTGCCAGCGATATCGATCATCAAGGGACCGAGGGGTAAATGAGTCATGCTTGCTCCAGAATGACGAATGCGACAGCGTAATCCGCTTCGTCGCTGATCGAGAGTTGGGCGCTCAGGCGCTGGTTTTTAAGCAGTTTTTCGAGTTCACCGCAGCAGCTGATCCTGGGCTTGCCGAGCGCATCGTGGGTGACTGCGATAGCGTTCAGTGTCGCTGGCGGGCGGATACCCGTGCCGAGCGCCTTGCTAAAGGCTTCCTTGGCGGCAAAGCGCTTGGCGAGAAAGCGGCCTTTGTCGCTTGCAGCGTCGAAAGCCGCATATTCCTGTGGTGCCAGCAAGCGTTCCCGCGCCTTGTCGCCATGGCGCTCCCAAAAGGCCTGCAGGCGCTTGATGGCGACAATATCGGTGCCGATCCCGTAGATCATTCGCCCTGCCCGGCCGCCTCGCGCATCAGCGCCTTCATCTCGCGCACGGCTTCGCGCAGACCAACAAAGATCGCGCGGCTGACAATTGCATGACCAATATGGAGCTCGCGAATGCCCGGCAGACGGGCGACCGGCTGCACGTTGTAATAATTCAGTGCATGTCCGGCGTTGAAGCGCATGCCCAACTGACGGATGGCATGGCCTGCATCGCGGATTTTCGCCAGCTCGCGGAGTACCGCTGGCGCTTCTGCATCCCGACCCTGAGCGTGAAAGGCGTGGGCGTAGGGGCCGGTGTGAATTTCGCAGACACGGGCGCCGATGCGGGCGGCAGCCTCGATTTGTGGGAATTCTGCATCGATGAAGACGCTGGTGGTGATGCCAGCGTCGGCGAGACGGCTGATGACATCACGCAGGCGTGCTTCCTGCCTGACAATGTCCAGTCCACCTTCGGTGGTCACCTCATGCCGCCCTTCCGGTACCAGCATGGCCATTTCCGGCTTGATACCGCAGGCGAAAGCGACCATCTCCTCGGTAGCGGCCATCTCGAAATTGAGCTTGATCTGCGTGCTTTCCTTCAAGCGGCGGATGTCGGCATCCTGAATATGCCGGCGGTCCTCGCGCAGGTGCACGGTAATCCCGTCAGCACCCCCAAGGTGTGCTTCAACAGCCGCCCACAGTGGATCCGGTTCATAAGTGCGCCGTGCCTGGCGGACGGTGGCGACGTGGTCGATATTGACACCGAGTTCGATCATCATAGCTCCTGTAATTCCTTGAATATTTTTCGGGTTTCGAGTTCCCTGCCGGCCAGGTAATAGTTCATCAAGGTTCGCATCAGCGATTTTGCCTCGATCCGCGTGCGCGGGTCATCAAAGTTCTCGGCGGCAAGATCAAGCAGGGTTTTTCCGGAAATCGCCTGCGCCGATTCGTCCGCATGACTCAGGCGCAAGGGGCCGTATTCCATGCGGTAGGTGTACAGCGCATCGGCAGCAACCGCGTCTCCCCTGGCATCGTGGTCCAGCATCAGTCCATAGCCGAGTTCTTGAAGCAGGGATTTCTCGAAGCACCGAAGGTCGGCCTCTTGAACCTTGCCATTGTTGCCTCCAGCGAGCGATTGCAGCATTTCGCCATACTTGCGAAACAGCAGCGGATGGGCATCCTCGCGAGGTAGCAGGTGCATCAGCAGTTCGTTGAGGTAATAGCCGCAAAACAGTGCGTCGCCGGCCAGGAGCGGCTGGCCGCCCTGCCACTCGGCCTTCATCAGCGTCAGCACCTCGCCCTTGCCGGCCCAGCCGATTTCGAGAGGCTGAAAGCCCATCAGCAGGCCACGGATGGCTGCCCTCGGCCGCCGCGCGCCGCGTGCCAGCAGCGCCATGCGTCCGAAATCGCGGGTGAAGACTTCGACGATCAGGCTGGTTTCGCGAAAAGGAATGCTGTGCAGCACATAGGCTGGCTGGGCATCCACCTTGCTGCGCTGATTCATCGTACCGCCGGGGGCTTTATTCGTAGCCGAGGCTTTTCAGCAAGCGCTCGTCGTCGTTCCAGCCGGATTTAACCTTGACCCAGACTTCAAGATAGACCTTGCCATCGAACAGGCGCTCCATGTCCTGGCGGGCCTCGCTGGCAATACGCTTGAGCGAATCGCCTCCTTTGCCGATGACGATGGCCTTGTGGCTCTCGCGGTCTACGACAATCGCGGCAAAAATCCGGCGCAGGTTGCCTTCGACTTCGAATTTCTCAATTTCCACGGCGGTGGCGTACGGCAACTCGTCACCAAGCAGCCGAAAAACCTTTTCGCGGATGTATTCCGAGGCAAGAAAGCGCTCGCTCTTGTCGGTGAGGTCATCTTCCGGGAACATCAAGCCGTCGTTGGGCAGATGCTTGCGCGCCTCGCTTAGGAGATTGTCAGTCTGGCGCCCCTTGGCGGCGCTTATGGGTACCACTGCAGCGTAGTCGTGGTCGGCAGATACTTCGGCGAGAAACGGCAGCAGCGCCTCGCGACTCTTCAACTGGTCAGTCTTGTTGACTACCAGGATGACCGGCCGGTCTTTCGGCAACAGGCGAACCACCGCCTTATCCTTCGCATCGTAACGACCGGCTTCAATAACGAAGAGCACGACGTCGACATCGTTCAGCGTCTGGGTCACGCCACGGTTCATGGCGCGATTCAGGGCATTGGAAAACTTGGTCTGAAAGCCAGGAGTGTCGACAAACACGAACTGCGCATCGTCGTTGGTCAGGATGCCGGTAATGCGGTGACGCGTCGTCTGCGCCTTGCGCGAGACGATGCTGATTTTTTCACCTACCAGCCGGTTGAGCAGGGTCGACTTGCCGACGTTGGGCCGGCCAACGATGGCCAGATAGCCGGAACGGATCATTTTCATGGATTCAATGCTTTCAGGGCGAGTTCGGCGGCAGCCTGCTCGGCGATACGGCGGCTGCTTCCCTGGCCGACGGTGCGCAAGGTCGGGTTCTGGATATGGCAGGCAACGGTGAAATGCTGTTCATGTGAGGCGCCGCTGGTTTCCAGCAATTCATATTGCGGCAGGGCCTTCTTGCGGCCCTGCAGCCATTCCTGAAGGCTGGTCTTCGGGTCTTTTTTCGGGCTACCCGGTTTCAGGGCGGCAATTTCCTGCGTGTAGAGCCGCTCGATGAAGCCGGCGGCTTTTTCGAAGCCGCCATCGAGATAGATGGCACCAAGAATGGCCTCAAGGGCATCTGCCAGTATAGACGGACGCTCAGCGCCACCGCTACGCAATTCCCCTTCACCCAGACGCAAGGATTGCCCGAGGTCGAGTGATTTCGCCAGTTGGTGCAGGGTGTCCTGCCGGACGAGGTTGGCACGCAGGCGCGACAGGTCGCCCTCGGGAAGCTCAGGAAAGCGCTGGTAAAGCAGCGAGGCAATGACAAAATCAAGTATCCCGTCGCCGAGAAACTCCAGTCGCTCGTTGTTGGGCGTGCCAAAGCTGCGATGCGTCAGCGCGTTTCGCAGCAATGCCGGATCAGCGAATCGATACCCCAGGCGGTCGGCGATGGACGGCTCCGCCATGCCTACTTAGCCGATGATCCCTGGTAGTCGATCAGGAGGCTGATGTTGGCGAACAGCGGAATGCGCTTTTCGTAGGCAAATTCGATCACAACCTTGCCACCGTCCTTGGAAATTTCCAGCTGTGACGAGTTGAAATCGGTCAGGTGATCGACCTCGGCGAATTTGTCGAAGGATTTACGGATATCGGCCACGGTAGATTCCGGACCGGCCTGGGCGGCAACGGCCTTGATGTCCTTGACGATCTTGTAATACTCGATGGCCGTCGGCGCGACCTTCATGCCGAGCACGGCAACCAGCGCGATGACGATGCCCCAGAAAATCAGCCCGGAAAGTGCTATGCCACGTTGATGCTTGATCATATCCATCCCCTTACCTGAACGAGCCAATGCGACCGAGATCACTGAAGTTCAACCAGATGAAGAATGCCTTGCCGACAATATTCTCCTCCGGCACGAAACCCCAGGCACGACTGTCACGGCTGTTATCGCGATTGTCGCCCATCATGAAATAGTGACCGGGCGGCACCTTGCAGATAACGCCTATGGCATTGTAAGTGCAATTTTCACGGTGCGGGAAGCGCCCGGCATCGGGAATAAAGGCCGGTGCATCCGTATCGTTGAGCAGGCGGTGTTCAACGTTGCCGATTTTGGCGGTGTACTGCTCCGAGTAATACAGACGCTCTGGGTGCAGATAGTCGGCCATTTTGGTCATTTCCACAGGTTGACCGTTGATGCTTAGCTTCTTGTTCTGGTAGGCCACGGTATCGCCGGGAACGCCGATTACCCGCTTGATGTAGTCCAGCGATGGATCTTCCGGATAGCGGAAAACCATGACGTCGCCGCGTTGCGGGTCGTTCAGGCTGATGATCTTTTTGTTGATTACCGGCAGACGGATGCCGTAGGTGAATTTGTTGACGAGGATGAAGTCGCCGACCAGCAGGGTCGGAATCATCGAGCCCGATGGAATTTTGAACGGCTCGAAAAGGAAGGAGCGGAGGACGAAAACGATCAGGATGACCGGGAAGAAACCGGCGCCCCACTCTACCCACAATGGCTCCTTGGCATCCTTGGCGCGCAATTTGCGGAACTTGAGGACATCGAGCGCATAAAGCACGCCGGTGATGACCAGCAGAGCAAAAAGAATCAGTGCGAAATTCATCGGGGTTAACGGTCCTGTCTCAGTTGTCGACGCGCAACACGGCGAGGAAAGCCTCCTGCGGAATTTCGACGCTACCGACCTGCTTCATGCGCTTCTTGCCGGCCTTCTGCTTTTCCAGCAGCTTTTTCTTACGGGAGATGTCGCCACCATAGCACTTGGCCAGCACGTCCTTGCGCATGGCCTTGACGTTTTCACGGGCGATAATGTGCGAACCGATGGCTGCCTGAATGGCCACGTCGTACATCTGACGCGGGATCAGTTCACGCATCTTGGAGGCCAGTTCGCGACCGCGATACTGCGAATTCGAGCGATGAACGATCAGCGACAGCGCATCGACTTTTTCGCTGTTGATCAGGATGTCGAGCTTGACGACATCGGCAGCGCGGTATTCCTTGAAATCGTAGTCGAGGGAAGCATAACCCTTGGAGCAGGATTTAAGCTTGTCGAAGAAATCCATCACCACTTCGGCCATCGGCATTTCGTAAACCAGCTTCACTTGCCGGCCGTGGTAGTGCATATCGACCTGATTGCCCCGTTTCTGGTTACAAAGGGTGATTACGTTACCCAGGTAATCCTGCGGCACGAAGATGGTGGCGGTGATGATCGGTTCGCGCACTTCCTCGATCTTCGAGATTTCCGGTAGTTTCGCCGGGTTTTCGACCTGGATCACGCTGCCGTCACGCTGCACCACTTCGTAAACGACGGTGGGTGCCGTGGTGATCAGATCCTGGTCAAATTCGCGTTCCAGGCGCTCCTGAACAATCTCCATGTGCAGCAGGCCGAGGAAGCCACAGCGGAAGCCGAAACCAAGTGCTTGCGACACTTCCGGCTCATACTGAAGCGAGGCGTCGTTGAGTTTGAGTTTCTCCAGCGATTCGCGCAGCGAGTCGTACTGATTTGATTCAACGGGGTAGAGCCCGGCGAACACCTGCGGCTTGATTTCCTTGAAGCCGGGCAAAGGCTCTGTGGCCTTGGCGTCGGCCTTGGTGATCGTATCGCCGACCTTGGCTGCTTTCAGTTCCTTGATGCCGGAAATGACGAAACCGACTTCGCCGGCGCGTAATTCGCTGCGCTGCACAGACTTGGGGGAAAACACGCCAACCTGCTCGCAAAGCTGGGTTGCTTCGGTCGCCATGAAGAACAGCTTGTCCTTCGGACGCATTGCCCCATCGACCACGCGTACCAGCATCACCACGCCCACATAGTTGTCGAACCAGGAGTCGATGATCAGTGCCTTCAGCGGCGCATCGGGATCGCCCTTCGGTGGCGGCACCTTGGCGACCACGGCTTCGAGGATATCCTCAACACCCAAGCCGGTTTTGGCAGAGGCTAGCACGGCGTCGGTGGCGTCGATACCGATGACATCCTCGATTTCCTGACGCGCATTGTCGGGATCGGCCGAGGGCAAGTCGATCTTGTTGAGCACCGGCACGACTTCGACATCCAGTTCGATGGCGGTGTAGCAGTTGGCCACCGTTTGTGCCTCGACGCCCTGAGACGCATCGACGACGAGCAATGCGCCCTCGCAGGCGGACAGGGAGCGTGAGACTTCGTAGGAAAAGTCGACGTGTCCCGGAGTATCGATCAGGTTCAGATTGTAGACCTTGCCGTCACGCGCCTTGTAACTCAGGGCAGCAGTCTGGGCCTTGATGGTAATGCCACGCTCGCGCTCGATATCCATCGAATCGAGCACCTGCGCCTCCATTTCGCGATCGGACAGGCCGCCGCAGAGATGGATGATTCGATCGGCCAGGGTCGATTTGCCGTGGTCGATGTGGGCGATGATGCTGAAGTTTCTGATGTGGTCCATTGCGGGCAGTAAAAAAGGGCGCTAACGGCGCCCTTAGCGATTCGGAAGACCCTGAATTCTAGCGGATTCCGGCCAAATATTCACGGGTTTTGGCCTCGTCAAGGAAGTAGTGGCAGAGCTCGGTTTCGCCATGGAGCAGCACTGGCACCAGTTCGTCGTAGCGGGCATCGAGGGCCGGATCGGCATCGACATCGACGACCGTCACCATCACGCCGAACTCGTTTGCAAGTGGCGCCAGAGCCACCTCCATGTCGTGACAGAGGTGGCAATAGCTGCGACTGATCAGTGTCAGTTCAATTGCCATTCAGACCCTTGATCGTCACAAAAGTCTGCATTTCGCCGCGCCGGACCAGCAAGGTGACATTGCTGCCCTTTTCGAACTGGGACAGCAGGCGATTGAACTGTTCGACGGTCTTGATTTCGGTCGTCGCCCCCTTACTGATTAGGGCGAGAATGATGTCGCCGCTTCGCAGATCGGTGCGGCTACCGGTGCCGCGGACGTCTTCGATCAGCAGGCCCCCGGAGATCTTCAATTCCTTTCGCTGGTCGGCAGTCAGCTCACTCACCACCAGGCCAAGGCGATTGGCCGCCTGCTCGGTCGGCTTGCCGCTCCGTGGCTGGCGAGCGCTGGCCTGCTTGTCATCGACGATTTCGCCGACTGTAATCGGCATATCGCGATTGGCGCCCTTACGCCAGATATGCAGTACCGAGCGGGTACCCGGGCGAGTAGCGCCGACCAGACGTGGCAGATCACCGGAACTATTGATCGCCTTGCCATCGAATTTGAGGATGACATCGCCCGGCTCGATCCCGGCCTTGTCCGCCGGTCCGCCCTTTTCGACCGCATTGACCACCGCGCCCATCGGCTTGCTCAGCCCAAGCGAATCGGCGAGTTCCTTGCTGACTTCCTGAATGACCACCCCGAGGCGACCGCGGCTGACCTTGCCGCTGGCGCGGAGTTGCTGCTGGATTTCCATGGCAACATCGATGGGGATGGCGAAGGAAACGCCCATGTAGCCCCCGCTGCGGCTGTAGATCTGGGAGTTGATGCCAACCACTTCGCCGCGCATGTTGAACAAGGGACCGCCGGAATTGCCGGGGTTGATCGCAACGTCGGTCTGAATGAAGGGAACGTAGTTTTCCTGCGGCAATGAGCGCCCTTTGGCCGAGACAATACCGGCCGTTACGGAGTTATCAAAACCAAAAGGCGAGCCGATGGCAACGACCCATTCGCCCACCTTCAGTTGCGAGATATCGGCCAGTTTGACGGCAGGCAGGCCGCTGGCCTCGATCTTGATCAGCGCAACATCGGTACGCTTGTCCGCCCCGATGGTCTTGGCCTTGTACTCGCGCTTGTCGGTCAGACGAACAGTGACCTCGTCAGCGCCATCGACAACGTGGGCATTGGTCAGGATGTAACCATCGGAACTGATGATGAAACCGGAACCCAGCGACTTGTTCTCAAAATCCCGCGGCGGCGCGTTGCCACCAGGTACACGCGGCATGAAACGCTTGAAAAACTCGAAGGCCGGATCGTTTTCATCAAACGGGAACGGCATGGCCTGCGTCTGATTGCGCACGACCTGCGTCGTGCTGATGTTGACCACCGCCGGCCCCTGCTTTTCAGCCAACTCTGTAAAGTCCGGCAGTCCGCGCGTCTGGGCGACGGCCAGCGTTGAAATGAACCAGAACGACAAAACAGCCGCGAAACGTTTCATGGGTAGTTAACCTCCTGAATCTGCTAGGAACGCGAAACGATATGGGGGTGACTGGCAGAATTTCCAGCGTTTCGATCGCCATGTCGGCGGATAAAAACATAGGCGGCTATAAGTCCAGCAGCAGCACCGACCATTCCGCCCAGGTCGCCACCTACGGCCGTACCGGCCACCGCGCCGGCAATGGCGCCGAGCAGTGGCGTACCGTAGGCCAGATTGGCTGTTCGTGCTACCGTGCCAGCGGCAATGGCTATGGTGACCCGTTCACCAACCGCAGCGCCACAGGTGTTTTCAACCAGGTAGGTTTTCGGGCCGCTGCAGAAAATCTGGGTCAATTGCTGCCCGCCACAGCCGCCCGGCTCATGACAACGACCGCAGCCACCGTGTTCAACTTCGACCACAGCCTGCGGGCCTTCCAGAGAGCGGATGACGCCCTTGATCGTGCTGGCTTCGCGTTGCATGCCTACCACCGACGATCAGGCGCCGTATCGAGCAAGGGGCGCAGTTTCGCTGCCACTGCCTCGCGGGCCCGAAAAATACGGGAACGGACGGTGCCGATGGGGCAATCCATGATTCCAGCAATCTCCTCGTAGGACAGCCCTTCGATCTCACGCAACACGATGGCGGTCCGCAACTCTTCTGGCAGCGCATCCATCGCGGCATTCACCGTCTGCCCGATTTGCTTGGAAAGGAGCAGGCTTTCAGGCGTGTTGATGTCACGCAATTGCGAGGCATCCTCGAAGCTCTCGGCTTCTTCGCTGTCAAATTCAGTGGAGGTCGGCGCGCGACGCCCCTGCGAGACGAGGTAATTCTTAGCCGTGTTGATGCCGATGCGATAAAGCCAGGTGTAAAAGGCACTTTCGCAGCGGAACGAAGGGAGGGCGCGATAGGCTTTGATGAAGGCTTCCTGGGCGACATCCTCCACTTCAGCCGGGTCGCGAATGAAGCGCGACAGCAGGCGACCCAGCTTGCGCTGGTACTTGCTGACCAATTGGTCGAAGGCGCGCTGATCACCGCCTTGCGCCCTTTCGACCAGCACCTGATCGACTTCGCGCTCACTCATGGCTGTCGCTTCCCTGTGGATGGTTGTTGCTTTGTTTGGCGGAGTATAACGCAGCAGAAATTGACTAACGTAGTCGGGAATATCAATTCTTGTGACTGACTGTAACGGGATGAATCGTTTCTTGCGTGCTATATTCGGCCCAAAACATCACCCCCACGAGTACAGCAGTGAAGAAATTTGATGTCCTGATCATCGGTAGCGGATTGGCCGGGCAGTCGGCGGCCTTGCGCCTGGCGTCAAGCTGTCGCGTCGCGATGGTCAGCAAGCGAACCCTTGAGGATTCCGCGTCGGGATGGGCTCAGGGCGGCATTGCCGCAGTGCTGGATAATCGCGATTCGATCGAGGCGCACATTCAGGACACGCTGGTGGCGGGCGCCTGGCTGAACGACGAGGCGGCAACCCGATTTGTCGTCGAAAACGGTCGCCGGGCCATTGAGTGGCTGATCGAACAGGGCGTGCCCTTCACCAAGGATGAATCCGGCTATCACCTGACCCGCGAAGGCGGCCACAGTGCGCGGCGAGTAATCCATGTCGCCGATGCCACCGGACAAGCCGTTCAGGAGACACTGACGCGCAAGGTGCGCAATCATCCGAATATCACCATTTTCGAGCATCACATTGCCGTCGACCTGATTACCGGCGACAAACTCGGGGCGACGGCCAATCGTTGCTACGGGGCCTATGTCCTGGATTCGCGTTCCGGCGAAGTGCTGACCATCGGCGCGCCGAGTACGCTTCTGGCGACCGGGGGCGCGGGCAAGGTCTACCTCTACACCACCAACCCGGACACCTCGACCGGTGACGGGATCGCCATGGCCTACCGTGCGGGTTGCCGGGTTGCGAACATGGAATTCATTCAGTTCCATCCCACCTGCCTCTACCATCCGCAGGCGAAATCCTTCCTGATTTCCGAAGCCGTGCGGGGCGAAGGTGGCTTGCTGAAACTGCCGGATGGCAGCCGTTTCATGCCGGAGCACGATGCCCGCGAGGAACTGGCGCCGCGTGATATCGTCGCCCGCGCCATTGACTTCGAGATGAAGAAACGCGGTCTGGACTGTGTGTATCTGGATATCAGCCACAAGGGCGAAGCCTTCATCAAGGCACACTTCCCAAACATTCATGCGCGATGCCTGGAATTGGGAATCGATATTGCCCGCGAACCGATTCCGGTCGTGCCAGCCGCCCACTACACCTGTGGTGGCATCGTCAGTGATCAGCGCGGACGGACTGATGTCGAGGGTTTGTATGTTGCCGGCGAAGCTTCATGTACGGGCCTGCACGGCGCCAACCGTCTCGCCTCTAATTCCTTGCTCGAATGTCTGGTTTTTGCTGAAGCTGCGGTAAACGACATTTTGTCGCAAAAACCTGGTCGCTTCCCGACACTACCGGCCTGGGACGAGAGCCGTGTCACCGATGCCGACGAGGAAGTGGTGATTTCCCACAACTGGGATGAACTGCGCCGCTTCATGTGGGATTATGTTGGCATTGTCCGCACCAACAAGCGTCTAAAGCGGGCGCGTCACCGCATTCAGTTGCTCAAGCGTGAAATTGACGAGTTCTACGCCAATTTCCGTGTCAATCACGACCTGATCGAACTGCGTAATCTCGTAGTTACCGCCGATCTGATCGTGCGCTGCGCGATGCAACGGCGTGAAAGTCGCGGCCTGCATTTCTCCCGCGACTACCCTCAGCTGTCACCCAGATTGCGCAATACCATCCTCAAGCGCCGTCGTCCGGTGCGCTGATGCTTAGCCGCCAGCGCAGGAAAATGCGCAGGCGCCGAAAATCCCCTGCTGGCAGGCTGTCGGCGGTAACGACAATCGATCTGGCTGTTCCGCCGGTTGTTTGCAGCCTGAAGACCGTCAACCACGGATGAACGAACAGGGTGGCGCCCAATTTCGCCTCTTCCCATGAGGCATCCGGTTTGCTCTGAATCGATACCGATCCGCTGCGTTCAAGACGGATGATGTAGCGCACCGGGCGCAGGCCATGAATTGCCAACAGGCAGGCGAATAGCCAGAGTAGCCAAAATACGGGCAAATTTTGGGTTGACCGTGGTAGCAGGCTCAAGCCGGCTGCTGCAACCATGGCGCTGATCGCGACGAGGCCCGCCAGAATGCGCGAACGGTGCAGTCCGATCATGATCGGAAACTGCACCGTTCGCTCCCTGAGCGGGAAAACGATCAGACGCGCTTGAAGACCAGCGAGCCGTTCGTTCCGCCGAAGCCGAAGTTGTTCTTCAGTGCCACATCAATCTTCATCGGCCGCGCCTTGTTCGCGCAGTAATCCAGATCGCACTCCGGATCCTGGTTGATGATGTTGATGGTCGGTGGCGAGATCTGGTGATGGATTGCCAGCACGGTGAACAACGATTCAACGCCACCGGCACCACCCAGCAGGTGGCCGGTCATCGACTTGGTCGAATTGACGACGATGCTCTTTGCAGCGTCACCAAAGGCCGCATTGATGGCGTCCGACTCGTTCTTGTCGCCAAGCGGCGTCGACGTGCCATGGGCATTGACGTACTGAACGTCGGCCGGCGTGACACCAGCGTTCTTCAGCGCATTGACCATCGAGCGGCGGGGGCCATCCATATTCGGTGCGGTGATGTGATAAGCATCCGCGCTCATGCCGTAACCGGCCACTTCGGCGTAGATTTTTGCACCGCGCGCCTTGGCGTGTTCGTATTCTTCCAGCACCAGGACGCCTGCGCCCTCACCCAGCACGAATCCATCGCGGTCCTTGTCCCAAGGACGGCTGGCCGTTGCCGGGTCATCGTTGCGGGTCGACAGCGCACGGGCGGCACAAAAACCACCCATGCCCAGCGGCGAAACGGTCGATTCGGCACCGCCGGCGACCATCACGTCAGCATCACCGTATTCGATGATCCGCGCAGCTTCGCCGATCGAGTGCGTGCCGGTGGTACAAGCCGTGACGATGGAGATGTTCGGGCCCTTGAAGCCGAATTCGATCGACAGGTTGCCGGAGATCATGTTGATGATTGAACCCGGAACAAAGAACGGGGATACCTTGCGGATGCCCGCTGCATCGTACTCGGCCTTGGTTTCCTCGATCAGCGGCAAGCCGCCGATGCCGGAACCGATGGCGACGCCGACGCGCTCGGGGTCGGCAGCACCTTCCTTGTCCAGGCCGGCATCACGCACTGCCTGCATGCCAGCGGCCAGGCCGTAATGGATGAAAGTATCCATGCGGCGGGCATCCTTGGCGGAAATGTATTGGGTGATATCGAAATTCTTGACCTCGCCGGCAAACTTTACCGGGAAGGTGGTGGTGTCGAAGCGGGTAATGGGAGCAATACCGGAAACGCCGGCAATGATGTTCTGCCAGCCTTCTTCAACGCTGTTACCAACCGGGGAAATCAGGCCCAGGCCGGTGATGACGACTCTGCGACGTGCCAAGATATGCACTCCGAAAGCAAATGTAGCAAGGCCGGCCTAGGAGGCCGGCCTTGCCTGGTTCAAACCGGAATTGGCTTACTGCTTGTTGGCGAGGATGTAATCGACAGCCTGCTGGACGGTCGTGATCTTCTCTGCCTGGTCATCCGGAATTTCGCACTCGAATTCCTCTTCCAGAGCCATGACCAGCTCGACGGTGTCCAGGGAATCCGCGCCCAGATCGTCCACGAAAGAGGACTCGTTCTTGATGTCCGCTTCGTTCACGCCCAGTTGTTCGGCGACGATCTTCTTGACGCGCTCTACGATGTTATCCATTCGAAAAACTCCTTCCCCTCGGGGGTACGAAAAAAAACGTTACGATTCTACCAAAAGCCGAAGCTTAGCGAAATCAATCCATGAACATACCGCCATTCACGTGTACGGTCGTACCCGTGATGTAAGCGGCGGCGGGAGAAACCAGAAAGCCGACAGCGCCGGCAACGTCCTCGGGCGTGCCCGCACGCGCCAGCGGAATAGTTGCCAGCATGGCTGCCTTCTGCTCTTCGGTCAAGGCATGCGTCATGTCGGTGGCGATGAATCCCGGCGCCACGCAATTGACGGTGATGTTGCGGCTACCCAGTTCGCGGGCCAGCGAACGGCTGAGACCGGCGACGCCGGCCTTGGCGGCGCAGTAATTGGCCTGGCCGGCATTGCCGGAGTAACCAACCACCGAAGAAATATTGACGATGCGTCCGAAGCGCGCCTTCATCATGCCCCGCATCACGCCACGCGACAGCCGGAAGACTGCCTTGAGGTTGGTATCGATGACAGCATCCCACTCATCATCGCCCATGCGCATGGTCAGGTTGTCGCGGGTGATGCCAGCATTGTTGACCAAAATGGTGATTGCACCCAGGGTTTTGGCGATATCGGCTAGCACCGCATCGGTTTGCGCAGCGTCAGTCACGTTCAGGACGATGCCCTGCCCCTTGGCGCCCGCCTCTGCAAGATACTCGGAAATCTGGGCAGCACCGCTCTCACTGGTGGCGGTACCGATCACGGTAGCACCTTGTCTGGCAAGGTCAAGCGCGATGGCGCGGCCGATGCCGCGGGTGGCGCCGGTGACCAGTGCAATCTTGTCGTTCAGCATCATTTACTCCAGGCCGATATTGGCTTCAATGGCAGTAACATCTGCCAGCGAAACACCGGCAATGCCGTCAGCGCAACGCTTGGTCAGGCCCGCCAAAACCTTGCCTGGGCCACATTCGGCAACAGTGGTGACGCCAATGGCCGCCATCTTCTGGATGGTTTCCACCCAGCGTACCGGGTTGTAAGCCTGACGGATCAACGCATCCTTAATGCGTGCCGGATCGGTTTCGATGGCGACGTCCACGTTGTTGATCACCGGAATCTTCGGTGCGTTCAGCGTCAGTTCAGCCAGGCGCGCAGCCAGCTTGTCGGCAGCCGGGCGGATAAGTGACGAATGAAATGGTGCCGAAACCGGCAAAGCCTTGGCCATCTTTGCGCCACGGGCTTTGCAGGCCTCCATGGCTCGTTCTACAGCGGCTTTATGGCCAGCGATTACCGTCTGACCGTTGGCATTGAAATTGACAGGCTCAACGATTTCACCCTGCGCCGCTTCGGCACAGGCGGCGGCGATGCCGGCGTTGTCGAGGCCGAGCACTGCTGCCATGGCGCCGGTGCCAAGCGGCACGGCTTCCTGCATGGCGGCGGCACGCAAGCGGACCAGCGGCACGGCATCCTTGAAATCGATGACACCGGCAGCGACCAGTGCGGAGTACTCCCCGAGGCTATGCCCGGCGACGACGGCCGGCATCTTCCCGCCCTTTTCGCACCAGACGCGCCAGGCAGCGATCCCGGCGGTCAGCATCACCGGCTGGGTATTGACGGTCTGGGTCAGCACTTCGGCGGGGCCGTCGGCAACCATCGCCCACAGGTCATCGCCAATTGCGGCGGAAGCTTCGTCAAAGGTGGCGCGAACCACGGCGGCATCGCCATAGGCGGCCATCATGCCAACGCTCTGCGAGCCCTGGCCGGGAAATACGAACGCAAAAGACATAAAAGAGTCTCCTGTTATCAGAATTCGAGCAGGGCTGCGCCCCAAGTGAAACCACCGCCGACACCCTCAAGCAGCACTTTCTGGCCACGCTGGATTCGGCCGTCGCGAACAGCTTCGTCAAGCGCCAGAGGAACAGACGCGGCAGAGGTATTGCCGTGGCGGTCGACGGTGACGATGACTTTGTCGCGATTGATACCCAGCTTCTTGCCGGTCGCTTCGATGATGCGAATATTGGCCTGGTGTGGAATCAGCCAATCGACATCACTGGTCTGCATGCCAGCGGCTGTGGCCACCTCCTCTGCGATATCGGACAGGACCCGCACCGCGAACTTGAACACGGCCTGACCATCCATTCGCAGGAAGGGGTCGCCGGTCACCTGGCCGTTGCAGACCTGCCCCGGCACGTTGAGAATGCCATTCTGGCTACCGTCGGCGTGCATCGCGGTCGCGAGTATTCCGGGTTTGTCGGAGGCTTCAAGGACGACGGCGCCGGCACCGTCACCGAACAGGACGCAAGTGCCGCGATCGTTCCAGTCGAGGATGCGGGAAAACACTTCAGCGCCGACAACCAGAGCCTTCTTGTGGCTATCGGAACGGATGAATTTGTCGGCGATCCCGAGTGCATAGGCGAAGCCACTGCAAACCGCTTGCACGTCAAAAGCCGCAGCACCCTTGTTACCGAGCTTGCCCTGAATCAGGCAGGCTGTGCTGGGGAAGATGTAATCCGGGGTCGAGGTTGCGACAATGATCAGATCGAGTTCCGCGGGGTCGATATCGGCCATCGCCAATGCCCTCTGGGCGGCAATCAGACCAAGTTCGCTCGAGGTGGTGCCGGCAGGTGCCAGATGGCGGCTGCGGATACCGGTGCGGGTAATGATCCACTCGTCGTTGGTGTCGATGCCGCGAGCCGCGAGGTCGTGATTGGTGACGGGGTCGCCCGGTAGGTAACTGCCGGTGCCAATCAGTCTTGAAAACATTCAGACAGTCTCCGTTGCCGCTACCTGGAGCGGCGTTGCCATGCGTGCGAGGTGTTCAGCGATGCGATCGACAACTCGGTTCTGAGCCGCTTCATAGGCACGCGACAAGGCATTACAGAAAGCCAGTTCGTCAGCGGAGCCATGGCTCTTGACTGAAATGCCCTTGAGGCCGAGCAGGATCGCGCCATTGTAGCGTCGGTGATCGAAGCGGTTCTTGAAGTTGTTGAGTACCGAAATGGCGATTAGCGCGGCCAGCTTGGTCAGCCAGTTGCGCTTGAATTCGGAGCGCAGCGAGGAAGCCAGCATCTGCGCCAAGCCTTCCGAGGTCTTGAGCGCGACGTTGCCGACAAAACCGTCGCAAACGATCACATCGGCATCACCCTTGTAGATACCATCACCTTCAACGTTGCCGATGAAGTTCAGGTCAGAGGCACGCAGCAACTCGGCGGCCGCTTTCACGACCTCGTTGCCCTTGATTTCCTCTTCTCCGATATTGAGGATGCCGACGGTCGGGCGCTCCTTGCGCTCCATAGCCGATATCAGCGATGAGCCCATAATGCCAAATTGCAGGAGGTGTTCCGGACCACAATCGACGTTGGCGCCCAGATCAAGCATGTGGGTATGGCCATTGGCGGTTGGGAGCGGCGCGCAAATCGCGGGTCGTTCGATGCCCGGCAGCATTTTCAGGACGAAGCGCGATATCGCCATCAGTGCTCCGGTATTGCCGGCGGACACGCAGGCATCGGCATCCCCGTTCTTTACCTGATTGATGGCCACCCGCATCGAAGAGTCCTTCTTGTTGCGGAGAGCGAGCGCCGGCGATTCATCCATGCCGACAATTTCGCTGGCGTGAACGATGCTGAGACGCGGATTACTGGCATGGGATGCAAGCAAGGGGCGAATCGCGTCCTCCTGGCCAACCAGGATGAGCGATACACCAGCCTGCTCATCAAGAAAGCGAAGCGCCGCCGGCACCGTCACTGACGGACCGTGGTCTCCCCCCATGCAATCGATGGCGATGCGGGTTGTCATGGCAAAAGAAAAGGCAGGCGCTCCATGCGGAGCCGCCTGCCCTTCAGCGAACGATTACTCGCCCTTGCCCTTGATAACTTTTTTGCCGCGGTAGAAACCGGTCGGGGAGATGTGGTGACGCAGGTGCACCTCGCCAGTGGTGGATTCGACAGCCAGCGGCGGGTTGGTCAGGAAATCGTGAGCGCGGTGCATGCCACGCTTGGACGGGGACTTCTTGTTCTGTTGAACGGCCATGTTGTTACTCCAAAAAAATCAATTCGGCTTGCCTTTGAGGCCCGCCAGTGTTGCGAAGGGGTGAACCCGTTCGCCAGCATCGGCAGCCCCAGGCAAGCCACATCTTTCGTGCCGCGGCGCAACCGGAAGGGCCAGCAGAATTTCATCCTCGATGAATTCAACCACATCCAGCTCTTTCGCCACCGGCAGGAAATCCCGAGTGTCGTCTTCCAGCTCGTCTTGCGACAGTTCGGCACCCTCGGGAACAATTTCCAGCAGGTTGTCGACATCGAGATCGAAAGGAATGGCTTCGAGGCAACGCTGGCAAGCCAGCGCGATGATGCCGCTGATCTGCGTTTGCAGCATCGGCTCGCCTCGCTCCCCCTTGAAACCTTTAAGCACAAAAGCAACTTCGCCTTCGCTGTCGGTCAGGAGATCTTGCAGACGTTCAAAACCCGATACCGGCAGCGTTCCCTCGAGAACACGGCCTTCTCTGGCAAAAACGAAAGCGTCCTTGATTCTTTTCAATCTTGATCTGTTACGACTTAAACGTTGGATGATATTATTTTTGGCTCTCCAAGTCAAAACAAAGTGCTGCTTCAAGTTAGTCGCGCAACACCTTGTTGTACATAACATTCATGCATCAAAAACTGATCCTTGCCTCTACCTCCCCGTATCGCCGGGAACTCCTCGGTCGCCTTGGCCTGCCTTTTGAAGTTGCCAATCCCGAGACAGACGAAACTCCGTTACCGGATGAGGCGCCGCCGGCGCTGGCCCTGCGCCTTGCTGAAGCAAAGGCGCGCGCGGTGGCTGATCGTTACCCGGGGGCGTTGATCATTGGCAGTGATCAGGTTGCTACGGTCGACGGAAAAATCTACGGAAAACCGGGAACGCATGAACGCGCTGTTGCGCAACTGCGGGCGCTGTCCGGAAAGACGGTCAATTTTTTTACCGCACTCTGCCTTTTCAATGCCGCTACCAGCCAAGCTGAAGTGCGCGGGGTGCCGACGCTGGTCAGCTTCCGGCATCTGTCTGATGACGAAATCGAGGGTTACCTGCGCCGTGAGCCGGCCTATAACTGTGCCGGCTCGGCCAAGTCGGAAGGCCTGGGGCTTGCATTGCTGAGCGCGATTCAGGGCGAGGACCCGAACGCGCTGGTGGGCCTGCCACTGATCGCCTTGTGCGACCTGTTGCGCAACCAGGGAGTTCGCGTCCTGTGACACCCGGGACTCTGTACCTGATTCCGGTGCCGCTGGGTCCGATGGCGCCACAGTCGTGTTTGCCGCCCGATGTATTGGCGGTAATTCGTCCGCTCACCCACTTCGTCGTCGAGCAGGCCAAGACAGCGCGGGTTTTCCTGAAGGCGGCCGGTACCGAGCAGCCACTACAGGCGTTGCAACTCTCGGAGCTAAACGAGCACACGCGGCGAGAGGCGCTGGATGACCTGCTGCAACCCTTGCTCGACGGTTATGATGTCGGGCTGCTCTCCGAAGCGGGCTGCCCGGCGATAGCGGACCCCGGCGCCGATCTGGTGGCGCTGGCACAGGCGCGCGGTCTGCGGGTCGTGCCGCTGATCGGCCCCTCTTCCCTGCTTCTCGCCTTGATGGCCTCAGGGTTGAATGGACAATGTTTTGCCTTCCATGGCTACCTGCCGGCGAAGGAAAATGAGCGTCTCAAGGCCTTGCGTGATCTGGAAAGCGAGTCACGCAAAAAGCGCCAGACGCAGATTTTCATCGAAACGCCCTATCGGAATCTGGCGCTGTTCGAGAGTCTGCGTGCAAATTTGAACCCGGCGACGCGGCTGACCGTGGCGACCGATATCAGCCTTCCCGGTGAAACCATTCGAACGCTGAGCGTTCAGGCATGGAAAAAAACGGCGCTCCCCGATGTCGAGCGGCGCCCCACCGTGTTCCTGATGCTGGCCTGACGTCTACTGAAGGCGTGCGCCTAGCGCGCCTTCAGAAAAGCCTTTCCAGAAGCCGTGGACGGCGCCGGCGCCGAGACGCTTGGCAAAGCGTTCGGCAATGTTGTCCTTGACCGAGTAATCGAGCACCTTCTCGGCCTTGATGACGTCACGGGCCACGGAATCAACGCTACCGAGTTCATCGGCCAGACCCAGCTGAATGCTTTGCGCGCCGGTCCACATCAAGCCGGAGAACATTTCCGGTGTTTCCTTGAGACGGCTGCCTCGGCCGGTCTTGACGACGTCGATGAACTGCTTGTGAATGTCATTGAGCATGGTTTGCGCATGCGCGCGATGCTGGGCAGCTTGCGGTGAGAAAGGATCCAGGAAACCCTTGTTTTCGCCAGCGGTCAGCAAGCGGCGCTCGACACCGATTTTGTCCATCGTGCCAGTAAATCCGAAGCCGTCCATCAGGACACCGATCGAGCCGACGATGCTCGCCTGATTGACATAGATCCTGTCGGCAGCAACGGCAACAAAGTAACCGCCGGAGGCGCACATGTCCTCGACTACGGCGTACAGGGGCTTGTCCGGATGCTTGCTGCGCAGGCGACGGATTTCGTCATTGACCATGCCCGCCTGAACAGGACTGCCACCGGGGCTGTTGATGCGCAGGATGACGCCGGCGACATGTTGTTGTTCGTAGGCGGAATTGAGGGCGGCAATGATGTTCTCGGCATTGCTCTCGCCCTTCGGCTGAATGACACCCTGCAGGTCGATCATCGCCGTGTGCCGTACGTGGGTATCCGCGTCCTTGCCGAACTCCACCGAGGCGAGCAGGATCAGGAACAGGAAAAGCAGGATTGCCGTGCGGAAAAAAATGCTCCAGCGACGGCGGGATTTCTGCTCTTCATAGGCTGCAAACAGCAGCTTTTCGAGGGTCTTGCGCTCCCAGTCGTTGTCGGGAGTTTTCTCTTGGGGGGTGTCCATTGATTATTCTGGGTCCAGATAGACATTTCCGTCCGCTTCACTCACGGGTAGGGGCTTCAACCCACTTTCCTCGCAGCGTCCGGTGAGGCAGCGCCCGGTTTCCGGCGAATACAGCGCGCCATGTATCGAGCAGATCAAGTATAGCTTGGAATCATCGAACAATTCGCCGGGGCGCCAATCGAGTTCGGCGGGAATGTGTCCGCACTGATTGACATAGGCGTAGGCCCGGTCTTTGAAGCGGACGACGAAGGCCGGTATCTCACGGCCCGACTCGCTGATACTGAAGCGATGCCCGGGGCCGCCGTTGGCCAGTTCGGCGCTGGCACAGATCAGGCGTTTTTCAGCAGCCATGCGTCCAGTTCGGAAACGTTACCGACACAGGCCACCGGGTTGTGGTCGAGCAGATGATCATGGGGGTGCGCGCCGTAGGTTACAGCCACCGCATCCACGGCAGCGTTGCGTGCCATCAGCAGATCGTGTGAGGTGTCCCCGATCATCACCGTGGCTTCGGGCAGAACGCCGAATTCCGCCATTAATTCCTCCAGCATCTGCGGATGCGGCTTCGAGTGGCATTCATCGGCGCAGCGGGACGCTTGAAATAGCGGCCGCAATCCGGAGTGATCGAGTGCCCGCTCCAGGCCAAGGCGACTTTTTCCAGTGGCGATCGTGACGATATGTCCAGTTGCGTTGAGCCGTTCGAGCATGGCCGGCACGCCAGGAAAAAGTGTGAGTTGATGGTCGCCCGACAGATAGTGATAACGGTAGCGATCGACCATGGCCTGGTAACGGTCGGGCGGCAGGTCCGGGACAGCATGGCGCATGGCATCGGCGAGGCCGAGGCCGATGACGTGTCTCGCCTGCTGATCCGGCGGGATTGGCAGTTCGAGATCGGCGCAGGCCGCCTGGATGGCCTGGACAATCGCCCCGGCGGAATCAAGCAGCGTCCCGTCCCAGTCGAAAACAACAAGTTCGTATTTCATGATTGCTCGAAAACCTCCGGGAACTGTTCGCTGGCAAATTCTCGCGTGTTTTCACGGTTCACCGCAGCAATGTAGTCGGCCATACCATTCGGCAAGTTGGCCTGACAGTGCATTGCCACACCGCTGATCGGGTGCCTGAAGCTCATACGCCACGCGTGCAGTGCCATGCGTTTGAGACCGGCCGGGCGAAGGTGTTTGTTGAGTGCAAAGTCGCCGTATTTTTCGTCGCCAAGGATCGGAAAACCCAGATGGGCGAGGTGCACGCGGATCTGGTGAGTTCGCCCGGTCTTCAACTGCGCTTCGAGGAGACTCATTTCCGGCCAGCGGGCGAGCAGTCTGAATACCGTGTGCGACGGCTTGCCGTCAGCGTGCACCGAAACCCGGCGTTCACCGCTGTCGGTCAGATATTTCAGTAGCGGTGTTTTCACGTGCTGGGTGTTGTTCATCCAGCGTCCCTTGACCAGCACCAGATAGCGCTTGTCGGCGCCCGCGCCATGTTCTCGGAACATGTCATGCAATGCGCTCAGTGCCAGTCGCTTCTTGCCGACAAGAAGGATGCCCGAGGTTTCGCGATCCAGACGATGTGCGAGTTCGAGAAATTTTGCTTGCGGCCGCTGCCGGCGCAGCGCTTCGATGACCCCGAAACTGACGCCGCTGCCACCATGGACCGCAATGCCCTCCGGCTTGTCTATGACCAGCAAGGCGTCGTCCTCGAACAGGATCGGTAAATCAACCCGAGCCTTTGCGGCCTCCTCGACTTCATCCTGCGGACGCTCGGCAATGCGGATCGGCGGGATGCGCAGTTTGTCGCCAGTCAGCAAACGATAAGTGGCATCGACGCGTTTGCTGTTTACCCGCACCTCCCCGCTACGGAGAATCCGGTAAATGTGACTCTTGGGAACCCCCTTGCATACGCGGATCAGGAAGTTGTCGAGGCGCTGTCCAGCTTCATCTTCACTGATCAGGCGGTGGGTGACTGAATTGTTTCCTGCACTGCTCATTTTTCTAATATACTGCCCACGTTTCACGTCTCGGTTTGCAAGCGATCCCGAATCGTCAGACCGTCCGCCCTCGCGCCATCAGCGCGACCGCCGAACGGCAGGCTCCTGATCTCACCTGCGCCAATTGCTCAGGCCAGACCAACGTGAAGCAAACTGGTTAACTTCACTCACCAAAAGTAGTGATGGTAATGGATTAGCCCGCTATAAGCACGCACGGATTGCCCGTTGCAGGATTTTCAGGTTGCGAAATTGAATAAAAAGCACGCAACCATTTTTTGATCAGCACATACTCAAATCGCCTTTGCCTTTCGCTAACTGATGAACGCAACCCGATAAGACCCTGTCGCTGCCTGCATGGGCGTTTCCTTGCAGCGTGCTTTAGTCGAGCGCTGGAGCCCCAAAACAATGAAACGCATGCTTTTCAATGCGACACAGGCGGAAGAACTCCGTGTCGCCATTGTCGATGGTCAGAAACTGATTGATCTCGACATTGAATCCGCCGCCAAGGAACAACGCAAGAGCAATATCTACAAGGGTGTCATCACTCGCATCGAACCGTCGCTCGAAGCCTGCTTCGTCGACTACGGTGCCGAGCGCCACGGCTTCCTGCCGTTCAAGGAAGTCTCCCGAATGTACTTCCAGCCGGGTGTCGAAGCCGGTAAGGCCAAGATCAACGAAGCCTTGAAGGAAGGCCAGGAACTGATCGTCCAGGTCGACAAGGACGAGCGCGGCAACAAGGGTGCCGCCCTGACCACCAATGTCTCGCTGGCAGGTCGTTACCTCGTTCTCATGCCGAACAACCCGCGCGGTGGCGGAGTCTCGCGCCGCGTGGATGGCGACGAGCGCGCCGAACTGCGTGAAACCATGGATCAACTGCAAGTGCCGCAGGGCATGAGCCTGATCGCGCGCACCGCGGCCATCGGCCGCCAGGCAGAAGAACTGCAGTGGGACTTGAACTACCTGCTGCAACTGTGGAGCGCCATCGAAGGGGCTGCCCAGCAGCAATCCGGCGCCTTCCTGATCTATCTCGAAGGTTCACTGGTCATTCGCGCCATCCGCGATTACTTCCAGCCGGATATCGGTGAAATCCTGATCGACACCGACGAGGTCTTTGAACAGGCCCGCGCCTTCATGGGTACGGTCATGCCGCCCAATGTCAGCCGCGTCAAACGCTATCGCGACGACGTGCCGCTGTTCTCGCGCTTCCAGATCGAACACCAGATCGAAACCGCCTTTGCCCGTCAGGTCAATCTGCCATCCGGCGGCGCCATCGTCATCGATCACACCGAAGCGCTGGTAGCCGTTGACGTGAACTCCGGTCGCGCGACCAAGGGCTCGGACATCGAGGAAACCGCACTCAAGACCAATCTTGAAGCCGCTGACGAACTGGCCCGCCAGCTCCGCTTGCGCGACCTGGGTGGTCTGATCGTCATCGATTTCATCGACATGGAAAGCAGCAAGAACCAGCGTGAAGTCGAAAACCGTCTGCGCGATGCGCTGCGCTTCGACCGCGCCCGCGTCCAGATGGGCAAGATCAGTCGCTTCGGCCTGATGGAACTGTCGCGTCAGCGTCTACGTCCTGCCCTCGCCGAGACCAGCTACATCCCCTGCCCGCGCTGCATGGGCACCGGCCACATCCGCTCGACGGAGTCGGCTGCGCTGCACATCCTGCGCATCCTCGAAGAGGAAGCGATGAAGGAAAATACCGGTGCCGTGCATGTTCAGGTGCCGGTCGATGTCGCAACTTTCCTGCTCAACGAAAAGCGCCCGGACATCCAGGCGATCGAACTGCGCCACAAGGTTACGATCCTGTTGATCCCGAATGTGCATCTCGAAACGCCGGCGCACACGATCACGCGTCTGCGTCACGACGACCTGAACAACGACGATGTTCGCGAACCGTCCTACAAGATGGTCGATCAGCCGATCGAGGAGGCGACACGCAACGGCAATGGCAAGGATGAAGCCGCCAAGCCGCGCCAGGAAGCCGTGATCAAGGGCATTTCTCCCGAGCAGCCAGCGCCGGTGGTCAGCGAAAAGGCGCCGGAACCGACACCTGCCCCGGTTGTTGCGGTACAGCCGCAACCGGGCCTGTTTGCGCGCCTGTTCTCCTGGTTCCGAAGCGAACCGGTGCCGCAAGCCCAACCCGTAGCCGCTCAGGCACCGGAAGCGCGCAAGCCGCGTGAAGGCCGTGGTGATGGCCGCCGCGAGCGTGGCGAGGGTCGCGATGGCCGCCGTAACGGTCGCAATGGCAATCGTCGTGACGACGAGCGCAAGGAGCGTAATGTTGACAAGGCGCCACGCGAAGAATCGGCCGGCAACGCCGAAGGCCGCCAGGAGCGCCGTCCGCGCGGCGAACGCAAGGAACGTCGCGAACGTCCACCTGTCGAGGCGCTTGAAAACAAGCTGAATGTGACCGAAGCGCAAGCGATTGAGGCGGGCGCCTTGGCGGCAGTCGCTCCGGCCCAGGATGGCGTCGGTGGTGACGAGCAAGGCGGTCGTCGTCGTGGCCGCCGCGGTGGCCGTGGTCGTGGCGAACGTCGCAACGAAGGCGAAACTGCGGCAGTCGCCGTTGATGCGGTCGATGCGAATGTTCAGGCACTTGGAGCCGATCAGCAGAATCAGGCGCCGCTGGTCGTGGTTGTCCCGGCAGAAGTGGCAGCCCCGGTGGCGCAGCCTGAGGCGGTGCAGGCGCCGGTTGTTGTTGCTGAAGCCGTTGCGACGCCGGAAGCTGTTGTCGAAACTGCACCGGTAGCCGTAGCGCCGATTGAAGCTGCTGCGGTCAACCCGGAAATCGAGCAAAAACCGGAAGTGGTGCCGGTGCCGGAAGTCGTCGAGCCGGTGGCAGTGGCTGAAGAAACCACAGTCGCTGCGCCGGTAGCGGAGGCGCCAGTCGTCGTCGAGACCGCCACACCGGTGGTCAGTGAACCTGCTCCGGTAGCACCGGTCGACCTGGCTGCAACCCTGGCGGATAGCGGTCTGGTGATGGTACAGACAACGAGCGCCGCACCGATGGTGGCAGTGGCCGAGTCGGCACCCAAGCTGGGCCGTGCCCGCAAGCCGAAAGCGGTTGTAGCCGGTAGCGATGAGCCCCTAGTGATGGTCGAAACCGGCAACAAGTAAGTCATCATGGCGCGGGCCGGTTCGGCCCCACATGAAAACGGGCGCTTCGGGCGCCCGTTTTGCTTTGTTTCGGGTGAATTACGAAACCCGGTGCGGCATCAAGTCAGCCCTTCTTCAACTGCTTCCGGATGTCCTCGACCAGACCTTGCGAGGCGTCTTCAACCATGTCGAGGACCAGATCGAAGCCGTGGCCGAGGCCATAGTAGGGATCGGGTACTTCGTCATCGTCGAAGTTGCGGGCGAAGTCCATGAATAACTTGATCTTGTCCTGCTGTTCCGGCATGGCCATGCGCTGCAGGTTGTCGAGGTTGGTCTTGTCCATCGCCAGGATCAGGTCGAAGTAATCGAGGTCCTGGCGGGCGACTTTGCGGGCGCGCAATTGCGACAGGTTGTAGCCGCGTGCGGAAGCCGCTCGTTGGGTACGCTGATCCGGTGCTTCGCCAACGTGATAGCCGTGCGTTCCCGCAGAATCAACTTCAACTTTGTCACCCAAGCCGTTGATTTTAATGAAATGCCTGAGGACGCCTTCAGCAGTAGGTGATCGGCATATGTTGCCCATGCAAACGAGCAGGACGCGATAGCTCATTTTGTCTCATCTCCGTAGGGGTCGTGCTGCGCCGCGCCGAAAACCCGTTCCCTGAGCCGGAACAAATCGTCGCGGGCTGCCGCCGCTTTTTCGAATTCCAGATTCTTCGCGCAGTCGAGCATAAGTTTCTCGAGCCGCTTGATCTCGCTGGCTACTGCCTTTTCATCCATGGCCTCGTAACTGGCCTGTTGCTGCGCCGCCTTCAGTTCGCTTTGGGCGGTTTCCGGGTCATAGACACCGTCTATGATGTCCTTGATCCGCTTGGTCACGCCGCGCGGGACGATCCCGTGGGCTTCATTGTGTGCAATCTGCTTCTCGCGGCGGCGACTGGTTTCGGCAATCGCACGCTGCATGGATTGTGTAATCGTATCAGCATAGAGGATCGCTGTGCCATGAATATGGCGCGCAGCGCGGCCAATGGTCTGGATCAGCGAGCGCTCTGAACGCAGGAAGCCCTCTTTGTCGGCGTCGAGAATGGCGACCAGCGACACCTCGGGAATATCCAGCCCCTCACGCAGCAGGTTGATCCCGACCAGCACATCGAATTCCCCCAAGCGCAGATCTCGGATGATTTCCACGCGCTCGACGGTATCGATGTCGGAATGCAGGTAGCGGACGCGGATGCCGTTTTCCGACAGGAAATCCGTCAGATCCTCGGCCATGCGCTTGGTAAGAGTTGTCACCAGAACCCGCTCCTGCTCGTCAACGCGGGTCTTGATCACCTCCAGCAGATCGTCAACCTGGGTTGATGCCGGCCGGATCAGTACCTCCGGGTCGATAAGGCCGGTCGGCCGCACGACCTGCTCCACCACCTGGCCGGCGTGCTGTTTTTCGTAATCGGCGGGTGTTGCAGACACAAATACCGTCTGCCGCATGTGCCTCTCAAATTCGTCAAACTGCAAAGGGCGGTTATCCAGTGCGGAAGGCAGACGGAAGCCGTAATTGACCAGGTTTTCCTTGCGCGAACGGTCGCCCTTGTACATGCCGCCTACCTGGCCGATGGTCACGTGCGACTCATCAATGAACATCAGTGCATCGCGCGGTAGATAATCGATCAGGGTCGGCGGCGCCTCGCCGGGGCGACGGCCGGAAAAATGCCGCGAATAGTTCTCGATACCTTTGCAGAAGCCAATCTGATCAAGCATTTCCAGATCGAATTTGGTCCGCTGTTCAATGCGCTGAGCCTCGACCAGTTGGTTGTTTTTGGTGAAATAATCGATCCGTTCGCGCAACTCCTGCTTGATCGCCTCAATGGCGCGCAGCACGGTGTCGCGCGGCGTGACATAGTGCGACGCCGGGAAGACCGTGAAACGCAAGGCCTTGTGCAGGAGATGGCCCGTTAGCGGATCGAAGAACTGCAACCCCTCGACTTCGTCGTCAAACAGCGTAACGCGGATAGCGTGTTCGGCATGTTCCGCCGGGAAGATATCGATGACGTCGCCGCGGACGCGGAAGGTGCCGCGGTGAAAATCGAGATCGTTGCGCTCATACTGCATGTCAGTCAGGCGCCTAATAACCGTCCGCTGATCCAGTCGGTCGCCAACGCGCATCGTCAGGATCATGTTGTGGTATTCGTCGCGGTCGCCGATGCCGTAAATGCAGGACACCGTGGCGACGATCACCACATCACGGCGCTCGATCAGGCTCTTGGTCGCAGACAGTCGCATCTGCTCGATGTGATCGTTGATCGAACTGTCTTTTTCGATGAACAGGTCCCGCGACGGTACATACGCTTCTGGCTGGTAGTAGTCGTAGTAAGACACGAAGTATTCGACGGCGTTTTCCGGCAGAAACTCCTTGAATTCGGCGTACAACTGCGCTGCCAGTGTCTTGTTGGGCGCCAGCACCAATGCTGGCCGACCGGTACGGGCGATGACATTGGCCATCGCATAAGTTTTGCCTGAACCAGTGACGCCGAGCAACGTCTGGAAGGAGAGCCCATCCTCTAGCCCCTCTACAAGCAGGCGGATCGCCTCCGGCTGGTCGCCCGCCGGCGGAAAAGGTTGATGCAAACGGTAGGGGCTGCCTTCAAAGCAAACGACCGGGACGCTGTTCTTGGTTTCGCTCATGCTAAAATTCTTCGGTTTTCCTTCGTCCGGCATGGTCGCCGGGCTGACACAGTTCTATTATTCCACGGAGTCCCTATGTCCTCTTCGATCTTCGCTGCGGTGGAAATGGCCCCGCGCGACCCCATCCTCGGTCTGAATGAAGCCTTCAACGCGGATGCCCGCGATACCAAGGTCAATCTGGGTGTCGGCGTTTACTTTGACGACAATGGCAAGATTCCGTTGCTGGCCGCTGTCAAGGCTGCCGAAGATGCCCACCTGAAGGCTGCCCCGCCGCGTGGCTATCAGCCGATTGAGGGTCCGGCTGCCTACAACACCGCAGTACAAAATTTGCTGTTCGGTCAAGGTTCCGACCTGCTTGCCGCCGGCCGCGTCATCACCGCCCAGGCCATCGGCGGTACAGGCGCCCTGAAGATCGGTGCCGACTACCTGAAGCGCCTGAACCCGGACGCCAAGGTCTACATCTCCAATCCGTCGTGGGAAAACCACCGCGCGTTGTTTGAGGCGGCCGGTTTCGTGGTTGAGGATTATACCTATTACGACGCTGCCACCCGTGGCGTCAATTTCGCCGGCATGAAGGCCGATCTGAACAAGATGGTTCCGGGCTCGGTCGTCCTGCTGCACGCCTGCTGCCACAATCCGACCGGCGCCGACATGAGCGATGCCCAGTGGGCCGAAGTGGTCGGTCTGTGCAAGGATCGTGGTCTGGTGCCCTTCCTCGACATGGCCTACCAGGGCTTTGCCGACGGCATCGACGCTGACGCCGTGGCGATCCGTGCCTTCTCGGCTTCCGGTCTGCAGTTCTTTGCTTCCAGCTCGTTCTCGAAGAACTTCTCGCTGTACGGCGAGCGCGTTGGCGCGCTGTCGGTGGTGACCGCGTCCAAGGACGAATCCGCCCGCGTCATGTCGCAGGTCAAGCGCGTCATCCGCACCAACTATTCCAACCCGCCGATCCACGGTGGCGCCCTGGTTTCCTCTGTGCTCGCCTCGACTGAACTGCGTGCTCAGTGGGAAGCCGAACTTGCCGGCATGCGTGACCGCATCCGCGCCATGCGTTCGGGGCTGGTCGATGCCATCAAGGCCACTGGCTGCGCTCAGGATTTCTCCTTCGTTGCGCAGCAACGCGGCATGTTCTCCTACACCGGCCTGACCGCCGCCCAAGTGGAGCGCATGAAGGAAGAATTCGGTATCTATGCCGTCTCTACCGGCCGGATCTGCCTGGCGGCGCTGAATACCAAGAACCTGGACTATGTTGCCAAGGCCATTGCTGCCGTAACCAAGGCCTGATTCGCACGAAACGCCGTTACGCGGGCAGGACGCAAGTCCTGCCCGTTTTTATTTGCTGCTCGCCGCGTCGAGATCGGGCAAGGTGCCGGAAATCCTCACCGGTAGACGAACGGTGCTGACCGAAGTCTGCATGGTGACCAACGCTGCGCCCGAAACCGTGCCACCGGTGTTTGCTACAAACTCGCCCCCTGCGGTGACCATCCCTGCATCCATGAGCAGGTTTTGACCGGAAACGCGTCCGGGACTGATCTGCAACTGACCCCGCATCTGATCGAATTTGGTGGCGCCACCACGAACGGTTGCGCCGGCGCCGCGACGCAAGGCCTCTCCGAGATCCAGACCGGTCAGCAAGCCACGGGTAATGCTCATGTCGACCGTCGCTTCCGTATTGCGCCAGACGGTTGGCCAGTCGTTGCCGGCGCCCCACAGGCGTAACAGACCACCGAAATCACCTTCCAGTTTCAATGACGGTGCCAGAGCGGCGGTCAGCCTGCGGCTGTCGATTTGTATCAGTTGCGCCTCGCCGCTCATGTTCAATGCACTCGACCAATCCAGTTGCCATTGCCCTTTGAGCAGACCGCCCAGGAAGCTCGTGTCGATATTGCGCACTGACAGGCGATTCCGCGCCAGCGTCCCGGTCGCCTGCAAAGCGTCGAAGCTCATCGTGTTGCCGGCAGGTTTCCAGGCGCGGCCTTCAATATGCAGTTCCAGTCCGTCGGCACCTGGTTTTGCCTCGATCAGCAGACTGCGATCGCCCGATTGCAAGCTTGCTTTTTCCAGTTTGCCATTTCCGGAAAAACGCAGCTCGCCCTCAATATCGTTCAGCGCTGCGCCTGGCATGGCGAAGATGCTGGCGCCAGACAGTCGGACCTGTCCCACGGTCAACCCGGAAAACGGCCCAAAATCGGGATTCAATGCGGGCAGGGTCAATAATCGTGTGACCGGGATCGCCGGTTGCACCAGCGACACTGAAGTCAGATGATGCGGCGAGCCGCCCAGCAACTGATGTGGGCGATCAACGCGCACTTCGCTAATCTGCAGGTCACCGTCTAAGGTTACCTGACTCAACACCAGTTGTGGCTTCGGCCAGATGCTGAGCGCAACGTCGCCGACGGTCACCGGCGCCTTCGCGTAGCTGGAAATTGCGGCTTCGATCGCGGGCTTGTGGCGTGCGTAGGGGTAAAGAAGCGCGCCAAAACCAACGAGCAGAGGAATGCCCAATGCCGCGATCAGCACGGACTTTCCTGATATGTTCAACTGTGACGGCGGCTTGTCGGGTGCGGCCTCATGCCTTGCTTGCGGCTTGGGTTCGGTGCTTGCGGAAAAAACCGGTTCCCGCTTCGTTTCGCCCATCAGCGGTTTGCCGAAGGCAGAAAAACGGCTCGCCTCGCTTAGAAGCGATGGCTCGGCACTCTCCGCAGCTTTGCTGCCAAAGGTGGAAAACTGGGACAGCGCCGACAATTGAGGCTTGCGCGGCGGTTGCTTGCTGGCATCCTTCCAGACACTCATCGCCACTGCTGTAGGCGCTATGAACCCACCCTGTTCCAGTTCCAGCAATGCGTTTTCAACCAGTACGGGGTTGCCGATCTTGGCTGAAAGCTCCTGAACGGAGAGTTTGCCGTCAACCTGAACAAGCACCATCCTGAGATTGCGCTGAACAACCCGCGTCCGCTGACGCACCGCTTCGTCGCCAGTCGGAGTTTTTGCATAAACAAGCTTTCGGTCCATGGTCTAGATTTTCTTCTTGAAAAACACACTTATGGCTTGACGTCAGCCGATTGTACTCCTAAAATGCGCCCTTCTTTTCCCCGATAGCTCAGTCGGTAGAGCGCCGGACTGTTAATCCGTAGGTCCCTGGTTCGAGCCCAGGTCGGGGAGCCAAAGAATCAAGCACTTAGCCCGCACTCAAGCGGGCTTTTTGCTTTCTGGTGGGTTTTTGCAGCTCCTTCGCTAAAACTTCAGCTTTTCAAGACTGGCAGCACTTGGGAAGTGCCTGACGCAGCAGGTTTTCGAAACTATTTCAGTTTTGATCTCTCTACTTGTTTAAATGAGGCTTAAGCCCGGATAATCTTCGACAAATTGTTCGATCATCGGAGTAGCAAGCGGGGACCATGCAAAACGAATCACTGAATCCGGAGTCAACGCCAGCGGGTCTCACTGGTTTTGCACCCCATGTTGATACTGCGGCCCTGAATCACGCGCCAGGCACGCTGGTCGACAAGTACGGCCGGCATATCAACTACGTGCGCCTTTCGATCACGGATCGTTGCGACTTCCGCTGCACTTACTGCATGGCCGAGGAAATGACGTTCCTGCCGCGCCATGAAGTGCTCAGCCTGGAAGAGTGCCTGACGGTAGCGTCGACCTTTGTCGGACTCGGTGTCAGCAAACTGCGGATTACGGGCGGCGAGCCCCTGGTGCGCAAGAACGCGATGTGGCTGATCGAGCGTCTCGGCGCCCTGCCCGGCCTCGATAATCTGGTCCTGACCACCAATGGCTCGCAACTAGAGCGCTACGCCGGTGCCTTGCGCGCCGCGGGCGTGCGTCGCTTGAATGTCAGCCTGGATACGCTTCGGCCGGATCGCTTTAAGGCGATTACACGCATCGGGGAGCTGGATAAGGTCTTGCATGGCGTCGCGGCGGCTCAGGCGGCTGGTTTTACGCGAACCAAGCTGAATACTGTAATGATGCGTGGCATCAACGACGATGAGTTTGTCGACCTCGTCCGCTACGTGCTGGATCATGGTCTCGATCTATCGTTCATCGAGGAGATGCCGCTGGGCGAAATCCATGGACGGAGCAACACCTATATTTCCTCTGAAGAGGTTCGCGAGCGTTTGACTGAGCATTTCGAGTTGCTGCCATCGACGGAAAATTCCGGGGGGCCGGCCCGCTACTGGCGCATTCCGGGGAGCGAGAGTCGCATTGGTTTCATTTCGCCGCATAGCCATAATTTCTGTGACAGCTGCAATCGGGTCCGGATTACCGCCAAGGGCGAGTTGTATCCCTGTCTGGGTCAAAATGACGCCATGTACCTGCTGCCCATTCTGCGTCAGTATCCTGGCGACAGCGACCGGCTTCGCCAGGCCATTATCGACTCGATGGGCATCAAGCCTTTTGGCCACGATTTCACCCAGCAAATGGATGCGCCACAGGTTGTCCGCTTCATGTCGATGACCGGCGGCTAAAGTCTCCGACCAACGATGCCTCTGCCTCTGGTTGCGCCTGCTTCCACCGGATCCCGCATTTCAGCCTTGGGTAAGTGGTTGGCGCTTGGCTTAGCCCTTCTGTCCGGACTTTTGCTCTGGCGGATGTCCTTGGGTTACGCCCCGCTGCTGGGCGCGGTGCTTGCCTTGTCGCTCAGTGCGCTCGGCATGCAAACCTGGCTGGCGTGGCGGCGGCTCCGCCGTACCCGTCAGGCCTACGATCTGGCAATGCTGGCTGCACATGATGGCGTCTGGGAATGGAATCCGATCACCAAGGAACTGCATGCAGGCAATCGCTTGCTGGAAATCCTCGGCTATCGCGAGGATTTTCTGTCAGATACCCATGCCTGGTTGAAGCTCGTACATCCGGACGATCTTGATCGCTATAACGCGGCCGTCAGCGCCCATCTCAAGGGCAACACCGAGTTTTTTTATTGCGAGTATCGCGTCCGTGCCAGCGATGGCAGTTTTCACTGGATTGCCTCGCGTGGTATCGCCGTCCGAGACCGACGCGGCCGCGCTTATCAGATGGTTGGCTCGGTGACCGATATCAGCGAACGGCGCAGCTATCAGGAAACGATGGAGTTTCTCGCCCAGCATGACGTGCTGACCGGACTGCCTAACCGCTTGCTGCTGGCAGAAACCCTCGGTGCGGCGATTACCAACGCCGACCGGCGCCGGGCCCGTCTGGCGATTGTTTTCATCGATCTTGATCGCTTCAAGAACATCAACGACACGCTCGGCCACCGCGCCGGCGACCAATTGCTGCAATCGGTGGCGCAACGTCTGCAGGGCGCGCTGCCGGCCGGATGCACGCTGTTCCGCCAGGGTGGTGACGAGTTCATCATCCTGATGGCACCGGTGGGTGATCTATCACAGGCGGTCGCGGCAGCCAATCAGCTACGCGAATTGATCACCACGCCCTTTACCGGAGCCGGACAGACCTTCTTCACCAGCGCCAGTATCGGCATCAGCCTCTACCCCGATGATGCCGCGGACGGCGAAACGCTGTTGCGCAACGCGGACACGGCCATGTACGAGGCCAAGTCAGCCGGTGGCAATGCCATACGCACGCACACCGAGCAGATGAATGAACGCTTGCAGGCACGGGTTCGTCTGGAGAGCGATCTTCGCGAGGCGGTGGTCAAGAACGAGTTCTCTCTCCATTTTCAGCCGCAGATCGACTTGGCCAGTGGCAGGCTGTGTGGTGCCGAAGCCCTGCTTCGTTGGCAGCATGATGGGCGGATGATTCCGCCGGATGAATTCATTCCGGTGGCTGAGGATACCGGACTGATCATCCCCATTGGCGACTGGGTTGCCGAACATGCGATAGCGCGGATTGTCGAGTGGCGGCAGCGGTTTGGCGAGATGCCGCCGATTGCCATCAACCTTTCGCCACGGCAGTTCTGGCGGCCGGGGCTGGCGCGGGGACTACTCGACAAGATGCGTGCTGCCGGCCTGCCGATGTCGGCGCTGGAGGTGGAGGTCACCGAGTCGGTGCTGCTGCACGCCGATACTGGCGCCCTCAATGAACTGGATTCGCTGCGCGAGGCTGGCGTGCGCGTGGCGCTGGATGATTTCGGCACCGGCTACTCGTCACTGTTCTACCTGCGACGGCTACCCATCTCCGTACTCAAGATCGACCGCTCGTTCATCAACGATCTCGGCAACAGCGAGCGCAGCGGCAGCGATGCGCTGGTTCAGGCCATTATTGCCATGGCCCACAGCCTATCGCTGAAAGTAGTTGCCGAAGGCATCGAGACGACTGGGCAGCACGAACACCTCGGGCGACTCGGTTGCGATGTCGGGCAGGGTTACCTGTTTAGCCGGCCGCTCCCAGCGGAGCAATTTTGCGAGCAATTTCTGGTTGACCGCAGCGGCCCGCCCAAACGCAATCAAGGGTAGATCTTGCACAGCCCCGGTGCATAAACCGGGTCGCTGATCCAGCCGAGTACGGTAAAAAACAGGGAAATCAAAAGCAAAAAGGCGACCCGACGGGCCGCCTTGGGATGACGCTTGACCAGATCCCGGCAGGGATGGCAAAGCGTCATCATCTGCAAGATCAGGCTTACAGACCGCGCTGGGCGCGCTTGCGTTCGATTTCGGTCAGGAAACGCTTGCGCAGACGGATCGACTTGGGGGTCAATTCGACCAGTTCGTCTTCGTCGATGAACTCGACCGCAGACTCCAGGCTGAGTTGAACCGGCGGCACGAGGCGCACGGCTTCGTCGGTACCGGAAGCGCGAACGTTGGTTAGCTGCTTGCCCTTGATCGGATTCACGACGAGGTCGTTTTCACGGCTGTGGATGCCGATGATCATGCCTTCGTACAGCTTTTCGCCCGGGCTGACGAACATGCGGCCGCGATCCTGCAGCTTCCACAGCGCGTAGGCCACAGCTTCGCCGTTGTCCTGGGAAATCAGCACGCCATTGCGGCGCTCGGCGACGTTGCCTTCCTTGACCGGGGCGTAATCGTCGAAGACGTGGCTCATCAGGCCATTACCGCGGGTCAGGTTCATGAATTCGCCCTGGAAGCCGATCAGGCCCCGCGCCGGGATGCGGTATTCGATACGGACACGACCGCGACCGTCCGGCACCATGTCCTGCAGCTCGCCCTTGCGCAGGCCGAGACTCTCCATGACGCCGCCCTGAGTATCTTCCTCGACATCGACCGTCAGTTGCTCGTACGGCTCGCACTCGACACCATCGATGATCTTCTTGACCACACGCGGACGACCGACAGCCAGTTCGTAGCCCTCGCGACGCATGTTTTCGAGCAGGATGCCGAGGTGCAGTTCGCCACGGCCGGCCACGTCGAAGACGTCACCGTTCGGGGTGTCATGGACGCGCAGCGCCATATTGGTCAGCAATTCCTTGTGCAGGCGATCGCGGATCTGGCGGCTGGTGACGAACTTGCCTTCGGTGCCGGCAAGCGGGCTGGTGTTGACCATGAATTGCATCGACAGCGTCGGCTCATCAATCTTGAGCAGCGGCAGGGCTTCCGGCTGTTCCGGATCAGTTACCGTGCAACCCAGCACCAGATCTTCGATACCGGTGATCTGGACGATGTCGCCCGCCTGGCCCTCTTCCATCTCGACCTTGTTCAGGCCCTTGTAACCGAATACCTGGCCGATCTTGGCCTTGATCGGGGTGCGATCGTGCTCGGCGGCCTCTTCTTCGGTGCCGAACATGACCATGACGTTCTGGCCGGTCTTGACGCGACCGCGGATAATCTTGCCGACGCCGATACGGCCGACGTAGGAAGAGTAATCGAGGGCGGAAATCTGCAGCTGCAACGGCGCATCAATATCGGCATCCGGCGCCGGCACGTGGCGGAGAATGGTATCGAACAGCGGCTTCATATTCTCGCGTGGGTGATCGAGTTCCATGGCCGACCAGCCATTGAGGCCGGAAGCATAAACGATGGGGAAATCAAGCTGCTCGTCGGTGGCGCCGAGCTTGTCGAACAGGTCGAAGGTCAGGTTAACGGCGTTGTCCGGATCGGCGCCGTCGCGGTCGACCTTGTTGACCAGAACGATCGGGCGCAGGCCTTGGGCCAGTGCCTTCTTGGTCACGAAGCGGGTCTGCGGCATCGGGCCTTCTGCGGCATCGACCAGCAGCACCACGCCATCGACCATGCCCAGAACGCGCTCGACCTCACCACCGAAGTCCGCGTGGCCCGGGGTATCGACGATGTTGATGTGAATGCCTTCGTACTCGACCGCCGTGTTCTTGGAAAGAATCGTGATGCCGCGTTCCTTTTCCAGATCGTTGGAGTCCATGACGCACTCGACCAGTTGCTGGTGGGCGGCAAACGTACCGGATTGGCGGAGCAGCTGGTCGACCAGGGTGGTTTTACCGTGGTCAACGTGGGCAATGATGGCGATGTTACGGATTGGGCGTGCGGACATGGGAAGGGAATTGGCCGGAAAAATCAAAGGCGTGATTCTACCATTGCATGCTGCACCGCAATATCCACCGCACGGAAAAAAACCGTTCGGGGGAGAAATAACCCTCGTTTATACAACGGATTTTCGGGGGGCAGCAAAAACTCGAGGCCCAGGAAAACCTGATGAACGCGCTCAGCCTTCCTTGTTGCGCATGAAGTCGGCTGTGTTGAAGAAGTTTTCCAGCAGCTTGGCGCGGATGCTTTCTTCGATACCAACATCCTCCATCGCCAGCACCATGCAGGCGACCCACTGGTCGCGCTCCCTGACGCCAATGGCGAAGGGCATGTGGCGGGCGCGCAGGCGCGGATGACCGAATTTTTCGACGAACAGGTCGGGGCCGCCAAACCAGCCGGAAAGGAACATGTAGAGCTTGTCGCGTGACCCGCTCAGGTCTTCGGGGTGCATGGCGCGCAGTTCAGCGAATTGGGGCACGCTGGCCATCAGTTCGTAGAAGCGGTCGCAGAGTTTGCCGACGGCAGCGTCGCCACCAATGCGTTCATAAGTCGTTGTCGTATCCATGCCGGGATTTTACCGGAGTGGCGCCGGCTTGCCGAATCTGCCCGCTCGGTGCAAGATTGCGCCAACTGGGGGCCGGCCCGCCACGTGGATCTGCCTGACATGCGATAAGACATTGCCGCACTCGAACGTTTCATGATCACGCTGGAGTGGCTGAAGGCCCTGCATGAGCGCCACCCGAATGCCCTGCACTTCGGGCTGATGCATGTCTGCTTCCACAACAAGCGGCAACTGGGTCAGGCGTATGGCGCACGCGATGCAACGAAAATGCTGTCCGATCTACCGGCAATGCTGCGCCAATCCTACCCAAGACCGACCTGATGGCGCGCGACGGTACCGATTTCTGGATTTTGGTGCCCTACACTTCGCCCGAAACCGTCGCCCAGAAAGTGACGCAACTGGTCGAAATGGCATCGGATACCCGTCTGGACATCGTTGACCGCGATGTCGCAGTGTTTTCGATGCCCGACCCGGAAATCATGCAGAACATGGCCTTCAACTCGGCCGGCGAGTTCCTCGCCCACCTGAAGGCGAACCGCCAGATCGCTTTCCGCTGGGAACATGTCGTTCAGGCGTCCTGACTGACGTTTTGACGAAGGACTTGCCCGTTGTGGAACGGGCCGGATTTCCGGGTTGACCGTGGGTGGCGGTTCCGGCAGGTTGCCAGGCCGGAATCAACTGCTTCTTGCCATTGCCGATCAGGTCGGCACGCCCCATCTCCTTCAGCGCCTCGCGTAGCAGCGGCCAGTTGGCCGGATCGTGATAACGCAGGAAAGCCTTGTGCAGTTTGCGTTGGCGGGCGTTACGCACGGTGCCGATGATCTCGCCGCCTTCTCGGTGCAGTTTTTTCAGCGGGTTACGCTCGCTGTGGTACATCGTCGTTGCCAGCGCCATTGGCGTCGGCAGGAAGGTCTGCACCTGATCGAGGCGGAAATTGTTTTTCTTCAGCCACAGCGCCAGGTTGAGCATGTCCTCGTCTTCGGTGCCCGGATGCGCCGCGATGAAGTACGGGATGAGGTACTGCTCCTTGCCGGCCTCGCGCGAGAAGCGGTCGAAAAGCTGCTTGAAGCGGTCGTAGGCGCCCATGCCCGGCTTCATCATCTTCGACAGCGGGCCCTGCTCGGTGTGCTCCGGGGCGATTTTCAGATATCCGCCGACGTGGTGTGTTACCAGTTCCTTGATGTATTCCGGCGAGCGGACCGCGAGGTCGTAGCGCAAACCGGAACCGATCAGCACCTTCTTGACGCCCTTGAGCGTTCGCGCCTTACGGTACAGGGAAATCAGCTTCGAATGATCGGTGCCGAGATTCTCGCAAATGTCCGGATAAACGCAGGAAAGGCGGCGGCAGGCAGACTCGATTTTCTCGTCCTTGCACTTGAGGTGGTACATGTTGGCCGTCGGTCCGCCGAGGTCGGAGACGATGCCCGTAAAGCCCGGCGTCTTGTCGCGCATCTCCTCGATTTCGCGGATGACCGAATCCTCGGAACGGCTCTGGATGATGCGGCCCTCGTGCTCGGTGATCGAGCAGAAAGTACAGCCGCCAAAGCAGCCGCGCATGATGTTGACCGAGAAGCGAATCATCTCCCAGGCCGGAATCTTGGACTCACCATAGCTCGGGTGCGGCCGGCGGGCGTACGGCAGTTCATAGACGCCGTCGAGTTCCTCGGTTTCCAGCGGCACCGGCGGTGGATTCAGCCAGACATCGCGTTCGCCGTGCGCTTGCACTAGCGCCCGCGCATTGCCCGGGTTTGATTCGAGGTGGAAAGTGCGCGAAGCGTGGGCGTAAAGCACTGGATCGTCCTTGACCTGCTCGTAGGCTGGCAATCGGACGACCGTATGCGCGCGGCGCTCGCGGCGTGCCGCAAGCCGCTCGCTACGCGAGACAATACGGATCGGCGCCTCCACAGTCGCTGCCGAACAACTGCCTGTTACGGTCGACTCGGAATTCTGCCCGAATCCGGGTGTCGTCATCGCATACGGGTCAGCATGCTTGACCAGCGCTCCCGGTGTATCAACCTCGGTCGAATCCATCTCCGCCCAATCGTCGCCCGGCAACCAGCCACGCGGCGCCATGAACGCGGTGCCGCGAAGATCGCGGATCTGTGCGATCGGCTCGCCGCGCGCCAGGCGATGCGCCAGTTCAACGATAGCCCGCTCGGCGTTGCCGAATAGCAGCAGATCGGCCTTGGAGTCCGGCAAGACCGAACGGCGCACCTTGTCCGACCAGTAGTCATAATGCGCGATGCGGCGCAGGCTGGCCTCGATCGAGCCGATGACGACATTGCTGCCGGGAAAAGCCTCTCGACAACGCTGCGCATAGACCGTGACGGCGCGGTCCGGGCGCCGGTTGGCCTCGGCGTTCGGCGTGTAGGCATCGTCCGAGCGCGGTTTGCGGTCCGAGGTGTAGCGATTGACCATCGAATCCATGTTGCCGGCGGTAACGCCGAAGAACAGGTTGGGCTTGCCCAGTTTGCGGAAATCGGCCGCCGAGTTCCAGTCCGGCTGACTAATGATGCCAACTCGGAAGCCCTGAACCTCGAGCAGGCGACCAATCAGCGCCATGCCAAAGCTGGGGTGATCGATATAGGCATCGCCCGTAACCAGAATGACGTCGCAACTATCCCAGCCCAAAGCCTCCATTTCGGCGCGCGACATCGGCAGGAAAGGCGCGGGGCCAAAGCGGTGTGCCCAGAATTTGCGATAGGCGAAGATCGGGCGAGGTTTTGCGAGAGTCGTATCCATAGGTTATTTTACCCGAGCAGCCGAGGAGGCATGGCATACTCAAATTTCAGAATTTGGCCAAATTCAGGAGATCAAGAATCTACCTACCCGAGAACAGTCCGGCGTAGTCGTTGCCTCGGTCAGCGGGCGGATAGACCACACGAGCAGCGAAGCGTTCGAAAAATCTTTGCAACCGCTCATGGCAGCGGGCAGCGTGGGGCGCTCTCCGCTGCTACTCGCTTTTTCAGCGGTTACTAACCTTTCAGAAAGCATTGTTATAAACATGATAAAATATGCCTATGAAATGCAAGAGAACGACGGACGGCCGCACACATGGCCGAGCAGCGTTGCCGGTGATGCGGCAACAAGCAATCAAGGCCATCCGTGAGGGTCAGGACGTGAATAGTGTTGCCGCTGCCTATGGCGTGAATGTACGCAGCGTCTTCCGCTGGCTGGCGGACTTTGCCAACGGCGGTCAAAATGCGCTGTTGTCCAAGCCGATTCCGGGGCGCCCGCCGAAGGTGAGTGCGGAAGAAATGCGCTGGCTGGCCCAAGCGGTGAAAGACCATACGCCGCTGCAATTCAAGTTTGTCTTTGGCTTGTGGACCCTGTCGCTGATCGCTGCCCTGATTGAGCGTGAATTCGGCAAGAAGCTCTCGCTGGCCTCGGTCAGCAGGATCATGAAGCTGTTGGGCTTCTCGGCTCAGAAGCCGCTGTATCAGGCATGGCAACAGGATGCGACCCTGGTGCGCGCCTGGGAAGCAGAAATCTACCCGGCAATTCGTGCTGAAGCCAAAGCCGCAGGGGCGACGATCTACTTTGCCGACGAATCGGGCATCCGTTCCGACTACCACACGGGGACGACCTGGGCACCGGTGGGCGAAACTCCGGTGGTGGAAGTGACAGGACGCCGCTTCTCCATGAACATGATCTCGGCAGTCAGTCCGCAAGGCGAATTCCGTTTCATGCTGCACGACGGTTCGGTCAACGCCGAGGTCTTTCGGGAATTCCTCAAACGTTTGCTGATCGGGGCCACCAAGCCGGTGTTCCTGATCGTCGATGGCCATCCGATTCACAAGGCGAAGCTGATCAAGACCTTCGTCGAAGCCCAGAACGGCATGCTCAAGCTGTTCTACCTGCCGCCTTATTCGCCCCATCTGAATCCTGACGAACAAGTCTGGGCACACGTAAAACGAAATGTTGCTCGACAACTCGTGCAGTCCAAAGACGAGATGAAGCGGCTGGCGCTCGGCGCTCTGCGCCGAATCCAGAAATTGCCGGAGCTGGTGAAATCCTTCTTTCGCCAGCCCGAGTGCCAATATGCCGCTATCTGACATTATTTATGGAAAAGTTAGTAAGTACATCAGCAGCGCCGGCTTGCGGATCTACGAATTGGTGTCGAAAGGCATCCAGCGAATCAAGAGACAGCCCGCAGCGCCAGCAGCGGCGAACTGGCCAACAGGCGCCGGACGGCAAAGCCGCCGACCAGCAAGGTAAGCGCCGCGCCGCAACCGACTGCCAGGAGGATGGTGACGGGCGAATGCTGGAGCGACATCTGAAAGGCCTGGCGGGCGATGATTTCGCCGAGAGCACCGGCGCCCAGGCTGGCGATCAGACCTGCAAGCGCGCCAAGCAGACCCAGTTCAAGCAAAAGCGCTGATTGCAGTTGCCGCCGGCTGGCACCGAGCGCCCGCATGACAGCAAGCTCGTGGCGGCGGGCATCGAAGGCCGAGAGCAACGCCGCGTAGAGGACGACGCCACCAGCCAGCAGCGTGAAGACGAATACGAACTGGACTGCCGCAGCGACTTGTGTCAGCACATTCTGAAACTGCGCCAGGATGCCGGCCAGATCAATCAGCGTCAGGTTGGGATAACGGTTCAGCAACTGCTCGGGCAGGCTTGCGGCAGCTGGGGGCAGGTAAAAGCTGGTGATATAGCTGGCCGGTGCATCTTCAATGACGCCCGGCGGCGTCATGACGAAGAAATTGACCCGCATCGAATCCCACGACAGCCGGCGCAGGTTACTGACCCGAACCTGTTTTTCAATGCCAGCAACATTGAAAGTCAGCGTTTCGCCGACACCGATGCCCAAAGTCGCTGCCAGTCCGGCCTCGACCGAGGCCAGCCCCCGCCCCGCATCTTCTGGCAGAAACCAGCGGCCGGCGGCGACGACGTTGCCAGCCGGCAAGTCGGCATGCCATGATAGATTGAACTCCCGTTCCACCAGCCGCTGGGCGCGTTCGTCATCGGGATAATCGGCGGCGCGGACCGGGCGATCGCCAATCCGCGTCAGGCGTGCTCGGATCATCGGCAGCAGTTCAGCGTCGATGCCGGCCGACGCCAGCAGTTCCCCGACACCCGCCCGCTGTTCCGGCTGGATGTTGATGATGAAACGGTTCGGCGCGTTCACCGGCAAGGCCTGTTGCCAGGCACCGAGCAACTCGCCGCGAATGACTGTCAGCAATAGCATCGCCATCAGCCCGACGGCCAGCGCCGCCACTTGCAGCGCGTTGGCAGCGCCATGGCGCCGCAGGCTCGCCAGCCCCTGTCGCCAACCCGCGCCGGTTCCACCTCGAACAGCACCGAGCAGCGCAACGGCACCGCGCGCCAGCCCCCAAAAAACCAGCAGTGCCACGAAAAAACCACCGGCCGCGATCAACCCGAGCCGGATATCGCCGGCAACGACGACAATCAGTGCCGCCAGCAGGCTGAAGCCGATGACGAAAGCCAGACGCTGCGAACCGCTGGCTGCACCGAGATCACGGCGTAAGACCCGCAAGGTGGGCACGCGCGCCAGTTGTAGCAGCGGTGGCAGCGCGAAGCCGAAGAGCAACACAAAGGCGACCGCCAGGCCGTGGATGACCGGCAGCCCCTGGGTCGGCGGCAAGGAGACTGCCAGCAGGCGCCCAAGTGCGCCAATCAGGACATGGTGCGCAGCGAAACCAGCCAGGGACCCGACCAGGGTAGCGCTCAGCGCCAGCCATCCAAATTGCAAGGCATGGACTGCAAGCAGACGCTGTTGGCTGAGCCCGAAGCAGCGCATCAGCGCACAGGTATCGAGATGGCGCTGCAGATAGCGGCGACTGGCCATCACCACCGCCGCAGCGGCCAGCACCACCGACAGCAAGGCAGCCAGCCCGAGGAAACGCTCGGCTCGGTCGAGTGCATTGCGGATTTCCGGACGGGCATTACGCGCATCTTCAAGGCGTTCGCCGCGTGCCAGCCGTAGAGTAAGCCAGTCACGAAAGGACGCGATGTCAGCAGAGGAGCCAGCCAGCAACAGCCGATAGCTTACCCGCGAGCCAAATTGCAGCAAGCCGGTGGCGGCGAGATCGTCGGCGTGCATCATCAGGCGTGGTGCGAGGCTGAAGAAATTGATGCCGCGATCCGGTTCCTGCGTCAGCGTTGCCGCCACAGCGAAGGTCTGACCGCCGAGTTGCAGCGTTGCGCTGTTTTGCAGGGCGCCGGCCAGCCGTTCATCGACCCAGACTTCGCCGCGGGCCGGGCCATGGCTGACGCCCGTCGTCGGCATGCCGATTTTTGATGAAAATCCGAGTTGACCGCGCAAGGGGTAATTTGATGACACGGCCTTGACGTCGACCAGTTGTGGCCGGCCGCCGGTGAGCACCATGCTCGGGAAGACAAAGGTTTCCGCCTGCTGCAGGCCGCGACGGGCGGCCTCGGCGGTATAGGCCGCCGGCAAGGCATGATCCGAAACCAGTACCAGATCGCCGCCGATCAGCTGCTGGGCTTCGCGGGTCAGCGCCAGCCCGATCCGCTCGGTGAAGAAGCCGACGGTGGTGACCGCGGCGACGGCAATGGCCAGTGCGGCGAACAACAGACGCAATTCACCGGAGCGGATTTCGCGCCGGAACAGGCGCCAGGCCAGCGAAATCACGACGGCCGCAGCCAGCGGTTACGGAAATCTTCGGGCGGCACAGCCTTTCCGTGCAGGTAGCCCTGCAGGCAGTAACAGCCGAGACCGGCTAGGAAAGCTGCCTGCGCCTCGGTTTCGACGCCCTCGGCAACGACCTCGAAACCCAGTCGCTCGGCGAGTTCAATGACGGTACGGATGATTGCTTCGTCACCGGTATTTTGTCCGATACCGATGACGAAACTGCGGTCGATCTTCAATTGCTGGACGGGGAGCATCTTGAGGTAGCTGAGCGAGGAATAGCCGGTACCGAAATCGTCGATGGCCAGTTGGATACCCAGATCGCGCAAACGTTCGAGAATGTCCTCGCCGCCTTCAACCCCCATGACCACCGACTCGGTCAGTTCCAGCTTCAGGCGCTGCGGCGGCAGGCCAGTCTCCGTGAGAATGGCGCTTAATCTGGTGACAAAGCCCGGATGCTGCAACTGGCGAACAGACACATTGACCGAAAGCATCGGCAGTATGTAATCGGCGAGTTGCCACTGCATGACCTGCAGGCAACTTTCGCGCAGCACCCATTCGCCCAGCGGGATGATCAGGCCGGTTTCCTCGGCCAGCGGGATGAAACGCACCGGCGGCACCTGCCCCAACTCCGGGCTTTGCCAGCGCACCAGTGCTTCGGCACCTACCAGCTGGCCATCCGACGCCCGCACCTGCGGCTGCAAATGCACCGCCAATTCGCCCTGACCGAGCGCCCGGCGCAGCAGATTTTCCATCCGCGCCCGTTCCCGCGCCGTGGCGGTCATCTCCGGCGAGTAAAAACAGAACTGCCCGCGACCGGCGGCCTTGGCTCGGTACATTGCCGTATCGGCATTGCGCATCAGATCGACAACACTCTCGCCATCACCGGGGAAAAGCGCGATACCTACCGACGCGCTGAGGAAGAGTTCGTGCTCGCCGATCTGAAATGGCGATTCGAAGGCACCGATGATTTCACCTGCCAGAACGGCAACATCCTCCTCGTCGCGCAAGGCCTCCATCAGGCAGATGAATTCATCGCCGCCTAGCCTTGCCAGCATGTCGATCAGGCGAACGTGCTCGGACAACCTTGCGGCAACGGCAACGAGCAATTCATCGCCGACGGCATGACCCAGCGTGTCGTTGACCTGTGCAAACTGATCGAGATCGATGAACAATACCGCCAAGCGCTGATCCCGGCGGGAGGTCTCGCCCATGGTTTCCTGCAGGCGCTCGATGAAGTAGCGACGGTTGGCCAGCCCGGTCAGCGGGTCGTGGTAGGCCAGATAGTTTAGCTTGCTCTCGGCTTGCCGACGCTCGCCGACTTCGGCCTCGAGCCGGGTATTGATCCGCTTCAACTCGTCGGTGCGCGCCGCAACCTGGATTTCAAGCGTCTCGCAGGCGGCTTTGATCCGCCCTTCCTGTTCCTCAAGGATTCCCTGCCCTCGGCGGACGACCACGAACTGACCGAGATACAGCAGCGCAAATGCCCCGAAGACCCCGGCGAACATCAACCACTGGTTGATATTCAGGCGACGCAGGTGTGGTGTGATGTCCTGATCGATCTCGATGACGCCGATGACGGTCTGGTCCTGGCTGCGCAGTGGCAGATAGGTGGCGAAGACGTCGCCCTCACGCAGCGTCCGGTCAAAGGCTGCCTTCTCGCCGCGATGCGTCAGTTCGCTGAACACCCCTCCGGTCATCGCGGCCTTGAAGCCGCCGCTATCAAGCCGAATGTCGCCTATCTGGGCCGCTTCGGTCGAAAAAACGGTGACCCCCAGGCGGTTGTAGAGCTTGACCTTGATTACCTCGCTGCCCGCAAACAGCTGACTGCTTGCCTGCTGCAGGCCGGAATCGCCGGCTGACTGCCGCAATTGCGCTACGGCCAGGCCGCTGGAAGCGAGCAGCAGGTCGTTCAGCTTCTGGCGATAGGCGTTGTCGAATACACTCGCCATCGCCAGATTGCGCGCTTCGGCCAGTTCATTCAGTTGCTGCAGGGAGAGGTTACGGTAGAGCGGCCCCAGCACGCCTGCGGCAAGGACGACGAGCACAAAACTGAGGGTCAGGAAGTAGCGCGAGAGATTGAACATGCGAGTTAATCCAGCTCACGCAGCCGGGTGACGGCTTCTTCAACGCGTTTCACTGCAATCACCCCCATGCCTGGAATCGGTTGTCGCGGCCGGTTGGCCTCGGGGATCAGTGCCCGGGTGAAACCCAACTTGGCGGCTTCCTTCAGGCGCTCCTGCCCGCGCGGTGCGGGACGGATTTCGCCCGCAAGGCCAACTTCACCAAAGACTACAAGTTTCGATGGCAACGCCTTGTTTTTAAGTGAAGATGTTATCGAAAGCAACACTGCCAGATCAGCCGCCGGCTCGCTGATGCGAACGCCGCCGACGGCGTTGACGAAGACATCCTGATCAAAACAGACAATGCCGGCATGCCGGTGCAGCACGGCAAGCAGCATGGCGAGGCGCTGGGCGTCGAGGCCGACGGTCAGCCGGCGTGGATTGCCATGGGCGGCATCGACCAGCGCCTGGATTTCGACCAGCAGCGGCCGCGTGCCTTCCTGCGTCACCATCACGCAGGAGCCGGCGACGTCCTGTCCGTGCTGCGACAGGAACAAGGCGGACGGGTTGCTGACGCCCTTGAGGCCGGTCTCGGTCATGGCGAACACGCCCAGTTCGTTGACCGCGCCGAAGCGGTTCTTGATGGCCCGCACCAGGCGGAAACTGGAGTGGGTGTCACCCTCGAAGTAAAGCACGCTGTCGACGATGTGTTCGAGCACGCGGGGCCCGGCCAGCGCGCCTTCCTTGGTGACATGACCGACGAGGATGACGGTGATTCCGGCCTGCTTGGCGAGGCGTGTCAATTGAGCCGCACATTCGCGCACCTGAGCCACCGAACCGGGCGCACTCGACAACTGGTCGGACCACAGCGTCTGGATCGAATCGATAACCGCGACTTGCGGCTGCTCGGCCTGTAGCGTCGCCAGGATGCGCTCGAGATTGATTTCCGCCAGCAGCGGTAGATTACCGGTGTCCAGCCCGAGCCGACGGGCGCGCAATGCCACCTGCTCGCCGGACTCCTCACCGCTGACGTACAGCACCTTGTGTGCCTGCGCCAGATGAGACAGCGCCTGCAACAGCAGTGTGCTCTTGCCAATGCCGGGATCACCGCCGATCAACACCACCCCGCCGGCGACCAGTCCGCCGCCCAGCGCCCGGTCGAACTCGGCGATGCCGGTGGGAATCCGCGTCGCTTCGCGGGTATCGATATCCGATATCTTGATCAGGCGCGTTGTTGGCGCCAGCGACTCGAACCGATGCCCGCTCGCTTTCTCGACCACCGTTTCGAGCAGCGTATTCCAGGCATTGCAGCCCGGGCATTGCCCCTGCCATTTCGGGCTGACTGCACCGCATTCGGTACAGCTGTATTGCGACTTGATTTTGGCCATTATTTCGCTTCAACCGTAACCGGCACCCGGGGCGCCAGCGCACAAAAAAGTTCGTAAGCGATGGTGCCGGCAGCCGTTGCCACGTCGTCAGCGGCCACCGTGCCGGCAGTCCCCTGCCCCCACAGGGTCACCGGCGCATCGATACTGGCATCAGGAATGTCCGTGATGTCGCAGGTCAGCATGTCCATCGACACCCTGCCAATGGTCCGCGTCAGCCGGCCGGAGACGGCAATCGGCGTGCCAGTCGGCGCATGGCGCGGATAACCGTCAGCATAGCCGCAGGCGACAATACCGATGCGCATCGGCCGCTCGGCGACGAAGGTGCCGCCATAACCGACACGATCGCCCGCTGCCAGGGTCTGGATACCGATCAGCCGGCTTTCAAAGCTCATCGTAGGCTTCAGCCCAAGCGATTCGGCGCTGACGTCGGCAAAGGGGCTGGCGCCATACATCATGATGCCCGGCCGCACCCAGTCGCGATGGGTTTGAGGGTGGCGCAAAATGGCGGCCGAATTGGCCAGCGTCACCGGCCCTGACCAGTTGCCGCACATGGTGTCGAAGCGCTGCAACTGCTCAGTGACGCCGCGGGCGCCATCGGCTTCGGCAAAGTGCGTCATCAGCGTTACCGGCATATGCGGCCGCTTGCGCAAGCGGGCTAGCGCCGCTGGCAGATCGGCGGCGGTGAAGCCGAGACGGTTCATGCCTGTATTGAGCTTGAGGAAGACGCTCAGCGCCGCGTCGGCTGGCGCCGTTTTCAGCAGGAGTTCAAGCTGCTCTGGACAATGAATGACGGTCGAAATGTCGTGTTCAACGACCGCCCGCACATCGCGGCTGGAAAAAATTCCCTCGAGCAGCAGGATCGGCTGACAGATGCCGGCCTCGCGCAGCGCCACGGCGTTTTCGCATTCCAGCAGCGCAAAACCGTCGGCGACCTCGCGCAAGGCTTCAACCGCCCGCCATTGGCCATGCCCGTAGGCATTGGCCTTGATCACAGCCCAAGCGCGGCTGCCGGCAGCCGTTCGGCGGGCCAGCAGGTAATTTTCCCGGATCGCGGCAGGGCGGATGCGGACCTGGATCGGGCGCGAGGTCTTCATTGCGTCAGTTCTTTCAGTTGCCGATGGGCAAAATCGATAAAGGTCGCCGAAAGTCGCGACTGGAAGCGATCTGCCGGGTGAATCAGATACAGGCTGCGCTTGAGCGGCGGCTGCAGGGTGATGCTGACCAGTTCGCCGACCTGGATTTCCTTCTTGACCACGGCGCCGGAGACGATGGCAAAGCCAAGACCGGTAGCAACCACCCCCTTCAATGCCTCGGGGCTGCCGAGCTCCATCTGCGTCTTGAGATTTTCGGGCAGCACATTGTGGGCACGGAAATAGTCATCGGTAATCTCGCGGGTGCCGGAGCCCGGTTCGCGCGAAATGAACTCATATTCGGCAAGATCCTTGGGCTTGATGCTGCGCCGGCCGGCCAGCGGGTAATCCGGCGCGCAGATCACTTTCAGTTCGTCTTCGCAACAGATACGGCTGGCAAGACCGGCGAACTTGGCCGGCGCCTCGATCAGGCCGACATCGACGGTATGCTCGGCGACACGGCGCTCGATACTCTCGGAATTGGCAACGATCAGTCGCGCCCGCACCTGCGGATACAGCGCATTGAACTCGCCAAGGATGCGCGGCAGCATGAATTCGGCAATGGTCGTGCTCGCCCCGACCAGCAAGGGGCCGCGCATTTCGCCAGTCATCTCGCCGAGCCGAGTTTCCAGCTCGTCGGACAGCGCGAGGATGCGCTCGGCGTAGGAAAGCACCAGCTCGCCGGCCGGCGTCAGCGAAATGCTGCCGTGACGGCGCTCGAAGAGGCGGGTGTTGTACTGTTCCTCCAGCTGCTTGATCTGGAAGGTCACCGCCGGCTGCGTCATGAACAGCGCGTCGGCCGCGCGCGTGAAGCTCAGGTGTTTGGCTACGGCATGAAAGACCTGTAGCCGCCGGTCTGCCATCGGTTATCTCCCTTGGGTATGCGGACGCTATTCAATCACATTCCCTGGTGCTGCGGCCAAGCATCGGGATTTTCGGCGTTTTTTCACGTTGACCGCAGCCGTACCGGCTATGTCATCGAATCTGTCGCGAAGGCGTGCTAGGCTGGAGACCTGTTTGATCAACAAAACATTAGCATCCCCGCCACGAACCTTGCAGTCCGGCCAAAGCGTGGTATAAACCTCGCCCAAAGTCATATATAAGAGACAAGTCCGCTGTGCCATTCGGTTTTTACATCATCATGGCCGCGCAGTTTTTTTCTGCGCTTGCCGACAACGCCCTGCTCATCGCCGCCATTGCCGCCCTGCGTGAAATGCAGGCGCCATCCGAATACGAGCCGCTGCTGAAGACTTTCTTCACGGTGTCCTACGTGGCGCTGGCCGCCTTTGTCGGCGCCTTCGCCGACTCCATGCCCAAGGGCCGGGTGATGTTCATCAGCAATCTGATCAAGATCACCGGTTGCAGCATGATGTTCTTCGGTGCCCATCCGCTGCTCGCCTACGCCGTGGTCGGTCTCGGTGCCGCGGCCTATTCGCCGGCCAAATACGGCATCCTCACCGAATACCTGCCGCACCGGCTGCTGGTTGTCGCCAACGGCTGGATCGAAGGCCTGACCGTCGGCGCCATCATCCTCGGCGTCGTCATCGGCGGCGCGCTGATCCGCCCTGATGTCGCCCAGAGCCTGCTGTCTTTCGATTTCCCGGTCATCAATACCGGTATCGACACGCCGGGCGAAATGGCCCTGACCGTGGTCGCCGCGCTCTACATCATCGCCGCCATCTTCAACGTCTACGTCCCCAATACCGGCGTCGACCACAAGGTTCTCAAGCGTAACCCGATCTACCTGTTCCACGAATTCAACCACTGCCTGGCGCTGCTCTGGCGCGACAAGCTCGGCCAGATCTCTCTGGCAGTCACCACCCTGTTCTGGGGCGCCGGCGCGACACTGCAATTCATCGTTATCAAGTGGTCGGAAGTCGCCCTCGGTCTCGACCTCTCCAAGGCCTCGCTGCTGCAGGGGGTGGTCGCCATCGGCGTTGCCGCTGGTGCAGTCATTGCGGCCAAGTTCATCACCCTGCGCAAGTCGGTGAAGGTCATTCCGCTCGGTATCGCCATGGGCCTGATTGTGCTGATCATGAACTTCGTGCACAGCATGTGGCTGGCCATCCCGCTGCTGATCCTTATCGGCGGTCTCTCCGGCTTCTTCGTCGTGCCGATGAACGCCCTGCTCCAGCACCGCGGTCACATCCTGATGGGCGCCGGGCATTCGATCGCCGTGCAGAACTTCAACGAGAATCTGTCGATCCTGATCATGACCGGTATCTACTACCTGCTGATCAAGTTCGATGTCTCGATCTACATTGTTGTCACGATGTTCGGACTCTTTGTCAGTGGCCTGATGTATCTCGTCCGCCAGAAACACTTTGCCAATCAGGCCGAGCGCGACGACGTCTGTCACCTCGACGACACACCGCATCACTGAGCGGCGAAAGCTCAGAACGGCAATTCGGGCTCGCTGAAGGCGGCTGGTATTGCCGCTGGTCGCGATTCGCGCAACAGGCGGCGGGCGAACAGCAGGTCCTCCCAGGCTTTGGCTTTTTCCGGCAGGTTACGCAGCAGATAGGCCGGGTGGTAGGTCACCACCACCGGAATGCTGGCGTATTCGAAGCGCCGGCCGCGCAGGGAACCGAGCGCCTTGTCGTCGTGCAGCAGCGCATGCACGGCCACCTTGCCGAGCAGGACGATGATTTTCGGCTTCAGTAGCGCGATCTGGCGCTCCAGGTACGGCAGACACGCAGCGATTTCGGCGCTTTCCGGTGTCCGGTTGCCCGGCGGGCGGCATTTGACGGCATTGGCGATATACACCGCCTGACCGCGCGCGATGTCGAGCGATGCGAGCATCGCATCCAGCAGCTTGCCGGCCTGGCCGACAAAGGGTTCGCCCCGCGCGTCTTCTTCGGCGCCCGGGCCTTCGCCGATGAACAGCCACTCCGGTTGCCGGTCGCCAACACCGAGCACGGCCTGCTGGCGCTGGGCGTGCAGGGGGCAGGCCCGGCAGTCGGCGACCTGTGCCGAGAGCGCCGGCCAGTCCATGTCTGCGACCGGGCGGCTGGAGACGACGGCTGGCGGCGCGGCCGGCCGTGCGGCTGCTGGCGCAACCGGGGTGGCGGATGCTGCGGGTTTTGCAGCTGGACCGGATTCTGGCAGTTCGGGTTGCACAGGCGCTTCGGGCACAGGTGCTGCCGCGTCGGCAACCGGCGTGTCGCGAAGCACCCAGATCGGCGAAATGCCCATCTCGACCAGCATCTGTTCGCGGCTCAGACTCATGGCAACTCCCTGTCAAACACCAGCCCGTCCTCGCGCCCGACAACCGCCGGGTAGTAGCCCTTGCGCAGGCCGATCTGGCGAAAGCCGAAATGGCGATACAGCTCGACGGCTCGCGCGTTCGAGGGCCGGACCTCGAGAAACATCCGACCGGCACCGCCAAGATGCGCGCATTCCATCGTGTGGCGCAACAATCGTGCCCCGTAGCCACGGCCCTGATGCTGCTTGCAGACGCCGATATTGAGCAGGTGGGCCTCGTCGATCACCGACATCACCACCGAAAAGCCGATCAGATCAACACCCTCGCGCAACACCCAGACGCTGTGACCGGCATTCATCGAATCGCTGAAATTGCCGCGCGACCACGGGAAAACCTGCAGGCTCGCCTCCAGCGCCGTCACGCCCTCGAGATCGCGCTCGTGCATCGGCAGAAACTCGGCGCGCAGCAGGGCCTGTGTCATGCCCGGCCGCCCTCGCTCAACCGTTCGGCCACGGTCTTGGCGACTTTGTCGCGGATGTAGAGTGGTGCTGCCAACGCGGCATCAATGCCCTCCCCGCGCATCGCGGCCGCTGCTGCCAGCCGGGCAACACTGCCCGCATGCGGCAGGATGCCGGCAACGACCGGAGTGCCGATTTCCGCCAGGCGAGCGGCCAGTGCTGGATAAGCGGCCGGCGCATTGCCGCAGGCAAGCCATGCCCCGGAAGCCGGCAATTCCAGCGCCTCGGGTGAGGCTACGCGGATTTCGCCCTGCAGGACATAGTCGCTGCCCTGCCGCCGGTAGGCGCCCGCATAGACCTCGCCCATGCGGGCATCGAGTAGTGCCAATACCTGCCCGGCGTCGACACTGGCGGCCATCGCGGCCAGGCTGACGACCGGATAGACCGGTTGGCCACCGGCGACAGCAAGCCCCTGGGCTATGCCGCAGGCCACGCGCAAACCGGTGAAGGCGCCGGGACCCGCGCCGAAAGCGATGCCGTCGAGTGCAGAAAATGATGTACCGGCGTCGGCCAGCAACTCACGGACCAGCGGCAAGAGCGTTTCGGAATGCGGCCTGCCGCTCGGGCACAGGCGTTCAAGCACCTCGCCGTCGCGCCAAAGGGCGCAACTGCCGAGTTCAGTGGAGGTTTCGAGAGCGAGAATCTGCATGCGGCGGCATTTTACCGGAGCCGTCTGCGGTCAACCCCAAAATATGCCGAAAAACGGCAACGGCTCAGCGCCAGCCGCCTTCGCCGCCCCGCGGTCCGCCCCGGCGATGGCCGCCATCCGGGGGCGGTTGCCAGCCCGGATGATCGCGACCGCGCTGCTCGCGCATGTCTTCGCGAAGCTGGCGCCGGTCTTCCGGTGGCAGGTCGCGCCAGCGCGGCGGGCCACCGTCTTCGCGTCGTATCTCGCGATCCTGTTGCCATTGTTCCCGCATCTGCTGGCGCATCTGGCGGCGGTCTTCCGGCGGCAGGTCGCGCCAGAAACCCTGCGCCCAAACGCCCGCCGCCGGCATCAGCAAGCTCAGCAGCAGGGTCAGGCGTAACAGCGGGCGCTTCATGGTGGGCGAATGTTAGCAGGCGGATTCGGACAGCGTCATTCTGCGCCTCGCGGCGGCAAGTGGCCGTTGCAAGGTGTAAATGAATGTTTCACCCTGGCCCATCGGGTAAAACTTGTTACCATTCAAGGCCATTAAGCCGCCAAACCGTCGTATCCTGCACGCATGAACGAAGCCCAACATCACATTCTTGTCGTCGATGACGACGCCCGCCTGCGTGACCTGCTGACCCGCTACCTCAGCGAGCAGGGATTTTCCGTCAAGGCCGTCGGCGACAGTCAGCAGATGGACAAGGCGCGCAGCCGCGAACATTACCACCTGATCGTGCTTGACCTGATGCTGCCCGGCGAGGACGGCCTGACCATTTGCCGCCGCCTGCGTGGCACCGGCGACCAGACGCCGGTCATCATGCTCACCGCCAAGGGGGACGAGGTGGATCGCATCGTCGGCCTTGAAATGGGTGCCGACGACTACCTGCCCAAGCCCTTCAACCCGCGCGAACTGCTCGCCCGCATTCATGCCGTGCTGCGCCGTCAGGGTAACAAGCCGCCGGGCGCGCCGGAAGACGATGTCGGCACCATCACCTTCGGCAATATCGAAGTCGACCTCGCCGCCCGCACCCTCAAGCGCGGCGACGAGCAGCAGGCGCTGACCACCGGCGAGTTCGCCGTCCTCAAGGTGCTGCTGCAGCACCCGCGCCAGCCGCTGTCGCGTGACAAGCTGATGTCGCTCGCCCGCGGCCGCGAACAGGGGCCTTTCGACCGTGCCATCGACGTGCAGGTTTCCCGGCTGCGCAAGCTGATCGAGGCCGATCCGGCACAACCACGCTACCTGCAGACGGTATGGGGCTTCGGCTACGTCTTCGTCCCGGACGGCAGCGCTAAGGAATGATGCCGCGCACGCTGCTGGCGCGTACCTTTTTACTGTTGGCGCTGCTGGTCCTGCTGACGACGGCCGCCTGGCTCAGTCTTTTCCGCTATACCGATGCCGAACCGCGGGCGCGTGAAATCGCGCAACTGTCGGCGTCGGCTGTTAACCTGATTCGCGCCTCGCTGTTTGCCGCAGCACCGGAGAAGCGACCGGGGCTGTTTGCGGAATTCGTAACCCGCGAAGGCATCCGTCTGTTGCCGGCCGAGCCCGAAGACCGCATCGATCTGATGCCGGAAACCCGTTTCGTGGCCCTGCTTCGGCGTGAACTGGCCGCCCGTCTCGGCGAACACACGCGGATTGCCGCCGCCGTAGATGGCGTCCCCGGTTTCTGGGTCAGTTTCCGCCTCGACGACCACGACGAGGACGAATACTGGCTGGTATTGCCGCGCGAGCGGGCGGCGCGCGACTTCGCCAGCCATTGGCTGACCTGGGGGCCGCTGGCGATTGGGCTAGCGCTGCTCGTCGCCGGCTACATCGCCACCCGCATCAGCCGGCCTCTAAAGGCGATGGCGCGCTCGGCGGCACTCGTCGGCAAGGGCCAGCAACCGACGCCGCTGCCCGAAAAAGGCGCCGAGGAGCTGCGCGAACTGGCACACGCCTTCAATACTATGGCTGCCGACCTCGAGCGCCACGAAAAGGAACGTTCGGAAGTGTTGGCCGGCATCTCGCACGACCTGCGCACACCGCTGACCCGCCTGCGTCTGGAGGCCGAACTGAGCGTGAGCGACGACAGTGCCCGCAATGCTGTCGTTGCCGACATCGAACAGATGGAAGCGGTGATTTCGCAGTTCATGGACTACGCCCGGACCGAATCCGGCGAGCCGGAAGTGCTCACCGAGGTGGGGGTGCTGTTGTCGGCAATCGTCGAGCGCCAGCGGGCGGTCGGCCGACCGCTGGCCGCCGAACTGGCCGAACTGCCGCCCACCCTGCTCCGCCCCAAGGCGATCACCCGCGCCGTCATCAATCTCATCGACAACGCCTGGAAATACGGTGGCGGCGAGGTGACGCTCTTGGCTGCTGCGGTCAACGCCGAAATCTGCCTGAAAATTGCCGACCGCGGGCCCGGGCTGCCGGCCGATCAGGTCGAGCGCCTGAAGCGCCCCTTCACCCGGCTCGAATCAGCGCGCACCGACGTCACCGGCACCGGGCTCGGTCTGGCCATTGTCGATCGGGTGGTCCGCCTGCACGGCGGTCGCTTCGAGTTGCTGGAAAACCCAGACGGCGGCCTGCTGGCGCAGATTATCCTGCCTGTCAGGCGCTGAAGGCCTGGCAGGTTTCATCCATGCCGGCAACGATGCGCGGCAGGCTGGCCAGCAAGGCCGCTGGCGTAACACCGGTTTCCCGCCAGGCGTCATCATCGACCGGCATGACCATTTCATTCTTGCTACCGGTCAGCCCCAATGCATGGGCGACAGCATCGGCGACGTGCACCAGCCCGGCGAGCGATCCCGGTGCGTCGGCAGGCGGCGCATGATGCCCGGACACTGCCAGCGCCAGCGCCGGCGGGAAGCGCCAGCTCGCTGCCAGCACCAGCTGCCCGATGTCGTGCAGGATGCCGGCGGTGAACGCGAGTTCGGGGTTGTGGCCGGCGGCACTGGCCAGTTCGCGGGCCCTCAGTGCCGTGCCGACACCATGCCGGAGATAGGCCGCCTGATCGAAACCGAGGCAGAGATCGGCCCGGAAAGCGCTATTGACGCCCACTGCCAGCACCATGCTGCGCACGGCACGGAAGCCGAGAACAACGACGGCTTCATTGATCGTGCCAACGCGGCTCTGCAGTCTGTAAAACGATGAATTGGCGACCCGCAGCACTCGAGCAGTCAGCCCCTGATCGAGCGCAATCTGGCGAGCGATGGCCGCGGTATCGATCTCCTCATTGGCGAAGCTGTCGAGCAGACGCGTGACCACAGCCGGTAGTGACGGCAGTTGCTTGAGGCGGGCAGCGACCTGCTCGCGGCTGAGGAGGCTCATGGTGACGTCTTACGGAAAGCGAGCATTGCATCATGCAGCGCCCGGGTGGCGACACCTTCACCGGCGTGGCGGAATAATGTGGCGACGCTGGCGGTTGCGGCGGCGTCACGCGCCGCGCTTTGCTTCATCGTCGTTGGCCAGTGCTTAACAGGGCGTTGAAAAAAACCCCGCCGAAAACATGCAAATGGTATAATTTTTTTTCGAATTCAACGAGATATCGATTTCATGCGCAGCGCCGACGTGACCCAATCGGAGATGTTTAGCTACCGCACCTTGGAGCAGCGGATTCCTGCCTCTCACCCGCTGCGCAAATTGCGGGTGCTGGTGGACGGTATTCTGGCGACGCTGCACGCTGACTTCGAGGCGCTGTACGCCAAGACGGGTCGCCCGTCGATTCCGCCGGAACGTCTGCTGCGCGCCAGTCTGATCCAGACCCTGTACTCGATTCGGTCTGAGCGGCAACTGGTCCAGCATATTGACTACAACCTGCTCTATCGCTGGTTTGTGGGCCTGGATATGGATGACAAGGTCTGGGATCACAGTACTTTCACGAAGAATCGAGACCGCCTGCTCAACGAAACGGTCGCTCGCGCCTTCTTCGGCAAGGTGCTGGGTTTGGCGCAGTGGCACGGACTGGTCTCGTCCGAGCACTTCTCGGTCGATGGGACGTTGATTGAAGCCTGGGCCTCGGCGAAGAGTTTCAAGGCCAAAGATGGCTCCGGCAAGCCGCCGGAAGGTGGCGGCCGTAATGCAACGGTGGATTTCCACGGCGAAGAACGCAAGAACGACACGCATGCCTCGACCACCGATCTGGAAGCCCGTCTGTTCAAGAAGTCCAAGGGCGACAAATCCCGGCTCTGCTTCATGGGCCACGCACTGATGGAAAACCGGAACGGCTTGGCGGTGGATGTGGAAACGACGCTGGCGACAGGCAAGGCCGAACGCGAAGCAGCTGCTGTGATGGTCGAACGCTCGCTGAAACGGGGTTCTACCTTGGGTGCTGACAAAAATTACGACACGGCTGGTTTCGTCAAGGTGATGCGCCAGCAAGGCATCACGCCGCATGTTGCCCAAAAGACGAACGGTGCCATTGATGGACGGACGACCCGGCATGCCGGTTACGGTGTCAGCTTGCGCGTGCGCAAACGAATTGAAGAAATCCTTGGTTGGGCGAAGACGGTCGGTGGTCTTCGCAAGACCTGTTTTATTGGATTGGCCAAGGTGAAGGCGCAAATGACTTTTACCCTGGCTGCTTACAACCTGACGCGGATGGCGACGATCTTTGGCTGGCGATTGAACACGGTGTAGGGCGAAATCCGCCCACCGGTTGCTGAAACGTAACCGAAACCCCGGCGCGGGGCCAAAAAACCGGCCGAAATCCGGATTCCAGGCGCCACAAGGGGTTTCAAATGTTCGATTCATGTTTGTCAGAGTTCAATGCCGGAGGCGTCAGGGGGAAATTCAACGGCCTGTTAATGAGTCAGGGCATTCACGTTGCCACTATTCGGCATTTTTGTCAGGTCATGCCTTCATCATTATGGGCCGGAAATTTAGCCAGCGTCACGTAGCGGCTGCTGTGGCTGTCGCGCGGCGATTGCAGCAAAACAAACTCACTCACCGGCCACGCCAGTGGCGGCCAGATGGCCCGCAACTCGTCTGCAGCCGGCAGGCGGGCCAGTTTGCGCACCAAGGTCAGGTGCGGCACAAAATCCCGGGGGGCCGATGCCACAAACAAACCACCGACGACCAATGCACGTTGCAGATCAGCAACCAGCGCGTGCAACGCTGGCGGCGTCTGTTGGCAACCGGCCCAGAGCAGCCGGTTATGCGACCAGGCGCCGAGGCAGTCGAGGCGTAAGGAAAACCGGGAAAAGCGAACCGTTCTCGCGGCTTCGATCAGGTACGGGATGCGGTCAACCCGAAAATTGCCCAAAAACAGCAAGGTGAGATGCAGGGTTTCCGGCCGGGTCGCCTTGCCACCCAAAGCTTCGGCGTGTTGAATCGCTGCTGGATTGAGCGCCGCCACAACTTCTGCTGTCGGCCACAGCGCAAAAAACAGCCGCGCCGTCGCTGGCGCTGCATCAGCAAGCTTCTCAGCCGATACGCTCAACGAGGACGATGGCCTGGGCTTCGATGGCTTCTTCACGGCCGAGGTAACCCAACTTCTCGTTGGTCTTGCCCTTGATGTTGACGCAATCGGCAGTGATACCGAGATCCACCGCGACATTACCGACCATCGCCGGCGCATGCGGCGCCAGCTTCGGCTTTTGCGCGATCAGCGTGGCATCGACATTTACCGCCCGCCAGCCACGCTCAGCGAGCAAGGCCACCGCTGCACGCAACAGCACCCTGCTGTCGGCACCCTGATAGCGTGGATCAGTGTCGGGAAAATGCCGGCCGATGTCCCCCAGCGCGACGGCGCCCAGCAGCGCATCGGTTATTGCGTGCAACAAGGCGTCGGCATCGGAATGCCCGAGCAGGCCGGTGGCGTGTGGAATCTCGACGCCACCCAGAATCAGCTTGCGGCCTTCGACCAGCCGATGTACGTCGTAGCCCTGCCCGACGCGAAAATTGATTTGAGAACTCATTTTCGTGCCCTGAGAATCATTGCCGCCAGCGCCAGATCGGCCGGATAGGTCACCTTGAGGTTGGTCGAATCCGCCTTGACCAGGCGCGGCTGGATTCCGGCAGCCTCGATGGCGCCGGCCTCGTCGGTGACATTGCTGGTCATTTCGAGCGCTTTTTTGAGTTGACCGTAGCGGAACATCTGCGGCGTCTGCGCTTGCCACAGGCCATCGCGTGGCTCGGTCGCCACAACCCGCTGCTCGCCATCGGCTCGCTTGATGGTGTCGGCAACCGGCACGGCGAGAAGCCCGCCGACCGGATCATCGGCCAGCTCGGAAAAGAGTGCATCGAGCATCGCCAGACTCAGGCAGGGGCGCGCTGCGTCGTGCACCAGCACCCAATCGTCGTCGGTAGCGACCATCGCCGCCGCCTGCAAGCCGTTGGTCACGCTCTCGGCGCGGGTGGTGCCGCCACAGCGCAGTGTTTCCAGCTTTGGCCCAAGTTCCGACCAGTCGTGCTGGCCCCAGTCGCGATCATCGGGCGACAGCACCACCCACACCCGTTCGATGTCTGGGCAGGCAGTCAGGACCGCCAGGGTGTGATAAATCAGCGGCCGACCGAGCAGGTCAAGGTACTGTTTAGGCTTCTCTGCGCCGAAGCGGGCGCCGCTGCCGGCAGCGGGAACGATTGCGAAATGTCTTGGCATGGCCTAATTTTAACGAAGAACCACAATAAACGAGGAGTCGCATGAGCTTCGTCGCCCCCGAACTGGCACAACCGGTCGAGGCCTTTGCCACGGCACTGGGCATCGGCCTGCTCATCGGCATGGAGCGTGAGCGGCGGCCTGACGCTGCCGCAGGCTTGCGCACCTTCTCGCTGGTGGCCATGCTCGGCTGTCTGTTCGCGCTGCTTGGCGACAAGACCGGCGGCGGCCCGTGGATGCTGGCCGTCGGGCTGCTGGTCATCGCCAGTGCGATGATTGCCTCCAACTTCTCGTCGCAACAGGAAGAGCAATATCGCGGGTTCACCTCCGAGGCGGCCATCGTCGTCACCTACGGCCTGGGCGCGGCCGTCTGGCTGGGCTACGCGACGCTGGCCGTGATGCTCGCCATCGCCACCACCGTGTTGCTCTACTTCAAGGCCGAACTCAAACACATCAGCGAGCGGACAACGCCGAAGGACATCAATTCCATCCTGCAATTCGGCGTGCTCTCGATGGTCGTTCTGCCCATTCTGCCCAACATCGACTTCGGCCCCTACGACGCCATCAACCTGCGCCAGGTGTGGTGGATGGTGGTGCTGATTTCCGGCCTGGCGCTGGCCGGCTACCTTGCGCTGCGCATCGTCGGCACCCGGCACGGCGCGGCGGTACTCGGCATCTTCGGCGGTCTCGCCTCCTCCACGGCCACGACCATGATGTTCTCCCGCCATGCCCGCGACCATGTCGAAATGGTGCGCATGTCGGCCATTGTCATCCTCATCGCCAACGTCATGGTCATGCTGCGCCTCGGCGTCATCGCCAGCCTGCTGGCGCCCAGCCTGCTGAAGCCGCTGGCCATCGTCTTCGCCTGCGGCGTGCTGCCGGGCGTGCTGATGGCGCTGTATGGCTGGAAGATCCTCAGCGCCGCCGGCGATCTGCCGATCCCCGAGGTAAAGAATCCGACCGAACTCAAAACCGCGGTCTCCTTCGGCGCGCTCTACGCCATCGTTGTCCTGGCCGCTGCCTGGCTACAGGATCTGGCCGGCAACAGCGGGCTCTATATCGTCGCCCTCGTTTCCGGGCTGACCGACGCCGACGCCAGCGTGCTGTCCACGCTGCGCATGTTCAATCTCGACAAGGTGCCGGGCCATCAGGCGGTGATCGCCGTGACCCTGGCGCTGGTCGCCAACCTGCTCTTCAAGATCGGGCTGCTGGTCAGCATTGGCGGCCGCGCCCTAGCCCGCCATGCCCTGCCCGGCCTTCTTGCCATCGGTGCCGGGCTGGTCGGCGGCCTTCTGCTGGTTTGATGCCATGACACCATCCCCAGCAAGCATCCGCCCGCCCGCCGTCGCCGGCAGCTTTTACCCGGCCGATCCGGCAACGCTGCAACGGACCGTCGATGGCCTTCTCGAATCGCCGGCGGCGGCGCTGCAACAGTCGCCCAAGGCCCTGGTCGTGCCCCACGCCGGCTATGTCTATTCCGGAAGCCCCGCCGGCCGTGGCTATGCTGCACTGGCGTCATGGGCGACCCGCCTCCATCGCGTTGTCCTGCTCGGGCCAACGCATCGGGTGGCCGTTCGCGGCCTCGCGCTGCCGGAAGCCGCAGCATTTGCGACGCCGCTGGGCACGGTGCGCATCGACACGGCTGGTGTTGCTGCCATCGCCGGGCTGCCGCAGGTGGTGTTCAGCGATGCGGTGCATGCCTTCGAGCATGCGCTGGAAGTACAGCTACCCTTCCTGCAGCGCCTGCTCGGCAGTTTCACGCTGCTGCCGCTGGCCGTCGGCGATGCCGGACCGGCAGCGGTGGCCGAAGTCCTGGAACGCGTCTGGGGCGGGCCGGAGACGCTGATCGTCGTCAGCGCCGACCTGTCGCATTTCCTGCCGTACGCGACCGCCCAGCAGGTCGACCGCCACACCTGCCAGCGCGTGCTCGACTGCGCGACCGACCTGCGCCCCGATGAAACCTGCGGCGCTCACCCGCTCAACGGCCTGCTGCTGGCAGCACGCAAGAAGGGCTTGCAGCCGCACTTGCTCGCCGTCTGCAATTCGGGCGATACCGCCGGTGACCGCCAGCGCGTCGTTGGCTATGCCGCCTTCGCGCTTTGTCCGGCGGCTGAACATGTCTGATCCGCTCGCCGTCCTGCCCACACTGGCCCGCAATGCGCTGGCAGCGCATTTCGGCCTGCCGGAACGTACGACTTCCCCCCAGGAGGACTGCCTTCGGGGCGCGGTGAACCCGGAAATCCTCCAAAAACCGGGCGCCTGTTTTGTCACGCTCACCCGCAACGGCGAATTGCGCGGCTGCATCGGCAGCCTGGAGGCGCACCGTTCGCTGGGCGACGACCTGCACAGCAATGCGCTGGCTGCGGCATTGCGTGACCCGCGCTTTCCACCGCTGACAGCAACCGAATTGCCGCAGGTCGAGATCGAGATCTCCGTACTCAGCGCGCCGCAGCCGCTCGCCTTTGCCGATGAGGCTGATGCGCTGGCGAAGCTGCGCCCCGGCATCGATGGGGTGATCCTGGCCGCCGGCAACCGCCGCGCCACCTTCCTGCCACAGGTTTGGGAGCAACTGCCGACAGCCGCCGATTTCATGGCCCGGCTCAAGCAGAAGGCTGGTTTGCCGGCCGACTACTGGGGGCCGGATGTCCGCTTGGCGATCTATCAGGTGCAGGCCTTTCACGAAGTTGACCAGGGTGAGTCAGAATGAGCCGCTCGCCCGCCTCCCGTTTTTGGGCGCTTTTCCATGTTGACCGCAGCTGTCGATAGCAGCCACCCCGCCCGCTGGTGGCACCCGCTGCCCGACGGCCGTTTGCAATGCGACCTCTGTCCGCGCGACTGTCAGCTTCACGCCGGCCAGCGCGGCGCTTGCTTCGTGCGCCAGAACGTCGACGACACGATGGTGCTGACTACTTACGGTCGCTCCTCCGGATTCTGCATCGACCCGATCGAGAAAAAACCACTCAATCATTTCTACCCCGGTAGCAGCGTGCTTTCCTTCGGCACCGCCGGTTGCAACCTCACCTGCCGCTTCTGCCAGAACTGGGATATCTCGAAGGCAAAGGACATGGACCGGCTGATGGATCGCGCCAGCCCGCAGGCGATTGCCGCTGCCGCCCGCCGCCATGGGGCCGATAGCGTCGCCTACACCTACAACGACCCGGTGATCTTCGCCGAATACGCCATCGACACGGCGCTCGCCTGTCGCGATGCCGGCATCCACAACGTTGCGGTCACCGCCGGGTACATTCACCCGGCGCCGGCCCGCGAGTTTTTCGCGGTCATGGATGCCGCCAATGTCGACCTCAAGGCTTTCAGCGATGATTTCTACCATCGCCTGTGCGGCGGCCGGCTGCAACCGGTACTCGATCTGCTGGTCTATCTGCATCACGACACCTACAGCTGGCTGGAGATCACTACCCTGCTCATTCCCGGCGAAAACGACAGCGATGCCGAAGTGCAGGCCTTGTCGTCATGGATCGCCCGCGAACTCGGCACCGAGGTGCCGCTGCATTTCACTGCCTTTCATCCCGACTGGCGACTGCGCGACCGGCCGGCCACGCCGCCGGAGACGCTACAGCGCGCCCGCCGAATCGCCCGCGACGCGGGGCTGCAACACGTCTACACCGGCAATGTGCATGACCCAGACGGCGGCACGACCTACTGCCAGACCTGCGGAACGCCGCTGATCGTCCGCGACTGGTACGACATCCGGCACTACGGGCTGACCGCAGATGGCGCCTGTCCGGATTGCGCAACGCCACTTGCCGGACGTTTCACAGCCCAGTTCGGTCGGAACGGTCAGGCTTTTGGTCCGCGCCGGCTGCCGGTAACAGTTGCTCCGATCTGAACCGTTCGCGCAAACCGATTACTCTCAAAAAACCGGCAGCGGTAAAGAATTCAGCAATACGGCAGCTAAATGTCGTTGCCTCCGCATCTGGCTGTCAATTGCACAGCAAATCGTCAGTTCGGCGTCGCAGGTCTATCACTTCCCCGCGCAAAGCGCTCAAACTCGTCGATAGCCACCGGCTTGCTGAACAGATAGCCCTGGTAAGCCATACAACCGTGTTGTGCCAGGAATTTACGCTGGACCGTGGTTTCGACCCCTTCGGCAATGACATGCATGCCGAGCGATGTTCCCATCTTGATGATCGCCTCGACAATCGCCGCATCATTCGGATCGCTGGCGATATCGCGGACAAACGACTGGTCGATTTTCAGCTGTGACAGGGGTAGGCGCTTGAGGTAGGAGAGCGACGAGTAACCCGTACCGAAGTCGTCCATCGAGAAGCTGATGCCGATATCCCGGATGCGATGCATTTTTTCGATCGTATCCGCCACATTGTCGACAACGATGCTCTCCGTCAGCTCGAGCTTGAGACGCCCCGGCTCGATACCTGCCTGATCGACCAGCGTCCGTACGGTCTGGACAAAATCGGCTTGCCGGAACTGCCGGGCACTGACATTGACTGCCAACTGGATGCGCCCCAGTACCGCATCGGCCTCCCAGCGTTTCAGTTGCCGGCAGGCCGACTCGATGACCCATCGGCCAATACCGATGATTTGTCCGGTCGATTCTGCGAGCGGGATGAACTGGGCAGGCGAAACCATGCCCCGCGTCGGATGGAACCAGCGCAGCAACACCTCGGCGCCCACCGTATGGCCAAGCTCATCAACCTGCGGCTGATAGAACAATTTCAGTTGCTCGCCACTCAACGCGGCATAAAGCTCCGCTTCCATCGCCAGGCGTGATTCCAGCGCCGCCTGCATGGAGGGATCGAAGAAACGAATGGTGTTTCGGCCGGCATTCTTTGCGCTATACATGGCGCTGTCGGCATGCTTGATCAACTCCTCGACATTGACGTCCTGCGTCGAAAACAATGTCACGCCAATGCTCGCCTGGCTGTGATGCTCGATATGCCCCAGACGATAGGTGTCATTGAGCGACGCGAGAATCTTTTCCGCGACACTCTCGGCACGTGAGGCGGCCTGATGCGGATCTGCGCCCAGATCGTCGAGCAGGACAATGAACTCATCACCGCCCAGGCGCGCAACGCTGTCCTGGCTACGAACACAGCCCTGAATACGCTGTGCAACTTCGATCAGAAGGAGATCTCCCACCTCATGCCCCTCGGCATCGTTGAGAATCTTGAAGTTATCCAGATCGATCAGCATCACGGCGCCACTGCTCTGCCGACGGGCAGCGGCAGAGATCGCTCGCTGCAGGCGGTCGACAAACAGGCGCCGATTCGGAAGCTGGGTCAGCGAATCAAAAAAGGCCAGGGCGTGAATGCGCTCTTCCGCCTTCTTGATCGACGAAATATCGGTGAAGGTGGCCACATAATTCGCCACCATCCCTCGGGCATCGCGGATTGACGAGATCGTCAGCCATACCGGGAAGGCCTCGCCATTCTTGCGACGGTTGATCAACTCGCCACGCCAACGCCCCTGCTCTCGCAAACCGTCGTACATCGACTTGAAAACCGCTTCACTGGATGTCTCGGAGCGCAACAGCGCCGGCGTCTGACCGATCGCCTCTTCGGCGGAATAACCCGTCTGCTCGGTAAAGGCACGATTGATACGGACGATTTTTTCATCGGCATCCGTGACCATCATTGCGTCCTGCGTGTTTTCAAATACCGCGGCTGCCTGACGCAACTCATCGTCCGCCCGCTTCGCCTCAACCAAGTCCATGGCGATGCCAGCGAAGTCACTGACCATTTGCAGATCCTGATCGTCGTAATCTTCCGGCTTGTTGCCGACACCGATGATCGCAACCACCCGGCCATCGTGAATGACCGGCACCGTCAGTTCACGGATGACCGGCGCATGCCCCTCCGGCAATCCGCGCTTGTGTGCGAGGCTGGCGTAATCGTTGTGAATGACAGGCTGCCGCGCCTTGATGCAATCAACCCAGACACCTGCCTGGCTCACTGCGTAGTGCTGCCCCTTGCCTTCGGCAGTGCACATGTTTTCCAGGGTGTTGGTTGACCAGGCCTGCAAGGTCAGGTTTTCCTGATCGTGGTCGACAAAATGGAAAAATCCGATACTGCTGCCGGTCACCTTCTCCGCAGTATCCAGCATGGACTGCATTAGCCCCGAGAGGTCGTTGCTGCCCATGTATCGGGACAAATTCTGGCGCATCGCGGACAATGCATCGCTGCGCCGGCGCTGATAGACATCCCGGATGAAGACAAACACGCTGTTCTGCTCTGGCCAATAACTGGCGTTGACCTCCGTTTGCCACTCTGCACCGCTCTTGCGACGGTGACGTGTCAGGCGTAAATCCGCACCATTCCTGGCAACCTCGGCCAACCAGGGCGCGAAGCCTTGTTCAAGAATCCCGAGATCAAAGTCACTCGCCGGTCGTCCAAGCAGTTCTTCGCGGGTGTAGCCAGATTGACGGACGTAGGCCGCATTGACGTCGACCACGCGGCCTTCCGCATTGACGATCCAGAAGCCATCCAAGGAATTTTCAAGCATCGCTTCCAGCGTTTGTTCACGCTCATGGAGTTTTTCCTTGATCGCAAACTGGGCGGTGATGTCTCGAGAAAGGGAGAGCACGCCAAGCACATTTCCCTTGTCGTCGAGCATCGGTGTGCTCAGGATTTGCAGTAATACCTTGTCCCCGCCAGGTAAAGTCGTCCAGCATTCATCCTTCAGTGCCCCGCCCTCGCGCAGGGTGCGCTCATGCTGAAGCAGCAGCCCCTCGGCAAACGCTCCCTTAAACAGCACCCGGTCGGTCTTTCCGATCAGTTCAGCATCCGACAACCCGACACGTGACAGGAAAGCCTGATTCGCCGCCAGGTAGTGCCCGGAAACGTCCTTGAAATACAACCAGTCGGGGATCGTATCGATCACGCGACGTAACAGGCGCTTTTCCCGCTCCAGCACACGGTTGCTGACATGGCGCTCGGTGACATCCGTGACCAGCGTTGCAAACCGGCCTGGCTGAGGGGTAAAGCAACGAACCTCAAAATGTTTTTGCAACTCCGGGCTGAAGTCCTCAAAAATCTCCGGCTGCCCCGTTTGGACCACATTGGCATAGCGTACTATCCATTTACGATCCAGATTCGGGAGGACTTCCAACACCGTCCGTCCGATGATTTGCGCCTCAGATAACCCAATAATCCGCTCGAATGCCGGGTTGACCGCAAGGAATCGGTAATCGGCCACCTGACCTTCCTGGTCAAAAATCAGTTCGTGCAGCGCAAAGCCGCTCCCCATCTCGCGAAACAGCGTCCGCAATTCCTTTTCCCGCAGTTCCAGCAATCGCCGGCTGTCCTGGAAGATGTCGAGCATAGTGTTGATCTGCCCTGCGACCGTGTTCATTTCGGAAGATACGCCCATCTGCGCAATCGGCACCCGCTGCTCGAGTGCCCCGGACTGTAGACGCTTTGCTGTTTCCAGCAGCGTGATAACCGGCCTGAGGAAATGATGCCTGACTAGCATCATCAACATAAATCCGAATCCGGCCATCAACAGGAGAATGCCTGCGCCAAAGCGCATGACCGCATTCAGTTCGGCTGCCATCGCCTCGGTGGGCACGCCCACGGAAACCACCCAGTTGGTTCCGGGCACGGGCATCACGGAGAACAGGCGTTCGATGCCATCGGTCTGGGCGACCAGCTGGAAGCTTCCCTGCCGCAGGCTCACCGCCTTCTCCGCCTGGGGCTTGCCCTGACGATCCGCCCCGATCCAGCGCTCACCATCGATGGAACGGGACAAGACCCGTCGCTGATCATCAAACACAGTCACCAGGGTCGTCTTTGGCAGGCTGCCCAAGCTGACCTGACCGATCGGCTCGAGTTTCTGAAGATCAAACCAGGCGACGATGTAGCCTTTCGGTTGCCCCTCGGCATCGTAGATGGGATGACTGAGCGGCAACACCCAGCGCTGGGTAAATGGCCCACGCTGTATTTCACCAACACGAAAGCCCGCGTCACTCCCCGCTTGCTTCGGACGTAAAAGATCTTCAGATAGCGTCACGCCACCGGTGAACGGACTGCAGATGACTGCCCCGCTGACTGAGAAAGTGGTCAGCGCCGTGAAGTTGGGATGTGATTTCTGGTAATCCCGAAATGCCGGGTCGCAAGTCTTCGGGTTCAGGGCGCGGACACTGTCACGCGCCGCCATCGCCTCGAGAAACTGGGACGTTTCCTTCAAGCGATGTTCTAGGTTGGTGACTGCAATCCTTGCCAGGCTCTCGGTCAGCGCGGTGTGGCGTTTTTCAATTTCGGCCTTTTGCGTCAGGATTGACGCCGCGACAATGACCAGCAATGCCAGAAACAGCACGGAAAACGCGCCCATGATGAGCACACTCAGCGACTTGGTCGGCCGTCTCTCCTCAAGCATGACTATTACCCTCTAACCTGCGTGTCGGGTGTAATTCATCATTGCCGCAGGAATGCTATCGAGCGGCATGACATTATCGACGCTGCCCAGCTTGATCGCCTCTTTCGGCATGCCAAACACCACGCAACTCGCTTCGTCCTGCGCAATGGTCTGGGCGCCAGCATCGTGCATTTCCTTCATCCCGCGCGCGCCATCATCGCCCATGCCGGTCATGATGATCCCCAGTGCATTGGCACCAGCGAATTTGGCCACCGAACGGAACAGGACATCGACCGAGGGTTTGTGACGATTGACCAGCGGCCCGTCCACCACCTCAACCACATATTGCGCGCCGCTACGTTTCAACATCATGTGCCGCCCGCCCGGGGCGATCAACGCTCTGCCCGGCATGACACGGTCACCGTTACAGGCTTCGCGCACCTCGATCTCGCAGATGCTGTTGAGGCGCTCGGCAAACATGGCAGTGAACTTTTCAGGCATGTGCTGGACAATGACGATACCCAGACAGGTGGAAGGCAACCGGGTCAGCACCGCCTCCAGCGCCTGCGTTCCCCCGGTGGAGGTACCGATGGCGATCAGTTGATCGGTGGTTTTGGCCATTGCCGTCGGCGCTCCCGGCGGCAGGATGACATCGGCAGTCAATTTTGGCCGGTTTATCGGGTCCACCGCAGATGCACTGCCCAAGCGTGAAAGAACCTGCATGTTGGCCCTGGCCGCAGCTCGTACAGCATGAACGATGTCGTTGGCTGCATCCTCGAGAAAGGACTTCAGTCCGGCCTTGGGCTTGGTGATGATGGTGACCGCGCCCGCCGCCATCGCATCAAAGGTCGCCTGAGCCCCCTTTTCCGCCAGCGAGGAGCAGATGATCACCGGTGTCGGGTGTTCCGCCATGATCTTGCGCAGGAAGGAAATGCCATCCATGCGCGGCATCTCGATATCGACAATCAACACATCCGGCCATAGCTTCCGCATCTTGTCGATCGCAAATAGTGGATCGGCAGCTGTAGCAATAACCTCAATCCCAGGGGTCTTTTCCAGCGCCTGCGAAACGACCTGGCGCACCAGCGCCGAGTCATCGACGATCATTACCTTGATGTTGTCAGCCATGGATCAGCCTTCTTTCCGGTAGATCGTCGGGCGAATCTGGCGCAGCCCCTCGGAGATGCCGTTGAGCGTCTCCGAATGCCCGATGATGAAATGCCCGCCCGGCTGCAGTCGTGGCAGCAGATTCTGAACCACCTGCCGCTTCGTTTCCATATCGAAATAAATCATGACGTTGCGCAAGAAAATGACCTCGAACTTCCCGATGTTCTCGGTCACCGGCTGCGTCAGGTTGATGTGATGGAAACTGACATTTTTTCGCAATTCGCCAGAGATCAGGAAGGTTCCTTCTTGGCTGCGCACGCCCTTGAGACAATACTTGCGCAAGAATGCCTCGGGGATGCCCTCGTTGCGGTCGATCGGGTAATGCGCCCGCCGCGCCTTTTCCAGCACTTGCGTACTAATGTCCGAACCGACGATCTCCCAGGGCGCCGATCGCAAATGGGTCGCCAGCAGCATGGCCAGGGTGTACGCCTCTTCACCGGTCGAGCTGGCTGCGCTCCAGACGCGAAACGCCGACGGACCCGAATGTCTCGGCAGTACCTCATCGCGCAGGAAATCGAAGTGCTTCGGCTCCCGGAAAAAATACGTTTCGTTGGTCGTCAGCAGATCGACCATGGTTTGCAATTCTTCGGGGTGCTCGCCAGTCACCACCATGCGGTAATAGGCGGTAAAGCTGTCCAGTCCGTAGTGCCGCAAGCGCTTTTGCAGCCGTCCGACCAACAGTACCTTCTTGGCTTCCGACATGCTGATGCCGGCAATCTTGTAGATCAGACGCTGAAACAGTGCAAATTCCTGATCGGTAATCGAAGCCGTGGTGCTCATCAGAACAACTCGATTTTCTTGTCAGTGCTGCCGGCTGGCTTGTTCAGCAACGAATTGGCGTAGGCCTGCTCTTCGCGGCGCAGGGTCTCCTGGCTGATCAGGCTGGAGGTCACGCGCTTGCAGAAGGCGTCGCCCGTCGCCGGCACCAGCAGGATTTTTCGCGACCAAGGCCCGAGGAAATCGGAAGCCACCAGCGGAATCCGTTCTCGATCCAGCCATTCGTGGGCGAAATCGGCATTGCGCTTGCCGACGGCCAATGCCCCGGGGACCGTCGTATCGATCACGGCCCCACCACCAAAGGCCTTGGCCTTGATCCGATGCTTGGCCGCTCCCTTGGCCAGCATCGAGTTCAGCAGCGCTTCCATGCAGGCATCACCGGCCAGCAGCACGTCCACATCGTCGTTCGCGCCCTTTTTCATCTGCGGCAGCATGAAATGGTTCATGCCGGCAATATGCAGTGCCGGATCATACAGACAGACCGCGACACACGATCCGAGCAGCGTCGAGATGGGCCGCTCCGGTTCCACCGCCCATTCACCCGGCTTGATTGCCCGCGACAGGCGTTCAATCTCGCGCGAGGGCAAGCTCGCATAATCGATGCTCATCGCCGGCCATTTCTCCCGGTACGTGCCGAGAGCGTAAAGAACTCCATCAGTTGCTGCAGCTGACCGGCCTGACCGCCGAGTTCTTCGGCGGTGGCGGCGAGTTCTTCGGAGGCCGAGGCATTCTGCTGGGTAGCCTTGTTCAGCTGACCCATCGCGTTGTTGATCTGGGCGACACCTGACGACTGTTCCTGGCTGGCCGAGGCAATTTCCTGAACCAGGTCGGAGGTCTTCTGGATGCTCGGGACCATTTCTTCGAGCAGATGCCCGGCACGCTCGGCCATCTTGACGCTGGAACCCGCCAGTTCGCCAATTTCCTGCGCCGCGACCTGGCTGCGCTCGGCCAGCTTGCGGACTTCGGCAGCCACCACGGCAAAGCCCTTGCCGTGCTCACCGGCACGGGCGGCTTCAATGGCCGCATTGAGCGCCAGCAGGTTGGTCTGGTAGGCGATGTCGTCAATGATGCCGATCTTGTCGGCAATCGACTTCATGGCGTCGACGGTCTTGCCGACGGCCTCGCCACCTTCACCGGCTTCCTTGGCGGCCTTGGAGGCCATGTTGTCGGTGACCTTGGCGTTTTCGGTGTTCTGGGCCACCGAGGCAGTCATCTGTTCGAGGCTGGCGGTGGTTTCTTCAACCGATGCCGCCTGTTCGCTGGAGGACTGGCTCAGGCTCTGGGCCGTGGCCGAGACCTGACCGGAGGCGTTGGACAGGGCATCGGCCGCGGTGATGATCTGGCCGACGGTTTCCGAGAGCTTGGCGATGGTGTTGTTGATCGCCTGCTTCAGGGTGTCGAAGTCGCCGTTGTAGGACTTGGTGATGGTCTGGGTCATGTCGCCCTGCTCCATCGCACCCATCACCCGCTGAACGTCCTGAATCGGGGAAACGACCGCATCGAGGGTGGCATTGACGCCCTCGACGATCTTGCGGAAGTCGCCCTGGTGCTGCGTGGCATCGGCACGGGTTTCCAGCTTGCCGGCCACGGCGGCGGCAGACAGCATGTTGGCGTCACCCACCAGCTTGCCGACGGCGTCGATACAGGTGTTCAGGTTGTTCTTGATGAGGTTGAAATCGCCGTTGTAGCTGTCGGTGATCTTGGCCGGGATGTCGCCCTTGGAGATACGATCGACGTAATTGGCAGCGACGTTCAACGGGCCGATGACGGCATCGAGCGTTTGATTGACGCCTTCGACGATACGACGGAAGTCGCCCTGGTGTTGTGCCGCATCGGCACGGGTGGCCAGACGGCCTTCAACCGCGGCCTTGCTCAGCGTGTTGGCGTCGGCGACCAGCTTGTTCACCGCATCGATACAGGTGTTCAGGTTGTTCTTGATCAGGTTGAAATCACCGTTGTAGCTGTCGGTGATCTTGGCCGGGATGTCGCCCTTGGAGATGCGATCGACGTAATTGGCCGCCACGTTCAACGGGCCAATCACCGCATCCAGCGTGTTGTTCAGCCCTTCAACGATCCGGCGATATTCTCCGTGGTGGCGCGTGACATCGGCACGGGCCGCCAGATTGCCATCAATCGCGGCACCTACCAGTTGCTGGGTATCGTGATCCAATGCCAGAAGCACCTCGCGGATGCGCGCCAGCGAGTATTGCAGCCCGCCGATTTCATCCTTGCGGTCAACCGGAATTTCGCGCGAAAAATCGCCCTCGGCCAGCAGGGATACGCTGCTTTGTGCCGACGCGAGACCGCGCGCCAGACGGATCATCACCCACAGGAACAACACATTGAATATCAGGCCAACGACGATGATCACCACCGCCATGGCCAGGGAGCGTACGGCCTCCGCGCGCAGTTGCTCGACCTTCACACTGAGATCGCCAACCAGTTGATCCTCGACGATCTTCATGCCATCGATTTTTTCGGTAATGGTCTTGAACCAGACCGCCGGCTCGACGCCATAGGCGCCCTCGCTGGCCCGCGAGAAAACCAGCCCGCGCATGCGCTCCACATCCAGGCTGACCTGGCTGCCGAGCAAAGCCTCGTAATCCTGCCGCCGATGGCCATCGGCAACCGCCTTGAACTGACTGCCATAAGAATCCTGCAGCGCGACGACCGCCGACAAGGTCCGCAACTGGCGCTGATTCACCGCCTGATTGCCCGTGAGGATGGCGTTGATGGTTGCCCGCTCACGGCCGGCGTTTTCCTTGGCCCGCAGGAACAGGTCCAGCGCCAGCAGGGATTTGCTGGTGGAATCCAGGGTGCTGATCTTGCCGCTTTCGGACACCATGTCGAGCAAATGGTCGATGGTGTTCGAGTAGTAGGCAATCGACATCGGCGCTTCCAGTTCCAGGCTGTCGATACCCTTCCGCTTTTCAGCCAGCTGCCCCATCGCTTCGAAGCCTTCGGTCAGCTTCGCCAGTGCCGAGTTCCCCAACTGGCTGGCATCCACCTGCGTCAGCAGGTTGTTGAATTCATTGAAAGCCTTGTCGCTGAGCGCCCGCTGGCTCGCCAGCGCGTCACGAAATTTTTGCCCCTTCGATGAGAGGTAACCCGCCGAGAGTCCGCGCTCCTTTTGCAGCTCATGCGCCATGCGTCCACTGGTGATCGCAATTTTTTGCGCATCGGCAACCTTGTCCAGAAGGCGCAGTTTCTGCCAGTCCGCAACAATCGCGGAAATGGCGTAATAGAGCATCGCCAGGGTCAAGGCCCAGAAAACAGAAAACAGCTGCGTTTTCAGGGAATAAACGCGTTCAAGCTTGAAAGCCATCGTGAAAGCCTCTCTCAAGACGGTTCGGGGCCCGGCTTCAGCCGGGCTCCCTTTCTCATCGACAATCAGGCGTTATCGGCGCTGTTGTCGCCCACTTGGGTCAGCATCGCGATTTCCTCGACCGAGAGGACACGCGCGACATCAAGGATGATGACAAACTTGCCACTCACCTTGCCCATGCCGGAAATGAAATCCGTCCGGATCTTGGCACCGAAGGACGGTGGCGGCTCGATTTCGGCACGGGCGATTTCGAGCACTTCAGACACCGCATCGACCATCACCCCGATATCGTGCTTCTGGTCGTCCTGTATCAGTTCGATGATGACGATGCAGGTGCGCCGGGCCACCTGGGTGGATTTCCCGCCAAAGCGGCACGACAGGTCGATGACCGGGACCACGGCGCCGCGCAGGTTGATGACGCCGCGAATGAAGCCCGGCATCATCGGGATTTCCGTCACCGTCCCGTACTCGATGATTTCCTTCACATTGAGGATGGCGACGGCAAACATCTCGCCACCCAGCGTAAAGGTCAAATACTGCTGCGGCGCCGAGTCGACAGCCGTGACGGCTGTCGACACCTTGGCTTGGCCGGTATTCTGGACAATCTGTCCCATGATTCAGGCCTCCCGCTCAGAACTTCTCGAAATCGGACTCGTCCAGGATCGCCGCCGTCGCACGCGCCGCACTGGGGGCCGGGCGTGAAACACGGCTGGTGGCGCGAGCGACCGGGGCCGAATACGCCGAACCGCGCGCGGCGAACCCCTGATCGACCGAGAAGAACTCCATCAGTTGCTGCAGCTGACCGGCCTGACCGCCGAGTTCTTCGGCGGTGGCGGCGAGTTCTTCGGAGGCCGAGGCATTCTGCTGCGTCGCCTTGTTCAGCTGACCCATCGCGTTGTTGATCTGGGCAACACCGGAGGACTGTTCCTGGCTGGCCGAGGCAATTTCCTGAACCAGATCGGAGGTCTTCTGGATGCTCGGGACCATTTCTTCGAGCAGATGCCCGGCACGCTCGGCCATCTTGACGCTGGAACCCGCCAGTTCGCCAATTTCCTGCGCCGCGACCTGGCTGCGCTCGGCCAGCTTGCGGACTTCGGCAGCCACCACGGCAAAGCCCTTGCCGTGCTCACCGGCACGGGCGGCTTCAATGGCCGCATTGAGCGCCAGCAGGTTGGTCTGGTAGGCGATGTCGTCAATGATGCCGATCTTGTCGGCAATCGACTTCATGGCGTCGACGGTCTTGCCGACGGCCTCGCCACCTTCACCGGCTTCCTTGGCGGCCTTGGAGGCCATGTTGTCGGTGACCTTGGCGTTTTCGGTGTTCTGGGCCACCGAGGCAGTCATCTGTTCGAGGCTGGCGGTGGTTTCTTCAACCGATGCCGCCTGTTCGCTGGAGGACTGGCTCAGGCTCTGGGCCGTGGCCGAGACCTGACCGGAGGCGTTGGACAGGGCATCGGCCGCGGTGATGATCTGGCCGACGGTTTCCGAGAGCTTGGCGATGGTGTTGTTGATCGCCTGCTTCAGGGTGTCGAAGTCGCCGTTGTAGGACTTGGTGATGGTCTGGGTCATGTCGCCCTGCTCCATCGCACCCATCACCCGCTGAACGTCCTGAATCGGGGAAACGACCGCATCGAGGGTGGCATTGACGCCCTCGACGATCTTGCGGAAGTCGCCCTGGTGCTGCGTGGCATCGGCACGGGTTTCCAGCTTGCCGGCCACGGCGGCGGCAGACAGCATGTTGGCGTCACCCACCAGCTTGCCGACGGCGTCGATACAGGTGTTCAGGTTGTTCTTGATGAGGTTGAAATCGCCGTTGTAGCTGTCGGTGATCTTGGCCGGGATGTCGCCCTTGGAGATACGATCGACGTAATTGGCAGCGACGTTCAACGGGCCGATGACGGCATCGAGCGTTTGATTGACGCCTTCGACGATACGACGGAAGTCGCCCTGGTGTTGTGCCGCATCGGCACGGGTGGCCAGACGGCCTTCAACCGCGGCCTTGCTCAGCGTGTTGGCGTCGGCGACCAGCTTGTTCACCGCATCGATACAGGTGTTCAGGTTGTTCTTGATCAGGTTGAAATCACCGTTGTAGCTGTC
>NKXK01000022.1 GCA_004379165.1 Rhodocyclaceae bacterium | reverse complement strand
TACAGCCAACATCGCCGAAATCGCCCGTGCCGGCGTCGATGCCTTCGTGGCCGGTTCCGCCGTCTATGGTGCCGGCAAGGACAGCGACCCGCACCGCTACGATTCGATCATCGGCGCGCTGCGCGCCAAGCTGGCCAAGGTCTGAGCATGCGCTTCCAGTCCGTCACCTTCGACCTCGACGGCACGCTGCTCGATACCGTGCCTGATCTTTATGAATCCGCGCGGCGGATGCTGGCCGAGATTGGCGCCCCCACCCGCAGCGAAAGTGAAATCCGCAACTTTGTTGGCCAGGGCGTCGTGGTGCTGGTGCGTCGTTGCCTCGACCACGGCACACCGCCCGATGAAGCGGCAATGGCCGAGGCTGTCGCCTGCTTTCAGCAGCACTATGCTGCGGTGAACGGGGAAAAGACGCGAATTTTCCCCGGTGTTGTCGAAGGCCTTGCGGCCTGGGCGAGCACTGGCCTGCCGCTGGCCGTGGTCACCAACAAGCCGGCGGCCTTTACCGAGCCGCTGCTGGCAAGGCTGGGACTGAACCGGTATTTCAGCGCCGTCATTTCCGGCGACACGACCCCGCACCGCAAGCCGCACCCGGCACCGCTGCTCGAAGCCTGTGCCCGGATGGGGCGGCCGGTCGCCAACAACCTGCATATCGGCGACTCGAAGCACGACATCGAAACGGCAAGGAATGCCGGATGCAAGGCGGTATACTGCGTCCCCTACGGTTATAACGAAGGTCAGACAGTCTCTGCCAGCGACTGTGACGCCCTCGTCAATAGCCTGTATTCAGCGTGGCAGCTTGCCTCGGGAACAGCCAGCAGTTAAATTAACAAATTCTAATATTAAAAAACCATAGATTTTGAGAGGATATTCAGGATGCCACTGACACTGGCCGTCGCGCGGGAGCGGGCTGAAGGGGAGTTTCGTACTGCCCTGGTGCCGGAAACCGCCAAGAAATTCGCCGCATTGGGCGCCAGCCTGCGCATGGAGCAGAGTGCCGGCGTTCCCAGTCACTTTCTGGACAGCGATTACGCACAGGTCGAGGCCGTCTCCGGCCTTGAAGCCGCCTATGCCGGGTCCCAGATCATCGTGCGCGTTGCGCCGCCGTCGATTTCCGAAATCGCCGCGATGCCGGAAGGCAGCATTCTGATTGGTCTGCTCAAGCCCTACGAGTCAAAAGAACGGCTGGCGGCGCTGAATGCCCGCAGGATCACTGCCTTTCCGCTCGAATTGCTGCCGCGCATCTCGCGGGCGCAGAGCATGGATGCACTCTCCAGCCAAGGCGCCTGCGCCGGCTACCAGTGCGGCCTGATCGCTGCCGCCCGTTGTACCAAGTTTTTCCCCATGCTGACCACGGCCGCCGGCACCATCCGCCCGGCCCGCGTGCTGGTCATCGGTGCCGGCGTCGCCGGCCTGCAGGCCATTGCCACCTGCCGCCGCCTTGGTGCGATGGTCGAAGCCTATGACGTACGTGCCGCCGCCCGCGAGCAGATCGAATCGCTCGGCGCCAAGTTTGTCGAGACCGGGGTGTCTGCTGATGGCACCGGCGGCTACGCCCGCGAACTGACCGCCGAGGAAAAGGCGCAGCAGGCGGAAAAACTGGCCAAGGCCGTCGCCGCGGCCGACGTGGTGATCACCACCGCTGCCATTCCCGGCAAGAAGGCGCCGGTGATCATCACCCGTGAAATGGTCGGCCGCATGAAGTACGGCGCGATCATTGTCGACATGGCCGCCGAATCCGGCGGCAACTGTGCGCTTACGCAAGCCGGCGAGCATGTCATTGCCAACGATGTGAACATCCACGGCCCGCTCAACCTGCCGTCGCGCATGCCGACGCACGCTTCCGAGTTGTATGCCAAGAATCTGTACAACTTCCTGTCGCCGTGGATCAAGGACGGCGAACTCAATATCGACTGGAGCGACGACGTCGTCGCCGGCACCCTGTTGTGCAAGGACGGCGTGACGGTGCACGCCTCGGTCAAGCAAGCTCTGGGAGAAGCCTGATGGACGGCCTGCTCGCACTCTATATCTTCATGCTCGCCGCCTTCACCGGCTACGAGATCATCGCCAAGGTGCCGGTCATCCTGCACACGCCGCTGATGTCCGGTTCCAACTTCATCCACGGCGTCGTCGTGGTCGGCGCAATGATCGTGCTCGGCCAGGCCGACACACCGCTGCAACAGGCCATCGGTTTCTTTGCCGTGGCCTTGGGCGCGGCCAATGCGGCCGGCGGTTATGTGGTGACTGAACGCATGCTCGGCATGTTCAAGAAGAAGGAAGACTGATCATGACCATGCCTGTTTACGTTCAAGGCGCCTGGTTCCTCGGCGCCGCGCTGTTCATCTTCGGCCTCAAGGGCATGTCCTCGCCCGCTTCGGCCCGCAAGGGGATCATCATCGCCGGTTACGGCATGCTGATCGCCATCGCCGCTACCTTCCTCATTCCCGGCCTGCAGAACCTCGGCCTGATGGCGCTGGCGCTGGTCGTCGGCGGGGCGGCCGCCTGGATTTCCGGCCAGAAGGTGAAGATGACCGACATGCCGCAGATGGTCGCCATCTATAACGGCATGGGCGGCGGCGCGGCAGCGGCGATTGCTGCGGTCGAGTTCGCCAAGGGCGAGGCCCACGCGGTCACGACCATCGTCCTCGCCGTCGTCGGTGCGCTGATCGGTGCCGTCTCCTTCACCGGCTCCTGTGTTGCCTGGGCGAAGCTGCAGGGCGTGCTGAAGAAGGCCCATCGCCTGCCGGCGCAGAATGCGGTCAACGTCCTGCTGGCGCTGGTGGCCGTTGGCCTCGGTGTGGCGATGATTGCCTTCGCCCCGGCCAAGCCGGAGTTGATCGCCGCTTTCTTCGTCGTTGCCCTGGTGCTCGGCCTGATCGTCACGCTGCCCATCGGTGGTGCCGACATGCCGGTGGTGATTTCGCTGTTCAACGCCTTTACCGGCCTGGCCGTGGGCTTTGAAGGCTATGTGCTGGGCAATCCGTCGCTGATCATTGCCGGCATCGTCGTCGGTGCCGCCGGCACGCTGCTGACGCAGCTGATGGCCAAGGCAATGAACCGGCCGCTGACCAACATCCTGTTCACGCCAATGGTCGCCTCCGGCCCCGGCGAGGCGATTACCGGCTCGATGAAGGAAGTCGGTGCCATCGACGCGGCAGCAATGATGCGTTATGCCAGCAAGGTCATCATCGTGCCCGGCTACGGCATGGCGGTGGCGCACGCACAGCACAAGGTCTGGGAGATGACGGCGATTCTGGAAGAGGCCGGTGTCGAGGTGAAGTTCGCCATCCACCCGGTGGCCGGTCGCATGCCGGGCCACATGAACGTGCTGCTCGCCGAAGCCGGCGTGCCTTACGACAAGATCTTCGATCTGGAGGAAATCAACGGCGAGTTCGGCCAGGCTGATGTCGCGCTGGTGATCGGCGCCAACGACGTGGTGAACCCGTCGGCCCGCACCGACAAGGCCAGCCCGATCTACGGCATGCCCATCCTCGATGCCGACAAGGCGCAGAACGTGATCGTCATCAAGCGGGGCAAGGGGACCGGCTATTCCGGCGTTGAAAATGCGCTGTTCTATACCGACAACTGCCGCATGCTTTATGGCGACGCACAGCCGATGGCCGGCGAGATCATCCAGCATCTGAAGGCGATGAACTGATTGCTTCCTGGCTGCAGAAATCACGCAAAGGCAGGGGCTTCCCTGCCTTTCTGCGTTCTGCCCGACCAAGCATTACTCCCTTGTGGAATACAATAGGCGGCTATCCAAACGGCAATACTGCACCATGACCCGCCTCGACGACATCCTGATCTGGCTGACTATTGCGAACTGCACCGGCCTTGGGCTGTGGGCACTTGCCGGTGGCACGATCTCGCCCCTGGTCTTTTTCGTCATTGCCACCACGCTGATCGTCACCTTTGCCCTCGGCCGACGCGAGCGGGCACAACTCGCGACACGGCAAACAGCCTATATCGCCGAACTGCGGTCGGTGATGGAGGAATACCAGGTGCTCTCCGATCAGGCGATGGCCCATGCCGAACTCCAGTTTTCCTCGCTGGAACACGACATGCATGAAGCGCAGCGCCTGATCCGCGAATCGGTGGAAAAACTGACCGGCAGCCTGACCGGTCTGGAATCGCAATCTTCGGACCAGCGCCAGATCCTGCGCTCGCTGATCGACGAAATGCTGCAGATGACCGGCTCGGAAACCTCGCAAGTCGATGAGCACGCCGGCCTGCAACGCTTCTTCGATGCGACCAATGCGCTGATCGCCGAGTTTGTCAGCAAGATGAACCAGTTGCAGGGCACCAGCCATGGGATTGCCGTCAGCTTCGAGGAGATGCAGGGGCAGGTGTCACGGATTACGGCGACCCTCAACCACATCACCGGCATTACCAAACAAACCGACCTGCTGGCGCTCAATGCGGCCATCGAGGCGGCCCGTGCCGGCGACGCTGGGCGCGGCTTTGCCGTCGTCGCGGACGAAGTACGCAACCTGGCCGCCCGTACCGGGGATTTCAATGGCGAAATTCAGCAGGCGCTGGGCGACATTCTCGCTTCCCTCAAGGATGTCGGGGCACGCGTCTCCGAAGCAACAAGCATTGACCTGAGTATAGCGCAGCGCTCGCAGGCGACCCTGCACGAACTCGGCTCCGAAATGCTGCAACTGACCGACAAGGCGCGCCAGCATTCGCGCAACATCACCGCCATCACTGAACGCATGCACAAGCTGACTCAGGAAGGTGTCATGGCGATGCAGTTCGAGGACATCGTCACCCAGATGATGACGCGCATCAGCCAGCGCAGCACCCATGTCGGCGAATACATGCACGCCTTCCTCAGCCTGCACCAGGACAACAACGAGAAGGATGGTCTGCAGCGCTTCCGTGCCCGCAGCCAGAAGCTGGTTGAACTGCTGGTCAATTCACAAGTGCGCACCGATGCCATTCGCACCCCGATCAGCCCCCCTCCCGCCAGCCAAGGCGGCAGCGACGGCGATATCGAGTTGTTCTGACACCGTCTGCGGTCAACCTGAAAAACCGCCCGAAATCATGGATCTTTCCCCCCTGATCGAAAGCCTCGGCGAAAGCACCGTAATCGCTCTCGCAGGATTGCTGATTGGCGCCTTGTTCGGCGCTTTCGCCCAACGCTCACGCTTCTGTCTGCGCTCCGCGGTCATCGACTTCTGGAATCGCGACGGTACGGCCAAACTCGCCGTCTGGCTCTTCGCTTTCTCTGCCGCCATCATCGCCACGCAGTTGTTCATCACGCTCGGCTGGCTGGATGTGGCCCAGGCCCGCCAGCTTTCGGCCAAAGGCAGCCTCTCCGGCGCCATTGCCGGCGGGCTCCTTTTCGGCATCGGCATGATCCTCGCCCGCGGTTGCTCCTCGCGTATGCTGGTGCTGGCGGCCAATGGAAACCTGCGCGCCCTGCTTACCGGCCTGATCTTCGCCGTCACCGCCCAAGCCTCACTGAATGGTCTGCTGTCGCCATTGCGCACCTGGATTTCCGGCCTGTGGATCATCGATGGCGGCGCCTCACGTGATCTGCTGGCGATGACCCATCTTGGAAATATTGGCGGTCTGCTCTTCGGCCTGCTCTGGTTGGTCGCCGCCATCCTTTTCGCCCGCCGCGCCGCCCTCGGTCGCAACGAATGGCTGGGTAGCCTCGGCGTCGGCACCATGATCGCCCTCGCCTGGCTGGGCACCTACCTGATCGGTAGCCAGTCCTTCGAGGTCATTCCGGTACAAAGCCTGTCCTTCACTGGCCCTTCGGCAGATATGCTGATGCTGATACTCTCTCCGCCTGGGCAACCGTGGGATTTCGACATTGGTCTGGTGCCGGGCGTCGTGCTGGGCTCCTTCCTTGCGGCCGCGTGGGGTCGGGAACTGAAGCTCGAAGGCTTCCAGGACGGCCACAGTATGCGCCGCTACATCGCCGGTGCCGTCTGCATGGGTTTCGGCGGCATGCTGGCCGGTGGCTGCGCGGTCGGTGCCGGCGTTTCCGGCGCCTCGGTATTTGCGCTTACAGCGTGGATTTCACTGATTGGCATGTGGGCCGGTGCCGGCATCACCAATCACCTGTTCGATCGCCCGAAACAGCAAGAGAAGGCAGCCACCTTTCAACCCTGAGCCTTGCGGTCGAGCAAGGCGAGCAGCCGCTCGAACAGTTGCTCCGGCTCGAACGGCTTGGCGATGAAATCGTCCATGCCGGCCGCCAGGCAGCGACTTCTGTCCTCGACAAAGGCATTGGCTGTCATAGCCAGAATCGGCATCTGTCCCCGTCCGGGCAGGCTGCGGATGGCTCGCGTCGCTTCCAGGCCATCAAGGCGCGGCATCTGCATGTCCATGATCACGGCATCATAGGCCGTCGCCGCTACCGCCTTGACCGCTGCATCGCCATCGTCAGCCGCCTCGACAATCAAGCCGAGATCAGAGAGCAACTCGACGGCAATTTCTCGATTGATCGGTTCATCATCGACCACCAGCAGGCGCTTGCCACGATGTTCGGCCCAAGGGTCTGCCATGGATACCGTCATTGCGCTACCGGCAGGTAGCGCCTCGCCGAGGTCACGAGCGAGCCTTACGGTCATCCAGAACCGGCTGCCCTCACCGGGTGAACTCTCGACACCGCAAGCACCGCCCATCATCTCTGCCAGCTTGCGGGTAATCGCCAGACCGAGGCCGCTACCACCGTACTGGCGGGTAGTTGAGTTGTCGGCCTGTTCAAAGGCATTGAACAGGCGTTGCTGAGCTTCCGCTTCGATTCCGATACCGGTATCTTCAACCCCAAAACGCAGCAGTACGGAATGCTCGTTTGCCTCCAGCATTTCCGCACGCAGCTTGATGCCCCCCTCTGCCGTAAACTTGACGGCATTGGAGACAAAATTCAACAGCGACTGCTGCAGCCGTGTCGCATCGCCCAACAGCGTCTCGTCCGGCACCCGGTTGTCGACAGACAACTGCAGGCCTTTGGCCTGAACACGGTCATGCACCATGGAAACGACGTTGCCCAGCAGGCTGGCAACCCGCAGCCTGCACGGGATTAGCTCAAGCTTGCCAGCCTCGATCTTCGACAGGTCGAGTACGGCATTGATCACCTCCAGCAAATGCTCACTCGCCCCCTGCAGCTTGTCCAGTCTCTCTGTCTGCGCCGGCGCCAGCCCGCTGCGGCGGAGCAAATGCGCCATACCGTTGATGGCATTGAGCGGCGTGCGAATCTCATGCGACATGTTGGCCAGGAAGGCGCTCTTGGCGATACTTGCCGCTTCGGCCGCCGCGGCTGCCGCAGCCAATTGCTGGGTACGCTCTGACACCAGTTCCGACAGATGCTCGCGGTGCGCCAGCAATTCGGCCTCGGTACGGCGACGTTCGGTAATGTCGCTGATTACGGATAACAAGCTGCGGAGGCTGCCGTCCTCGTTGCGGATATAGGCCCAGTCGATCTGTAGCTCGACCACCTCGCCATCCGCCCGACGGTTGCTGGCGAAATAAGTCTCGGGCTCAGGTTGTTCGGCGACGATCAATTCCAGATACTCACGAAGGTGCTGCGCCTGCGCCGGATCAGCCATGAAAGCCCATATTGGCGAGCCGATGATTTCATTCAGGGTGCGCAGATGCAGGCGCGCGAACGATGGGTTGGCAAATGTAATTCGCCCCGCAGGGTCATTTTCCTGCACTCCGTAAGGCAGTAGGTCCACCAGCGTCCGGTAGCGTGCTTCGCTTTCAGCCACCTGTGTCTGTGCCTTGACGACATCGGTGATGTCTTGGGCGAGCACGAGAATCCGGTTATTCCCGGACGCATCTTTGAACGGCTGGTTGATGGAACGGTAATGACGGACCTCACCGGTGACAGCATCCCGACCATCCTCATGGACGATCTCCGCCTTGCCCGAAGCCATGATCGCCAGCACGTTCTGGCGGAAGAACTCGGACCTATCCGGCGGCACGCCGAAATCGGCATCGCGGCGCCCGATCATGGCATCCGGCGTCGTATTGTAAAGACGGGCGACCGCCTGGTTACCAAGCAGGAAATTCCCTGTGCCGTCCTTCAACACCAGTGGATCGGGAATATGGTCGATCACGGTGCGCAAAAGATACTCGCTCTCGGTCAGCTCGGCGACGGCGCGCCGCCGCTCGCCGGCAAGCTGGCCCAATCGCGCCTCAGTCCGGGCCAGCGCACCAAGTATGCTTTGGTCGTCATCTGGGGTCGACGTCGAATAGGCGCCAAAATCGCCTTCGCTTAGTCGTTGAATACGCCCATGAACCTGATCCAGCGGCCCACCAAGCGTCGCCAGCAAACCCCGATAGACCCGAAGCAGGGTCAGCAGCATGAACAAACCGGCGAGTACACATAAGACGCGCAGTACGGTTGCCTTGCTGACAGCATCTTCCACAATAAGGTTATTCCGAAGAGCCATCTGCTGGTAGAGGTCAGCCAAGGGCTGCATGATTTCGGCCTTGGCCTGGTGGTAAGCGGTGTCTTGCAGCATCGCAGCCGCCTCCGCACGGGTCTGCGGGTCACCGCGTTCGGCCAATTGCATCGCCGTTTTTTCCAGTTCAGCAAGCATATCGGAGCGTCTCTTGGCTTGCGCGAGAAGCGCCACTTCGCCGGCAGGAAAACCGGCAGCTTCAATACGATCCAGAAGTGATGATGGTGGCCCGAAGGGACGGGGCCGCTGATCATCTACGGTCACCAGATCCCAGTAGATATTCTGGTAATCGGTTGGACGCGGCAGCTTCCCGTCGCGGATATCAAGAATTTCCTGGTAACGCTTGCGATAAACCGGGTCGCCCGTGGCAACGAAGGTACGCACCATCCGGGTCAGGTCATCCGACGAATGCCGGAGTTCGTCAGCCAGCAAAAAGGAGCTCAATCTCGCTTCGTTTGCCCGGTCGATCTCCTTTTCGGCGACGACATAGAGTACGAACGTGCCAACGAGTACGGCAAAGGCCAGCAGGCTCAATCCCAAAGCGCGGCGAAACACGCCCGTCGGATCAGAATAGCCCTGTCTCCACACGCTGACCCCCATCGTCATCTTGGTGTAATGCCTGTAACTTTAGCACTATACAACGTGAAAAACCCCGCTCGCAGCGGGGTTTGAAATGACCACAGAAGCCTTATTGCGGGAAGTACATCCGTGCCTTGTCGACCTTGTAGGACCAGGGCAAACCGGCGTTTTTCCAGCCATTGACGACGCGCTGGCCATCTTTGGCTCCACCCTTGGCGGTATCACCCTCGAAGCCTTCGGCGACCGAATAGACCTTGCTGTAACCCGACATCTGCAGACGATCCGCTGCCTTGGAGCTGCGGTCGCCGGAACGGCAAATGAGGATGATGTAGGCGTCCTTGCCCAAGCCCATCGCCTTCAGGCGGCGCTCCAGTTCCGGCATGAAGTCCTGGTTCGGCTCCAGCTTGTACATATGGCGCTTGTCATCCCAGTCGCTCCAGAGTTCCGGATGCTCGACAAAGGGCACCAGGGCGTCTGCGTCCTTGGCCATACCGACATAGGTGGCTTCCGAACGGGTGCGCACGTCGAACAATGCGACGCCCTTTGGATCCTTCGTCTTCATGTCATAGGCCTGCTGCGGCGTCAGGTAAAGCGCCAGCTTGGTCTTCTTGATTTCAGGAAGTTTGTCCCAATCGGTCGCACCCGACGCCCAGTCAGCGGCGAACGAAAGGCTCGCGAAGGCAAATAGGCCGGCAGCAGAAAGCGTTTTCAGCGAGGTTTTCATCAGGCGATCCCAGGATTCTTGGCAGCGCCCTTGAGGATCGGCATATTGAGATTGACCGGCTTCAGTGTCTTGACGTCGCGCAGGTACTTGGCCACGACTTCCCAGATCGGCTCGCCGGAGTTCTTGGCTTCTTCCGAAACCGGCGCCCAGCCAGCGACCTTGTAGGTCTTGTTGGGGTCGATCAGCTGGCCCTTGAGCATCATGTTCTGGATGCGCTTGCCGGCCTTCTCGGTCGGATCGCAAGTGTACTGCAGGCCGCCGACTCGCACCATGTCGCCGCCCTGCTGGTAGTACGGGTCAGGATTGAACAGGTTGTCGCAGACGTCTTCGAGCACGGTCTTGATCATCTCGCCACTCATGTTGGTGACCGTCGTCCACGGATAGGTAATGGCGGTCTGGTCGAGCACGTGTTCCATCAGGATCGGCTGGCCTGGCAGCAGCGAAGTGCCCCAGCGGAAGCCCGGCGAGAAGGCGATTTCGGCGTCCTTGACCTTGAGCAGCGAATCGAGGATGACCTGGTCGAAAGTGCCGTTGAAGTTGCCGCGGCGATAGAGCAGACCTTCGGTGACCGCGAGCTTTTCGTTGAGCTTGGACAGGTACGGGGCACGCGCCTTGTCGATCAGCGCCTGCATGTCCTTGTCCGCCGGCAGCAGGTTGGCGAAGACCGGCAGCAACTTGTAGCGGAAGTCGGCGACCTTGCCGTTCTTGACGTCAAAGTCCATCACGCCGAGATACTTGCCGTTGGAGCCGGCATTGGTGACTAGCGTCTGGCCACCGGCGTTCTTGACGACGACCGGCGCCGGTACACCGTCGTGGGTGTGGCCGCCGAAGATGGCGTCGATGCCCTTGACCCTCGAGGCCATCTTCAGGTCGACGTCCATGCCATTGTGCGAAATGACGACGACGACTTGCGCGCCGGCGGCACGGGCTTCGTCCACCGTCTTCTGCATATTCTCGTCCTGAATGCCAAAGCTCCAGTTCGGCGTCTGCCAGCGCGGGTTAGCGATCGGGGTGTAGGGGAAGGCCTGACCGATGATCGCGACGGGAATGCCGTTGATGTTCTTCATCACGTAGGGCTTGAACACCGGATCGCCGAAGTCGGAGGTCTTGACGTTCTGGGCCACGATGTCGATGTGGCCGGCGAAATCCTTTTCCTCGATTTCCTTGACGCGGGCCTCGCCATAGGTCGATTCCCAGTGCAGGGTCATGACATTGACGCCGAGCGCCTTGCAGGCATCGACCATGTCCTGGGCGTTCGACCACAGCGCCGTCCCTGAACCCTGCCAGGTGTCACCGCCGTCGAGCAGCAGAGAGCCGGGGCGGCTCGCCTTCATGCGCTTGACCAACGTCGCCAGATGGGCAAAACCGCCGACCTTGCCGTAGGTCTGGGCAGCTTTTTCGAAATTCAGATAGGTGTAGGCGTGCGCCTCGATGGTGTTCGGCTTGAAGCCGAAATGCTTGAGCAGGTTGTCGCCGACCAGGTGCGGCACCTTGCCGAACTGGTCGCCGAAGCCGAGGTTAACGTTCGGCTCGCGGAAGTAGATCGGCAACAACTGGGCATGACAGTCGGTGATGTGCAGCAGGCTGACGTTGCCGAACTTGGGCAGGTCATAGAGTTTGGCTGCACCTTTCTCGGCCAGGGCAAAATCGCTGTGCAGCGACATGCCCCCGGCGGCTGCGACCGCCATGACCTGGAGAAACTCCCGACGATTCATGCTCATGATTAGTCCTTGATTATGTTGTGTTCAAAAAAGACCCGGCGGGTTGCCCACGCCGGGTTAAGTCACGCAAGTTCAGTCTTTGTTAACCGGGGATTCCGGGTCCATCAGGAAAGCCACGATGTGGGTGATCTGCTCCGGACTCAACCAGCTATGCAGGCCGAAGCGCGGCATATTGGTGCACGCCGAAAAGGCGTTGGAGTTGTAGATCTTGTCGTAGGCGTACTTGATGATCTCGTCGGAGTTACCGCGGATCTTGCCAAAATGATGCAGGCTGGGGCCGATGGTGCCGTAGGCGACTTCCTTCTTGGCTAGTTCGTGGCAGGCGTAGCAGTTGCCACCGCGTACACGTCCCGGCGGATCAGGCTGGATGAAGCCAATGTGGCCGCCGGTACCCACTGCGGCCAGCTTCTCGCCCTCCTTCCAGTCACCCATCAGCTTGCCGTCCACCGGATAGCGGATGGTCGCCTTGTTGAGCTTTTCCAGCTTTTCGCCCAGCTTGCGCGGCGGATTATCGCGGTACTGCTGGCACGTTTTCATCGTTTCATCCTGCTCCAGGCGCGTCATCCAGTATTTCGGATTGTCAGCACGGAACGAGGAACGGAACATCTGTTCCGCTTCGGCGGCATGCTTGCCGCCCGGGGCTTCTGGCGCCTTCTGGGCGAATGCCGGCAGTGCGGCTGCGGTCAACGCGGAAAACAGGGCAATTTTCAGTTTCATGGTCATCCCCTTTTCAGCGCTTGATGCCCGGCGTTTCCATCACGGTGCCGGTCGCGGTTTTTTGCAGGAAGGTTTCCAGCGCGATGATCGAATCGGCCAGATAGTTCGGCTCCGGCCAGCGCGCTTGGCGCATGCAGTCGATCAGGCGACGCTGCATGGTCCACACCGCACCTTGCGAGACGCGATACGACGGCCAGGTCTTCATCGCAAAGCCGGCGCCTTCCTTGGTCGTCAGGTTGCCCAGTTCCTGCAGGCGGATACGCTTGCCTTCCTGACCGTGGCAGATCGAGCAGGAGAAATCCTGCGGCCCGGAGCGACGGTAGAAGATGTACTCGCCCATCTTCGCCATCTTCGCTTCTTCCGGGTGCATCGCCGGCACGTTGATCTTCATGCCGTTAGACTTGGCACCAATAAAAGTGACCAGTGCCTCGATATCGGACTCGGCGCCCGGCTTGGAAAACCACTGCTTGGTCACTTCAGCCTGCGTAAAGCCCTGCAGGGTGACCATGCAATGAACCAGGCGGGACTCGACGTCCATCACCTTGTTGGTGTCCTTGAAATACTTTGGCAACGCCGCGTAGGCGCCCTCCAGCTTGCCCGGCCCCTGGCCGAGGTCGCATTGCTCCAGCGAGGCATTCTTCGGACCACGCTTCTGGCTCCACAAGCCCTCGCCCTTGACTTCGAGCAGGTCGGCCGGGTTGCCGTCATTCAGGGCTTCACGGTATTTGGCAATTTCGTCCGCCACCTTGCTGTCCTGAGCCAGCACCGGTGCGGCGAAACCTGCCATGACCGCAGCAGCGGCCGAAACCGCCCATGTCAGCATGCTTTGTTTCATTGAATCTCCTCAAGAGGGGAATGCATCCGGCAGCGACGATCTCCGTCGCCTTGCTGCCGATCGTGCTTTTAGCCGATCACGGCTTCGTCGGTACGGCTATCGCCCTTGTTGTCCTTCCAGGAGACAACGACCTTCTCACCCTTGGCGCCGCCCTTGAACTTGAAGGCGAGGTAGGGGTTCTTGGACACGGAAGAACCGAACTCGGCAGCCAGAACCACCTTGTCGCCGTGCTTGGCCACCAGCTCGGTAATGAACCAGGCCGGAACGATGGCGCCGTTGGCGTCCTTGCGCTGGCCGGTTTCCATTTCGTGGCTGATCAGTGCCTTGACTTCGGTTACGCCGTCCTTGTTGGCGGCGCGGATTTTCATTGGATTGCCCATTTGTTTCTCCTAAATTCGATGAATGTGAAAACGGTTAGCGAAGCGTCGCGAGCGAAGGCAGGACAAGGCGCGTTTGCGAGACAGTGCAATTTGCACGGCGAGCAAGCGCAACGCAGTCATGCCGAGCGCAGTAGCTTCGAGCCCGTTTTAGCCGCCGCAGCCGCCCAGCGTGACCTTGATTTCCTTCGTGGCCATGAAGAACTTGCCGTCCGACTTGACCAGCGCGTAGACGTTGGAGGTCTGGCCCATCTTGACGCGGGTCTGGACGTTGGCTTCCGTGCCTTCCGGCAGGTTGAAGGTCGCCGACAGCGCATTCGGGTTCTTCTCGATCAGGATGGCGACCATGCTGACATTCGGCAGCGTGGACGACACACCGACCGGCACCACGGCGCCGTTTTCGGCGATGTCCGGACCGGTGACCTGAACGTCCTTGCTGTCAGTGGTGCCGGCAACGCCCAGCGCCTTCAGCGTATCGGCCATGCTCTTGGCGTCGAAGGCCGCCTTGTTCCAGTCGGCCAGCGCCATGCCGGGATTGATGATGCCGGCAGCGGCCAACATGCCGAGCAGCGCAGCACCGGAACCGGACTTCAGTACATTACGACGTTGGTTGTTCATAACTTCTCCTTTAAAAGGTGGGTGTTGCGTTACTTGGCGCCAGCCATGATCCACTGGACGAGGGTCTTGATTTCTTCATCTTTCAGATGACCGTTCGGCGGCATCGGGATCGAGCCCCAGACGCCCTGACCGCCGGCCTTGACCTTGGCGGTCAGCTTGCCTTCGGCATCCGGCTGGTCCTTGTAGCGGGCGACGACTTCGTTGTAGCCCGGACCGACGATCTTGTTGTTGACGCCATGGCAGGCCATGCAGCCGTTCTTGGTCGCCAGTTCCAGTGCCGGATTGGCTGCTGCCGCCGGCTTGGCCGCCTCGGCACCCAGCGTGCGGGTACCGCGCACCGGGCCGAAGTTGCGGTTCTGATCCGCCAGCTCGCCATGGGCGGTACGGGCGTAATCTGGCAGCGTCGAGCCGATCTGGACCTCGGTCTTGCAGTTCTTCATGCAGGCCGTGTTCTTGACGTCCGGAATGCCCCCGTTGCCGATACCGCCCTTCTTGGCTGGGGCGCCGGGCCACATGCCGTGATCGGTGGTCATACCGTTACGGTTCGGCAGCAGCTTCTGGACTTCGCCGATGTTCTTGTCGGACAGCGTGAAGTCACCGGGAACGATCTCCTGCAGATTCAGCAGGTAAGCCAGGATGGCGTAAACGTCGTCCGGCTTCAGCGACTTAGGCGCCGTCCAGGGCATGGCGCGGTAGATGTAGTCCCAGACCGTCGAGATTGTCGCCACCTTAGTGAAAGTGGTGCGCTGTGGCAGTTCGCCGGAAGACAGTCCCTTGACGCGACCGGTCTTGATGTCGTCCTTGGTCGTACCACCGGCCAGCGGCGTGAAGACTTCGTTCGATTCACCGAAGGAACCATGGCAGGAGGCGCATTTTTCCTCGAACAGCTCATTACCGCGCTCGACATTGCCCGAGCCCTTGGGCAGGCCCTTGAAGTCCGGGCGCACGTCGATATCCCAAGCCTTCACTTCCGACGGCGTGGCCTGACGGCCGACACCCTTGAAATGGTCGAAGGCAAAACCTGCGGTCGACGCGGAAATCAGGGCAAAAGCGGCAACCGACCGGGCAATAACCGATTTAGAGAACCTGAACATTGGTAACCTCCCCGCTTTCAACGACCTTCCAGGACTGGATCGCATTGTTGTGATAGATGGACTTGGTGCCGCGCACCTTGCGCAGCTGGCCGTAGGTCGGCTGAACGTAGCCGGTTTCGTCGATGGCACGTGACTGCAGGATGGCCGGCTTGCCGTCCCACACCCAATCGACATTGAAGCGCGTCAGCGCCTTGTTCTGGACCGGCCCTTCGATACGCGCCGTCTTCCAGTTGATGCCGCCATCGAAGGAGACATCGACCTGCTTGATCTTGCCGCGGCCTGACCAGGCGACGCCGGAGACGTTGAAGAAACCCTTATTAAGCAGCGTCTGGCCGCCCGACGGGGTGGTAATGACCGACTTGCACTCCTGAATCGAGCTGTACTGACGGTGCAACCCGTTCGGTAGCAGGTCGATGTAATGGACCGCCTCGTCTTTGGTGGCGTAGGGCTTGTCACCGACTTCGATGCGGCGCAGCCACTTGACCCAGGACACACCCTGCACGCCGGGCACGACGAGACGCAGCGGATAGCCGTTTTCCGGACGCAGCATTTCGCCGTTCTGGCCGTAGGCGACAATCACTTCGCCGGACTCGACCATTTCCATCGGAATGGTCCGGGTCATCGACGAACCGTCGGCACCCTCGGCCAGCACATAGCGGGCCTTCTTGTAATCGACACCGCAGTCTTCCAGCAGCGTCTTCAGCGGCACGCCGGTGAATTCGGAGCATGAAAGCATGCCGTGGGTGTATTGCACGGTCGGCACGGCGACATTGCCCCACTCGAGGCCGGTGTTGGCACCGCACTCGATGAAGTGGATGCGCGATACCGGCGGCAGGCGCATCAATTCGTCCATTGTGTAGACCTTCGGCTTCTTCAGCAGCGACTCATCCGAGCCGTTGACCATCAGGCGATGCTTGGTCGGATCGACATCCTGCCAGCCCTGGTGATGGCGCTCGAAGTGCAGGCCGGACGGCGTAATGATGCCGAACAGGCCTTGCAGCGGGCAGAAAGACACCGAGGCGCCGCCGACACGGGCGAGGCCCGGCGATTCGCGACGCAGCAGCTGGCTCTCGAATTTCGAGGGCATGCCATACGGGTTAGTCGCCACCGGCTTGCCCAGCGTGGTGGACCACTCCGGCAAGTTCAGGATGTTCGGATCGCCCTGCTCGGCGGCTCGTGCCGCCAGCGGTGCCGCCATGGCCGCACCGGCTGCCAGAAAGCTCTTCCGCAGGAAATCGCGACGACCTGCCGCAACGGCTTCGATCTGCCCGTCCGACAGGAAGTTTTCCGGCGCCTTCTTCAAGTGCCCCGGTTGTTTAGCCAAATCGCTCATTGAGATTACTCCCCTCCGCTGTTTAACTTCAAAGACTACCCGCCGACGCAGGCACACCCATCTTGGCACCCAGATCGTTGCTAGCGACCGTGATGCTGACCGTGCGACAGATGTCGACGAAATTCGGATCGATGACGCGGTACAGCACCGAATTTCCTTCCCGGCGCCGATCGACGACGCCCGCCCGGTAAAGGATGTTCAAATGCCGCGAGATATTGGCCTGCGTCAGGCCTATCTGTTCCACCACCTCGTTTACGGGACGCTCGTCTGCACAGAGGCAGGAGAGCACGCGCAGGCGGGTAGGATCTGCCAGCAAGGCAAAATACTTGGCCACCTGATCGAATACCCTGAGCGTCTCGTCCATGTTGTTTTTTGATTTAGATCACGAATTAGTGTATAACTACGCACTTATATAGTCAACAACTTATATTGTTGCAGTGCATCATGCAAACATCGGCAAAAGGTTATAACCTTCGCCCCGTGCAGGATCACAGCGCTTTGCTACAAAATGGCTATATGGCCTGACGTCTGAAAAATCGAATCAGAGGAGATATTTCGATGAAATTGTTTGCCCCCGCCGCCGCCCTGTGCCTGCTGGCCATGGTCAGCACCTCGCACGCTGCTGACCCCAATCTCGCCCGCAACCTAGCCGCTACCTGCGCCAACTGCCATGGCACCAACGGCAACGCCGTCAAGGGTGCCGGCCTTGATTCGCTGGCTGGCGTACCCAAGGACAAGACCCTGCAGAAGTTGGCTGATTTCAAGAGCGGCGACAAGCCGGCCTCGATCATGCACCAGATCGCCAAGGGCTACACTGACGCCCAACTCGACCTGATCGCCACCTATTTCGCTGCGCAAAAATAAGGGGACAAGACAATGATGCTCATGAAACGTCGTGATTTTCTCAAGGCAGGTGCTGCAGCTGGCGCCATGGCTTCTCTTTACGGCTGTGCCGGTGGCGGCAAGGCCAGCGGTCATGTCGTCGTCGTTGGCGGCGGCTACGGCGGCGCTACGGTCGCCAAATACCTGCGCATGTGGAGCGAAGGCGGCGTCCAAGTCACGCTGATCGAACGTAACCCGACCTTCATCTCCTGCCCGATCTCCAACCTGGTCATTGGTGGCACCAAAACCATGGAAGACATCACCGTCAGCTACGACGGCCTGAAGAACAAATGGGGCATCCGAGTCGTCCAGGACGATGTCGTCGCCGTTGATGGCGTCAAGAAGACAGTCACCCTGAAAAACGGCGGCGCTATGAGCTACGACCGCCTGGTACTATCTCCGGGTGTCGACTTCATGTGGGACGAGATCCCGACCCTGAAGTCAGCCGAAGCCCAGAGCAAGATCCTGCACGCCTGGAAGGCCGGCCCGCAGACCGTTGCCCTGCGCAAGCAGTTGGAAGATATGAACGACGGCGGCGTGTATGCCATTTCCATCCCGAAGGCACCCTACCGCTGCCCGCCGGGACCGTACGAGCGCGCCTGCCTGGTTGCCAACTATTTCAAGCAGCACAAGCCCAAATCGAAAGTTGTCATTCTCGATGCCAACGAAGACGTCCAGTCCAAGAAACCTTTATTCACCAAGGCTTGGGCAGACCTTTACAAGGGCATCATTGAGTACCGCAACAACAGCGAAGTCAAGGATGTCGAAGTAGCGACCAACACTGCCGTTCTGGAGTTCGACAAGTTCAAGGCCGACGTGCTGAACGTCGTGCCACCGCATCGCGCTGGCGACATCGCTCACAAATCCGGCATCAAGCTGGTGAATAACCGCTGGGTGGACATCAACTGGCTGTCGATGGAATCGACCAGCACCCCCGGCATCCATGTCATCGGCGACGCCATCTTCCCGGCACCGACCATGCCCAAGTCCGGCCATATGGCCAACCAGCACGGCAAACTGGCCGCAGCAGCGATTCTCAACATGCTTTCCGGCATCGAACCGAACCCGGAACCGGTGGTGATGAATACCTGCTACAGCTTCGTCGATGCCAAGAATGTCATCCACGTTGCTTCGATCCACCAGTACGATGCTGCGACCAAGGTCGTGCAACCTGTCAAGGGCGCCGGTGGCGTCTCTGCTGCCCGTAACGAGCTGGAAGGCAAGGTTGCAATCGGCTGGGCCAAGAACATCTGGGCAGACATGCTGGCCTGATCCACCTAGCCCCATGCAAATGGCCACCCTCGGGTGGCCTTTTTAATGGCGCAAAAAGAGGGCCGCATCAGCGACCCGCAGTCAAACGGCGATCGCCGGAAACTATTCGAGCGTGGCCACGTACTCGGCGACGGCATGCGTTTCCAGCTCGGAAAGCTTGGAGGCGACGGTGTGCATAACGGCATTGTCGTTGTTACGTTCGCGCTTGTTGAACTGCTTGATCTGGTCCTCGACGTAACGCGGGTGCTGGCCGGCCAGACGCGGCAACTGCGGCGAACCAAGGCCATTCGGACCGTGGCAGCTGGCACAACTGGGCAAGCCTGTGAACTGGTTACCACGGTTATAAACAAACTTGCCGACAGCCAGCAGTTCAGCATCCTTGGCAGGGCGGCCACCGAATTTCTTGTTCTCGAAGAAGACACCAATGGCCTTCATCTCCGCCGGCGTCAGCTCTTCCGCCTGCGGCTTCATGGTGTCGCTCTTGCGCTTGCCGGACTTGAAATCAGCCAGCTGGCGGGCGACATATTCGGCGTGCTGACCCGCCAGACGCGGGAAGACCGGACTGGCTGACTCGCCTTCCAGACCATGGCAGAGAAAGCAGCGACCGGAAACGATTTCTTCAGCTTTAGCCAGATCCACCTTCTCGGCGGCAACCAGGCTGCCAACGCTAAGCACCGAGATGACGGCCCCGGCCAGGATTTTCTTCATCGAACGCATCACTCTTCCCCCACTTAAAAGCAAATAATTAAATCGTAATTTGCTTACGGCCGCCTTTCAAGTTTTTCCGGTACTACCAAACCCCCCGTCTCCGCGATCGCTGGCAGAAAAGTCACTGACGACGTTGAAAGCCACCTGCAGGACAGGCACGACGACCAGTTGGGCAATCCGATCCAGCGGATTGAGCAAAAATCCTTGATGACCGCGATTCCATACCGAAACCATCAATTCGCCCTGGTAGTCGCTATCGATCAAACCAACCAGATTGCCCAGCACGATGCCGTGCTTATGGCCGAGTCCGGAACGAGGCAGGATCATTGCCGCCAGCCCAGGATCTGCGAGATGGATTGCCATGCCGGTCGGCACCAGCACGGTCTGTCCTGGCTGGATGTCGAGCGGTTCCGCAATGCAGGCACGCAGATCGAGGCCGGCAGAACCCGGCGTCGCGTAGTGGGGCGGCGTGTCGTTCAAACGCGAGTCGAGAATTTTTACGTCAATACGGTGCATCAGCGGTTTCCTGTCAGTTTTGCAATGTGCTCGATCAATTGGCGGGCGAGCACGTACTTTGGCGCTGGCACCAGCGGGTGGGCGCCCTGATCGTCAAAGAGGGTAATCCGGTTGTCGTCGCCGCCGAAGCCATCCTGTATCAGGTTGCCGGCAATCAACGGCACTTTCTTCTTCTGACGTTTGGCCTGAGCATAGGCTTCGAGGTTCTGGCTCTCGGCGGCAAAGCCGACGCAGAACGGTGCTGCGGGCAGCGAGGCAACGTCAGCGAGGATATCCGGATTCTCGACCAGTTCAATCGCTGGTACGCCACCGTGATCCTTTTTTAATTTATGGTCGGCGGCATTGGCGACGCGATAGTCGGCGACAGCGGCCACCGCGATGAATACGTCAGCCTGCCCAGCCGCCTGCATCACTGCTTCATGCATTTCAAGTGCACTGCGCACCGGTACACGACACACTCCCGCCGGCACCGGCAACGCAACCGGCCCGGAAACCAGCGTCACATCGGCACCGGTATGCTGAGCGGCACGTGCCAGCGCATAGCCCATGCGCCCCGATGACAGATTGGTGATGCCACGCACCGGATCAATGGCCTCGAAGGTCGGCCCGGCCGTAATCAATACTTTCTTGCCGGACAGTACCTTGGGTGCAAAGAAGGTGATCACCTCCTCGAGAATTTCCTCCGGCTCAAGCATACGACCGGCACCGACCTCGCCGCATGCCTGCTCGCCACAGGCCGGGCCAATCAACGCGACACCATCCTCGGCCAGCGTCGCGACATTGCGCTGCGTCGCCGAGTTTTCCCACATCTGGCGATTCATCGCCGGGGCGAGCATCAATGGACAGGTCCGCGCCAGCACCATCGTCGCCAGCAGATCATCGGCCAAACCGTTCGCGATCCTGGCCATAAAATCTGCCGATGCCGGCGCTACCAGAATGAGGTCCGCCTGCCGCGACAGATCAATGTGCGCCATCGCATTCGGCATCCGCGCATCCCACTGATCCAGATAAACAGGCTTGCCAGACAGTGCCTGAAAAGTCGTGGCCGTCACAAAGTGCGTCGCACCTTCGGTCATCGCCACCTGAACATCCGCCCCCTGCTTGCCGAGAAGGCGAACCAGCTCGGCTGCCTTGTAGGCAGCAATGCCGCCGGTGACGCCAAGGACGATGCGTTTTCCCTGTAATTCCATTGTCTTGCCATTAGAATGCAATCTTTGGATTCTAACGGAAAGCCCATGGGAATCAGTGACTGGCCGGAGGGAGAACGCCCGCGGGAACGACTGCTGGCGCTGGGACCGGCAGCCTTGTCAGATGCCGAGTTGCTGGCCATCTATTTGCGCGTTGGCGTTCGCGGGAAAAGCGCGGTCGATCTGGCACGCGAACTCCTGCACCGCTTCGACGGCCGTCTCGGCGCATTGGTCGAGGCATCACTGGACGATCTGGCCAGCATTTCCGGCATCGGCATGGCCAAGGCGGCGCAACTCAAGGCGAGCTTTGAACTCGCCCGGCGGGCCTTGCATCAGGAAATGCAGGTGCGAGACAGCTTTACCTCGCCAGGCCGCGTACGCGACTGGCTGCGCCTGAAACTGGGCCATCGGCAGCAGGAAGTCTTCATAGCCTTGTGGCTGGATGCGCAAAACCGGCTGATCAAGGCCGACGAACTGTTTACTGGCAGCCTAACCAGTACATCGGTTTACCCGCGTGAAGTGGTAAAGGCAGCACTGGCGAACAATGCGGCGGCGGTCATTCTGGCGCACAATCACCCCAGCGGCGTCGCTGAACCCTCAAGCGCCGACGAAATGCTCACCCGCAACCTGAAATCGGCATTAGCGCTCGTCGATGTCCGTGTCCTCGACCATTTCATCGTTGCCGGCAACGCCCAGCCACTCTCGTTAGCCGAGCGCGGATTACTTTAGCTTCACAAAGCGCTTGAATTTTTCAAGGACTATCGGCTACAATCACGGGCTTTCTTCTAGCGAATTCTGGAGCACCATCATGGCGCGAGTCTGCCAAGTAACGGGTAAAGCCCCGATGGTTGGGAACAACGTTTCCCACGCCAACAACAAAACGAAGCGCCGCTTCCTGCCGAACCTGCAGTATCGTCGTTTCTGGGTCGAAACTGAAAACCGCTTCGTGCGTCTGCGCGTTTCCAACGCCGGTCTGCGCATCATCGACAAGAAGGGCATTGATGTCGTTCTCGCCGATCTGCGCGCCCGCGGCGAAGTGTAATTAAGGAAGGATACGAAAAATGGCTAAAGGCGGTCGCGAAAAAATCAAGCTGGAATCCACAGCGGGTACCGGTCACTTCTATACCACTTCCAAGAACAAGCGGACGACGCCTGAAAAGCTGGAGTTCATGAAGTACGACCCGAAGGCCCGTAAGCACGTCGCTTACAAGGAAGTGAAGCTGAAATAATTCAGCCCACTCCAGCGTTCGACAAACCCGCCTCTCGGCGGGTTTTGTTTTTTTACCACTACTAGACCCTTTAGAAACTCATATTACGGGGATTTTTCGCGTAAAACGCGAATAGCTGAACAGCAGCAATCCTGTTCCCAACCTCGTGCGATCAAGTCCGAGCAACGGCTTCCAGTGCAGAGCTGGTTGGGAGAAATTCCCATCTTCTGCGGAAATTTCGCATAATGCGCGAAAATTACTCGCGAAACGCGATCCTATAAGTTGCCTGAAAGCAAAAGGAATCTGACACTGCTCGTTTCAGTGTTCAGCGTTGCTGACGTCACCATCCTCCTTGAGGTTTGTTTCGTAGTCTTGGCCACCGTAGAAAATCCCGATGACAGACACCACGCCAAAAGCGATTACGGCTCGCTCTCGATAATTTTTTGTGCACAGTCCAGGACGAACATCGTCGCGCATCCTCCCACAATGCGGGAAGATGCTTAGGCTCTCGCAGTAACTGACGATCGCCTCTGTATAGCGTGCAGCATTGTCCGGAGATGCCGCCTTGGCGATGTAACAAAATCTATGGTCACCCCGCGATCCATTCTTCAGCCTCCGGACCAAATTCGACGCGATAGTTCATCGCGACTTGGCAAGTTCCGAAGCCAAGCGGGCACGAACTGCATCAACGGTGACGGCCCGAGAAGGATCGGCCTTCAAAGCATCATAGGCAGGACCGATCTGGTTGTGCAGCCAACCTTCCACAGCACGATCACGCGCCATCAAGGCCCTTAAGCCATCACGAATCACTTCGCTCTCGCTTGCATATTCGCCAGTCTTCACTTTGGACTTAACTACGTCCGCCATTTCATTGGGCAGAGTGATGCTCATTTGCTGGGTGGTGCGCATGGTTAACTCCTACGATTCCTAGTAGGATTTAACCCTACTCCTCGAGCCGTGGAGCGTCCAGATCGACCTCCGTTGCTGATCGAGGCGTGAATATCAAGGCGGTTGGCTGGCGGGCACGCCCCTACCAGCCAACTGGTGTTGGAATAGGTGGAGCTCGGCCACCGCAATAGGTAGAAAACTCTATTTTGTCGCGTGTTTTTTTGTGCCACCCGCCTCGCTCAGGCCCTGCTGGGAAACAGCAGGGTGGCGTAGCCGAGAATCCCGGCAAAGAAGAGCAAGGACCAGTTGGCCATCGACAGCTCAAGGAATACCCATTCTTTGCTGCTGCAAAAGCCGGTTGCCAGGAACAGCGACGGCCACTGCATGCCGAGCAGGTCAACCAGACGCTCGATCAGGTTGGGATCTGTGAAACTGCATTCCGGTGCCAGATGCGGGTAGGCCTGCATCCAGCTTTGATAAGCAGCTACCCCGAAGCCGAGTAAGGAAAGCACGGCAATCAGCCCAGCCCAGAACTGCCGGGCCAGCGGAAGCAGAAACCCGCCGATGGCCAGCAGGCCAATGACCAGATAGAGCAGGCGCTGAAAAATGCAGAATGGGCAAGGCGACAAACGCAGCAGGTGTTGCAAGGTCATCCCGGCGGCGACCAGCCCGAGGCAACCCAGGGCGAGCGCGGCAAACCAGGCGCGAGTCGGCACATTCGACCAGTTCATGCAAAATCCTTTGTGATTCAAAGCAGCGCATTTTAACCCCACTCCCGATTTCAAGCTGTTTTCCGGGGTCACCGCAGCAGGGTGGACCCTGAGCCGGCACCCCGCTAAGATGCTCGGATGAATACGCGTATCCTGCTCGTCGAAGACGACGAACGACTGGCTGAACTGACGGCCGAATACCTGACCAAGAACGACCTTCAGGTCAGCATCGAACCTCGTGGCGACACCGCCGAGTCCCGCATTCTTGCTGAGCAACCGGAGCTGGTGATTCTCGACGTGATGCTGCCAGGAAAGGATGGCTTCGAGGTCTGCCGTGCCGTGCGGCCGAATTACCGCGGCGTGATCCTGATGCTGACCGCCCGTGACGAGGACTTCGACCAGATCCTCGGACTGGAGATGGGCGCCGATGACTACATCGCCAAGCCGGTGCAGCCACGGGTACTGCTCGCCCGCATCAAGGCCCTGCTGCGCCGCCTGCCCAACCCAGCTGAATCGATCAGCGCGGACAGCGAAAAACTTGTGTTCGGCCAGTTCCGCATCAGTCAGTCGACGCGGACAGCTAGACTGGCCGGCGAGAGCATCGACCTGACCACCGCCGAATTCGACCTGCTCTGGCTGCTCGCCAGCCACGCCGGCCATGTGCTTTCGCGCGACGACCTGCTGCAGGAACTGCGCGGCATCGGCTTCGATGGCCTCGACCGCTCGATCGACGCCCGCATTTCACGTCTGCGCAAAAAGCTCAACGACGATCCGGAAAACCCGACCCGAATCAAGACGGTCCGCGGCAAGGGCTACCTGTTCAGCAAGCATGACTGGAACTGATCCCGCCGACCATCGGGAAAAGCAGGGCCTCGCCCGCTCGTTGTTCCGTGTATCGCTGCCGCGGTGGCGTGGAGGGCGCTACAGCCTGTCGAAGCTGTTCTTCAACTTTTACCTGTTGGCGATGGGCTCCTTCGTCGCCATCGCCTTCACAGCCGACTTTGTCATCTCTACCGCCCAGCGCGGCATCACCGACGACTATGCCCGCCGCTTCATGCGCGGCACGATCACGCTGATCGAAGACGAACTTTTCCGCCAGCCGCGGCGCGAGTGGCCGAAAAAGATCAAGGAAATCGACGAGAAATTTTCTTACCGTCTCGGCATCGTCGAGCGGATGACCCTTGACCGGGTCCTGACCTCAAAGCAGGTCGACAAGCTGGATGCCGGCGATATCGCCATCGACCACGACGGCGACGTGATGTACCACCGGCTGGGAAATACCAGCCAGGTACTGGTCGTCGGCCCACTGGCGCCGAGTAGCGAGGGCAAGGAGCGTCTGCCACTGGAACTGCGGTTGCGCCTGCTGACCTGGACACTGATCGGCGTCATCTTCGGCATCGCCCTCTGGTTCTGGGTAAGACCGGTCTGGCGCGACCTCGAAGCGCTGCGCCAGACCGCCCGTGACCTCGGTGACGGCGATTTCGAAGCCCGTTCGCCGGCGGCACGCAGCCAACTCTTCGCGCCGCTGGCAGACACCATGAACAGCATGGCGGAACGCGTGCAGAAGTTGATTGCCACGCATCGTGAGCTTTCCTGCGGAATCTCGCATGAACTGCGCACGCCGATTGCCCGCATGCGTTTTGCGCTGGAAATGCTGAGCGAGACTGACGAGTCTGCCGAACGCGAACGACTGTGGGCGATGATGGAGGCCGACCTCGAGGAGCTTGACCACCTGATCGATACCAGCCTGACTTATGCCCGTTTTGAGCGCGAAGCGCCGGAACCGCATTTTTCTACCGTTACCTTTGCTGAATGGTTGCAAGACGAAGTTGATGCCGTCCGCCTGCTCGGTCGTGATCTGACAATCACGGTCGATACCGAGCACTTGCCTGACAACCTCCAGGTTGATCTCGATCGCAAGGCCATGCCCTACGCGTTACGCAATCTGCTACGCAACGCCTTCAAGTACGCCAGCCGCGAAATTCGGGTGAGCGCTGATTACGACAGCGAGCAGGTCCGCATCCACGTTGACGACGATGGCATCGGCATTCCGCCGGAAGAGCGGGAACACATTTTCTCCGCCTTTACCCGTCTCGATCGCTCACGCGACCGCGCCACCGGTGGCTACGGCCTCGGTCTGGCAATTGCCCGGCGCGTACTAGAGTTGCATGGTGGCAATGCCCACGCCGACACGTCGCCACTGGGTGGCGCACGCCTGACGCTGGCCTGGAAAGCCCACCAGTAGGCGATTCTAGCGCCGTTACAAAGCGTCATAAAAGATCAAAGGCAGTTACCTCGTCGCCACGCTGGCGCAACAGACGGCCCACCGGACCCGCCCTAGAATGCGAGCAATGGATCAACTAGAAGCCGTTCAAGAGGAACAAAAAATGTTGGAATCGAACATCAGACAATTCATCGAAGCCACCCGGCAATACTTCCAGGGAATGCTCCCTGCCCAGCAACCAGCGCTCGCCACGGTACGCATCTGCAACCCGCGCTGATGGCACTGGGCGACCATTTCCCGGTAAGCGAAAGCTTCGGGGTCTTCGTCGGTGTAGCCGGTTTTGACTGGCTGGCCGACGGGCATGCCGAACCGCTGAAAGCCGCGATCGTCGCCCTTGCCGCAGGCGGAATTTTGGTGGCTTTGCGTAGCCTGCTCAGGCACCGCAAACGACACTGACCCCCTTTACCCTCCTCTCGAAACTCCCCTGCTTCGAGAACTCCCTGTTACCCCGCCCTCGTGGCGGGGTTTTTTTCGCTATTCTCTGTATTTATCTCTCGAGAATCCCCTTCATGCTGATCACCACGACCCCCACCATCGAAGGCCACCCCATCCGCCAGTACCACGGTGTTGTCACCGGCGAGGCAATCATCGGCGCCAACTTTCTCAAGGACATGTTCGCCGCAGTGCGCGACATCGTCGGCGGCCGAGCCGGCGCCTACGAAAAAACACTGCGTAAAGCCCGAGAGACCGCCTTTGCCGACATGGAAGCTGCAGCACTAGAACTGGGTGCCAATGCCATCGTGGCCGTTGATATCGACTACGAAGTCCTCGGCGAAACCAACGGCATGCTCATGGTTGCCGTCAGTGGCACTGCAGTCAGCGTCGGTTAGGAAGCGTGGCAACGATGCCACACTTCCGGAATTCATATGCCTTTAGTCATTGATACGATTCTTTGGTCATAGAGGTATACTTTTGTACAAGGGGCGTGCAACGGGAGAACCTTCGTGTGTCACCGGTGCACAGCAGACCAACGGGGGTGCCGGGATCGCCAGGCTGATTGTTCTTTCGCACAGCGTAATGCTTGCCAGCCGCATTCCCTGTCCTCGTCAGATCGGTAGCGTACCCGCCTCGTCCGCTCACTGGCGACCTGCCTGTCGACCCAGAAGCTCTTCGACCGGCAAAGCAATATTCCCGCAGCCAATCTCTCCGCCGTCTGGGGGCATTCGCTGCTCGTTGCCGAAGTCGCGCGTAGCGTCGCTGTCGCCACCCGCAGCTCGCACCCGGACGAAGCCTACCTTGCGGCGCTGTTGCACGACGTCGGCGAACTGATCCTGCTTGCGGCATTGGGCGCCCCATGAGCCGGCCTGCTCGCTGACGCAACCGACGAGACCGGCCTGCAGGCCCTGGAAATGGCGGAATTCTGGGTTCACCACGGCGAGGTTGACACCTAGCTGACCGAGCGCTGGGAGCTCGATTCCAGCTTCGCCGACGGTATCCTCTTTCATCATGGAAGTCCCGAAGAAATTGTCACCGCAGGGGACCTCCCGCAACTGGTCAGGCTGGCGCATGCGCTCGCCACGGCCGAAGACCCGACGGCACTTGTTACGGCCTTTCCGGCCGAGATTCTCGCCCTCACGGGGAGTGCGGATCTCGTCGCATCACCGAGCAGCTGACCCTGAACAATCTGCCAGCCCGCTGCCTGGAGCTGGAGATTACCGAAAGCCTGCTCATGAACGATGCCGAAGGCGTGCTGGCCAAGGTTCGCCAGTTACGCCGCGCCGGACTGCTGATTTCGATCGACGATTTCGGCACAGGCTTCTCATCGCTCAATTACCTGCGTCGCTTCTCGGTCAGCAGCTTGAAGATCGACCAGAGTTTCGTCCGCGACCTTGGCGGCGGCAGCACCGGCGGACTGATCCACGCCATTCTCGGCATCGCCCGCAGTTTTGAACTGGGCACCATCGCCGAGGGCATCGAGACCCCGGCACAGGACGAAGCGCTGAGCACGCTCGGCTGTGACCTGATGCAGGGCTACCTCTTCAGTCGGCCGCTGACGACGGCGGCGCTGATCGACTATCTCGCAGCGCCACCCCCGATCGCCTGAGCGTCTGATTTTTCGACCTTTTTCGGGGTGACCGCAGCACCTGAATTTTTTTTCTTGTTCTCCAAAAAAGCTGTAATGAATCGGCCACACCCGCGACTAAGACATTAAGCGAGCCGCCGGTTCGCTGATGACCCCGATCTCAATGGAGAAGACCATGAAAAAGCAAAACCTCGTTTCCCTCGCCATCGGCTCCGCTTTCGCTGCCCTTGCCCTGACCCCGATCGCCCACGCTGCCGACAATCCTTTCTCGGCCGCCAAGCTGGAAGCCGGCTATCAACTGGCCCAGGCCGACACCAAGACCAAGGATGGCAAATGTGGGGAAGGCAAGTGCGGTGGTGACAAGAAGGCCGCCGAGAAGAAGAAGGACGGCAAGTGCGGTGAAGGCAGGTGTGGCGCTGACAAGAAGCCGGCAGACAAGAAGGCCGACGGCAAGTGCGGCGAAGGAAAGTGCGGCGCCAAGAAGTAAGCATGACGCTCCGGCCGGGGCGGTTCTCTGCCCCGTGCCGATTTTCTCAATACAACAAGGACCAGGCATGAACCCAAACCTCCCCGCCCAAGGTGCCGGCCTCGGCTTTCGACGCGAACTACTCGTTGATTTCGCCGAAGACGTGCCGGAGGGTATCGACTTCTTCGAACTGGCGCCGGAAAACTGGGCGGGCATGGGCGGTCGCTCGGCACGCGACCTGCGGGCATTCACCGAACGCTTCCCCTTCGTCTGCCACGGCCTGTCGCTGTCGCTCGGTGGTATCGCACCGCTCGATGTTGCCTTGCTTAAACGCATTCGCAGCTTCATGGCCGAGCATGGCATGACGCTCTACACCGAACACCTCTCGTGGTGTGCCGACGACAGCCACCTCTACGATCTGCTGCCGATCCCGCTCACCGGCGACGCCGTGCGCTGGACCGCCGCCCGCATCCGCCAGGCGCAGGAGACTCTCGGCATGCGCATCGGCATCGAAAACGCCTCCTACTATGTCGCCCCACCGGATGCCGAGATGAGTGAAAGCGAATTCATCTCGGCGGTCGTCGCCGAGGCCGACTGCCTGCTGCACCTCGACGTAAACAACATCTACGTCAACAGCCGCAACTTCGGCTTCGACCCGATCGCCTTCATGGACAGCCTGCCCCTGCAACGCACCGCCTATATCCATGTCGCCGGCCATTACACCGAACCCGACGGCCTGATCATCGACACCCACGGCGCCGGAGTCACCGACCCGGTATGGTCGCTGCTGGAAACCGCCTATCAGCGCATCGGCAGCGACGTGCCGACCTGCCTCGAGCGCGATTTCAATTTTGGCGACTTTTCCGCGTTGACCGCAGAAGTCCGCCAGATCGCCCGCCTGCAGGCGGCCGCGCCCCAATTCAGCCGCGAGGCCGCGTGATGGCGCTCGCCTTCCAACAATTCCAGCGCGACTTCGGCCGCCATTTGCGCAACCCGCATCACGCCCCGCGGCCAGCCGGCCTGCCCGCCCGTCGCGTCGCGGCCTACAACGAATTGCTGTTCAACAACATTTGCGGCTTTCTCGATGCCTGCTTTCCGGTCTGCCGCGAATTGTTGGGCGAATCACGCTGGCGCCGCCTCAACCGGACGTTCTACCGCGACTGGCCCTTGCACACGCCGTGGTTTCGCGAGATCCCGCGTGAGTTCGTCCGCTACCTCGCTGACGCCGACATCGCCACCGCCCGCCCCCGCTGGCTGGCCGAACTCGCGCATTACGAATGGGCCGAACTGGCCGTCGACATTATGGACGCCCCGCTCCCCGAGCACGACCCGACGGGCGATCTGATGCTGGGGCGACCGGTGCTCAACCCGGCCCGGCTCGATCTCAGCTACAACTGGCCGGTGCATCGCATCGGCACCGACTACCGGCCGCAGCGACCGCAGGCGACGCAGCTCGTCGTGTACCGCGACGCCGATCTGGCAGTGCAGTTTACCGAAATCAACCCTGTCACCGCTCATCTGCTCGCCCTGCTGGTGCCGGGGCAACTCACCGGCGAAGCGGCCCTGACGCAGATCGCGACTGCGCTCCAGCACCCCGACCCGGCGCAGGTGCTGGCTTTTGGCCGCGACCTGCTCAACGACCTGCACCGTCAGGGCATCATCCTCGGCAGCGCCTGAGCAGTTACGGATCGAGCCGGATCAGCCGGCCATCGGCACTGTCGGTCAGCAGGTAGATCAGGCCATCCGGCCCCTGCCGCACATCGCGAATGCGTTCCCCGAGATCGCTGAGCAGCCGCGTTTCGCGGCGCACCTTGCCTGCATAGGGCTGCGTCAGCTCCAGCCGCGCCAGGTGTTTCAGCTTCAAAGAGCCAACCAACAGATTGCCCACCCAGTCGGCACCGTAACGGGAGCTGGTGACAAAGGCCATGCCCGACGGTGCGATCGACGGCGTCCAGTGATGCAGCGGCGGCACGATGGCGGCCCGCTCGCTGCGCCCGTCGCCGACTGCCGTGAACTCGTAATTGCGGCCGAAGCTGACCAGGGGCCAGCCGTAATTCGCCCCGGCTTCCGGCAGATTGATCTCGTCGCCGCCCATCGGCCCGTGTTCGTGAATCCACAACACGCCCTGCAGACTGAGTGTCGCCCCCTGCGGATTGCGATGACCGTAGCTCCAGATTTCCGGCAAGGCCCCGGCCCGTCCGACAAAGGGATTGTCAGCTGGCACGCTGCCATCCTTGGCAATGCGGATCACCTTGCCGTGATGATTGTCCAGCGTCTGCGCGTCCTGGCGCCGGTGATAGCGTTCGCCCAATGTCAGAAACAAGCGCCCGTCGGCCCGCCCCTGCGCATCGCGGCTCTCGACGATGCGGCAACCGAAATGCAGGCGGCTATCGACCGCCGGCTGCTGTGTGAAGATCACCCGCAACGCCTCCAGCCGACGGCCATCCTCCGCCAGCCGCGCACTGGCCAGCGCCGTGCTGTTGCCGCCCGCGGCCGCTTGTGCGAAGCAGAAAAACAGGCGGCGGTTGCGGGCGAAGTCAGCGTCGACAATCACATCAAGCAAGCCGCCCTGGCCACTGGCCACCACCGGCGGCACGCCCTGAAGCGGCGGCCCGATGCGGCCATCGGCCTGGACCACACGCAAGGCGCCACCCCGCTCGCTGACCAGAAAGCCGCCATCGGGCAGAAAGGCTACGGCCCACGGATGCCGCAAGCCGCTGGCCACCGTCGTCGGCGTCACGGCCGCTGCGGTGAACCCGAAAAACAGCCCAAAAACGGCAATCACCGCCGGCAGCAAACATTGGGAACGCTGGATCAAGGCAAGCATGGCGGCGTCCATTCAATTCTCCCGTGACAGGCCAGCCGACAGCATAGGCGATCCGGCCTGTAAGAAATACCTGCCCGCGACGACCAATCAGCATCACTCACGGAGAACCCATCATGCCCAAGCTTTTCACCACCACGCTCAACCGTATTTTCGGCGGCCTTAACCTGCTCGGCCTCTGGATCGGCCTGCTTTCGCTGCGCCTCGTCCTCGGCTGGGAATACTTCGAATCCGGCCTCGAAAAATTCCGCGGCGACAACTGGTTCATGGACATCCAGGACAAATTTCCCTTCCCGTTCAGCGTCATGCCGCCTGAAATCAGCTGGCAGATGGCCACCTGGTTCGAGCTCGCCGGCGGCATCGCGCTGGTGCTCGGGCTGGCGACACGCTTCTTCTCGGTATCGCTGATCATCCTCACCATCGTCGCCATCCTCAGCGTGCATTGGCCGGCCGACTGGCAATCGCTGAGCGAACTGGCACGCGGCTACGTCATCACCGACGACGGTCACGGCAATTTCAAGCTGCCGGCCATCTACCTGGCCATGCTGCTGCCACTGGTACTTTCCGGCCCGGGCCGGCTGTCGCTGGACCACGTGTTCCGCACCCGCCAGCCGGCACCGGCGGCCGAGCCATCACTGCTGGCCCACGGACAAAGCGCCTCCAGCAACAATTGATTTACATTTTTTGAGTGCCCGGCCGCTTGTTGCTAGACTTTTTTGCGGACCGGCACCCATTGTCGCAACGCCCTGGCGAAATGAAGAAACTCAGGGAATTCAGGAAGTTCGGCGTCGACAGCCCGCCACGTCCGGCAGGGAGAATTCTCCAGTTTCCATTTCTTCGAAAAACTATTTCGCGAGGCAACAATGACCAGCCGCACTCAGGAAATGTACCATCAAAAACTCGCCACGGCCGACCAGGCCGCGGCCTTGGTTAAATCCGGCAACGCCGTTTTCATCGGTGAATTCGTCCAGGGCGTCGAAGCCGTCGAAGCGGCACTTGCACTGCGCAAGAACGAACTGCGCGACGTCATCCTGATTTCCACCACCCGCGTCCGCCCCCTCAAATGCGTCGAGGCCGACCCGCTGCGCGAATCCTTCATCTGGGACGACTGGCACTTCTCCGGCCTCGGTCGCAAGCTCGGCGAAAAAGGGCTGGCCAGCTACATCCCCTTCGCCTACCACCAGGGCCCGCGCAGCGTCATGCTCTATGAAGAACCGGATGTCGCCGTCGTCCAGGTGACGCCGATGGATGCCAACGGCTTCTTCAACTTCTCGACCAGCTGCTCGATGACCCCCTCCTACTGCCGCAAGGCGAAAAAGGTCGTCGTCGAGGTCAATACCAACACCCCGCGCTGCCTCGGCGGGCGCGACGAGTTCATCCACATCTCGCAGGTGAGCATGGTCGTCGAAGGCCCGAACACGCCCCTCGTCCAGCTGCCGGAAATTCCAGCCAGTGACGCCGACCGCGCCATCGCCGCGCACGTCATGAACCTGCTCGAAGACGGCTCGACCATCCAGCTCGGCATCGGCGGCCTGCCCAACACCGTCGGCGCACTGATCGCGCAGAGCGACCTGAAAGACCTTGGCGTGCACACCGAAATGCTCGCCGACGCCTATGTCGACATGTACGAAGCCGGCCGCATCACCGGAAAACGCAAGGCCATCGACCGCGGCAAGATGGTCTACACCTTTGCCATGGGCTCGCAAAAACTCTACGACTTCCTCGACAACAACCCCGTCGCCGCCATCTACCCAGCCGACTACACCAACGACCCGGCCATCATCAGCCAGAACCCGAAAGTCGTCGCCATCAACAATGCGCTGGAGATTGACCTCTTCACCCAGGTTGCCAGCGAAGCCGCCGGTCCGCGGCAGATTTCCGGCACCGGCGGTCAACTCGACTTCATCCTCGGCGCCTACCGCTCCGAAGGCGGCAAGGGTCTCATCTGCATCAACTCGACGTACAAGAAGAAGGACGGCAGCATTGGCTCGCGTATCGTGCCGACGCTCTCACCCGGCACCATCGTCACCTGCCCGCGCTCAATCGTGCACTACGTCGTCACCGAATTCGGCGTCGCCCAGTTCAAGGCCAAATCCACCTGGCAACGCACCGAGGCCCTGATCAACATCGCCCACCCCGACTTCCGCGAACAACTGATCCAGGACGCTACCGCGCTGGGCATCTGGCGGCAATCGAACAAGCTGGTCTAAGCACCGCCGGCACCGCGTCGTTTCCATTGGGAGCGGCGCGGTGGAGTCTGCGGTGAACTGGAAAAATGGCTGAAAATCGGACTCCCGCCCGAGGCCTAAGTGATATGTGATGGCCGTACAGCGACCTTGCGGCAATCTGATCGAGCAATCAGGCGGGGAAGAATGGTTCGACGTGACTTTAGCCGATTGTCGTGCCAAAAAAGCAGATGTTCAACGTCTGACTTATCTGGTGCTGCCCAGCTTCATCGCGTACCGACTGTGATGATGGATGGCCTCATTAGAACGGGTAATCATCGTGCCGTGTCACAACAGGAATATCTTTGTCCCTTTTAAGGACTCGTTCTAAGACACCAACAATCTCCAACACATCCGCCGAATTGTCTATGTTCTTGAATTTCGACCATGACCATTTCTTCGCCTGCTGTACGGACGGGAGAATGGCGTACCGCTCAGGGTTCGCTGTCGCTTCGGGGTCAGAATAGACGCAGAGGCCCATTTTGAAGGCGCCGCGCTCAACCTCCAGCCACCAACCCCAGTCTTCAGCGCAGTAGCCCAGCACATCCAGGCCAGCGCCCGGTAGTACCGATTCGAGATACTGGCAAAGCGCCTTACCGTACATGCGTTCGTTGACGATCTCCTGATCTTCACCAGGCATGATCGGAAATTTCTTGGTTTCAACAAGTAAGCAGCTTTGAGGAATCATGACTTATCTCTGTAGGGGAAAATGTATTTGGGGCATCAAATCCGCTTTGCTTACTCGCAGATGCACAGGTTAAGAAATTCCCGAAAGCCCTGCAAGCATGTCTGAATTGGATCTGCCCCGGATGGCTGCTTTGAATGCTCCTCAGCCCACTTACGCTACTGTCCGAATCTAGCCAAAAGACGGCTGCTTGCTCAGGGTCTCACGTGCAAACGCCTTGAGACGATCAAAAAACACTCATTTTCGGCACCTTTTCAGGTTCACCGCAGCCGATAGCAAGCACTCAGCCGCGCTCGCCAAAACGCGCCAGAACATGGTTGGCCATGCCCTTGGCGAGTTCTTCCTCGCCATAAAAGACGGTACCCAGGCCATCCTTGACCAGCATCGCGAATTCGTCCTCGCTGTGCGTCCGCAGGACGATCTCGATGTCCGGATTGAGGGTGCGGGCGGTTTCGACCATCTTCCGTGCGGCCAGCGAATCGGGTGCGGCGACAATGAGCATTGCGGCGTCGTGGATGTGGGCCTGCACCAGCACTTCCGGATCTGCCGCATCGCCACATACTGCGGGAACGCCGCTCAGTCGCAGCGCTTCGACCTGCTCTCGGCTTTGCTCGGCAACGATGAACGGGATTTCCTTTTCAGCCAGCGCCTCGGCCAGACGGCGCCCCACTCGCCCGTAGCCGACCAGCACCACCTGTTTTTGCAGGTACTTCTGTTCGGTCGACATCGGCAAGGCGGCAAAGGGATCGCCTCGCTGTTCCAGCGAGCGTGCCAGCGCCGAGTTGGCCAGTGCCCAGCGCCGCAGCGGGTCGATCGCCGAGAACATCAGCGGATTAAGGGCGATGGAGAACAGCGCCCCGGCCAGAACCAGGCTCATCCCTTCTGCGCTGACCAGCCCAAGCGCCTGGCCGAGCCCGGCGAGGATGAAGGAAAACTCACCGATCTGCGCCAGGCTGGCCGCCACGGTCAGGGCCGTGTTCAGCGGATAACGGAAAGCGAGCACGATAAGGAAGGCCGCCAGCGTCTTGCCGAACATGATGATGGCGATGACGCCCAAAACCTGACCCGGCTTGTCGAGCAACACCGCCGGCTGAAAGAGCATGCCGACCGAGACGAAGAACAGCACGGAAAAGGCATCGCGCAAGGGCAGGGATTCTTGCGCCGCGCGGTGGCTGAATTCCGACTCGCGCATCACCATGCCGGCGAAAAATGCGCCCAAGGCAAACGAAACGCTGAATAGATGTCCGGCGCCAAAGGCAATGCCGATGGCGGCCGCGACCACGGCCAGCGTGAACAATTCGCGCGAGCCTGTGCCCGCCACTTGCCAGAGGAACCACGGAATCACCTTGCGCCCGACAACCATCATCAGGACGATGAAGGCGGCCACCTCCAGCAAGGTCCAGCCGATGGTCGACAGCAGCGAGGCGCCGGATGCCGATGACGCAGCGGTGCCGCCGAGCACGGCAGCCAGTGGCGGCAGGAGCACGAGGACCAGCACCGTGGCCAGATCCTCGACCACCAGCCAGCCAACAGCAATGCGGCCGTTCATGGTCTCGAGCACACCGCGGGCCTCCAGCGCCTTCAGAAGCACCACCGTGCTCGCACACGACAGCGACACACCGAACAGCAAGCCATGGCCCCACGGCCAACCCCACCACCATGCCAGCCCCATGCCGAGCAGGGTGGCGCAACTCATCTGGACCACCGCCCCCGGTATGGCGATGCGTTTGACCGAGAGCAGATCCTTGAGCGAAAAATGCAGGCCAACCCCGAACATCAGCAACATCACGCCGATCTCGGACAACTGGGCGGCAATCTGCATGTCGGCAACGAACCCGGGCGTTGCCGGGCCGATGACGATTCCCGCCAGCAGGTAGCCGACCAGCGCCGGCACGCGCAAGCGCTCGGCAATCACGCCGAAGATCAGCGCGATGCAGAAACCCGCTGCCAGCGTCGTAATCAGGGGAATGTTGTGCTCCATGCGGAAAATATTAGCATTGCACTTGCAGCCTCAATGTCACGGCGCGTAACACTTCCAGGCACTGCTGGCTCGCAGGCGCAGCGGGTAAAATCTCTCGCTCTCAAACCCGCGCCTGGCCCCTGGAGCCCTCGATGCCCCCCACCCCACGCAAAGGCGCCCGTCGCGTCGCCGAAATCCCGCCGGAAACGCTGGCAGCGATCAATCGTGGCGACATCGATACCGTCAATCTCGTCGAATACGTCGCCGCCGACCCCGCCCGACTCCTGCCGGCGGCGGCCGTGCGCATTGATCTCGACCCGGCGCACCCGGAGATCCTTGCTGCCGTCGCCCGTCTGCCGACGCTCAAACCCATGCAGCGCCACTGGGCGGCAGCGGGAGCACTGTATCGGATCATCGCTGACGACACCCGCCGGCGTCAGGCGCTGGCGACGCAGCCCAGTGACATCCTGCGCCAGTGGGCGGCGATGTGCTGTGGGCTGGATGCTGAAAAGACGCTGGAAGAACGGCTCGCCGACGCTCGGCCCTTCGCCGCCGACCTGCACTTTGGTGTCCGTGAAATCGCCTGGCTCGCGGTGCGTAATGCTGTGGTTGCCGAAACTGCGCTGGCGCTCGAACTGCTGCAACCCTGGGTGAGCGAGGCCGACGCCAACCTGCGCCGCTTCGCCAGCGAACTCACCCGCCCCCGAGGCGTCTGGTGCGCCCACATCGAATCCCTCAAGCAAGACCCAGCCCCCGGCATCGCTCTACTTCAACCGCTACGCGACGACCCCAGCCGCTACGTGCAGGATTCGGTCGCCAACTGGTTGAATGACGCCGCCAAGACCCGCCCGGACTGGACAAAAGCAGTCTGCCGGATGTGGCTGAAAGAAAACACGGGCAAAGCGACCACGTACATCTGCCGGCGAGGGCAGCGCCACTTGTTGAAAACCTCTGAAACGACCGACTGAGCGCGGATCAGCGATTCGCACCGCGGCCCCCAGGGCCCATGCCGCCCATACCGCCCATGCCCACCGTTCCTCTGCCTTGGCCACCGCCCATCGGGGGTAGTGCGTCAGGCAAAGTGACGCCCTTTTCCTTGGCACGCAGTTGCATCTGTTCGTGGTGCTGCAGGCGAACCTGATCGCGTTCCTCAACCGTCTTGGCCGCGCGCAACTTGTTGCGATGCTCGATGCGCTCCTGCTTGGTCATCAACTGGCTGCCATAGATCGGCGTTTCCGCAGCAACGCTGATGGACGATGCCATGAGGCCGAGCACCATGGCGGCCAATGCCATATTCATTTGATGTCTGGACATTTTTCTCTCCCGTCTCGTGAGTCATACCGGTCGCCAGATGCCTCGTTTGACTTCTGCGCACCGGGCTTTTCCGGCCCTTCACTTCTGTTATAGCCCCGATTTCCGGAAAATCCGGCACAGCAACAAAGCGTTGCAATTGAGGTGTCGGCACGCGCGCCGGGACGCCGTTACGCCTGTCAAAAAACGTTACAAACTGCGTAAATGTTCGCCACAAACAGCCCGCGTGACCGCCGTTACAGTGAAGCTGTCCTTAGCCACTACGGAGACATTACGATGGAAAAGACCAAGCGCAAGGCGGCAAAATTCCTCAAGCTGGATCGCCTCGGGCAACGCATTGCCCACGCAACGAAAGCGCTGGCCCGACAGCGTAAGGAGCGCCTGGAGCGCGCCTTTGAGCGACGGATGCTGAGTCTGACCTGACCCGGCCGCTGCTGCGGTCAACCCCAAAAAACACCCGAAATCCGGCAAGAATGGCGCGGCGATCCCGCGCCATTTTTCATGGCTGGGCAGCGGGCGGATTGACGATGCGCACGTCGCGCTGCGGGAAGGGAATCTGCACGCCATGCCGGCGGAAGGCGTCGACGATGGCGAAATTGACATCGGACAGCACGTTGCCGCGCCCTTCTTCAGGATCACCGATCCAGAAACCGAGCTCGAGGTTGATGGCGCTATCGGCAAATTGTGCGAGGAAAACCTTGGGCCCAGGCTCTGCCAGCACGCGCGGCTGCGCAGCCGCGGCCTCACACAGCAGCCGGCTGGCAAGTTCGAGATCGGTATCGTAGGCAACGCCCACCGTTGTCGCCAGACGCAGGCGCTTGTCGGAATAGGTCTGGTTCTGGACGGTGCTGCCGATCAGGGTTTCGTTGGGAACGATGAATTCGGCACCGCCAGGATGGCGCAGCACGGTGTAGCGGGTGGTGATCTGCGTCACCTCACCGGTATCGTTGCCAACCTGAACCAAATTGCCGATGCGGATCGAGCGGTCGAGCAGAATGATGAACCCTGAAACGTAGTTGCTGGCGATCTTTTGCAGGCCAAGACCGAGACCGACGCCCAGCGCGCCGGTAAACACCGAGAGCGCGGTCATGTCGATGCCGACCAGCGACAGGCTGGTGATCAGCGCACCTACAGTGAGCAAGGCCTTGGCGACGCGAACGCCGACAATGCGCAGGCTGGTGTCGATCGTTTCGACGCGCATCAGCCGTTGCTCGATCATGCCGGCAATCCACAGCGCGATGACGACGGTCAGCAGCACGGTAACGATGCCATGCAGCAGCATCCACAGGTTGATGGCCTGCTTGCCGAGGTGGAATTCAACCTGCTCCAGCGATTCGATGACAAAAGGCGCAAGGTCGGTGATGTAGAGCGCCAGCCAGCCCCAGACCAGCGCCGCAATGATGCGCTCCCAGGCGGTCAACCAGGTCGCCTTGGGGAAGGCCTGGCGCAGCACGAAGACGACGGTGCGCACCAGTGCCATCGAGCCGAGCAGCGGCAGCGCGATCTTCAGCAGATTGACATGGATGAACGGCTTGAGCGCCAATTTGGCAGCCCCGACCAGCAGCGCGGCGGTGATCGGAAAGGCCAGCCGGGCGCTGGCATCGGACAGGCGCCCGGCGCCCTCCTCGCGCTGTTGCCGCCACCAGCGCGCAAAGAATGACGCGCAGCCAAGACAAACGAGCAGCGCGACGACCTGCCAGACAAAGCTGGGTGCCGCCAGGTCGGCGGCGAGATCGTTGACCAGTTGCAGGGCTTGCTTGGACTGACTCATGCGACCCGCTCCAGCGCAGCGGCGAAGAAGCCGTCGGTGGCGTGCCGGTGTGGCAGCAGGCGCAGCATGTCGCCTTCAATTTCGACGCCCTGCCGGCTCAGAATCTCGCTGGCCGGCAGCAGCCGGAAGCCCGGATTGGCGCCAAGGAAGGCCTGGACGATGGCGTCGTTCTCTTCAGCCAGCAAACTGCAGGTGGCATATACGAGGCGCCCACCGGGCTTGAGCAGCCGCGCCGCCGCCTCGAGGATCGCCGCCTGCTTCTGCGTCAACTCGGCGACCGAAGCCTCGCTCTGTCGCCATTTGAGATCGGGATTGCGACGCAGCGTGCCGAGACCAGAACACGGCGCATCGACCAGCACGCGGTCGCACTTGCCGGCCAGCCGCTTCACCTTCTGGTCGCGCTCGTGCTCGATGCGGCCAGGGTGGACATTGGACAAGCCGGAGCGCGCCAGCCGCGGCTTGAGGTTGGCCAGCCGCTTGTCGGAGACATCGAAGGCGTAGAGGCGGCCAGTATTGCGCATCATCGCGCCGAGCAGCAGCGTCTTGCCGCCGGCGCCGGCGCAGAAATCGACCACCATCTCGCCGCGCTTGGGTTCGAGCAGCAAGCCGAGCAACTGGCTGCCCTCGTCCTGCACCTCGAAAGCGCCTTCGAGGAAGAGCGGGTGTTTGGCCAGCGCCGGCTTGTCGCGCAGGCGGATGGCCCACGGCGACAGCGCCCCGGCGGTGGCGGCAATGCCTTCGGCGGAGAGTTTTTCCAGCAGGGTGTCGCGCGACATTTTCAGGGTGTTGGCACGCAGGTCGAGCGGGGCCGCCTGGTTGAGCGCGGCGGCCAGCGGCACGACCTCGTCGGCGCCAAACTGGCTTTCGAGACGGTTGTAAAGCCAGTCCGGCAGGTCGCAACGGACTGCCGGCGGAAGATCGGCGTCGGATGTGGCTTTGACGGCCGCCAGCCAGGGTTCTTCGCTGGCCTTGAGCACCGGTGCCAGTTCACGCTGGCTCCAGCCACGGACGACGGCGAGACAGGCCAGCAGGCGATGACGATCGGACAGCTGACCGGCGCAGCGCGCCTCCAGGCTGCGCCCGCGCCGGAGCACGGCAAACACCGTTTCGGCGACAAAGGCCCGGTCGGCGTGGCCGAGATTGCGGTGCTCGCGGAAGTAGCGCGAGACGACGGCATCGGCCGGATGCTCGAAAGTCAGCAACTGGCCGAGGACGGCTTCGGCATGGGCAAACAGGGCGGGGGTAAAACGGGCTTTCATGGTGTTTTGCTTGTGCTTTCTGATTCTGAACCGAGCTCGGTGACCCGTTGCTCGAAACTCTCACCCTTCCGGTCGGTAAAGCGGATTTTAACCGGCAGACGCTGGCGGTCGAGAGCCACCCAGATTTCGGTGACGCTGTCGGTCATCGCCCGCAGATGCAGGGTGCGGAACTTGCCGGCCGGCGTTTCGATGATTTCCTCGCCCAGCGAGTCGAGGGCGTAACGCTCGTACTTCTTGCCGGTGACGACCCCGATGCTGCTACCACCGGGCAGGCTGCCGAGATAGGCGAGCTGATAGGGCAAGGACAGCAGATCCTGCGTGCCCGGCGCAATGGCGCGGACGCTGCCGTCACGGGCGAGCGCCACCTGCGGGCCGTCTGCGGTGAACCACGAAAAGTCCGCATTTTCGGTGGTCTCGCGGCCATTTTTCAGCGTCCGGTAGCTGTCGGGCTGCAGGCCACCAGCGACCATGCGCCCGCGGCTTTCGACCTCGATGCGCACCGGCTTGAAGAGCGCCGCCAGGCCGCTGGTTTCGGTGATGCCAAACAACCGGTAGCTGCCGTCACCGGCAAATTCCCAGCGATGTTCGGCACGGCCGACGGTCAGGCCGAGCGAGGATTTGATGATGGCAAAACGGATGACGCCGCTGGCCGGCAGCACCGGCGTTGCCGGTGGTTTGACCGGCGGCGCGGCGGGCGGCTCGTGGGCGGCAACTTCGGATTCCGCCGGCTGCGCCACGGGTGCAGACGGCTCGGCCGGCGCCTGCGGCGCTTTGGTTTGACTGTTGGCCGGTTTGCCCGTTTCGCTGCGCAAACGGCGCGGGGTTGCCAGCGCCGCGCTCTTCACCGGCTCAACCGCCGGCAGCGCCGGCAGGGGTCGCAGTTCCGCCTTCAGCGTCACCGGCTCCTGCCCGCTGCCGAAGAGTTCGTAATCGGTGCCGAACAGCGCCAACCCATGCACGACCAGCGAGCCGAGGACAGCGAGAATCAGCGCCAGCGGCATCCGGACTCAGCGCAACTCGGGTGAGATGAAGGCGCGTTCGGCATCCAGCGCGGCAGCAATACGCACCTTGCCGTCGACCAGTTGCAGGCGGTCTTCGGCAAACCAGCGCACGGCCTGCGGGTAGATGCGATGCTCCTGCACCAGAATGCGGGCGGCCAGGCTGGCCTCATCGTCGCCGTCGATAACCGGCACGGCGGCCTGGATGACCACCGGGCCGTGATCCAGCTCGGCAGTGACGAAATGCACAGTGCAGCCGTGGATGCGCACGCCCTCGTCGAGCGCCCGCTGGTGCGTGTGCAGGCCGGGGAAGGACGGCAGCAGCGAGGGGTGGATATTGAGCAGGCGGCCTTCGTAGCGACGGACAAATCCCGGCGTCAGAATGCGCATGAAGCCGGCGAGCACAACGAGATCCGGCGCAAACTGGTCGATGCATTCGGCCAGTGCGGCGTCAAAGGCTTCGCGACTCTCAAAGCCCTTGTGGTCGATGAAATGGGCGGCGATACCGGCCCGCTGTGCAGTTTCAAGACCGAGCGCCTCGGGGCGGTTGCTGATCACTGCGGCGATATTGACCGGCAGCGTGCCGGCGTCGCGGGCGGCGATCAGGGCTTCCATGTTGGAACCGCGACCGGAGATCAGGATGACGATATTCTTCATTTCAAAAAAATCTGACAGGTAAAAAGATGGTGGTCACGACGCCCTGCGTCAGCCGGGAAAGGCCACGGCCATTGCGGTCGGCGACGACCTTTGCCATCAGGTCGAGCAGGCCCATGACGCGGCCGAATTCGCGCTCGAAGGAAAGGTTGCGGTTGTTGGGATCGAGTTCGTTGGCGAGCAGGTAGAGCTCGCCTTTCGCGGTCTTGTCATTGCCCAGTTTCCAGACCGCGACCTCCATGTTGCGGGCGCTATTGTAAAGCCGTCGCTCGTCGAGGCTGTCGAGGATGAAAAACTCTTCCTTGTATTCGTAGGCGGCGTCGACCATGTTCAATAGCCCGAAAACCAGCGCCGCGACGCGGTCGCCGGTGTAGCTTTCGCTGAAAGCCAGGCTCGCCGCCTGCCCTTCACGCAAACCATTGAATTCCGGCCAGCTGCCGGTCTGGCGCTGGCGCAGCCGTTCGACCGCTGCCTCGCGGCTGACGGAGCCGCCCTTTTTCCATTCCCGCGGGTTACGCTTGTAGAGCTTGTCAGCGATCAGCAGCAGGCCATCCACCGTCTCCCGGCGCGTGGTATCGGCCATGCGGTCGACTTCGGTCTTGGCCAGATACTTGACGCCGTAATCGGTTTCCGTCCGGCCATCCTTGCCCAGGCGCGTCGAACATCCGACGAGGGTCAGCGCCAGCAGGATGGCCAGCCAGCGCATCAGGCCGTCCGGCGATGCTGCAGGTAACCGATGAACACCGGCAGCAGCGAAACAAGAATGATGCCGACGATGAGCAGCGACAGGTTCTGCTTGATCCACGGCAGGTTGCCGAGCAGGTAGCCGCCGATGCACAGCGAGAATACCCAGGCGGAAGCACCGATCAGGTTGAAGAAGGAGAACTTGGTGTAGGACATGGCACCGATACCGGCAACGAAGGGAGCAAAGGTGCGGAACAGCGGCAGGAAGCGGGAGATGACCAGCGTCTTGCCGCCATGCTTCTCGTAGAAGGCGTGGGTCTTTTCAAGCGCCGCGCGGTTGAAGAAGCGCGAGTTTTCCCATTGGAAGACCCGCGGCCCGAAGTAGCGACCGATCTGGTAATTGACCATATTGCCTAGCACCGCCGCCGCCAGCAGCACGCCGCAGAGCGTCCAGATATCCATGCCGCCCTCGCCGATCGCCGCCAGCGCGCCGGCGACGAACAGCAGCGAGTCGCCCGGCAGGAAGGGGAAGATGACGAAGCCGGTTTCGGCGAAGATGATGAAGAAGAGGATGCCGTAAATCCATAAGCCGTATTGCTGGACGAGGATCGCCAGATGCTTGTCGAGGTGGAGGACGATATCGATGAATTGGGTGAGGAGTTCCATGCACGGCGCCGGGCTTTGATCGAGCCCGCATTATAATGGCTGCATGCCCACCATCGCCCGCCTACCCGACCTCCTCATCAGCCAGATTGCCGCCGGCGAGGTGGTCGAAAGACCGGCCTCGGTGCTCAAGGAATTGCTGGAAAACAGCCTCGACGCAGACAGCACGGCGATTCAGGTGCATCTGGAAGAAGGCGGCATCAAGCTCATCCGCATCACCGACGACGGCTGCGGCATTGCCCGCGACGAACTGGCGCTGGCGCTGACCCGCCATGCCACCTCGAAGATCACCACGCTCGACGATCTGGAGCGCGTCGCCACCCTCGGCTTTCGCGGCGAGGCGCTGGCCTCAGTGGCTTCGGTCGCCCGTCTGACGCTGACCAGCCGCGAACGCGGCTCGACCCATGCCTGGAAACTGCGCGGCGAATCCGGCGCCGAACCGGAACCCGCCGCGCTGATGGCCGGCACGGTCGTCGAGATGCGCGACCTCTATTACAACACCCCGGCGCGGCGGAAATTCCTCAAGTCGGAAAGCACCGAGTTCGCCCACTGCGCCGATGCCGTCCGCCGCCTCGCCCTGACCCGGCCAGATGTCGCCGTCAGCCTCAGCCACAACGGGCGCAGCCTTTTCCAGCTGGCGCCGTCCGACCGCCGGCGGCGCATCGAGGACATCCTCGGCAGCGAATTCGCTGCCGCAGCCCGCGCAGTGTACGCCGAAGCCGGCCCGATTTCGCTCGGCGGGCTGGCCATCGATCCAACCCGCGCCGGCGAGGCCAAGGATGGCCAGTACGTCTTCGTCAATGGCCGCTTCGTCCGCGACAAGGTGATCGCCCACGCGCTGCGCGAGGCTTATCGCGACGTGTTGCACGGCGCCCGCCAGCCGGCCGTCTGCCTTTTCCTCAACATTGACCCGGCGCTGATCGACGTCAATGTGCATCCGGCCAAAACCGAAGTCCGCTTCCGCGATTCGCGGGCAGTGCATCAGTTCGTCTTCCATTCGCTGCAACGCACCCTCGCCGCGCCAGTGCAGGCGGATACCGCAGCGGCGCTGATTGCCCGCGAGGCGAGCACCTCCGACACGCTCCCGCCGCCCCGCTACGACACCTACACCCGCCAGCCCGGCCTCGGCGTCGCCGAACCGGCCGCAGCAGCCTATCTGGCCTTCGCCCGCGCCGCGCAGAATATCGCGCCCGCCGGCCATCGCGCCGGCAGCGAGGCGCCCCGATTTTCGACGGCTTTTCCGGTTGACCGCAGCCCGCAGGAGAACACTAGGAATGTGCCTGCCACCGCTGCGGACGACACCGCACCACCGTTCGGCTACGCGCTGGCCCAACTGCACGGCATCTACATCCTGGCGCAGAATACCCGCGGCCTGATTCTCGTCGACATGCACGCGGCGCACGAGCGCATCCTGTACGAAAAGCTGAAAACCGCCTTCGACCAGCGGCAGGTAGCAACGCAGAACCTGCTGATTCCGGCGATCTTCTCGGCCGACCCGCTCGATATCGCCGCGATAGAGGAGCATGCCGACGCCCTGCACCAGCTCGGTTTCGATATCGCCCTGCTCGGCCCGAATCAGCTTGGCGTGCGCGCCGTGCCGGCGCTGCTGCAATCCGGCGATCCGGCGGCACTGGCGCGTTCGCTGATTGCCGACCTGCGCGAACATGGCATCACACAACTGGCGACGGCGCGACGTAACGAACTGCTGGCAACCATGGCCTGTCACGGCGCCGTGCGCGCCCGCCGGCAACTGACGCTGCCGGAAATGAACGCCCTGCTGCGCCAGATGGAAGAAACCGAGCGCGCCGGCCAGTGCAACCACGGCCGCCCGACCTGGACCGAGCTGAGCATGGACCAGCTCGACAAGCTGTTTTTGCGCGGGCAATGAGGCCATCCGCGAACTTCATCACCTTTGTCGCATCTGACCTCTGACTTCCGACATCACGAACCCAACGATGAAATCGTCCATCCGTCTGCCCCTGCCCCTCTGGAGCCTCGCCATTCCCCCCGCCGCCTGTGCGCTGCTGGCGGCACTCTGGGGTGGTGAGCTCGGCAGCGTGCTGCTCGCCCTGACCGGTGCGACGCTGATCGCCAGCGTCCTGGTCGCCGTCTTTCACGCTGAAATCATTGCCCACCGCCTCGGCGAACCTTTCGGCACGCTGGTATTAGCGATGGCCGTAACGATCATCGAAGTCTCGCTGATCGTCTCCATGATGCTGTCCAACGGCCCCGGTGTCGATGCCCTTGCCCGCGACACGGTATTTGCGACGGTGATGATCATCTGCAACGGCGTTATCGGTATTTGTCTCCTGACCGGCGCCATTCGTCACCACACCATCGCCTTCCGCGTTGATGGGAGCAGTTCGGCGCTGTCGGTACTGGTCGCACTGACAGTGTTAACGTTAGTACTGCCGGAGTTCACCACGACAACCCCGGGCCCCACCTATTCGCCCTCGCAACTGGCCTTCGCAGGCGTCAGTTCACTGCTGCTCTACGGCGTTTTCGTCTTTGTGCAGACGGTGCGCCACCGCGACCAGTTCCTGCCGGTCAGCCTGCCCGGTACCGACGAAGAGCACCCCCACCCCAGCGCCACGCAGGCCGGCATGGCCGTAATTCTGCTGTTCATCGCGCTGATCGCCGTCGTCGGCCTGGCAAAACTGCTGGCGCCGACCATCCAGTCCGGCGTGGCGGCGATTGGTGCGCCGCCCGGCGTCGTTGGCATCGCCATTGCGCTAATGGTGCTCCTCCCTGAAACCGTTGCCGCCATGCGCGCCGCCGCCAACAACCGCATGCAAACCAGCCTCAACCTCGCGCTCGGCTCGGCGCTGGCGACCATCGGCCTGAGCATCCCCGCCGTCGCCGTCGCCGCCCACCTGCTCGGCACACCGCTGAAGCTTGGCTTGCCGGCCAAGGAGATCGTGCTGCTCATGGTCACCCTGCTGATCAGTGCCATCACGCTCGCCGGCGGTCGGGCCACCGTGCTGCACGGCGCGGTTCATCTGGTGCTTTTTGGCGCCTTTATCCACCTCTCGATCGTCCCCTGAACCGGGCAGCGCTGCGGCCAACCCGAAATAACCCCCAAAATCACGCCGATGCGGTTGAGGTGATCCGTCAGCGGAAACGGTGTCCGCAGCCGGCGTGTTAACATTCGTCGCCATGCCTACTGACCCCTCTGCGCCTGCCCGCTTGCCGCCCGCCATCCTGATCATGGGCCCGACCGCCTCAGGCAAGACCGCCGCCGCCATGGCATTGGCCGACCGCCTGCCCGTGGAGCTGATCAGCGTCGATTCGGCACAGGTTTTCCGCGACATGGACATCGGCACCGCCAAGCCGGACGCGTCAACACTGGCGCGCTACCCGCATCGGCTGATCGACATCATTTCGCCGGAGGAACGCTATTCGGCCGCGAAATTCCGTACCGATGCGCTAGCCGCGATGGCCGAGACCACTGCCGCTGGCCGCATACCGGTGCTGGTCGGCGGCACCATGCTCTACTTCCTCGCTCTGCTCAACGGTCTGGCAGAACTGCCGAAGGCCGACCCGGCGCTGCGCGCCAGCATCGACGCCGACGCGGCAGCCCTAGGCTGGCCGGCGATGCACGCCCGACTGGCAACACTGGACCCGGACACCGCCGCCCGCCTGCACAGCACCGACAGCCAGCGCATCCAGCGGGCACTGGAAATCTGCCTTCTGGCGGGCCGCCCGATGTCGGCGCTGCTCGCCGAAAGCGAACAGGAAAAGCCGCCCTACGATTTCCTGCAACTGGCACTGTTACCATCGGACCGCAGCGTGCTGCACGAGCGCATCGCCCGCCGTTTCGATGAAATGTTGCTCGCCGGGCTGGAGGATGAAGTCACCACGCTTCGCGAGAAATACACGCTCAGCCTGGACCTGCCGTCGATGCGCTGCGTCGGCTACCGGCAGGTCTGGGAAGCGCAGGACGGCCTGATGCCGAAGCGCGAAATGCGCGACCGCGGCATTTTCGCCACCCGACAGCTGGCCAAACGCCAGATCACCTGGCTGGGCAACTCCTTCGCGGCCGAAACGCTGGACTGCCTGTCACCGACACTCAGCGCCAACGTGCTCGCACGCAGCGAGCACTTTCTTGACGGCCGGCCTAAGGTCTAAGCAACTGTCACCGGAATCGCCGGGTTTTCCGGGTTCACCGCAGCCGACTTTCTCGCCGCCATCAGCGTATACACCGTCGGCACCACGAACAGGGTCAGGAAAGTACCAAGCAGCAAGCCGCCGACGATGACCCAGCCGATCTGCTGGCGCGATTCGGCACCAGCGCCGGTGGCGAGTGCCAGCGGTACGGCGCCGAGGACCATGGCGCCTGTAGTCATCAGGATGGGCCGTAGGCGCAGGGTGGCGGCCTCGATGACCGCTACTTTCAGTTCGCGCCCCTGTTCCTGCAGCTGGTTGGCAAACTCGACGATGAGAATGCCGTGCTTGGTGATCAGGCCGACCAAGGTCACCAGACCGATCTGGCTGTAAACGTTGAGCGTGCCGTTGGTCAGCCACAAGGCGAGCAGCGCGCCGGCCATCGACAGGGGCACGGTGAGCATGATGATCAGCGGATCGCGGAAGCTCTCGAACTGGGCGGCCAGCACGAGGTAGATGAAGGCCAGTGCCAGCAGGAAGGTCAGCGCCAGCGATGACGACGACTGTCGGAATTCGCGGGACTGGCCGTTGTAATCGACGGCATAGCCGGGTTTCAGCACCTTGTCGGCCACGCCATCCATGAAGTTGAGCGCCTCACCCAACGCATAGCCGGGCGCCAGGTTGGCGGTGATTGTCACCGCCCGGCGCTGGCCGAAGTGGTTCAGCTCCCGGGGGCTGATCGCCTCCTTCACCGAAACCAGGTTATCGAGGGCGATCATGCTGCCATCCCGACCGCGGACATAGATTTCACGAATGTCTTCCGGCGTCTGGCGTTCGACATCAGCAACCTGGACGATCACGTCGTACTGCTCGCCTTCCCGCTTGAAGCGCGTGACCTGACGGCCGCCGAGGAAGGTTTCCATGGTCCGGCCGATGGTATCGACCGGCACGCCGAGATCGGCGGCCTTGTCGCGGCGAACGGCCACCGAGAGCTCCGGTTTGTTGAGCTTGAGATCGGTGTCGATGTTGGTCAGGTTGCTGTTTTTCGCCAGTTCGCCGAGAAATTGCTGCGTCACTTTCTGCAGCTCGTCGTAAGGCGCCGAGGTGACGATAACGAAATTGACCGGCCGCTCACGCGGACTCTGTCCCAGCGACGGCGGCGTCACCGGGAAGGCCATGACGCCGGGAATGCCTTGGAACTTCGGAAACAGTTCCTTGGCGATATCCGGCGAACGGCGGGTCCGGTCGTTCCAGTCGGTCAGACCGACCACCGAGATCCCCTGACTGACGGTCGGGTTGCCGGCGACGACGAAGAAGCGGTCGACGTCCTTGGTCTGGCTGTAAATGGCTTCCAGTTGCCGGGCGTATTTTTCGGAGTATTCCAGCGTCGCGCCCTCGGGGCCGACGAACATGCCGAAAATGATGCCGCGATCCTCGACCGGCGCCAGTTCCGACTTCAGCGATTTGAGCAACACGCCACAAAGTGCCGCGACGGCGACGAAAAGCGCCATCACCAGCCAGCGACGCTGCAGCGTCGCGCCCAGCAGGCGGCGGTAACCGGCATTCAATGCATCGAGGAAGCGCTCAATCATCATGAAGGCTGCTCCGTGCTTTTCTTCATGCCGCAGCAGAAGCGCGCACATCATCGGCGACAGAGTCAGGGCGACGAAACCGGACACCAGCACGGCGCCGGCCAGGGTCAGCGCAAACTCGATGAACAGCTTGCCGGTTCGGCCGGTCATGAAGGCCACCGGCGCATACACCGCCGCCAGGGTCAGCGTCATCGCGACAACGGCGAAGCCGATTTCGCGCGCCCCCTGCAGCGCCGCCTGCAGCCGCGGCATGCCCTCCTCGATATGACGGAAGATGTTTTCAAGCACGACAATCGCGTCGTCCACCACCAGGCCGATGGCCAGCACCAACGCCAGCAGGGTCAGGGTATTGATCGAGAAACCGAGGGCAAACATGATGCCGAAGGCACCGACCAGCGACACCGGAATGGTCACCAGCGGAATCAGGGTTGCCCGGAAGTTGCGGAGGAAGAAAAAGATGATCCCGAGCACGAGCAGGATCGCCTCGCCGATGGTCTTGAACACCGCCTCGATCGAGCGGTCGATGAACACCGACGAATCGTAGGAAATCGTCGCCGTCATGCCCTCGGGCAACTCGGCGGAGATTTTCGGCAAGAGCTGGCGCAGTGCCTTCGACAGCTCCAGCGGATTGGCCGTCGCCTGCTTGATCACGCCGAGGGACACCGCCGAGCGCCCCTTGAAGCGGACCGATGTGCGCTCCGCCGCCGGCCCCAGCTCGACGCGCGCGACATCGCGGATACGCACCGGATAGGTGTTGACCGTGCGCACAACGACGTTGCCGAATTCCTCTGGCGTCTTCAGATCGGTCGATGCGACCACCGAGAATTCACGCTCCCGGCTCTCGATCCGGCCCGCCGGCACTTCGATATTCTGCTTTCTCAGCGCATCTTCGACATCTGCGGGCGTCAGCTGGTAAGCCGCCAGCCGCTGCTTGTCGAGCCAGATGCGCATGGCGAATTTGCGCTCGCCGAAAACCCGGACATCGGCAGCGCCGGGCAGTGTCTGCAGGCGCGGCTTGACGATGCGCGAGGCGACGTCGGTGACCTCCATTGCCGAGTGGCGATCGGACGAGAAGGCGATCCAGATCACCGGATTGGCATCGGCCTCGACCTTGGCGATGACTGGCTCGTCGACCGCGTCGGGCAATTTGTTCCGCACCCGCGACACGCGGTCGCGGACATCCGCCGCAGCGGAGTCGGGAGCGCGTTCAAGCTTGAAACGCACCGAAATCTGGCTGTCTTCCTGGCGTGAGATCGAGGTGATGACCTCGACGCCCTCGATACCCGCCAGCGAATCCTCCAGCGGCTTGGTCACCTGCGATTCGATGATTTCGGCCGATGCCCCGCGGTAGGTGGTATTCACCGTGACCACCGGCTCGTCGATCTTGGGATATTCGCGCACCGACAGGCGGGTGTAGGAAACCAGCCCGAGGAGGATGACCACCAGCGACAACACGGTGGCAAAAACCGGCCGCCGGATGCAGATCTCGGAAATCTTCATTTGCCGGCCACCATTCCGGCCATACCGTCCATGCCAGCCATACCCGACATGCCGCCCGCACCCTGCATCGCCGCCATGCCGGTACCAGCCATCGCGGCCGGCTGTGCCGGTGCGCCGGCGCCGACCGGCCGCACGTTCGCGCCTTCACGCAACTTCATCTGACCAGCCGTCACCACCAGCTGGCCAGCGCTCAGGCCTTCTGACACCTCGACCTCGCCGGTGCGGCGGCTGCCGAGCTTGACCTTCTTCAGCGTCGCCTTGCCATCGGCAACGACGAAGACGGCGGGCTGGGCGCCGGGAACGATCGCCTGCTCAGGCACCATCAACGCGCCTTGGCGCTGGCCGAAAACCAGGCGGACTCGCACGAACATGCCCGGCCGCAGCGCACCGCCGGCATTGTCGAGCCGCGCCCGGGCTGCCACCGAGCGGCCGTTGGGATCGATCTGCGGATCGAGCGCATCGAGCACCGCCTTGAACGGTCGGCCGGGCACGGCATCGCTGTTCACTTCGATCTGCTGACCCTTGGCGAGACGGCCGAGCGTCGTTTCCGGCAGGCGGAAGTCGACGCGCAGCGACGCAATATCCTCAATATTGATCAGGTCGGCGCCTTCCTTGACGAAGTCGCCAACGCTGACGTTCCGCAAACCGACGACACCCGAAAACGGCGCCTTGATCCGTGTCCGCGCCAGCTTGGCCTCGGCCAGCTGCACCGCAGCCTCCTGCACCCCCAACGTCGCCGCCGAACCGTCCAGCGCCTGCTGGCTGATGAATTTCTTGCCCAGCAGCTCCTGATTCCGCTGGAAGGTGGATTTTGCCAGCGACAGATTGGCCTGGGCCTGTGCCAGTTCGGCTTCCTGAATCGCTGCGTCGAGCGTCACCAATAGCGCGCCCTTCGCCACCATCGTACCGTCACGGAAACCGATACCGGCCACGCGGCCGGCGGTCTCGGGGCGCAGCACCACCGATTCATTCGATTTAAGCGTTCCGACTGCCGTGACCTCGTCGGCAAAATCCACCGCCTTGACCGCCGCCACCTCAACCGCCGTCGGGAAGCCCGCTGGCGGGCCGCCAGCACCCGGCTTGCCGGCACCACCGGGTGCGGCCACTGCAGGTGCCGCCGAGGGCGCACGGTTGGCCTGATAGGCGATGTAGCCAAGGCCGACCAGGCCGGCAATGGACAGGGCGATGATTCCGAAGCGTTTATTGTTCATGGCGGTATACGTCAAAGCTGACCGGTGGGTCATTAGAGCGAATGATTGTAAGCGATCCCGCCCACCAAACCGTGCGTGTCAGGTTCAGGGCAGCAACAAGGTACCGAAATCAGGCAATTTTGGCGGCTGACCGCAGTTGAGACAATCGTCTTCCGCCTCGAACGCGGCGTGGCAGCCCGCCGATCCGCTCTCGGCACCACGCGCTTTGAGCGGTGCGACACGGACCAGCACGACGCCGGTGCGAATCATGCCCAGATACTCAGCGACGCCGCGTGAGACATCGATGACGCGTCGGCGGTGCTTGGCGTGCATGCGGTCGTTAACTACCACGACGGCACAGCGATCATTGTCGAGACGACGCACCGCCACCTTACTGCCTATAGGAAAGTGGTTGCTGGCACCGGTGAATTGGCGGACGCCGAAGCGCTCACCGGTCGCGGTCCGCCGCCCCTGAAAGCCGTGACCGTAAAAACTGGCTTGACCGTGCAAACCGGCACCGTCGCGATCGATGATGTCTGCGAGGCCGACTTCGGTAGAGAGCACGGTGCCGGTGCCTTTTCTAGCAGCACGTGACGGCTTGCTGGCCTTCCTGGATTTCGCTGCCTTGCCGGCAGTGGCAACTTTGGCGACTTTTAGCGCCGGTTGGCCGCTGGCCGCGCCGGCATCGGGCGCGGCAAGTGTCAGGCTCAGGGTGCCGAGCAGCGCCGCTAGCCCGATCCGCAGTTCAGACCACCACGGTCTGCGCTTCTTCACCCTGACGGGCCCGGATGACACCGATGTTATACACCGCTTCGCCCTGCGCCTTCAGTTCGGCCATCGCGGCTTCAGCATCAGCCGCCGCAACGACGATCACCAGACCGATACCGCAGTTGAAGGTGCGGTGCATTTCCTTCTCCGCAACATTGCCTTCGGCCTGCATCCAGTCGAAGAGCTTCGGTCGCGGCCAGGCGGCCTTCTGGATTTCGGCGACGGTGTTTTCCGGCAGCACGCGCGGCACGTTTTCGAGCAGGCCGCCGCCGGTGATGTGGGCCATCCCCTTGATGTTGACCTTTTCCATCGTCGCCAGCACCTGCTTGACGTAGATGCGGGTCGGCGCCATGACCACGTCGGCCAGCGTGCGCGCCTTTCCGTCAACCTCGTCAAACGGCGCATTCATATCCGGATTGGAACGCTCGATGATCTTGCGCACCAGCGAGTAGCCATTGGAGTGCGCGCCAGAAGACGCCAGACCGAGGACCACGTCGCCCGGCTGAATCGACTTGCCGTCGATGGCCTTCGACTTTTCAACGACACCCACAGCGAAGCCAGCCAGATCGTATTCGCCCGCCGGGTACATGCCCGGCATCTCGGCAGTTTCACCACCGATCAACGCGCAGCCGGCCAGTTCGCAACCCTTGGCGATACCGCCAACGACCGCCGCAGCGGTATCGACATCGAGCTTGCCACAGGCAAAATAATCGAGGAAGAACAGCGACTCGGCGCCGAGCACCAGAATGTCATTGACGCTCATCGCGACCAGATCCTGGCCCACCGTGTCATGACGATTCAGTTCGAAGGCCAGCTTCAGCTTGGTGCCGACGCCGTCCGTACCGGACACCAGTACCGGCTCCTTGTAGCGCTTCGGCACTTCAAAGAGTGCGCCAAAGCCGCCAATACCGCCGAGCACGCCGTCGCGCAGGGTTTTCTTGGCCAGCGGCTTGATGCGGTCGACAAGCGCGTCGCCAGCGTCGATATCAACACCGGCATCGCGGTAGGAGAGGGAAGTGTTCTGGGTCATGATCGGATTCGAGGCAGTCGCGGCGGGGTGCCGCTTGAATAAAAAGACAATTTTACCCGAAACCGCACCCACGCCCTAACCTGATGACAGATCAGGAACGCTGCGGGTGCATTGCAAGCATCTGCGGTGAACCCGGAAAAGCGCCGAAAATCGGGGATCGGCCAAGCCTTGCCTTATCATTGCCGGCATCATGCACATCCTGATCGTCGACGACGAACCGGCCATTGCCGACACGTTGAGCTACGCGCTGCGTGCCGAGGGCTTTACCACCGAATGCTGCACACTGGGCGGCGAGGCGCTAGCGCGGCTGCAGCGGGGCGGCGTTGATTTCGTTGTCCTTGATGTCGGCCTGCCGGACATCACCGGTTTTGACGTCTGCCGCGAGCTGCGCCGGGAATCCGACCTGCCGGTACTGTTCCTCACCGCCCGCTCCGACGAGGTCGACCGCATCGTCGGCCTTGAGCTCGGCGGTGACGACTACGTGACCAAGCCCTTCAGCCCACGCGAAGTTGCCTCGCGGGTGCGCGCCATTCTGCGCCGACTGCACCTGAACGGCGAAACCCGCGGTCAACCTGAAAAAGCAGCGAAATTCGCCATCGACCGCGACGGCCTGCGCATCGCCTACCACGGCCAATGGCTGGCGCTGACCCGCTACGAATACCTGCTGCTGGCGCTGCTGCTCGAACGTCCGGGGCGTATCCTGAGCCGCCAACAGATCATGGCAGCCGTCTGGCAGGACGACGGCGAAAGCCTGGAGCGCACCGTCGATACCCACATCAAGACATTGCGCGGCAAGCTGCGCGCGGTGCGCGACAACGAGGTCATCCTCACCCATCGCGGCCTCGGCTACAGCCTGCAGGCCTGAACCATGAACATTTCGGTCCGCCTGTTTTTCGGCTACTTCCTGGTCGTCGGGCTGGCCGCCTGGTTCGTGCTCTACACCTTCGTCAAGGAAAGTGAGCCGAGCATTCGCCAGGCCACCGAGGAAAGCCTGGTAGATAGCGCCAACCTGCTCGCCGAAATGGCGGCCGCCGAAATGGCCACCGGGCGCATCGATGACGGCGCCTTCGCCAAGGCCGTCACCGCAGCGCTGCAACGCCATCCCGGTGCCGAAATCTACGGCATCCGCAAGGACAGCGTCGACCTGCGCATCTATCTCACCGACGCACGCGGCGTGGTCATTTACGACTCCGCAGGCCAGGCGCGGGGCGAAGATTTTTCGCAGTGGAAAGACATCGCCCGCGTGTTGCGTGGGGAGTACGGTGCGCGCCAGAGCCGCAGCGACCCGAACGACCCGCGCACCTCGGTCATGCACGTTGCCGCGCCAGTCCGCCGAGACGGGCAGCTGATCGGCGTCATCTCGCTGGCCAAGCCAATGACCTCGATCATCCCTTTCGTCGAACGCGCCACTGACCGCGTCCGCGCTTCCGGCCTGACGCTGCTGCTGGCGACGGCAGCGATCGGCCTCGTGTTCACCGCTTGGCTCAGCTGGTCCATCCACCGCCTGCGCGACTACGCCCGCGCCGTCAGCGAAGGGCGCAAGGCCGAACCGCCGAACGGCGGCGGGCGCCAGCTTTCCGAACTGGCGCAGGCACTGGCGACGATGCGCGAGAAACTCGAAGGCAAGCAGTACGTCGAACGCTACGTGCAGAACCTCGCGCACGAAATGAAAAGCCCGCTGACGGCGGTGATCGGCGCCGCCGAAATCCTCGAGGACGAACTCCCGCCGGAAGAGCGCCGCCGTTTCGCCACCAGCATCGGCGAACAGGCCGGGCGACTCCGCGACATAATCGACCGCATGCTCATGCTCGCCCGCGTCGAGCAACTGCAGGCACCCGGCGCCAAGGCACCGGTCGACCTCGCCGAACTGCTGAAAACCGCCGTCGCCCACCGCCAACTGGCATTGAACACCCGCCAGCTGCACTGCGTCATTGATGCTGAAACAGGCATCACCATCAACGGCGACGCCTTCCTGCTGCGCCAGGCCATCCTCAACCTGCTCGACAATGCCATCGAGTTCTCGCCGGACGGCGGCGAAATCGCGCTGTTTTTGCGGTCGACCGCAGAAACAGCCGAAATCCGCCTCCGCGACCACGGCGCCGGCGCCCCCGACTACGCCCTGGCACAACTCTTCAACCGCTTCTACTCGCTGCCCCGTCCGGCGACCGGAAAGAAAAGCACGGGACTGGGGCTGGCGCTGGTGCGGGAGGTAGCCCGTTTGCATGGCGGAGAAGCGGGGTTTGCGAATCATCCGCAGGGCGGCGGAGAGTCAACGCTGATTTTGGCTAGAGGCTGACACTTCAGCCACGAACAAGCCGCAGGGCTATGCAAGCGACGGGTCTGGATGGCAGCCCTCGCCCCCAATCCGGACCTTCACCTATCGGACAGTGCAGCGGCAGCTTACTGAGCGCTGCGGTCGTTCAAAGCATCTGCCGAACGCGAACTCCTCGCCCAATCCGGCCATGGGTCGCTGGCGTTCAATCGGGCAGCAATTCATCGCTTACCTACCATTCAGCTTCAAGTGGCAAATCCACGATGTCGCCTCGCGTATACTTCGTTGATGAAGCCAAACCAAAATAGCTAATCGTGGAAAAGCGCTTATTCTACTTGGCGGTACTTTTTTTCTTGATCGCTTCCAAAGTCTCAGGCAGCGAGGTGGCAATAGGCGTTTTCGCCTATCAGGGCGAGCGAGCCGCAGCATCAGACTGGCTGCCGGTCATTCGCTATCTGAATCATGCTTTACCCGATCATCATTTTCGCCTTGATCAATATGATGCCGCGGGCTTGCGACAGGCAATAGGGGAGAATCGCGTTGATCTCGTAATCACCAACCCGGGCTACTACGTCACCATGGAAGTCGAGTTCGGGATCAGCCGGATCGCTACGCTGGATACCGAAGACAGCCATCCGGCGCGGGCCCTTGGCTCTGTGGTTCTGGCCAGGGCAGACCAGCCCAGGCTTCAGTATTTGTCCGATCTTGCAGGAAAACGAGTAGCGGCTGTCGCGCCGGAGGCATTTGGTGGCTATCTGGTCGCTGCAAGGGAAATGCTTGGACAGGGTGTTGATCCGGAATCCGATCTGAAAGAAGTGCACTTTGTTGGTTTACCAATGAGCCGAATTATTGAGGCGGTGCAGCGCGGAGACGTCGATGCCGGCATCGTTCGCGCCTGCCTTCCGGAGCAGATGGTGAGTCAGGGAGCAATTCGCCTTGAGGATTTTCGGATTCTCTCAAGACATCAGGATGCGGATTTTCCGTGTGCTCTATCGACTCGCCTGTATCCGAACTGGCCGATTGCGGTTACCCGGCAGACCGACCCGGTGCTGGCCAAGGCGGTTGCTCGTGCCTTGCTCGCCATGCCGGTGTCCGGCGGTATGAGTTGGGCCGTGCCGGCCGACTACCAGCCGGTGCAGGACCTCTTTCGCGAACTGCGTATCGGCCCCTACGCCTATCTGCGTGAGATCACGCCGGAGGGGCTGATTCGGCGGTTCTGGCCATGGTTGCTGGGATTGCTTGCCATCCTGACCGGCTGGATCATTCATACGGTGCGCGTCGAGCATCAGGTTTACCGGCGCACGGCAGAATTGAGGGAGTCACTTGCTGCCCGCGACCAGGCGGAAGCGAAAATGCGCGAAAGTCAGGAGCAGATGGAACACCTGTCGCGCCTTTCGGTGCTCGGAGAGCTTTCCGGTAATCTTGCCCACGAACTCAACCAGCCGCTGACCACCATCGGCACCTACGCGCGGACAGTCCTGCGACGTCAGGAAATTGGCAATCTCACCCCCGAAGCGATCAGCGAAGCATCGACCGAGATTGCCAAAGAAGCCGAGCGGGCCGGCGGCATTGTGCAGCGCATCCGGCATTTCGCACGCAAGCGCTTGGCAACCCGGGAACCGGTCAGCCTGCCCGAGATTGCCGATGAGGCGAGGCGCCTGATTGTCGGCATGCTGGCCCGGGCGCCAGAGGTGATCATTGAAAACCGCCTGACAAGCAGTTGCCAGGTGCTGGCCGATGGCGCGCAGATCCAGCAGGTTTTCCTCAACCTGATCAAGAATGCCATCGACGCCAATCGCGATCTGCCGATTGAGCGTCAGAATCTGCGTATCCTTATCGAGCCCCTGGATAAGCGGGTTGCGGTTCACGTCATCGACCAGGGAGTCGGACTCGATGCCGGACAACTGCCTCACCTGTTCGAACCCTTTTTTACCACCAAGCCGGATGGTCTTGGCCTGGGTCTACCGATCTGCAAGACCATCATCGAAGCCCACGGTGGCAGACTCTGGGCAGAACCCAATCAGGATGCCCAAGGCATGTGCTTCTCCTTTTCCCTACCCTGCCATGAACTATCAGCCTGAAGCCTGCGTCGTGCACGTCGTTGACGACGACCCCGGCTTGCGCCGTTCCTTGCGTTTCCTGCTCGACTCGGTAGGCTGGTCTGTCCAGCTCCATGCCTCGGCCGAAGAATTTCTCGATGTCATGGCAGCGCCGCAGACGCATCCATGCTGCCTGCTGCTCGATATACGCATGCCGTCGATGAGCGGCTTGGAACTGCAACAGGTCCTTCGCGGGCGCGGCATCGATTTGCCGATACTCTTCATGACCGGCCATGCCGATGTTTCCATGGCGGTGCAGGCGATGAAATCAGGGGCGCTCGATTTTATCGAGAAGCCCTTCAACGACCAGAAAGTGCTCGACGCCGTTGCTGCCGCCATCCGCAAAAGTGCCGAGGCAATTGATGAGGCCGGGCGCCGACATGCCGCTGGGGCCATGCTAGCAGCGCTATCACCCCGCGAGCAGGAGGTGGCGCGGCTGGTTGCCCAGGGCCAGCCAAACAAGCAGATTGCATCAAGCCTGAACATCAGCGAAAAGACCGTACATATTCACCGCCAGCATGTGATGGAAAAAGCAGGTGTTTCCTCTGCCGCCGAACTGGCCCGCCTGATGTTGCGGGCCAACCCGACGGCTCTCGATTAGCAGCGAACGCTCAAGCCCGCCGCAGCTTCGCCGGCAGGCCGTTACGCACCAAGGCCCCGGAAATGGCGTCGACCCACGGTGATTTGTCCGGCCGTGTCGGGTCGAGCAAGCCGATGTCGTTGAGATTCACACCGGCCGCCAGACGCTTATCCTGCGGTTGCTGAGCCCGGCCGATGCGGTGGGCACGGGCACCCAGTTCGCGGTGGCCAAAACCGTGTTCGATGGCGGCAACGCCCGGTGTGATACCGGCATGGACCATGATGCGTGCCTTGAGGCTGCCGCCCGGCGTGCTGATCTCGACCAGATCACCCATTTCGACATGCAGGCGACTGGCGTCATCGGGGTGAATGAGCACTGGGTTTTCCGGATGCAGGCCAAGCAGACGCGTAGCGCCAATCGAGTAGGGGTTTTGCAGTGCCGACTTGTAACTGACAAGTTGCAACGGCCATTTGTCTGCAGGGTAAACTTTTCGCATCGGCGTGCCATCTGCAAAGGCCGGCTCCATCCAGCTGGCGCAACCGATGTTGCGCTTGCCGGATAGACTGTTCTTCGAGGCACCCACATTTTCATTCCAGAGATGCGCCATCGATTTCATAGGATTGCGCATCCAGCGCGCATCCTCTTCATCGTAGGCATCCTTGCCCGGCTGGTAACGACCGCCGCGACTGAGCAGGAAAGCCACCTTGGCGACTTCTTCGGGTTTCAGCGTCTTTTCGAGCAGAGGACGCAGACGTTCGACACCGGACAGGATGATGTCTTCTTCGGTCGCATCGGCCACTGGCTCCTTGCCGAGCCAGGCGATGTTGGCGCCGCCGCGCAGGTACCAGTCCTCCGGCGTATTCAGCGCGTAGGCCTTGCCGTCCGGATCGGTGATGGCATTTTCACCGAAGCCAGGCAGTTTCATGGCCTTGGCTAGCGCAATAAAGAAGGTTTCCATGCCGATGGCCTTGCCTTCCGGTGTTTTTGACGCCTGCGGCTCGATGACCGGCCAGCGGGCGCTCATCGCCTTGGTCGGCACGCCATTCCACGCCGCGACCCAGCCCCAGCTTTCATACATCAGCGAATCGGGAACGATGTAGTCGGCGAAAGCGTTGCTCTCATTGATGAACGGGTCAACCGAAACGATCAGACCGATTTTCTTCGGATCAGCGAGATCGCGGGCGATCTTGTTGTGCAGCCCGGCGATGCCATAAAGTGGATTTGACGACCACAGTATCAACGCTTTGAGCGCATAGGGGTAGCCGCTCAGGCCGCCCGGCAGCAGCTCTGTCGTCAGCCCTGGCGCATTTGGGAACCAGGGCGCACTGGCCGGGTAGGGCTTGTTTTCGGCCTTGCGAGCTGCAAACTCGGCGGTTTTTTCGTACGGCACATTGCGCCCGAGCGGCGTACCGCTAGGTTTGGCCATGCCGGCAAAGCTGTCGAGGTTGTAGCGAGGTCCCTCGCCGTTGTCCTTGAAACCGCCGCCATTGGCAACGAAACCGCCTTTCCAGTTGATGTTGCCGAGCAGCGCATTGATGCTGAGCAGGGCATAGGCGTTGTAGAACCCGCTGCCACTCATCATGCCGCCATGGGCGATAACCGATGCCTTCTTGCCGTGCGACGACAACTCTTTTGCCAATCCGGCCAGGGTTTCCGCCGGAATGCCGCAGGCTTGGGCATAGGCAGGCAGGTCCAGGCGCAGCGCTTCTTCGCGCAAGAGTTGCAGCGACGATTTGACCTGAACCTCCTTGCCACCAATGCTGAGTACAGTATCGACAAACAACTGCGCCGGGCCGGTGGCCTGATCATGCAATACCGGCTTCCCGGCTTGATCGAGGCAGACGAAGGCATCCCCATCCTTGTAGCGCTGTTCTTCCGGCATTTCGATACCCAGATCGGAGGCGCGCAACATGCGCTGCTCGCGCGGGTGTTTTGCTTCGACTACGACCAGATGACAAGCATTTGAAAACGACGGCTCACCGTTCTGTTTGGCCAACACCGCATTCGGGAAGCTCAGGAAATGGCTGTCGATGCGCTCGTTCTCGAACAGCCAGCGGATGATTGCCATGGCCAGCGCACCGTCGGTACCCGGCTTGATGGGTAACCACCGGCCGCGGTCGCCACTGGCCCGGTTATCGGCATGGCCGAGCACGGGGTCGACCACAACGTAGGACAGTTTGCCCTCTGTCCGTGCCTTGGCGACCAGCGTACCCTGACGCTTGAAGGGGTTGCCGGCCTGGCCTGGTGCGGTGCCGACAAAAAGCACGAACTCCGCATTGGCGAAGTCAGGCTTGCAATGCGGCATCCCTTTCATGTCTCCAAACAGCGCGCCTGAGCCGGAGCGGTAGGAACCACCGCAGTACGAACCGTGACCGATGAAATTGAGCGTGCCGTAAGACTGCTGGAAAAAGCGGCGAGCGAAATTCTCGCGTCCGTCGTTGACACTGGTGAGCACTGCCACCTGATTGACACGTGGCCCAAGTCCCAGCTGCTTGCTGTCGATTGGCGTCGTTAGGTCACGCAAGGTACCGAGTCCTTCGACATTGCCTTCACCGAATAGATTGCCGCCATTGACCACCTCCTTGACCAGTTGCTCGAAGGAGATGGGTTCCCATTGACTGCTGTTGCGCGGGCCAACCCGTTTCAACGGTGTCAGAACGCGGTACGGCGAATCGATTTGCTGCGCCACCGCGTTACCCCGGCCACAGGCGGTCGAGCGACCATCCAGCCCCTTGCCGTTGAGTGCTGAAATCGCGATGAAGCTTTCGCGGACGCTCGCCTTCATCGGCAGGTGCGGGTCGGTGGACAGGGGGCTGTACGGATTGCCGCTGACCCGTAGTACCTTGCCGCTGGCCCGGTCGATCCGGACGCGCACACCGCACATCGTGGTGCACCCTAGGCAGGTGGTGTAGCTGACCTGCTGGGTCGGGTTGATCTCAAGTTTGCCCTGACGATCGACGCGAAATTCCGGTGCGGGCGCATCGCCGGCGGTCTTGTGTTTCGGCGCATCATGTCCGAGGAGCTTGCCGACCATACGGCCAGCGGTTTCAGAGTAGCCGGCGGCAAATGCTGCGAGGCCACCGAGGGCGAGTACTTGACGACGTTTGCTGATTTTCATGGTCGGTCTCCTCAGGCATTAGCCTGGTCATCCCAAGGGATGAGGCTGGTCAGGATGATGTAAAGGGTTAGGCAGAGGCCTGCCATGCCGACGATGCCGAGCAGGCTGTCAGGTGTCAGGGTCAATGTATAGGAATGGCTTGCCGAACCCATCTTGGGCAGGCTTTGCCCGCCGATGAAAACAATCCATCGGATCAGCCAGGCCCCATGCAGGGCCAACAGCGCGGGCAGCACCAGCGATTCGCGGAAATTCCTTGCCAGCCACAAGGTCAGCAGCGTCGAGCCAAAAAGCCAGCCGCCAGTTACTAGCCAGCCGAACGAACCGGCCATGAAGGCCATTGCATCGGCTACTGCGGTCGACGTGCCGACAAGGCCGAAAACCAGCCAGGAAGCCAACAAAACCAGCGTTGCCCCCACACCGCGTGCCAGCCACTGGTTGAGCAGTGGTGCCGATTGCCGGTTGCCGCAAAATGCCTCGAACAGGGCCGTCATGCCGATGCCGCCCGTCATGGCGGTAATCGCGAAGATTACGGGAAGGAAGGCGGTATTCCACAAGGGACGAGCTTGGATGACCATGACTTCCATGCCGGTATAGAGCAGCACCAAGGCCGCCCCCAACGTCGCAACCAGGGCTGCTGCCTTGATCGCCGAAAGATTGTGGTGACCGCCATAGGCCAGTTTGCGATAGAGGCTGGCAAGCGCGCTCGGTTGTTTCGCCATATCAGCGAGTCGAGGCCGCAGGCAAAGCCAGGTGTAGCCGATCAGACCGAGCAGATAGAGCGGGATGAAGAATGAACCCCAGGCCATCCACGAGCCGAGGTTCGGGTGCAGGTAGAAATTGAGGAAGCGGCCGGGTTGGTGGAGGTCTGCAAGCAAGGCAACCGGCGCCGTCAGTCCGCAGACCAGTGCAGCCAGAAGGGCGCGCCGGGAAATCCCGCGCCAGTCAGGATGTTGCCAGACCAGACCGGGCAGCGACAAAAAGAAGGCGGCGGTCGAGATGCCGATCAGGAAGAAATACTGCACGGCCCATGGCAGCCAGCCGGGTTCGCGCGCAAAGCCGAGGACTTCAACGGTCGTGTTCATGATCAAGCTCCCTGAGTTTCCGGACGCCACATCATGTCGGCGGTCGAGGCGCCGTCAACCCGGCCGTCCAGTTGCTGATCCAGTCCGATGTAGAAAACGTACGGTGTCGTGCCGGCCTCAGGCTTGAGGACATTTGTCTTTCCTTCAACTGCGACGAGGCGGCGACTGATTTCACTTTGCGCATTGTTGATGTCACCAAAAATGCGGGCTCCGCCAACGCAAGTTTCGACGCAGGCGGGCAGCAACCCGGCTTCAACTCGGTGGCTACAAAAAGTACATTTATCGGCTTTCCCGGTGTGGTGATTGACGAATCGAGCATCGTAAGGGCAGGCTTGGACGCAGTAGGCACAACCAACGCAGCGCTCACCATCGACCAGTACGATGCCGTCCTTGCGCTTGAAGGTGGCGCCAACCGGACAGACCGGAATGCAGGGCGGCTCCTCGCAGTGATTGCACAGGCGCGGCAGGACGGAAAGCCCCGTTTTGCCTGCTTGATCAGTGACCGCATAGGTAGCGACCACCGTTCGGAATTGGCCCTCCGGCGAGACATTCTCCATCGAGCAGGCCATGGTGCAAGCCTGGCAGGCAATGCAGCGGCGAGTATCAACCAGCATGGCCCAATGCGGACTTGCCTCGTCCGCAGCATGCGCCGGGATGGCCAAGCCGGCGGTTACGGCCGGCAAAGCGGTGAACAAAGCCCGCCGGGAAAGATCGGGATGCGCGTCCATTCAATTCTCCTTGGAAGTGACAGAGCCAGTTTGGTTTTTTATCTTGAGGGTGAAAATTGGAAAAAAGATGCAGGGGAATAGGGAAAAATACCTACGATCTCTTTTGTTATCTCTGTTGGCGCCGCTCATTTTGCGGTTCGGCGTAGGAAACTATTTTCTCAACGCCATCAGATCAGCTAGCAGTCGTGAAGTACGCATTTGCCACAATCGAAAGTTGTTGTTTGTCACCGCTCAAGCCCGAAAGGCAGGTAAGCAGCGGATTCCTGCTCGATTGAGATTATTAGGTTAATGGCCGTTATGGCCGATTACCTTCCGTAGCCCATCCGGCCGGTTTCGGAGTCGTGCGGATCTTTGAACGTCAGCTTGCCGGTGACAAGCAACTACCGCTTCTGGCCGCTAGCTGGCCCTGCCAATCACTCCCCACAACGCCACTCCAACTTCACCCCCACTTCACAAACCCTCATAACCACCTCACCCACCCCGTCCAGACTCGCTCCCGTCACTCAACCAGGGAGCCAATCATGGACAGGAAACTGCTTTACAAGATCGTTGCCATCGTCGTCATGTCTATCCTTCTGCTGGTGCCGCTGGCGCTGATCGAGGGGCAGATTCGTGAGCGCAGTCAGCGCCAGCATGAGGTGCAACAAAACATTGCCGAGAGTGCGGCCGGGGCGCAGACGCTGACCGGGCCGATCGTCGTGCTGCGTTACCGCGAGCGCCAGCGCGAGACACGGGTGGCGCCGGATACCGGCAAGGTGACGGAGCACACGCGGGTGCTTGAGCATCACCGGCTGATCGCGCCGGAATCCCTGAGCATCGACGGCGCGGCCAAGGTCGAGACGCGCCAGCGGGGCATCTACCAGGCACGCCTGTTCCACCTCGACAGTCAGGTGGCGAGCCGCTTCCGCTTCAGTGCGCCAGTGGCGGACGCTAACGCCGAACTGCTCGACCTGCAGGCAATGCTGGTCGTCGGCCTGTCTGATCCGCGCGGCGTGACCAGCGACCCGGAGGTCACGATCAACGGCCAGCGCCACCGCTTCGCCAGCGGAAAGGTCGATCCGGAAATCATGTCCTTGCAGCCATTGACCGTCGCGCTCGGACGAATTGAGGCTGGCAAGCCCTACGATTTCTCGATGGCCTTTCCGCTACATCTGACGGGAACCACGCGCCTGGCCATCGCTCCGGTCGGCGATAGCAACCATATCGCGCTGAAATCAGCCTGGCCACATCCGAATTTTGGCGGTCGCTTCCTGCCGCGTGAACGCAGCGTTGGCGCCGAAGGATTCAGCGCCCGCTGGGAAATCTCCCACCTCGCCCGCAACTTCGACAATGCGCTCAACCCGGGCAGCGGCGAAGCGCTGTCGATTGACTTCATCAACCCGGTCAATGTCTATCTGCAGTCAGAGCGCGCGGTGAAATATGGCGTGCTGTTCATCGCGCTGACCTTCGCCGGCTTCTTCCTGACGGAAATCCTCCGCCGCTCGCCGATCCACCCGCTGCAATACCTGCTGGTCGGGCTGGCGCTGGCGATTTTCTTCCTGCTGCTGATCGCAGTCTCCGAGCACATGCCTTTCGCCAATGCCTACGGCCTGTCGGCAGCCGCCTGTATCGGCCTGATCGGCTGGTATCTGGCCGGCGCACTCGGCGGCTGGCGTCAGGGCGCAGCTTTCGGCTCTGGGCTGACCGGGCTCTACGGCGTGCTCTTTGGCGTACTGCGCTCGGAAGACAACGCGCTCCTGATGGGCAGCCTGCTGCTCTTCCTGGCGCTAGGCGCAACCATGCTGGCAACCCGACGACTGGACTGGTACGGCCTCGGCCGCAAGACGGAGGAAGCATGATCCCGGCGGGCAGGGGCTTAATCCGCGGCGCAGCGAGGCTGTCCTTGAAGCTTTGGCCGTTGGTGCTGCTCCCTTTCGCCTGTTATTACCAGCACCCGCTGCTGTTCAGCCTGCGCCATGTCGAAAGCTTGCTGCTGTGGGTGCTGCCGCTGCTCGGCCTGCTCTGCTGGCGGCGGCTGCCAGGTAGCGCCCGAGTGTTGCTGGCCGGGGTCGGGCTGCTGCTCAGCGGGCAAGCAATCGAGTATCGCCTGCAGCGCGAAGGCGTGCTCGCTGCCGGGCCGGCGATGCAAGCCCTCGGCCGGCATTTCGTCGTCGGCTATACCGATATCGACGAGGTCCGCGAACTGGCGGCCAAGGGGCTGATCGGTGGCATCTACGTCGGCCGGCGCAACGTGAGCGGGCGCAGCCTGCCCGAGGTACGCGACGAGATCGCGGGCCTGCAGGCGTTGCGTGCGCAGGTCGGCCTGCCGCCGCTGATCGTTGCCGCCGATCAGGAAGGCGGCCGAGTCAACCACCTGTCGCCGCTGCTCGAACGCCTGCCGCCGCTGGCCGACGTCAGCGACCAGCCCGACCCCGGCTTGGCGGCACAGGCTTACGGCGCGCGGCAGGGCGGTGCGCTGGCCGGGCTGGGCGTGACACTCAATTTCGGCCCGGTAGTCGACTTGCGCCCCCCTGGCCGGGCGGCCGGTGACCGGTTCAGCGACATCCCGGCGCGCGCCATCGGCAGCAATCCGGAAGGCGTTGCCGAAGTCGCCGCCGGCTATCTCGACGGCCTCGCCGCCAGCGGCGTGCGCGGCACGCTGAAGCATTTCCCCGGCCTCGGGCGGGTAAGCCAGGATACCCACCTGCGTCCAGCCCGCCTCTCCGAATCACCGGCCGATCTGGCCGCCGACTGGCTGCCCTTCCGCACCCTGGCCGGTCACGCCGGCAGCGCGCTGATGCTTGGCCATGTGACGTTGGAAGCGCTAGACCCGCAACATGCCGCGTCGCATTCGCCAGCCGTGGTCAGCCTGCTGCGCGGTGACTGGGGCTACGATGGCGTACTGGTCACCGATGACCTGAACATGGGCGCGGTCTACAACTTTGGCATCGGCAGGATAGCCAGCGAGGCACTGACGGCGGGGGTGGACCTGGTGCTGGTAAGCTACGATCCGCGCCAGATCTACCGTGCGCTGTACGGTGCCGCCACAGCCTTGGCAGAAGGTCGCCTGCCGGTGAGCCGCCTGCAGGACAGTACGCGCCGCCTGGAAAAACTTCGCCGCTTCAGTGCCGCCCCCGGCGTCTGAGGCGCGAAAAACCGCCGCCCCCCGCCCGCTCTGCTAAAATCCTGCGTCCGTTTTTTTGGCGCCTTTTCCATTTACCCGGCGCCCGCTCCGTGGAGAATTCACCGATGTACCAATCCCCTCTGCTTCAGGATCTGCAGGATCGCGGCCTGATCGCCCAGCTCACCGACGCGGAAACGCTCGACAAAATGCTGCAGGAGGAGAAAGTGACGCTGTATTGCGGTTTCGACCCAACTGCAGACAGCCTGCACCTCGGTCATCTGGTGCCGGTGCTGATTCTCAAACGCTTCCAGGATGCCGGGCACAAGCCTATCGCCCTGGTCGGCGGCGCCACCGGAATGATCGGCGACCCCAGCTTCAAGGCCACCGAGCGCAAGCTGAATACGCCCGACGTAATCGCCAGCTGGGTCGGCAAGATCCGTGACCAGGTAACACCCTTTCTCGATTTTGAGGGCGACAACGCCGCGATCATGGCCAACAACTACGACTGGTTCAGCGGAATGAACTGTCTGGAGTTCCTGCGCGACATCGGCAAGCACTTCTCGGTCAATGCGATGATCAAGAAGGAATCGGTGCAGCAGCGTCTGGTGCGCGAGGACCAGGGCATTTCCTACACCGAGTTTTCGTACAGTCTGCTGCAGGGCTACGATTTTGCCGAGCTCTACAAGCGCTACGGCTGCAAGATCCAGGTCGGTGGCTCTGACCAGTGGGGCAACATCACCGCCGGCACCGACCTCACCCGCCGCCTGCATCAGACACAGGCCTATGGCCTGACCGTGCCGCTGATCACCAAGGCCGACGGCACCAAGTTCGGCAAGACCGAATCCGGCGCCGTCTGGCTCGACCCGAAAAAGACCTCGCCCTACGCCTTCTACCAGTTCTGGCTGAATACGGCGGACGCTGACGTCTACAAGTTCCTCAAGTTTTTCACCTTCCTGCCCGTGGCGCGCATCGACGAGATCGAGGCAACTGACAAGACCAGCGGCACCAAGCCGGAAGCCCAGCGCATCCTGGCCGAGGAAGCGACCCGTCTGGTGCATGGCGAAGTGGCGCTGATGGCGGCCCGCCGGATCACCGAGAGCCTCTTCTCCGGTGAACTCGAAAATCTGACCGAAAACGACCTCGAACAACTGGCACAGGACGGCATGCCGGGCGTCACGCTGGATGCCGCCAACGGCGGCCTGATCGACGCACTCGCCGCAGCCGGGCTGGCCAAGTCGAAGTCGGAAGCGCGCACCTTCATCCAGGGCGGCAGCGTTGCCATCAATGGCGCCAAGGCGACTGCACTCGATCACCAGATCGCCGGCGACGAACGCCTGTTTGGCCGCTTCACCCTTCTCCGTCGCGGCAAGAAGCAATACGCGATGATCCGCTGGCAATAATCCGGAAGCCCTCATGGAATTCCTGCTGAACCCCGAAATCTGGATCGCCTTCTTCACCCTGACCGCGCTGGAGCTGGTACTCGGTATCGACAACATCATTTTCATTTCGATCATTGTCGACAAGCTGCCGCCGGAGAAACGTGAAGTCGCCCGCAAGATCGGCCTCTTCCTCGCCATGTTCATGCGTATCGGCCTGCTGCTGACGCTGTCGTGGATCATCGGCATGACCGAACCGGTATTCACCCTGTTCGGCTCCGGCTTCTCCGGGCGCGACCTGATCCTGATCGCTGGCGGCCTGTTCCTGATCTGGAAGAGTACCGGCGAGGTGCACCAGTTGCTCGAAGGCGAGGAAGGCGAGGAATCGCGCAAGGTCGCCAACAGCTTCACCGGCGTCATCCTGCAGATCATGGTCATCGACCTCGTGTTCTCGCTCGATTCGATCATTACCGCCGTCGGCATGGTCAGCCAGGTCGGCGTGATGATCGCTGCCGTGGTCGCTTCGGTTGGCCTGATGATGCTCTTCGCCCGCGCCATCGGCGAGTTCGTTTCCAATCACCCGACGATCAAGATGCTGGCCCTGTCCTTCCTCGTCGTCGTTGGCGTTGTGCTGCTTGCCGACGGCTTCGGCCATCACGTGCCGAAGGGCTACATCTACTTCGCAATGGCCTTCTCGGTCGCGGTCGAGATGCTCAACATCCGCCTGCGCAAGGCAACCAAGCCGGTCGACCTGCGCGAGCCTTACGTCCGCGAGAGCGAGGGCAAATAAGGCTGAGATGCGCCAGCTGATCCTCGACCTGCTGCCGGACAGCCCGCCATCACTCGACAACTTCGTCGCCGGCGGCAACAGCGAGACGGTGTCAGCGCTGACTGGCTGGCTGGCCAGCGAAGTGGCTGATCCGTCGTTCTGCCTCTATGGCGAGTCCGGCTGCGGCCGCTCGCACCTGCTGCTGGCCAGCGGCTTTCACTATGTCGATGCTGGGCTGCAGCCGTCGCTACAGGGTATTGCGGAAAACGGCCAGTTGGCGGTGGACAATGTCGACGCCCTCGACGCCGAAGGCCAGAGGGCTCTGTTTGCGCTCTTCAACCAGATTCGCGCTGTTGGCGGCCGCCTGCTCACCGCCGCTGCGCAACCGCCGGCCCACCTCGCACTCCGCGAAGACCTGCGTACCCGACTTGGTTCCGGCCTGATCTACCGCCTGCTGCCGCTGACCGACGCCGAAAAGGCCGCCGCGATTGCGCTGCAGGCCCGCGAGCGGGCACTCAAGCTCAGCCCGGAAATCATCAGCTACCTGTTGCGACACGTCTCGCGCGACATGCGGACGCTGACCATGCTCGTCGTTGCCCTCGACGAATACACTCTTGAGCAGAAGCGTCCGGTCACCCTGCCGCTGCTGCGCGAATTGCTCGCCTGAGCCAGACGCAGGACTTGCCCTGACCGCACCGGCAGGCGATGATCAGCGCTCGGGAAGGCAGCCTCTCCCGACCCCGCCCCCTTCTCGAGTGAGGACCCCGCAAGTGGCCAATCCCGATATTTCCCTCTTTCACGCCAACCTGGTCTGGCCGCTGCAGCTTGAGCCACTGGCGGAGCCGGCAGTTGACGGGCGCCACTGGGAGATTTTCGAAACCATCGCCCCGCAACACCACTGGCAGCGCATCGACGATGAATTCACCGCCGACCCCGGCCAGTTTCAGGAACGCCACTATCGCGAGTTCGTTTCCTTCCTGCCCTATGTGCAGCGTTTCCTTTACGGCGAAGGCCGCTCGAAACGCAAGGATGCGATTGACCCGCCCGGCGAGTCGCCTGTCCATGTTTTCCGGCGCAAGGATATCGACCGCCTGCGCCTGACCCTGAGCGAAGGCGCCACGCCCATCGAGCTGCACGTCGTGCACCTCGACCTTTATTTCTTTCACGACCTCGATCTCATCCAGCTCAATCTCGAAGTCCGTGGCAGCAAGCTGCCCCTCGACGCCGTGCGCGACCTGCTTTTCCGTTTCGGCCGCGCCTATCCATCGGGCTGGGACGAGGCCGGCGATGGTCTGCACAATGCCTACAGCGCCGAGTGGCTGACTGCCGACGGCAGCGTGCTGGCGCACTCAGACACCCGCCTACGTGAAAAGTACCTGCATTACGTCTGCGCTCACCGCAGCCCCTGCATTTCAGAGCATTGGGCCTGCCTGCTGCGCCCGCTCGTCCTCTCCCACTCCGATGAGGCCGGCGAACTGCGCTACCGGCTGATCGAATACCACCGCATGCCGCTAACGGCCTACATCGCCCTCGACGACCCACAGCAACTCTCCCGCGAGGACTGGGTGCAACTCGGTCTGGCCAGCACCTTGCAACCACGCGAACCGCTGCCGGTGCACGATCCGATGGTCAGGGAATTCGAAGCCCGTTACTGCCAGGACCGCTACTGGTCGGACAACACGCCCGGCCAGAGCACCCGTTTCATCTGCACCGGCAACACGCTGATGGTGGTCGGCGACGCCCGCCAGCCGTTTTTCCTCGACGGCGAGCGCGGTGTATTGGCGCAGTTCCGCCACCAGTACTTCATCGTTTTCCTCATCGCCCACCTGCACCGCGCGGCGCTGCTGGTCTTTTCCGAAACCATGGTCGATGCGGTCAACGACCTCGATATCGCTGTCGACGCCTCGGTAAGGCGCTTCAAGCGGCGCATCCGGGCCAATTTCGAGACCTTCCTGCGCTTCACCCACCGCTACTGGTTCCATGAACTCTCGGAGCGGCCGCACATCCAGACCATCTTCCGCCAGTGTGCAGAACACCTGCGCAATGACGACATGTATCAGGAAGTGCGCGATGAAATCCGGGAAATGAGTAACTATCTGGACAGCGACTCGCAGCGCCGGCAGTCGAACACCGTCGTCCGCCTCACGGTAATCACCATCCTCGGCCTGATCGCCACCGTAACCACCGGCTACTTCGGCATGAACATCATCCCCTTTGGCGAAGGCCCGGCAGCCGACCGAATTCTGCACGGCGCCATCGCCAGCCTTGGCTTCATCACCCTCATACTGTTCGCGGTCGCGCGCTCCAAGCATCTTTCCGATTTTCTGGAAGCCCTGGCCGAGGGCCGCCTCGGTTTCCGCGACAAACTGGCCCTGCTGGGCCGGGCGCTCCGCGGCCGGCGCGACGAATACTGACTCATAGCGGCCGCTATAATGGCGCCGCCCTGAATTTCCCCCGGAATACAAGCATGAATCTCGCACTCTTCGACCTCGACAACACCCTCCTCGCCGGCGACTCGGATTTCGAGTGGGCGCAATTCCTCATTTCCAAGGGCGTCGTCGACCGCGAAATCCAGGAAGCCAGGAACATCGAGTTCTACGAGCACTACAAGGCTGGCACGCTCGACATCTACGAATTCCTCATCTTCCAGCTGGCGCCGCTGACCCGGCATCCGCGTGCCGAGCTGGATGCCTGGCACCGTGAATACATGGACCGCCACATCCGCCCGATCATGACCGACAAGGCCAAGGCCGCAGTCGCCCAGCACCTTGCTGCCGGCGATCTGTGCGCCATCGTTACCGCCACCAACAGCTTCGTCACCAGCCCGATTGCCCGCGAATTCGGCATCCCGCACCTGATCGGCACCATTCCTGCGGTGAACCCGGAAAATGGCGCCTTTGCGGGGGGGGCGCGCGGCACGCCGTCCTTCCAGGCCGGCAAGATCACCCGCGTCGAAAGCTGGCTGGAAAGCATGGGCCTGTGGTGGGGCAGCTTCAATGACAGCTATTTCTACAGCGATTCGCACAACGACCTGCCGCTGATGCAAAAGGTCAAGACGCCGATTGCCGTCGACCCGGACGACAAACTACGCGCTCACGCCAGCGAAATGGGCTGGAAAATCATCACTTTGCGGTAAACTCATGCTTTTTCCGCGCCCTGTGCGCTCCGATCGGTACCCGTGATCCGTAAACTCATTTCCCGCGTCTTCAGCGGCAAGAAGGCTCAGGCCAGCCGCCACGAGCCGGCTGTCATCCCCGTTTCCAGCCACGGCATTACCCGTGACCGCATCAGCAGCGGCAGCCGTCGCGTCTGCGAAACCCTGCAGGAACATGGCTTCAAGGCCTACGTAGTCGGCGGTGCTGTGCGCGATCTGCTGATTGGCGCCGACCCCAAGGATTTTGACGTCGCCACCAATGCCACGCCGGAAGAGGTGCGCCGCGCCTTCCGCCGTTCACGCATCATCGGCCGCCGCTTCCAGATCGTGCATGTGATGATGGGCCAGGAAACGCTGGAGGTAACCACCTTCCGCGGTACGCTCGACGAGAAGACCAAGACCGACGAGCACGGCCGCGTGCTGCACGACAATGTCTTCGGCTCGCAGGCGGAGGATGCCGCCCGCCGTGACTTCACCGCCAATGCGCTGTATTACGACCCGGCGACCGAAGCCGTCCTCGACTACCACCACGGCGTCGGTGACCTGAAGGCGAGGACGCTGCGCATGATCGGCGAGCCACGCGCCCGCTACCGCGAAGACCCGGTTCGCATGCTGCGCGCCGTCCGCCTTGCCGCCAAGCTCGGCCTGTCCATCGACCCGGAGGCCAAAAAGCCGATCCGCGAAATGGCCGACTTGCTTGAGAACGTCCCGGCTGCACGCCTGTTCGACGAAATGCTCAAGTTGCTGACCTCCGGGCATTCGGTCAAATGCATCACCCAGTTGCGTGACGAAGGCCTGCACCACGGCCTGCTACCACTGCTCGACGTCATCCTCGAACAGCCGATGGGCGAGAAGTTCGTCATGGCGGCGCTGGCCAATACCGACGACCGCGTCCGTCGCGGCAAGGGCACGTCGCCCGGTTTTCTTTTCGCCACCCTGCTCTGGCACGAAGTGCTGGCGCACTGGGAAAAGCTCAAGGCCTCCGGCGAACTGAAGATTCCCGCGTTGTATCAGGCGATGGACTACGTCCTTGATGTTCAGAGCGAAAAGCTGGCGATCACCCGCCGCATCGCCGGCGACATCAAGGATATCTGGTCATTGCAGCCGCGCTTCGAGCAGCGCGCCGGCAAGCGCCCGTACGCGCTGCTCGAACAGCCGCGGTTCCGCGCCGGTTACGACTTCCTGCTGCTGCGCGCCCAGGCGGGCGAGATCGACAACGAAGTCGCCGAGTGGTGGACCGAATTCCAGAACGCCGACGGCAACCAGCGCGGCGAAATGCTGCTGCCGGAAGCCGCTGGTGACAAGAAGAAACGCCGCCGCAAGCGCAAGAAACCGGCGGCTGCGACGGCCGACACCCCGGCCACCTGAGATGTCTGTCGCGTATATCGCACTGGGCGCCAATCTCGGCGACCCGGCCGCCACCGTCAACGCCGCTTTTACGGCGCTGGCCGGGTTGCCGCAAACCACGCTGACCGCCCGCTCGGCGCTCTACCGCACAGCGCCGGTAGGCATCGTCGATCAGCCGGAGTTCATCAACGCCGCCGCCCGCATCACCACGGATCTGGCCCCGGAGGCCCTGCTCGACGAACTGCTCGCCATCGAACAGCGCTTTGGCCGCATCCGTGCCGAACGTAACGGGCCGCGCACGCTCGATCTCGACATCCTGCTCTACGACGAGCTGGTCATCGACACCCCGCGTCTGACCCTGCCGCATCCGCGCCTGCATCTGCGGGCCTTCGTCCTTTATCCACTGGCCGATCTCGCCACCGACCTCGCCCTGCCCGGCCGCGGCAGCCTCGCCGCCTGGCTGCCTGCCGTCGCCAATCAAGGGATCATCCGCGCCTGAATTTAGCGCTTGAACGTTTGGCGCCGCTGTGTATCCTAGGCGCTGTTTACTCCAACGAGACTCCCATGTCCGCGCAAACCATCACCCGCCGCCTGACTCAGGCCGATCTTGCCAAGCTCTACGCCGCTGGCGAGAAGGTCGTCATGTTCACCTGCTACGACGCCAGCTTTGCCCGGCTGCTCGATGGTGCCGGCGTTGAGGTCATGCTCATCGGCGACTCGCTGGGCAATGTCATTCAGGGGCACGACACGACGCTGCCGGTCACCGTGGCCGACATCGCCTACCACACCGCCGCCGTCAAGCGCGGCTCGGACCGTCCCTTCATCATCGCCGACATGCCTTTCGGCAGCTATCAGGAATCGCCGGAACAGGCCTTCCGCAATGCCGTAACGCTGATGGCGGCCGGCGCGCAGATGGTCAAGCTCGAAGGCGGCCGCGAGATGGCAAATACGGTCGAATTCCTGGTTCACCGCGGCATCCCGGTTTGCGGCCATGTTGGCCTGACACCACAGTCGGTGCATGTGCTCGGCGGCTACAAGGTTCAGGGCAAGGGCGATGCCGCGGCGCAGCGCCTGAAGGACGACGCGCAGGCGCTGCAGGACGCCGGGGCGACGATGATCGTCCTCGAAGCCATCCCGGCCGTCCTCGCCGCCGAGGTCACGGCGCAGCTTAGGATCATCACCATCGGTATCGGCGCCGGCAAGGACTGCTCCGGCCAGGTCATGGTGCTGCACGACGCTTTTGACATCCCGCCGGGCAAGAAGGCCAAGTTCGTCCGCAACTTCATGGCCGACAGCGGCTCGATCCACGATGCTGCTTGCCGTGCCGTCGCCGCCGTCAAGGACGGCAGCTACCCGGGCCCGGAACATACTTACGCCGCTTAATTGAAAATGCAAACCCATTCCGCCATCGCCGACCTGCGCGCGGCCCTGAAGCAACGTGGCCGTGTCGTTTTCGTACCGACCATGGGCAATCTGCACGCCGGCCACATCAGTTTGATGGAACAGGCTCGCAACCACGGTGACACGGTCGTTGCCTCGATTTTCGTCAATCGCCTGCAGTTCGCTCCGAACGAGGACTTCGACAAGTATCCGCGCACCTTCCAGGCCGACTGCGACAAGCTCGCCGCTGCCGGCGTCGATATGCTGTTCGCGCCGACCGAGGCCGATCTCTACCCGGAACCGCAGGAATACTTCATTGAGCCGCCGAGCATCCAGAACGTGCTCGACGGCGAATTCCGCCCCGGTCACTTTCGCGGCGTCGCCACCGTCGTCACCAAACTCTTCAACTGCGTCCAACCGGATGCTGCTTTGTTCGGCAAGAAGGACTACCAGCAGCTGATGGTCATCCGCAACATGACCCGCCAGTTGGCGGTGCCGATCGAGATCATTGGCGGCGAAACGGTACGTGCCAACGACGGCCTCGCCCTGTCCTCACGTAACGGCTATCTGTCCGAAACCGAGCGCGCCGAGGCCCCACGCCTGTATCGCCTGCTCAATCAAATCCGCGACGCCGTCCGCACCGGCAGAACCGACTATGCGCTTCTCGAAAACGAGGCGATTTCCGCGTTGACCGCAGCCGGCTGGAAAACCGATTATGTTGCCATCCGGCAACAGTCCGACCTGAGCCCGGCAAAGGCCGGAAACGGCCCACTGGTGGTGCTTGCCGCCAGCCGCCTCGGCACCACACGGCTCATTGATAACATTGAGATTTAGGCTGCGGCCGATATCCATAATTACACGCGTTGACACGAGGGATTTTGTCGTTACAATGCGCTTCCCCCAACTTTCTGGATGAGTGAAACCATGCAGAGAACCATGTTGAAATCCAAGCTGCACCGTGTAACGGCCACCCATGCCGACCTGCACTATGAAGGTTCGTGCGCCATCGATGAAGACCTGCTTGAAGCAGCCAACATCAAGGAATACGAACAGATCGACATCTGGAACGTCAACAACGGCGAGCGTTTCACTACCTATGCCATCCGCGCCGAGCGCGGATCGGGCGTGATCTCGGTGAACGGCTCGGCTGCCCGTCGCGCGGCCCCGGGCGACATTCTGATCATCGCCACCTTTGCGGTCTACAACGAACTCGAACTGACCAAGTACGAGCCGGAACTGATCTACGTCGATTCGCAGAACCGCATCACCCGCCGCGGCCACAAGATTCCGGTGCAGGCCGCTGCCTGATTGCTGGCCTTCGCCGCCCTTGTGAAAACCCGCCTTTTGGCGGGTTTTTCTTTTTCTGTACAATGGCCTGCAAAACATCACTAAAGAAATGGAGACAAACTCATGGCCGTTGTATTCGCCAAAACCCCGAAAGGGCAGGATGAGGTCGTCGCCAAATCCGGCGGCCTGACGCCCCGTCAGCGACGCGTGTTGATCATGGTCGACGGCAAGCGCAGCGTCGAGGAACTGCGCACCATGCTGCTTGCCGACGATCTGCAGAACACGCTTGGTCTACTCGAAGAACTTGAACTGATCGCCGTATCGAGTACGGGTGGTGCGCCGGTGGCGGCAGTGCAATCCTTGCCGCCGATCACCGCCTTCAGCGAACTGCCAGCTAACGCGGACCCGCTGCGCCTGCAGATGGCGCGAAATTTCATGGTCAATACCGTGAACACCTTCGTCGGCGCCCTCGGCGCCAGTTCCCTGCTCGATCGCCTGGCGAAGGCTGACGGGCACGCCGGCCTGCGGGCGCTGTACGACGAGTGGTATCACGCCATCGTCAGCTCGCGCGACGGCCGGCGCGAGGCCGAAGCGCTGCGCAGCAAGTTGCTGCAGGTTATCTGACACATCACCGGCAGGCATGCTACCGGTTTCCGGATAGCGGATCAGCTGGCAGCTTCGGCCTTCGGTTTGCGCGTGCGCGACGGTGTGCGGCGCGGCTTTTTCGGTTTGGCGGCCGGCGCAGCCACCTCGGCAGCCGACACTACGGCGACCACCTCAGGCACGGGTGCTGCCTCTGGCGCAGCGGTCGCCTCGACGACCGCACTCGCCACCTTGCGTGGCCGGCGCCCAGCGCGGCGGGGCTTGGCAGCTTCGGCCTCCGGCTTGGGGGCAACCTCAGGAGCCGGCGATTCGATAACCATCTCAATAACCAGCGGCGGTGTCGGCTCGTACGACTGCTCGGCCTGCACAACCGGCTCGCTGACTTCCCGAATATCCTTGCGCCCGCGGCGTCCACCACGACGGCGGCCCTGCTTCTCGTCGGCAACCGGCTCGACTGCGGCAGCTGGCACCTCTGGAATAGGCGTACTTTCCACGTCGACCATAGCCGGCGCCGCCGACGTCGCTGATAACTCGGCCACGTCGGTCAGTAGCTCTGCCTCGAGTGGACGCGGCTGGGCGCGGGTGACGAAAGTGCCGGATTTCTCGTCGCGACCAACTGCCAGTATGCCCCGGCTGGCAGCCTCCTCGATCAGGTTACCGAAGGTGCGGAAACCAAAATAGCTCTCGTTGAAGCCGGGATTTCGGCGCTTGATGACCTCCTTGAGCACCGAAGCCCAGATGCGCTCGCTCTCGCCGCGGTCGGCCACCATGTCGGCGAACGTGGTGGCCACCAGTTCAACTGCCTTATTCTTTCGCTCTTCGCTCTTCTCGCGACGACGGGCTTCTTCTTCCGGCGAGCGCTTTTCGCGCTCGCGACGCACCCCGCCGCGCTGGCCTTCGCGGTCGCGCACGAGATCGTCGTAATAGATAAATTCGTCGCAATTGGTGATCAGCAGGTCGGAGCACGACTGCTTGACGCCGACGCCGATCACCCGCTTGGCGTTTTCGCGCAACTTGGAGACCAGCGGCGAGAAATCGGAATCACCGGAAATGATGACGAAGGTATCGACATGCGACTTGGTGTAGCAAAGGTCGAGGGCATCAACGACCATGCGGATGTCGGCAGAATTCTTGCCGGACTGGCGAACGTGCGGGATTTCGATCAGCTCGAAATTGGCTTCGTGCATGGCGGCTTTGAAGCCCTTGTAACGGTCCCAGTCGCAATAGGCTTTCTTGACGACGATGCTGCCTTTGGCGAGCAGACGCTCAAGCACCGGGCGGATGTCGAATTTTTCGTACTGGGCGTCGCGCACGCCGAGAGCAATGTTCTCGAAGTCGCAAAAGAGCGCCATGCTAGCGGTATCGTTATTGGCCATGACTGACTTTCTACTGAGGAGGCCACGAGTATACCTGCTCCGCCTTGCCGGCCATGCGCCCTGCCCGTCTGCAACATGACGTCAATGCCGGTTTTCGGCCGAATTCCGCGTTCACCGCAGATGGCGTCACGCCCAGCCCGCTATCATGTGCATTCCCGCCCTTGCCGATGACCGCCGCCTCCCCCGCCACCATCTCACTGTACGACCGATTGCGCACCCGTCAGCCCCGGGTGCCGGTGACGGTGCTGCTGATTGTCGCCAACCTGCTGATTTTCGGGGTGATGCTCGGCGCCGGTCCCGGCTTGTGGCATGGCGGGCAAAACAGCGTCCAACTCGTCTGGGGAGCGATTCGGTCCAGCGACCCAGGATGGCCAATGGTGGCGTCTCGGCAGCGCCCTTTTCCTGCACTTCGGTGTGCTGCATCTGAGCATGAACCTGTGGGCGCTGTGGGACGGCGGACCACTGGTCGAGCGGGCCAATGGTAGCCCCCGCTTCACTGCAATTTATGTCGGAAGCGGCCTGGCCGGCAATCTGCTGTCGCTGGTGATATAGGGCAACCAGGACGTTCCCGGCGGTGGCTCCGGCGCCATTTTCGGCATCTATGGCGCGCTGCTGGTTTTCCTCTGGCGCGAGCGGCAGTCAGTGCCAGCCGGAGAATTCCGCTGGCTGTTCCTGGCTACCCGCCTGTTCACCCTGATCAGCACTGGCCTCGGTCTGTTTGTCTCCGGTATCGACAACAGTGCGCACATCGGCGGCCTGATCAGCGGAATCCTGCTGGCATTGCTGGTCGGCTGGCCGGCCCTGATGCCGGCGGCGCCCGCAACCGACCTGCAAGCCCACTTCGGCCGCGCCTGCTGGCCGGCGCCATCCTGATCGCCGGCATTGCGCTGCTGATCCTTCGCCTGCCGGAACCGAAATACGTCTGGCATGAGGAAGTCGCCGCCCGTGACGAAATTCGCGAATTTTTCGAGCGCGAAGAGCGTATACAGCAAAGCTGGCAGGACGTCCTGCGCAAGGATGCCCCCGCGGGAGAAGATCTCGAAGCCATCTCGCGCCGGATCGAGGCCGAGATCGCCGACCCCTATGCCATCAGCGCCGAACAGCTATCCGGACTGGATTTCGACTCCCCGATCCCGTCAGCCACGCAGATCGAGACCCTGCGCCGATACAGCGAGGCGCGTCGCGATCAGTCGCAGGCACTGGCCCAAAAGCTGCGCGATCAGGCCCGCTTCGGCCCGCCTGCCCGTGGCCGGCCAGAGTCTGTCATCCCCGCCCCGCCGTCCAAACCCTGATTATTTGCCGTGCATGCAGGCTTTTTTAGCCGACATCAAAGCCCGCGCCTGCCCCCTGGAAATAACATCGGCCCCGCCAAACAATTTCCGAAAGGGGGAAAACAATGAGTGGCGCTTTCACGAAGTCGATGGCGCGGAACATTTTCTACGGGGGGACCGTTTTCTTCTTCCTGTTGTTCCTTGCGCTGTCATTCGATACCCATTCGCAACTACCGAAACGCGACATGCGGGCCAACATCACGCCGCAGATTGCCGAAGGGAAGAAGCTTTGGGAAGTCAATAACTGCATCGGTTGCCACACCCTGATGGGTGAAGGCGCCTACTTTGCACCGGAACTGGGCAACGTCGTCGCCCGCTACGGTGACGAAGGCACCAAAGCCTTCATCCAGTCCCGTCCGAAGGAAGGTATCCCGGGTCGCCGCAGCATGCCGCAGTTCAATTTCACCAACGAGCAGCTGGATGCCATCGTGGCTTTCCTGAAGCACGTCAATTCGATCAACGATGCCAATTGGCCGCCCAACGACCAAGGCTGATCGAGAGGAGAACTGAACATGCAATATAAATCGCAAGCGGTTGCAAAACCCTACTTCATCGCGGCAATCGGCCTGTTTGTCGGTCAGATCCTGTTCGGCCTGATTCTCGGCCTGCAGTATGTGATAGGCGACTTCCTTTTCCCCGCCATTCCCTTCAACGTGGCCCGCATGGTCCACACCAACCTGCTGATCGTGTGGCTGCTGTTTGGCTTCATGGGTGGCGCGTACTACATGATTCCGGAAGAATCCGAAACCGAACTGTTCAGCCCGAAACTGGCGCTGGCGATGTTCTGGATCTTCCTGGTCGCCGGTGCGCTGACCATCGTCGGCTACCTGACCGTTCCCTACGCCGCCCTGGCGGAAATGACCGGCAACAACCTGATCGAAACGATGGGCCGCGAGTTCCTCGAACAGCCGCTGCCAACCAAGCTCGGCATCGTCGTCGTGGCACTGGCCTTCCTGTTCAACATCACCATGACGGTGCTGAAGGGTAAGAAGACCTCGATCTCGCTGGTGCTGCTGATCGGTCTGTGGGGTCTGGCTGTCTTCTTCCTGTTCTCCTTCTACAACCCGGTGAACGTCGTTCTCGACAAGTTCTTCTGGTGGTGGACGGTGCACCTCTGGGTGGAAGGCGTATGGGAACTGATCCTCGGCTCCTTCCTAGCCTTCGTGCTGATCAAGACGACCGGTGTTGACCGTGAAGTGATCGAAAAGTGGCTGTACGTCATCGTCACCCTGACGCTGATCACCGGCATCATCGGTACGGGTCATCACTACTTCTGGATCGGTACGCCGGAATACTGGCAGTGGTGGGGTTCCATCTTCTCCGCGCTGGAGCCGATCCCCTTCTTCGCCATGACCGTCTTCGCCTTCAACATGGTGAACCGTCGTCGTCGCGAACACCCGAACAAGGCCGCTGTGCTGTGGGCCCTGGGTACCGGCGTGATGGCTTTCCTGGGCGCTGGCGTGTGGGGCTTCCTGCACACCCTGGCTCCGGTCAACTACTACACCCACGGCACGCAGATCACCGCCGCCCACGGTCACATGGCTTTCTATGGCGCCTACGCCATGGTCAACCTGATGATGATCTCCTACGCCATGCCCCTGCTGCGCGGTCGTGCCGCCAACAGCAACAAGTCGCAAGTGCTCGAAATGTGGGCCTTCTGGCTGATGACTGTGGCAATGGTCTTCATCACGCTGTTCCTGACCGCTGCCGGTATCCTGCAAGTCTGGCTGCAACGCGCTTCCGATGCCCCGCTGCCCTTCATGGTGGCGCAGGACAAGATCGCGCTGTTCTACTGGATGCGTGAGTGGGCCGGTGTGTTCTTCCTGATCGGTCTGGTCATCTACATCGTCAGCTTCTTCGTCGGTGGCGAAGAAAAGCAGGCCGTGTAACACGCAATTCCTCCAAGTAGCACTTGAGGCGTGAATCTCTGGATTCACGCCTTTTTTCATTTTTGGCCCACATCAAACCGTCATTGCCGCCGACTCTCTACCATACGCGCCATGAACTCAATTGCCGCCGAACCTGCCGTCACTGCCCGCCGCCTGCCCGGCGACCTGGCGATCTGGTTCTTCATCCTCGCCGAGATGCTCGCCTTCGCGGTGTTCTTTGCCGCCTATGCCTTCGCCCGCGCCAGCCATGTCGAGGAATTCAATCAATACCAGCAGACGCTGGACCTCAACGCCGGCGCGCTCAACACCGTCCTGCTGATCACCGGCTCGTGGTTCGTCGCCCTCGCCGTGCAGGCAGCGCATCGCGACGAGCAGGCGGACATCAGCCGCAACCTGCTGCTCGGCTGGCTGTGCGGCGCCGGCTTTCTGGTCGTCAAATGCTTCGAGTACGCCGGCAAGTTCGGCGCCGGCATCACGCTGTCGACCAATACCTTCTACATGTTCTACATCTCGCTGACCTTCTTCCATTTCATGCATGTGATCCTCGGCATGGTCATCCTGACCGTGCTCTGGAAGCAGTCGCGCAAGGGTGTCTATGGCCGCTACGACGCCAATGGCCTGGAAAGCGGTGCCGCCTACTGGCACATGGTCGATCTGCTGTGGATCGTCCTTTTCCCGCTCGTTTATGTGATGCGCTGACATGGTCTTTCTCAAGAACCCCATCAACCGCGCCTGGCTGGTTTTGATGATCGCCACCGCCATCACCTGGTATCTGGGCGAAGTCGGTGCGGCCGGCACCGGCGCCATCGTCGGCATGCTGCTGATTGCCTTCGTCAAGGGCCGTCTGGTCATCCTCGACTTCATGGAGCTGCGTCAGGCACCGCGCATGTGGCGCCTGCTCCTTGAGGGCTGGATGCTGCTGGTCGGCAGCCTGATCCTGCTCGCTTACTGGCTGTCGCTTCGTTAAGACAGCCGCCCGATTTTGCCCACTTTTCGCGTCGACCGTAACCGCCATGTCCGATCACAATCTGCCCTTCTACGAACCCTCCGGTAATGAAATCGCGCTCTTCGAGCACGCCTTCAACCAGCGCCTGCCCCTGCTGATCAAGGGCCCGACCGGCTGCGGCAAGACCCGCTTTGTCGCCCACATGGCGGCCCGACTGAAGCTGCCGCTGTACACCGTCGCCTGTCACGATGACCTGACTGCGGCCGATCTCGTCGGCCGCCACCTGATCTCGGACAAGGGCACCTACTGGAACGACGGGCCGTTGACCCGTGCCGTGCGCGAAGGCGGCATCTGCTACCTCGACGAAATCGTCGAAGCGCGCAAGGACACCACGGTGGTGCTGCACCCGCTCGCCGACGACCGCCGCATCCTGCCCATCGACCGCACTGGCGAAACGCTGGAAGCCCCCGCCAACTTCATGCTCGTCGTCTCCTACAACCCCGGTTACCAGAACCTGCTCAAGGGTCTCAAGCCGTCGACCCGCCAACGCTTCGTGTCGATGCGCTTCGACTTCCCGTCAGCCGAGCGCGAGCGCTCCATCGTCATCGGCGAAACCGGCTGCGACGCCGACCTCGCGACCCGACTGGTCGGCATCGCCAAGGCCTTCCGCGCCCTCAAGGACCGCGATCTGGAGGAAGTCGCCTCGACCCGTCTGCTGGTCTACGCCGCCACACTGATCAAATCAGGCATGGACGTCACCGCTGCCTGCCGTGCTGCACTGGTTGAAAGCCTGACCGATGACGAGGAAACCATCGAGGCCTTGATGGAAATCGTCAACGCGACCTTCGGGCGCTGATCACGACATGATCAGCGAAGAGGATTTCGGCGTCCGCGAGGAAATCCCGGGCCAGGGCCTGGCAATTGCTGCCGAGGCCCTCTTCCTGCTCAACCTGCTGGCCTTGCCCGGCCTGGCCTTCGCCATACTCGCCGGCCTGTGGTTCCGCTTCCGCCACGACGCCCCGCCGCTGGCCCGCCAACACCTGCGGCAGGCCTTCGTCGTCAGCCTCTGGGGCGGCGTGCTGATCGTCGTCTGCAGTGCCGGCATCCTGCTCGCCGGCGGCCTGCATGAGCAATGGACCTGGGTCGTCCTGATTCTCTACTTCACCTGCATCCACTCGACGCTGATCCTGCTCGGCATGGTGGCGCTAGTCAAGGCCATGGGTGGCCAGGGCTGGCGCTTTCCGGTCATCGGCCCGAAACTCGACTGTCAGCCATGAGCAAACCCGCCCTGCAACGGCAGCGCGTATTCGCGCAGATCGCCTTCTTCATCCTCTTCGCGCTGACGCCGGTCTTCGATCTCTTTCGCTACGACCTCACCGAGCGGCATGCCTATTTCCTCACCTTCCAGTGGCACATCGGCATCGACGACCTGATCGCCGGCCGCATCGACGCCGGCACGGCTGCGGTGAACCTGATTTTGTTCCTGTTTTTGCCGGTGCTCGGCACACTGGCGCTGATCATCGGCGTCGCCTGGAAATGGGGCCGCCTCTACTGCGGCTGGCTGTGCCCGCACTTCTCGGTCGTCGAAACCATCAATCGCCTGATGCTCCAGGCCACCGGGAAGCACTCGCTGTGGGACCGAAAGAACACACCGCCGTGGGAACCGGATGGCAGCCCGATGCCCCGCGACCGGCGCTACTGGCTGCTCGTCGTGCCGGTCGCCATCGCTTTTGCGTTTTCATGGGCAGCGGTTGGCCTGACCTACCTGATGCCGCCCTTTGGTGTCTATCACGGCCTGCTGACCTTCACGCTCAGCCGCAATGAAGCCCTCTTCATCACCGCTGCAACGACGGTACTGACCCTCGAATTCCTCTTCGCCCGCCATCTGTTTTGCCGCTATGCCTGCGCTATCGGTCTGTTTCAGAGCTTTGCCTGGATCGCCAACCGCAAGGCCATGGTCGTCGGCTTCGAACGCCCCCGGCTCACCGATTGTGCCGACTGCCTCGGCGGCCATGGCCCGGCCTGCGATGCCGTGTGCCCGATGCGCCTCAAGCCGCGCAACGTCAAGCGCTGGATGTTTGCCTGCACCCAATGCGGGCAGTGTGTCTCGGCCTGCGGCACGGTCAACCGCCAACGGCCGGATGGCCCGTTGCTGCGTTGGGTCAGCGATGAGGAGGCAAAGCGCAACGAGGCCCGTTTCTCGGCACAGTCGCAAACCGACGAAGATGCCGGAGTTCGTCCTTAATTCGCGCCGCTAATCAGGAAATCCCATGGAAGAATTCATCGGCAAAATCTGGCACAACTGGGTCACCAAGACGGCGGGCGGACATTTCCCGCAGGCGGCGGTCAAACTCGCCGATGTCGAGAAGACGGCTGGCATCCTGTTTCGCGCCTTCGGTGGCGACCCCGGCCTCAACATTGCCGCCGCCACGCTCGAATCCCACGGCGCCCGCCGCCACTGGCTGCAACGCATCGCCGGCAGCGGTGAGCGCATCGCCCAGGGCCGCCGCGATGCCGAAACACTGCGCCTGCCGCCGGAAATCGCCGCTTTCCCCGAGCCTGCCCTGAATCGCGACCTTTACCTCTGGCTGGCAGCCGTCGCCGCCTGCGACGTCGCCCCGCAACGGCCGTGGTTCATCCGTAACCAGCGCTCCTGCCAGGCGGCACTCGAACGCTACCCGGGCCTGCGCCCACGCTATCAGCGCCTGGTCGAAGCCCACATCGCCGCCCGCCTCAACCCGGCCAGCCTGTTGCCCGATGAAGCGGCGCAGGAAAATGCGCTGCGTGATGCACTGCGCGAACCCGGCAGCGTCGACGGCCTGCCGCCGCTCAATTCGCTCAAGGCACGCCCGCCACAGCCGGTGCTGCTCTGGCTGATTGCCGGCGACGAGCACCAGATCCGGCCATTTGAAGACCCGGGCGAACAGTTGCCGCCCGAAGGTTCCGGCAGCCGCGATGGTGGCAAGGAAGCGCACAAGGCCGAGCAGGTCGACAAGCCGGACAACAAGGCGCCGATGCTGGCGATGTTCCGCGCCGAAAGCCTGCCAACCTGGGCGGAATACGTCCGCGTCAATCGCGCCTTCGATGAGGATGAAGATCCGAACGCCAAGGATGCGGCACGTGACCTCGACCAGCTTTCGCTGATCCGCGACGGCGAGACGGCAAAATCCCGGGTCAAGTTCGATCTCGATTTACCCTCTGCCGCCGAGGACGATACGCCGATCGGGCCGGGCATCGCGCTGCCAGAGTGGGACTACCGCAAGGAAACGATGCTCGAGAAGCATTGCCTGCTGCAACCGATGATCGCCAGCGATGCCGAGCCAGCGGCTCTGCCCGGTGCGCTGGCGGCCACCGCCAAGAAGCTGCGGGGCCAGTTTGCCGCGCTGGCACCCCAGCGTCGCTGGCTGAAGGCGCAGCCGGATGGCCTGGAACTCGACATCGACGCGTGCGTGCGCAATCTCGGCGACCGTGCCAGCGGACACACGCCGGAAACCGGCGGCTATCTTGCCCAGGCCCGCTGTGAACGCGATCTGGCCTGCCTGCTGCTGGCCGACCTGTCGATGTCCACCGATGCGCCGATTTCCGATAACCATCGGATCATCGATGTCATCCGCGACAGCCTGCTGCTGTTTTCCGAAGCCCTGACCGCGACCGGCGACCGCTTCGGAATTTATGGCTTTTCCTCACTGCGGCGGCAACGTATCCGCTTCCATCTGCTCAAGGACTTCAACCAGCGCTACGACGGCCTGACTCGCGGTCGCATCCTGGCCATCAAGCCCGGCTTCTACACCCGAATGGGTGCGGCGATCCGTCAGGCGGCAAGCATTCTGGCCGAGCAACCGGCTGGCCGGCGACTGCTGCTGATCATCACCGACGGCAAGCCCAATGACCTTGATGTCTATGACTCGCGTTACGGCATCGAGGACACCCGCATGGCCGTGCATGAGGCCCGGCGGCTGGGCCTGACGCCGTTCTGCGTCACCATCGACCGCGAAGCCGGGGCTTACCTGCCCTACCTCTTCGGCCCCGCCGGGTTCTGCGTCATCCGCAAGCCGGAAGACCTGCCGCGGCGACTGCCCCTGCTCTACGTCCAATTGACCAGCGTCTAGTCACTTTGCCGTATTGCCTGTGATCTAGCCTCATCCCATCATTCCGTAGGTATCCACAAGGCGCGAACATCATGCCAAATTCTCATCCGATCAACATCGAAGCCCTGCTCACCCACATCCCGCTGTTCAACGGCCTGGCGCCCGAGGAACTCGCCCGAATTGCCCGTGGCACCCGCGAAATCCATGCTGCCAAGGGGGACATCCTGTTCCACAAGGGCGATCCCTGCAACGGCTTTCATCTGCTGGTCTATGGTCAGATCAAGTTGGCCTTCACCTCGTCACAAGGCAGCGAAAAAGTGGTCGAGATCATCAGCCAGGGCCAGAGCTTCGGCGAGGCGGTGATGTTCATGGAAAAGCCCTACATCGTCTTCGCGCAGACGCTGAGCGACTCGCTGCTGTTGCACATTTCCAAGGCCGCGGTGTTCGAGGAACTGCAGCGTGACCACAACCTCTGCCGCAAAATGCTGGCCGGCATGGCGATGCGCCTGCATCAACTGATGAACGACGTCGAGTCGTATTCCCTCCACTCCGGCAAGCAACGGATCATCGGCTACCTGCTGCGCGAGTTGCCGGAGGATTCGCTGAATGCTGCCAACGTCGCGATCACGCTGCCAACCAATAAGGGCATCATCGCCTCGCGGCTTAACCTGACGCAGGAGCATTTCTCACGCATCCTGCACGAACTGACCGATCTCAAGCTGATCGTCGTCGAGGGGCGCAAGATTCATATCCCCAGTGTTGCCCGGCTGCGCCAGCACGAAGGCTGAGAACCAGCCGACGGCAGACGTAAAAGGCAGGTCCGCAGACCTGCCTTTTTGTTGGGCGCCTGCAGGCAATCAGGCCATCAGCGGCACAATCAGCAGTGCGACGAGGTTGATGATTTTGATCAGCGGGTTGACCGCCGGACCGGCAGTATCCTTGTACGGGTCGCCGACGGTATCGCCGGTGACGGCCGCCTTGTGCGCATCCGAGCCCTTGCCGCCGAAGTGGCCGTCTTCGATGTACTTCTTGGCGTTATCCCAGGCCCCCCCCCCGGTGGTCATCGAAATGGCAACGAACAGACCGGTGACAATGGTACCGACCAGCAGCCCACCGAGCGCCTGCGGACCGAGCATCAACCCGACGACGACCGGCACCGCAACCGGCAGGATCGACGGAACCATCATTTCCTTGATCGCTGCCACGGTCAGCATGTCCACCGCGCGCGAGTAATCCGGCTTGGCCGTGCCTTCCATGATGCCCGGAATCTCCTTGAACTGGCGGCGCACTTCCATGACCACGGCACCTGCAGAACGCCCTACCGCTTCCATCGCCATGGCGCCGAAGAGGTAGGGAATCAGGCCACCGATGAAGAGACCTATGATCACCATGTGATTCGACAGGTCGAAAGTGATGCCGGTCAGCCCGGCTGCTTCCAGACCGTGCGTGTAGTCGGCGAAGAGCACCAGCGCGGCGAGGCCGGCCGAGCCGATGGCGTAGCCCTTGGTTACCGCCTTGGTGGTGTTGCCGACGGCGTCGAGCGGGTCGGTGACGTTGCGGACCTCCTTCGGCAATTCCGACATTTCGGCAATGCCCCCTGCGTTGTCGGTGATCGGGCCGTAAGCGTCAAGGGCAACGACGATACCGGCCATCGACAGCATTGAGGTCGCCGCAATGGCGATCCCGAACAGGCCGCCCATAGCGTAGGCCGCCCAGATGGCGACACAGACGGAAAGCACCGGCATCGCGCAGGATTTCATCGAAATGCCGATACCGGCAATGATGTTGGTCGCATGCCCAGTCTGGCAGGACGAAGCGACATGCTTCACCGGGGCGTAGTCAGTGCCGGTGTAATACTCGGTGATCCACACCAGCGCGGCTGTCAGCCCCAGACCGACAACAGAGCAGCCGAACATGCTGGCGGTGGTGATTTTGGCGGCGGCATCGCCTGCCCCGATCAGCCACGAGGTGACCGGATAGTAAGCCGCCAGCGCCAGTACGCCGGCAACGATCAGGCCGCGGTACAACGCCGACATGATCTTGCCGCCTTCGGCCGTCTTGACGAAGAAGCAACCGACGATCGAGGCAATGATCGACACGCCGCCCAGCGCCAGCGGATAGAGCACCAGATTCTCGCCGAGGCCCGGTGAGGTCTTCAGCGTCAGCGCCGCCAGCACCATGGTCGCAACCACGGTTACGGCATAGGTCTCGAACAGGTCGGCAGCCATGCCGGCGCAGTCGCCGACGTTGTCACCAACATTGTCGGCGATCACCGCCGGGTTGCGCGGATCGTCCTCGGGAATACCGGCTTCGACCTTGCCGACCAGGTCGGCGCCGACGTCGGCGCCCTTGGTAAAGATACCCCCGCCAAGTCGGGCGAAGATCGAGATCAACGAAGAACCAAAGGCCAGACCGACCAGTGGCTCGATGACGTGATGCAGGTCAGCGCCGCCAATCGTCGCCTTGAGGAAGGCGTAGTAGCCGGCCACGCCAAGCAACCCAAGACCAACTACCAGCATGCCGGTGATCGCGCCTCCCTTGAAAGCCACCGCCAGCGCCGGGGCGATGCCGCCGCGGGCAGCTTCGGCCGTGCGCACGTTGGCCCGCACCGAGACATTCATGCCGATGAAACCGGCGGCCCCAGAAAGCACCGCACCGAACAGAAAACCGAAGGCGGTCAGCCAGCCCAGTTTGGGCACCAGGCCGATGACGAGGAAGAGCACGACGCCGACGATGGCGATCGTCTTGTACTGCCGGCTGAGGTAGGCCGAGGCCCCCTCCTGGATGGCCTTGGCGATTTCCTGCATGCGGGCATTCCCCGCGGGCAAGGCCAGGATCTGCTGGCTGGAAATCCAGCCGTAGACCACTGCCAACAGGGCGCAACCGAGCGCCAGTAACAAGGCTGTACTCATACTCTCTCCCCTTTTCGCTAACTGACCAAGAAATCAGACGGCAAACGCCGGCAACTTTTTCGGCACGGCGATATTTTTCAAACGTATGTAATCCGGCAGGCCACCTCGGAAAGGCGGCGGCTCCTCGCCTTCGATCAAGGGCTGCAAGTAGGCCCGGCAAGCCTCGGTGATATGGAAACCGTCCGGCGTGATGAACTCCGCCGGCATCTTGCGTTCGACGTTGGCGATTTCCGCCAGCGGCGCATCACTGATTTCCCAGCGGTAAGGTTCATCAGCGAGCCGGCAAATAGTCGCCATGACTGCATTTTTTCCCTGCAAAGCCAGGTCGACCGCTGCTACGCCGAGGGCATGAGCCTGTTCGAGATCGGTACGCGACGCCAGATGGCGCGCCGAACGCTGCAGGTAATCGGCCAGCGCCCAGTGGTACTTGAGACCCAGTTTGTCCTTGATCAACTGCGCCACCACCTGTCCGACGCCACCGAGTTGCGAGTGACCGAACGCATCCTTGGCGCCGGATTCCGCAATCAGCCGACCCTCGGCATCCGACAAACCCTCGGACACCGCCACGGTGCAGTAGCCATATTGCTTGACGCAGGCATCGACGCGGGCGACAAAGGCCTCGGGATTGAAAGGCACTTCCGGGAAGAGCAGGATGTGCGGCGGCTCGCCGTTGTTCTCGGCAGCCAGCCCGCAGGCGGCGGTGATCCAGCCGGCGTGGCGGCCCATGACTTCGAGCACGAAAATCTTGGTCGAGGTCCGCGCCATTGACACGACGTCGTAGCCGGCTTCGCGTATGGACGTCGCCACGTACTTGGCGACCGAACCGAAACCCGGGCAGCAGTCGGTATGCGGCAGATCGTTGTCTACTGTTTTCGGCACGCCAACGCAGACGACAGGATACCCCATCTTCTCGGCAATCTGCGACACCTTCCACGCGGTGTCCATGGAGTCGTTGCCGCCGTTGTAGAAGAAATAGCCGATGTCGTGCGCCTTGAACACTTCGATAAGGCGTTCGTACTGGGCGCGATGGGTTTCCAGGCTCTTCAGCTTGTAGCGGCAGGAACCAAAGGCGCCGCCGGGCGTATGGCGCAGGCGGGCAATGTCGGCATCGCTCTCGAGCGAGGTGTCGATCAGGTCTTCGGTCAGGGCACCGATGATGCCATCCCGACCGGCATAAACTTTCCCGATACGCTCGGGAAAACGGCGCGCTTCCTGAATCAGGCCGCACGCCGTTGCATTGATGACGGCAGTCACGCCCCCCGACTGCGCGTAGAAGGCGTTTCGTGCCGACATGTCGCTTCCTTACTTCAGTGCGTTGAACACGCTCGCGGTGATGGCATCGACGCTGCCCACACCGGCCACCTTCTTGACCTTCGGTGCCTTGGCATCGCCCTCGGCAGCCCACTTGCTGTAGAAATCAACCAGTGGCTTGGTCTGCGAGTGGTAGATCTCGAGGCGCTTCTTGACGGTTTCTTCCTTGTCGTCGTCGCGCTGGACCAGATCCTCACCGGTCACGTCATCCTTGCCTTCGACCTTCGGCGGGTTGAACTTGACGTGATAGGTGCGACCCGAGGCGAGGTGGGCACGACGGCCGGCCATACGCTCGATGATATCGCTATCCGGAACGTCGATTTCAAGCACGAATTCGATCGGAACGCCGGCGTCCTTCATGGCCTGTGCCTGCGGAATGGTGCGCGGGAAGCCATCAAAGAGGTAGCCGTTCTTGCAATCGTCCTGGGTCAGGCGATCCTTGACCATGCCGATGATGACGGCGTCCGGCACCAGGCCGCCCGCATCCATGTGCTTCTTGGCCTCGAGGCCCAGCGGTGTGCCGGCCTTGACCTGGGCACGCAGCATGTCGCCGGTGGAAATCTGGGGGATGCCAAATTCCTTGCTGATGAAAGTGGCTTGCGTACCCTTGCCGGCGCCGGGTGCGCCCAACAGAATCAATTTCATGAAAAGTCCCTCTGGTTTACGTATCAAAAATTCTTGTTATCGGCGTCAGTGGCGGCCGTTCCCTAAGGGCAAAAAGTTACTCGCTATTTCCGGCCCGGTCAAACAGTTTCCGCATCCTTTCGGCATCCTCGGGCGTATCGACGCCGGGCGCCGGCGCCGCATCGATCAGCGTCACGCTGATGCGGTAGCCATGCCATAAAGCGCGTAGTTGCTCCAGCGACTCGAACTGCTCGGTCGGCGCCACTGACAGCCCGGCGTAGGCCTTGAGAAAGCTGGCGCGGTAGGCGTACAACCCGACGTGGCGATAGGCCGGAAAGTCTGCGGGCAGGCTGATACCAGTGCCATTGGCGGCAAAATGATCCCGCGCATAGGGAATCGGCGCGCGCGAGAAATACGCCGCGTCGCCATCGGCTCGGCAGACCACCTTGACGACGTTGGGATTAAAGAAATCCGCAGCGTCATGAATCGGATGCGCAACCGTGGCGATGTCGGCACCGCTCACCGCCAGTTGTCGCGCCGTCTGCAGGATCACCGCCGGCTCGATCAATGGCTCATCACCCTGAACGTTGACGATGATGGTATCGGTCCCCCAGTCACGCTGCTCGACGACCTCGGCCAGCCTGTCGGTACCGGTCGGATGATCGCTGCGCGTCATCAGCGCGGCGACTTCATGCGCTTCGGCGGCGGCCCGGACCTCCGGGTGATCGGTGGCGACCCAGATTTCTTCGGCACCGGACAAACGCGCGCGTTCGGCGACGCGAACGACCATCGGCTTGCCGCCCAGATCGAGCAGCGGCTTGGCCGGCAGGCGGGTCGACGCATAGCGCGCCGGAATCACCACCTTGAAGGCCGGCGTCAGCATCACGCTTCGTCTGCCGAAAGTTGCCGGGCTTCGTCCTCCAGCATGACCGGGATGTCGTCACGAATCGGGAAAGCAAGCTTGCAGGGTTTGCAAACCAGCTCCTTCTCCGCCTTTTTGTGTTCGAGGTTGCCCTTGCAAATCGGGCAGACGAGAATATCAAGCAGCCGTGCGTCCACGCAGTTTCTCCAGAATAAGATCGATCAGAGCCGGCGAGAGTGCCGCCTCAACCGGCAAAACCCAAGCTTCGCCTGTCGTCAGTCCAGCGCATTTTACTGCATCCTTCTCGGTCATCAGCAGCACGCCATCGCCGGCAAAGGTCAGATCTGCTGCGACATAGTCATGATGATCAGGGAAGGGATGCGCCTCGAACTGCAGGCCAAGCTCGCTCAGGGTGCGAAAAAAACGCCCCGGATCGCCGATGCCGGCCATCGCATGGAGCTTCCTACCGAACAATGCCGAGGCGGTGCAACGTCGCGCCGGATCGCCCAGCGCGTAGAAATCGCCGGCTTCGAGATGCATGTCGAAAACTGGCAGCGCGGGCGGCAGCGGTAGATCGACGGCGCCGTTGCGGATCACCGCATCCACATCGCGCAGTCTCGACAGCGGCTCGCGCAGCGGCCCCAGCGGCAGGCGCCAGCCGTTGCCGGCGGCTCGGCCATCAAACACCGCCAGTTCAGCGTCGCGAGCCAGTTTGTAATGTTGCAGGCCATCGTCGCAAAGGACGATATCGACCTCCGGGTGTGCGGCCAGCAAGGCAGCGCCCGCTGCGGCACGATCCCGGCCGACCCAGACCGGCACACCGCTGCGGCGTGCCAGCAACAGCGGTTCGTCGCCCACCGATTTCGGGCTGTTTTCCGGGGTCACCGCAGATGAGGCTTCACCTTGACGGCCGTAGCCGCGACTGACGATACCCGGTCGCCGTCCCCGCGCCACCAGCTGCTGAGCCAGCCAGAGCGTCAGCGGCGTCTTCCCGGCACCGCCGACCGTGATGTTGCCGACGACAACGACCGGCACCGGCAGGCGACGACCGATGGTGCGACGCCGTCGGCACCCTGAAACCAGGCAGAACAGCGTATGCAGCGGCAACAACAGTGGCAGCAAAAGCCACAACGCCGGCGACAGCCGGCGTTGTGCGAACCACTGTCGCTGCAGCCAGCGTGCCAGCATCAGTGCGGTGTCTGCGTCGCGAAGGAGATGTGCGGGTAGCCAGCACTCTGCGCCGCCTGCATGATGTCGACCACGCTCTGGTGGGTCGCCTTGGCGTCGGCGTTGATGACGATGACCGGATCGTTGCGCGTACCGGCAGCGCGGCGCAGCGCATCCGAAATGCTGCGCACATCATTCGCTGTCAGCGGCGACTTGTTGACCAGCACCTGGCCGGTCGCCGTCACTGCCACATCGATTTCGTTGGGCTGTTCGGCCTGCTTGGTGGCATCCGCCGTCGGCAGGTTGATCTCGAGCCCGGAGAACTTGGAGTAAGTGGTCGACAGCATCAGGAAGATGATGATGACCAGCAGGACGTCGATCATCGGGATCAGGTTGATTTCCGGCTCTTCGTGACGCCGCCCGCGCTGGAATTTCATCGCTTACTTCCGTTCGCCATGCATGATTTCGACCAGACGCACAGCCTGCTGCTCCATCTCGACGACGAAGCCATCGACCAGTGCCCGGAAGTGGCGCCAGAATATGACGCTGGGGATGGCGATGAAGATGCCGAAACCGGTGTTGTACAGCGCAATGGAAATCCCTTGCGCCAGTTGCTGCGGGTTGCCGCTACCCGGGGTCTGCGAACCGAAGATTTCAATCATCCCGATGACGGTGCCGAACAGGCCCATCAGCGGTGCGATCGAAGCGATGGTGCCGAGCGTCGTCAGGTAGCGGTTGAGGTCGTGCATGACGAAGGAACCCGCCTCCTCGATCGACTCCTTCATGACTTCGCGCGACAGGCCGACATTGCGCAGGCCTGCAGCAAGCACGCGACCGAGCGGCGAATGACGCTCGAGGTCGTCCAGCAGCTTGCTGTTGTCGCCCCCCCGACGGAATTCACCGACAGCGCGCTGCAACAACCCCGCCGGCACCACCTTGGCACGGCGCAGTGCGACCAGACGCTCGATGATCAGCGCGACGGAGATGATGGAGGCCAGCAACAGCGGCCAGATCGGCCAGCCGGCCGCTTTGACGATTTCAAACACAGGAATGTCCTTGGTGAAAACCTAGCCCGCAATTCTGCCTTCCCCACCGCGCCGGGGCAAGTGCGGCAAATTGTCGCGCCCCGCCCCCTTATCCCCAGATGCTGTGGAAAAGTCTGTGGAACGGGTGTCATCAATTGCGCTAACCCCTGTTTGGCAAAGGATTTTTCTTCCCCTGCCAAAAAACAAGGCAGATTGTTTGGCTCTTTTAAAATCAATGACTTGAATATTTTTCAGAGTGTCAAGAAATTCTAACCACGGAGCGTCACAAGGTACAATGCAGCGATGTCCGAATCCACGCCACCTTTCAATAACGAGGTTCTCAGCGTCGCCACCCTCAACCGGCTGGTGCGCGACTGCTTGGAAGCAGCCTTCCCGCTGCTCTGGGTGGGTGGCGAAATCTCCAATCTCACCTACGCCAGCTCCGGCCACGTCTATTTTTCGCTCAAAGACGGCAGCGCCCAGGTGCGTTGCGTGATGTGGCGCAGCCGGGCGCAACTGCTCGGCTGGCGGGTGGAAAATGGCCAGAAGGTCGAAGCCCGGGCACTGGTATCCTTCTACGAGCCGCGTGGCGAATTCCAGCTGACCATCGAAGCCGTACGCAAGGCCGGCCAGGGCGACCTTTTCGAGCGTTTTCTTCGGCTCAAGGCGCAACTTGAAAATGAGGGGCTTTTTGCGATCGACCGCAAGCGACCGCTGCCGGCCTTCCCCCGCCACATCGGCATCGTCACCAGCCTGCAGGCAGCCGCCCTGCGCGATGTCCTGAGCACACTACGCCGGCGCGCACCACAACTGCACGTGACTATCTTCCCCTGCCCGGTACAGGGCGACAGCGCCGGCGAGAAGATCGCTGCCGCCCTCACCGAGACTGACGGCCACGGCGTCGATGCAATCATCCTCTGCCGCGGCGGCGGCTCGCTCGAAGACCTCTGGGCCTTCAACGAAGAAGCCGTCGCCCGCGCCATCCGTGCCTGCCGGGTACCGGTAATCAGCGGTGTCGGTCACGAAACCGACTTCACCATTGCCGACTTTACCGCCGACCTGCGCGCGCCGACCCCCACCGCCGCTGCCGAACTGGTCTGTCCCGAGCGTGCTGCGCTACTCGCCCAGCTTGTGGCACTGCATTCCCGGCTGGCCCGCAGCCAGACGCGCCACCTCGCGCAATGCCAGCAGCAGCTCGACTGGCTCACCAGCCGGCTGACGCACCCGGCGCAAAAACTACGCCAGCAAGGAGAGGCACTGGCTGATTTGCGGCGTCGCCTTGGCCTGGCACTGGGCCAGCAGAACGAACGCCGCCAGCAGTCGCTTGTCGCGCTGGGTCGGCATCTGCAGCAGGCGCGGCCGCAACCGGCACGACTGCAAATGCACCTGAAACAACTCCAGCAGCAGCTCGACACGCAGATTCGCTGGCAACATTCGCTGCGGCAGACGAAACTTAACGCGCTCTCCGGCGGTCTCAAGCAACTGGATCCGCTCGCCGTGCTTCGCCGGGGTTACGCCCTGGCAGTCGATGCCGACGGGCGCTGCATTCGCGATGCCGCGCAGCTCAAGGCCGGCGACCGCATCAACCTTAGTTTTGCCAGCGGCAAGGCGGCGGCGACCGTGAATCAGGTTGTCGCCAAGCCCGAAGCTGACTAGAATTTTCGTTTCACCCCTCAAATACAACGGAGAATCCCCATGGAACACCAACTGCCCGCGCTGCCCTACGCCAAGGATGCCCTTGCCCCGCACATGTCGGCCGAGACCTTCGACTACCACTACAGCAAGCACCACAATGCCTACGTGGTTAACCTTAACAACCTGATCAAGGGCACCGAGTACGAAGCCCTCGACCTCGAAGCAATCGTCAAGAAGGCCCCGGCCGGCGGCATCTACAACAACGCCGCCCAGGTCTGGAACCACACCTTCTTCTGGAGTTGCATGAAGCCGAACGGCGGCGGCGCCCCGACCGGCGCCCTGGCAGCCGCCATCGACGCCAAGTGGGGTTCGCTCGACGCCTTCAAGGCCGCCTTCCAGGCCTCCGCTGTCGGCAACTTCGGTTCCGGCTGGACCTGGCTGGTCAAGAAGGCCGACGGCTCCGTTGACATCGTCAACATGGGCGCCGCCGGGACCCCGCTGACCACCGGCGACAAGGCCCTGCTCTGCGTCGACGTCTGGGAACACGCCTACTACATCGACTACCGCAACCTGCGTCCGAAGTTCGTCGAAACCTTCCTCGCCTCGCTGGTCAACTGGTCCTTCGCCGAAGCCAACTTCGCCTGATCGAAGCCTTTTATTTCAGGATAAACAACTCGTAAATCGAGTTTGTAAAAAGAGGGAGCATTTAGCTCCCTCTTTTCATTGCACTTTCGCTTATAAGCCTCCGGTCGACGGTGCAAGTTTGGAAGGATGAACATCTCCAACTGGGCTCCACAAAAAACCATTCAAATGGCCACCCCTACAAACCCGTGTTGCTGATGAGGTTTAAAATGGACTAAGAGTACCCGTTCGGATGGTTGATCAATGACAGATCTGCAGCCTTGGATGATTGATACAGGAAGTGTTGGTATGTCCGGGATAACAGAAAAGACCGACGATCCCATGATCGTGCGGGCGATGGGCAAGGGGCGATTTGTTCGCGTCAACGCATCGTTCAAGGCCAGGACGGGTTATGACGCCGCCGAACTGGCCGAAAAGCCTTTCCTCGACTGGATCGTCCCGGACGACTGCGCGAGCGCCCAAGCCGCGCTGGATAAGGGCGACAAGTCCTTTGTTGCCCGTCATGTCGCGCAAGACGGCAATCCGCTCACCTTGCGCATACAGGTGTCGGAACACGGGGAAGGCCTTTATGTTCTCGGTCGGAGCACCGCAATCTCCGCTCAACCCGAATCCGACCAGCAGCGGTCTGCCGAGGCGACGATGTCGGGCACGCTCGGTGCCATCGCGCGGATCATCGAGGAGCAGAACCCCGGCTTCAAGTGTTCGATCTTGCTGGTCGATCAAGGCCGCTTCGTTTTCGGTGCCGGACCCAGCCTGCCGGATGAATACAACGCCGCTGTCAATGGCTATGCGGTTGGGCCGCATGTCGGTTCTTGCGGCACGGCGATCTTCTGGAACACGCCCGTCATCGTCGAGGACATCCAGGCCGATCCGCTTTGGGCGCAGTTGGCCGCGCTCGCAAAGAAGGCGGGCGTCGCGGCGTGCTGGTCCCATCCTTTCGTCAGCAGCGATGGCAAGGTGCTGGGCGCTCTGGCGTTTTACGCCCCCGCGCCTTGCGCTCCGACGGCCAAGCAATTAAGCCGGCTCAAGGCGGCGGCGCACATCACCGGCATGGCGGTCGAGCGTGGACGCGCCGAGGAGGAACTCAGACGCTCCACACGGGCCCTGGATGAGATGAAGACAGCGCTCGCCAGTTCGCGTGACTTGCTGCAAAAGGTCATCGACACCGCCCCGGTTCGTGTCTTCTGGAAAGACCGGGAGGGCCGCTACTTGGGCTGCAACCCGGTCTTTGCTTGTGACGCCGGCAAAGCCTCGCCAGCCGAATTGATCGGCCGGGACGACTACGCCATGGGCTGGGCCGCGCAAGCCGATCTCTACCGTGCCGACGACAAACGTGTCATGGAATCTGGGCAACCGCGGGTGAACTTCGATGAGCCGCAGACCACCCCGGACGGCAAAACCATCTGGCTGCGTACTTCCAAGGTTCCCCTCTACGGCCCGATGGGCGACGTCATGGGCGTGCTCGGGATATATGACGACATAACCGATTACAAACGGGAAGAGCGTCGTAATGCCTTGGCCATGGAAGCGGCCAAAATCCTGATCTGGGAAATCGACTTCGCTTCCGGCAAGCTGGAATACGAAGGCAGCGGCCTTGCCAGCCTGGGCCTCGATGCGGCGGATGCCCCGAATACCCTGGAAGCTTGGTTGGCGCGGGTGCATCCCGATGATCGCCCGCGGTTCATGGCGCTGGTTGAGCATGTGGTGCAACCGGGGACGGAGCGCGTGTTCGATTGCGAATACCGCTTCCAGAATCCTGATGACGGCTATTCCTGGCTGCAGACGGTGGGCCGGGTGACGCATGGCGATGCGGCGGGCCGCCCCGTGCTGGGCGCCGGATATACAATCAATGTCGATGTGCGCAAGCGTATCGAGGCGGAACTGGAAGAGCACCGGCAGCATCTGGAAAGGCTGGTGGAAGAACGCACCCAGGCACTGCGCGAGCGTGAGTCACGTCTGGCTGAAACGCAGCGCATCGCGCACCTCGGTAGTTGGGAATTTGAGTTGGCTACCCAGTGCCTGACCTGGTCCGACGAAGTATTCCGAATTGCCGGCTTGCCGGTGAGCGATGCTGCGCCCTCTCTGGAAGCGTATCGCGCCAGCATCCATCCGGATGACCTGCCTGGTCTGGATGCCTGCACGGAACAGGCCATTTTCCGGCAAGTCCCTTATGAGTTGGAGTTACGCCATCGCCGCCCGAATGGGAGCTATAACATCACCATCACCCGTGGTCAGCCCGTGGTCGAGGGTGGGCAGGTGGTCAAGCTCATCGGCTCGGTGCTCGACATTGCCGAACGCAAGGCCGCTGAACAGGCACTGACCCAGGCCAAGGAATCCGCCGAATCCGCCAACGTGGCCAAGAGCGCCTTCCTGGCCAACATGAGCCACGAGATCCGCACCCCGATGAACGCCGTCATCGGCATGGCCGGCCTGATCCGCAAGGCAGGGCTCACGCCCAAGCAGGCCGAACAGATGGGAAAACTCGAAGCGGCCAGCGAACACCTGCTGGGCATCCTCAACACCATCCTCGAACTCTCCAAGATCGAGGCCGGAAAGTTCACCCTCGAAGCAGCCGACGTCTCGATCCACGCGCTGGTTGGCAACATCATCTCCATGCTCCAGGAACGTGCCCAGGCCAAGCACCTGCAACTCACCAGCGAAATCGGCTCCCTGCCACCCCACCTGCTCGGCGACCCGACCCGGCTGCAACAGGCCCTGCTCAACTACGCCGGCAACGCCCTCAAATTTACCGAACAGGGCCGCATCGCCCTGCGCGTCCAGTGCCTTAAGGAAGATGCCGAAAGCGCCCTGATCCGCTTCGAAGTCGCCGATACCGGCATCGGCATCGCACCGGAAGCCATGGAACGGTTGTTCTCCGCCTTCGAGCAGGCCGACAACGCCACCACACGCAAGTACGGCGGCACCGGGCTGGGCCTGGCCATCACCCGAAAACTGGCCGAACAGATGGGTGGCGATGCCGGGGCGGAAAGCACGCTGGGAGCCGGTAGCACCTTCTGGTTCACCGTCCGCCTGAAGAAAGGCGTGGCCAAGGCGGCTGCGGGCCAGGTCGCCGACACGCGGAAGGCCGAGGAAATCCTGCAACGCGAGCATCGGGGCACCCGCATCCTGCTGGCCGAAGACGAACCGATCAACCGCGAGATCGCCCTATTCACGCTTGACGACGTCGGGCTGGTGGTGGATACCGCCGAAGATGGCGTGGAGGCACTCAAGCTGGCCGAGGACAACGACTACGCGCTGATCCTGATGGACATGCAGATGCCAGAGATGGACGGCCTGGAGGCTACACGGCAGATCCGCAAACTTGGCCGGCATGCCGCTACCCCGATTCTCGCCATGACGGCGAACACCTTCGCCGAGGACAAGGCGCGCTGCTTTGAGGCAGGCATGAACGACTTCATCGCCAAGCCGGTGGCTCCGAAGAAGCTCTACTCGATCCTGCTGAGTTGGCTAAGCCGGGAAAAGGCCGCTTGAGGTTCAGGAAGCGGACATCTCCGTTGCAAATGTCATCAGGCAGATCAGGGTCGAGTGCCGCCCCCAACGCACCTCTTCAGCCGCCCCATTTTTCGCCCGTTTTTCAGGTTCACCGCAGTCGATGCCTGTGCGCAGTTCAAGACAGCTGTGCGATTCCCGGCAGAAACACTTCGGTTACCAGCACGCTCTGGCCGGCCAGCGTGTGCAGTGATCGCCGAGCCCAGAGGACTGCCGGTAGCGGCCCGAGTTGCGCTGCCCGGCGGTAGAGCGGATGACGGGCATCGAGGCGGCAGAATTCGATGGGGCCGCGCCTGAAGCCGGGGTAGGAGAAGAGCAGCGAGCCAAGGGAACGGCTGCCGAGTCCGGCCAGCCAGCGCGTCAATCGTCCGCCACGGTTGCAGGGGAGCGTGGTGTGGGCAAAGATCACCGGGCGGCCGTCGCATTCGAGCACCACTTCGCGCACCCAGGCACGGCGGGCGTTGGCCTCGTCACCCAGTGGCCTCGCCTTGCCGTAGGCGAGCAGGCGCACGGCGAAGTGCTGGCTGTGCCGGATGCAGCGCGCGGTCAGCGAGCCGGTTTCGGTCAGCCAGCTGCGCAGCGCGGCATCGGGCCCGGGGCAAAGCGGGGTGTGCCAATGATGACGGCGCATGAATTATTGCGGGCGCGGTGCCTTGTCCATGCCGCCGAGGCGGGTGCCGGGCTTGATGCCGCGCTGGGCGAACCAGCCGAGGTTCATTTCCAGCGCATAGCGCGCCGGCTTGCGGGCGCAGTGGTTGTTCTCGGTTTGCGGCTGCATGTCCTCGATGTTGATGATCACGCCATCAGCGTCCATGAAGGCGACGGAAAGCGGGATGAAGGTATTGCGCATCCACATGCAGTGGGTGTTTTCGTGATTGAAGACGAAGAGCATGCCGCGCTGCTGGGCCATTGCCTTGCGGTTCATCAGGCCGATCTGGCGGTTCTGGTCGGTTGCAGCTACTTCGGCTTCGATCCGGTGGAATCCGGCCCGCAGCTCCATCACGGGCATCTCGCCCTCGGCCATCGCGGTAGCGGCCAGCAGCAGGCCGAAGGCCAGCGCAAAAAATTTTTTACTCATTGAATTTCCCTAATATTTCGGCGGGCGAACCTTCGATGCGTCGCCACTGCCCAAGCCTGAGGCCAGCCAGCGTCGCGCCGCCGACTGCCGCGCGGATCAGCCGCAGCGTAGGATAACCGATGGCCGCCGTCATCCGCCTGACCTGGCGGTTCTTGCCCTCGCGAATGCGGATTTCCAGCCAGGCGGTCGGGATGGCCGGGCGGTAGCGAATCGGCGGGTCGCGCTGCCACAGCCCAGCGGGTTCGTCGATGCGCCGCACTTTTGCTGGCAGCGCGGTGAAATCGGATAGCGGGATACCGGCTCGCAGCCGGTCGAGCGCCGCCTCGTCCGGCTCGCCTTCGACCTGCGCCCAGTAGGTTTTTTCCAGCTTGTGTTTCGGGTCGGCGATTTTCGCCTGCAGCTTGCCATCGTCGGTCAGCACCAGCAGGCCTTCGCTGTCGGCGTCGAGCCGGCCGGCAACATAAACACCCTTGACCGGGATATGCCCGGCCAGCCCCTGCCATTTGCCTTCCGGCGTGAACTGGCTGAGCACGCCGTAGGGTTTGTTGAAGAGAACGAGGATGGACACAGTGGCAGTCGAATCAGGAAACATGCAATTTTCGCCGATTTTCCGGGTTCACCCTAGGGCCAGCCGTTGGTTCTATGGTTGCAGATGCTCAGTGATAGAAGGCATAGGCGATGAGAATGGCGCCGATAAGGCCGACGAAGTCGGCAATCAGCCCGCCGGCCACCGCGTAGCGGGTCCTGGTGATGCCGACGCTGCCAAAATACACCGCCAGCACGTAGAAGGTGGTTTCCGTCGAGCCCTGGATAATTGCCGCCAGCTTGCCCTGGAAGGAATCGACGCCGTAGGTGGTCATCACGTCGACCATCAGGCCGCGGGCGCCGCTGCCGGAGAGGGTCTTCATCAGCCCGACCGGCAGCGCCGGCACGAAATCGGTGTTCATGCCCAGCACCCCGACGATGGCGGCGATGCCGTCGATCAGGTAGTTCATGCAGCCGGTGGTGCGAAAGATGGAAATCGCCGCCAGCATCGCCACCAGATAGGGAATGATCTGCACCGCAACGCCGAAACCGTCGCGCGCGCCCTCGACGAAGATTTCGTAGACATCGACCCCGCGCACTGCGGCGACGCCGACGAAGAGAACGATGATCGATACGATCAAACCGCTGCCAAGCAGGCCGATCATCTGCGCCATTTCCGCCGGCTGCAGGCCGACCAGCCACCAGTACAGCCCACCCATCAGCGCCGCAAAGCCGGCAATGAAAGCGAGTACCGGCTTGCAGAAGAGGTTGATGCGCTGCCAGATCGCCACCGCGATCAGCCCTGCGCAGAAGGACACAAAGGTGCCGAGCAGCGTCGGCAGGAAAATGTCGGCGGCGTTGAAGCCGACCAGCCCCTGCTTGAGGGCGATGCTCTGGCGGATGGCGATGACCGAGGTCGGGATCAAGGTGATGCCGGCGGTGTTGAGCACCAGGAACATGATCATCGGGTTGCTGGCGGTATCCTTCTGCGGGTTGATCTCCTGCAGTTCGCGCATCGCCTTGAGGCCGAGCGGCGTGGCGGCGTTGTCCAGGCCGAGCATGTTGGCGGAGAAGTTCATCACCATGCTGCCGCTGGCCGGATGACCGGCCGGAATCTGCGGAAAAAGGCGGGCGAACAGCGGCGCCAGCAGGCGGCCGAGCAACTGGATCAGGCCGCCCTTCTCGCCGACCTTCATCACCCCCAGCCAGAAGCTCATGATGCCGACCAGGCCGAGCGAGATGTCGAAGCCGGTTTTCGCGGTATCGAAGAGCCCGGTGAGCACGCGCGAGAACAGTTCGCGGTCGCCCTGCGCCGTCTGCACAACGGCGGCGGCAAAGCCGATGAGAATGAAGGCAACCCAGATTCGATTAAGCACGTGGCACAGGCAGGCAATGCGGGCCAATAGTCTAGCAGTCCTGCGCCAGCGCAGGCAGCGCCGGCCAACCCCAATCGGCCCGGCTGGCGTCGTAAATAGCCGCCGGCAACTCCACCAGCAGGGGCGATTCCGCCGTGGCCAGCCAGCCGGCGAGCCTTGCCATCTCCCCCGCCGGCAAGGCGGTACAGCCTGCCGTCGGCTGCCCGGCCTCGGCGATATGGATGAAAATGCAGGAACCGCCCCCCGGCACCGCAGGCGGGCCATTGTGCGCTACCACCGCGCCCAGCAGGTAACGGCCATCCGTGCGCAGCATGGTCTCGGCAGAGCGCCAGTCCGGAGCGGCGATCCGGGCAGTATCCACAATCCGGTTGTAATGAATGGAGGCCGGGTCATCGATCGCCAGCACCCCCGGCGTCGCACGCAAAAAAGGCAGCTTGCCGGCCAATAGCGGGCTGTCGTCACTCACGACGCCGAACAGCGCCGTGATCGCGAACACCCCGGCCGGCGCGCAGCCGTCGCCCTCGGTTTTCTGCCGCCCGCCAAGCACCGGCCGATGCAAGCCCCGCCCCCAGGCCAGACCGTTGCGTCCGAGCATCACGGGCACAACACTGCCTGCAGCTTGCCAGCGGTCTGTCGCAGCCTCGCGGCTGAAACAGCGCAACTCGCCGGCAGATGCCGGCCAGTCCGCTGCCGTCACCACCACGAGGTGCCGAGTTGCTAGCCGCTGGGCATCTGTGGCCGCATACGGCGGCGGCAGCGTGTCTGCTGCGGTCAACCCGAAAAACTGCCCAAAATCGGGCATGCTCAGCCAGCTGCCCGCAGCCAGGTCAGCAGCGCCCGGTAAAGAGCCTGCAGCTCTACCGGCTTGACGATGTGCTCCTGCATGCCGGCGGCCAGGCAGTCGGCGCGATCCTGAGCGAAGGCATTGGCTGAAATGGCAATGATCGGCACGTCCCGATTGCGCTGGCCGGCGCGGATCGCCTGTGTGGCCTCAATCCCGTTGAGCGTCGGCATCTGCACGTCCATCAGGATCAGTGCGTAATCGCGTGCGTCCGCCAGATCGACCGCTTTCTGGCCATCTTCGGCAACGCCGGCATCCGCCACCTGACCGGGCGCCGTCGCCAACGGTGCCAGGCAGGCGGTAAACCAGAAGGTGCAGCCCTCAGCCAGGCTTTTCGCCACCATCCGCCAATTTTCAGCCCCATGTCTCCCCCCGGATGCAAGATTCCGGCGCCAGCCTCCAAGGATTATCGGCTGTTTTAGTCGCCATCAAAGTCTTACGCCACACCGGCAATTCTAACGCCGGGCAGCTTACACTCGGAGTACTGCGAGGCAAGCGGGAAAACATTCAGCCGGCGAAAGAGAACGGCTTCCGGTGCGCCGGATCGCAAAACTTCCCCTGCTGCCGTCAACCTGAAAAAGCCGCCGATTCCGGCAAGGACTGGAGTCGGCCTCAGTGGCTCGTCCCCTCCGACTTGGTTATCTTGTTCCAGACGTTGTACTTGCCGACCGGTTTCTTCATCGGCAGGCGCTTGACCTCGTTCAGCGTCACCGCGTCGTAGATGATCAGCGCACCGTCCATTTCCCACAGGCTGGCAAGGACGTATTTGCCATCGCGGGTGAATTCGACATGTGCGAAGGTCTTGCCCGGTACAGGTTTCAATTCGGCGGCGACCTCCAGTGTCTGTTTATCGATGACCTGCATGGTGTCCTTGAACTCCTTGCTCATCATCGAGTCGGTCCAGGCATAACGGCTGTTTTCGTGGCTGCGCATGAAGAAGCCGGGGCCGCGGGTCTTGATCTGCTTGAGCGTCTTCCAGGTTTTCATGTCGATGATGCTGATCAGGCCTTCGTTGAGGTTCGGCGTCGCCATCACGGTCTTGCCCTGCCATTTCCACGAGATGCCGGAACCGAGGTGGGGCATGCCGGGCAGTTCGAGATCGGCAATTTTCTTGCGCGCATCGAGATTGACCACCTGGCCGCTGACGGCGGATTTGGCGTCATTGCGCGAGGCGCCCATCACTTCGTCGTAGCCCTGGGTGAAGTAGAAGTCGTCGAGATAATCGTCGAGCTGGGTGCGGACCGGATTGAGGAAGCCGCTGACGAAAGCGCCTTCCTTGTACTTGAAGTCATGGATCATGCCGGCCGGGATGTCATCGGCCTTCGGGTTGTACGATACCTCCCAGACTTCCTTCACATCCTTGAGTGCGGCGACGAAACTCTGGCGCGGCGAGGCGTCATAGACCGCCGAAACGCGCGACGAAACTTTGCCGTCCTTGTCGGTCACGGCCAGCGATTTCACGAAATTGAGATCGGCGTCGAGGATGACCAGGCTGTGCGGCAGGTAGTTGGCGACGGCGACGTATTTGCCATCGCCGGACACCGCCGCATTGCGGGTATTGATGCCGGCGCGGACTTCGCTGATCACCTTCAGGTTCCACAGATCGAACTTGGTGATCCAGCCGTCGCGCGACGCAAAGAAGACATAGCGTCCGTCAGGGGTGAATTTCGGCCCGCCGTGCAATGCAAAACGCGACTGGAAGCGGTGGATGGGTTCCAGCTTGTCGCCGTCGAGAATCGACACATGGTGGTCGCCGGATTCGACGACGACAAAGAGATTTTGCGGATCGGCCTTGAATACCGGCTTGTCCGGCAATCGTTTAGGTTCCAGCACGATGCGTGACGCGGTGATTTCCTTTTCGCCCCAGGCCGGCATCGGCTTGATCGCGGTATAGGCGTACTCGATCATCGCCTTGATTTCATCCGCATTCAGTTTGTCGCCGAAGGCCGGCATCTGCGTCGCCGGGCGACCTTCGCGGATGACTTTTTCCGCCTCGGCCTTGCGCAGGCGGGCGAGGTTTTCCGGAATCAGTGCCGGGCCAATACCCCCAAGGCGAGCCTCGCCATGACACGAGGCGCAGTGTTCCTTGTAGGCTGCCGGGGCGTCAGCCGCCTGTGCCAGATCGGCCATCACCATCAGGGAGCACACCGCCAGCGCGGCGGGAATCAGGACATTCCATTTCATGCGGCGATCTCCTCATCGCTCAGATAGCAGCCGGGGTCTTCAGCCCACGGATTACCCGTCAGCTGCTGGGCACGGACGCGGGTGTTGCCATTGCAGACCGGCAGATAGGCGCAGGTTGCACAACGGCCCTCGACTGCCCGCGGATACTGCTTCAGCCCGGCCATCAGGTCATCCGAGGTATCCGGCCAGATTTGCGAAAACGGCCGCTCCTTGACGTTGCCCAGCGTGTAATGCCACCACATGGTGTCGGGATGGACATTGCCCAGGTTGTCGATGTTGGCGACGTTAACGCCGGATGAGTTGCCGCCCCACTGCCTCAGCTTGGCCTCGACATGCGCCGCCTTCTCCGGGAAGCGGCGGCGCACCCAATGCAGAAAATAGACGCCGTCGGCATCGTTGTTGCCGGTGGTGAACTCCTTCTCCAGACCGCGCTGCTGGTACGCCCAACAGGTATCGAACAGCAGGTCCATGGCCCAGCGCGTCAGCTTGTGCTGGACGTCATCCTTGCGGTTCTTGTTGCCGCGACCGGCATAGTTGAGGTGCGAAAAATAGAAGCGGTCGATGCCCTCATCCTCGACCAGTTTCAGCAGCCCCGGGAGGTCGTGGGCATTGTCCTGCGTCATCGTGAAGCGGACGCCGATTTTCACCCCCAGATCGCGGCACAGGCGAATGCCCTTGAGCGAGGCCTCGAAGGCGCCGTCGAGGCGGCGGAATTTGTCGTGTGTCGCCCCCAGGCCATCGAGCGACACCCCGACGTAGTTGAAATCGCACTCGGCAATCCGGTCGATGTTGCTCTCGTCGATCAGCGTGCCGTTGGACGACAGACCCACATAGAAGCCCTTCGCCTTGGCCCGCCCGGCGATGTCGTAGATATCCGGCCGCAGCAGCGGCTCGCCGCCAGAGAGAATCAGCACTGGCACCCGAAACGCCTTGAGGTCGTCCATCACCGTGCAGATTTCGTCGAAACTCAATTCACCGGGAAAATTGCTGTCCGCCGAGATCGAGTAACAATGTTTGCAGGTCAGGTTGCAGCGGCGGATCAGGTTCCAGATGACCACCGGCCCGGGCGGGTTGCGCTTCGGGCCGATCGGGGTCGGCTGGGCGACTTCGGCCAGGTATTGCGAGATGCGGAACATGAAAATCCTTACAGGTCGTCGAGGTATTGAAGGTCTGGCCGTATTCAACGGCAGCGCGGCACTGGCCGCCTTGATTCCCGTCAATCGCAACACGCATCAGAAAACCCTGATTTTTGGCCATTTTCCGGGTTCACCGCAGACGGGGCGGCGGCTGTGGCTTTTTACGCAGACTCGGCGCCGGTCATCGCAGCGGACGGCCGAACGTTAAAAAGCCCTACCCGGCTTCCGGTATACTTTCCTGATGATCCCCGACATGCTTCCGACCGGTAACGAGCCGGCACTCCCCGGCCACTGGGCCGAACGACTGCAGACACAGCTGGCAGCCAGCGAAAAGATCCAGGCCTGGCTGGAACTCGATCTCGATCAACGCCTGCAATTCAGCCGCGGCCTGGTCGCCGTCACCGAGCGTCGCCTGCTGGCGTTGGCCCCCGGCGAGACGGCCTGGCAAAGCTGGCCGCTGCAGGCCGGCCTGATGCTGACCCACAACGACCACGCCGGCGTCGGCATGCTCGAACTGCTCGATCCGCAAGGCCGCGTCGCCTGCTGGCGCTATACGCTGGGCCACAATCTGGCGGCGCTGCGCGTCATCACCGAATTCGACCTGCACCGTTACAGCATCGCCACCGGCCAGCCGGTCGCCCGCCCCGACGACGAAACCTGCCCCAAGTGCAAGGCGCCGATTCCACCGGGCGAGGACGAGTGCCCGATCTGCAACCGAGAAGCCACCGTCGCCCCGTCGACCTGGACACTATTCCGCCTCTGGCGCTTTGCCCGGCCTTATCGCTGGCAGCTCTTCCTCGGCTTCGTGCTGACGCTGGCTTCGACCGCCGCGCAACTGGTGCCGCCCTACCTGACCATGCCACTGATGGACGAGGTGCTGATTCCCTTCCAGAACGGCAAACCCATCGACTGGCAGCTGGTCTTGATGTACCTCGGCGGCCTGCTCGGTGCTGCGGTCGTTGCTTGGGGGCTAGGCTGGATTCGCACCTACATCCTCTCGCTGGTTTCCGAGCGCATCGGCCGCGACCTGCGGACGCAGACCTACGACCACCTGCTCGGCCTGTCGCTGGAGTACTTCGGCGGCAAGCGTACTGGCGACCTGATGGCGCGCATCGGCAACGAAACCGATCGCATCAATATCTTCCTCTCGCTAGACCTGCTCAACTTCGCCACTGACGTACTGATGATCACGATGACTGCGGTCATCCTGTTCACCATCAACCCCTGGCTGGCGCTGGTGACGCTGCTGCCGCTGCCGATCATCGGCTGGCTGATCCACTTCGTGCGCGAAAAGCTGCGAACCGGCTTCGAGAAGATCGACCGCGTCTGGGCCGAAGTAACCAATGTGCTCGCCGACACCATCCCCGGCATCCGCGTCGTCAAGGCCTTTGCCCAGGAAAAGCGCGAAGGTGACCGCTTCCGCGCAGCCAACGAGCACAACCTGCAGATGAACGACAAGCTCAACAAGACCTGGTCGGTATTCACGCCGACGGTGACACTGCTCACCGAAGTCGGCCTGCTCGTCGTCTGGGTCTTCGGCATCTGGCAGATCGCCAAGGGCGACTCGACGGTCGGCGTGCTCACCGCCTTCCTCGCCTACATCGGCCGCTTCTACACCCGCCTCGACTCGATGAGCCGCATCGTTTCGGCCACCCAGCGCGCCGCCTCGAGCACCAAACGGATCTTCGACATCCTCGACCATGTATCGAGTGTGCCCGAGCCAGGCAATCCGGTGCGTCTGCCCAAGGTTACCGGCCAGCTTGAGTTGAAAAAGGCCAGCTTCCGCTACGGCACCCGCGCCGTCACCAAGGATGTCGATCTGGTCATTCAGCCCGGCGAGATGATCGGTCTGGTCGGCCATTCCGGCTCCGGCAAGTCGACGCTGGTGAACCTCATCTGCCGCTTCTACGACGTCACCGAAGGCCAGGTACTGATCGACGGCGTCGATGTCCGTTCGGTGCCGGTCGCCGAATTCCGCCAGCACATCGGCCTCGTGTTGCAGGAACCCTTCCTCTTCTTCGGCACCATCGCCGACAACATCGCCTACGGCAAGCCGAATGCGACGCGCACCGAAATCATCGCTGCCGCCCGCGCCGCGCACGCCCACGAATTCATCCTGCGTCTGCCGCACGGCTATGACTCGCTGGTCGGCGAACGGGGCCAGGGCCTGTCTGGCGGCGAGCGCCAGCGCATCTCGATCGCCCGTGCGCTGTTGATCGACCCGCGCATCCTGATCCTCGACGAGGCGACCTCGGCGGTCGACACCGAGACCGAGAAGGAAATCCAGAAGGCGCTCGACAATCTGGTCAAGGGCCGCACCACCATCGCCATCGCCCACCGCCTGAGCACGCTGCGCAAGGCCGACCGGCTGGTGGTGATGGACCGTGGCCGCATCGTCGAAATCGGCAACCACGACCAGCTGATGGCCGAGGAAGGCCATTACTACAAGCTCTACATGGCACAGGCCCGCAACGTCGATACCGAAGACCAGTTGCCGCGCGCCCCCGAGCTCCCGAAAGCCCTGCCCGTCTGAACGAACCATGGCCAACGCAAATTTCCAACTTGAGCGCGACAGCTACGGTCGACTCGTATTAACGGCCGAAAACGGCGAACGCCACGAAGGCGTGACGCCGGTGCGCGCCTTTCCCATCGCCGCGCCGGACGAAGGCATTTCGCTGGTCAATTTCGAAGGCCACGAAGTCGGCTGGGCCGAGCGTATCGCCGACCTGCCTGATGGCGTGCGCGGCCTGATCGAGGAAGAACTCGCCAGCCGCGAGTTCGTGCCAGAAATCGAGCGCATCGCCAGCGTTTCCAGCTTCGCCTGCCCCAGCATCTGGCAGGTGCAGACCAACCGCGGCGCCGCCGAGCTGACGCTGAAGGGCGAGGAGGACATCCGCCGCCTGTCGCGCACCAGGCTGCTGATCGCCGACAGTCACGGCATCCAGTTTCTGGTGCGTGACCTCAACGAACTTGACCGCCACAGCCGCAAACTGCTCGACCGCTTCCTGTGATAGGCGCTGTAACGCGGTGTAGCGAACCATGACATTTTTTTGACCGGGGTCAGCCACACCCCGGAGATTGCGTTAATAATTGCCAACTGCCCCTAATAATTGCTAACGGTGAAACGGAGCCGGGCGACATCAGCATGAAGAAAAAAGACATCATCATTCTTGACACTATCAGCCTGCGCGGCCCCAGCATCTGGACCTACCCGCCCAGCCTCGAAGCCTGGATCGACATCGGCGAATTCGAGGACTTCCCGAGCAACACCCTCCCCGGCTTTGTCGACCGCCTGAAAGCCTGGCTTCCCGGCATGGTCGAACACCGTTGCAACTACGGCGAGCATGGCGGCTTCTTCCGCCGCCTCGACGAAGGCACCTGGATCGGCCACATCCTCGAACACGTTGCACTCGAACTGATGACGCTGGCAGGCCTGCCCGATGGCTTCGGCCGCACCCGCGAAACGACGACACGCGGCGTGTACAAGCTGGTGGTCAGTAACTGGCACGACGAGATCACCCGCCAGACACTGGACGACGGCATCGCGCTGATCATGGCCGCCGTCGAGAACAAACCCTTCGACATGGAAGCCACCATCAAGCGCCTGCGCCGCATGGTGGACCGCAAGTACCTAGGCCCCTCCACCGCCGCCATCGTCAATGCCGCCGAAGCCCGCGGCATCCCGCACATCCGCCTGCTCGCCGACGGCAACCTCGTCCAGCTTGGCTACGCTGCTGCCTCGCGCCGCATCTGGACGGCGGAAACCGACCAGACCAGCGCCATTGCCGAAACCATTTCCCGCGACAAGGACCTGACCAAGGAGTTGATCTCCTCCGTCGGCGTGCCGGTGCCAGAAGGCCGCGAAGTCGACAGCGCCGACGATGCCGTCGATGCCGCCGAAGACATCGGCTATCCGGTGGTCGTCAAACCGACCGACGGCAACCACGGCCGCGGCGTCTTCATCGACCTGGTGACGGCCGACGCCGTGCGCAAGGCTTACCCGATCTCCGCCGAGGAAGGCTCCGGCGTGCTCGTCGAGCGCTCCATCGCCGGCATCGAGCACCGCCTGCTGGTCGTCGGCGGCAAGCTGGTCGCCGCCAACCGCAGCGATCTGATCACCATCACCGGTGATGGCAACGCGACCGTTCAGCAGCTGATCGACACCCAGATCAACACCGATCCGCGCCGCGGCGAATCCGAGCTGCACCCGCTTTCGATCATCCGCATCGACACCGCCGCCAAAATCGAACTCGAACGCCAGGGTCTGGATGCTGACAGCGTTCCCGCGAAGGGCCGCGAAGTACTGATCCAGCGCAACGCCAACCACGCTTTCGACTGCACTGACGAAGTTCACCCCGACACCGCCCAGACGGTGGCGCTTGCCGCCCGCGTCGTCGGCCTCGACATCGCCGGCGTCGATCTGGTCTGCCAGGACATCTCCAAACCACTCGGCCCTCAGGGCGGTGCCATCGTCGAAGTCAATGCCGGCCCCAGCCTGCTGATGCACATCAAACCCGGCATCGGCAAGCCGCGACCGGTCGGCCAGGCGATCGTCAACAATCTTTTCGCCGAAGGCCTGCGCGGCCGTGTACCGCTCGTCGGCATCACCGGCAGCCGTGGCAAGACCGCTGTCTCACGCATGCTCTCGCACCTCATCCACCTTTCCGGCAGCAAGGTCGGCACGGCCTGCAGCGACGGCATTTTCCTCGGCACCCGCCAGGTTCAAAAAACCAACGCAGCGCACTGGGAGGGCGGCCGCCGGCTGCTCTTGAACCGTGCGGTCGAGGCCGCCGTCATCGAGAACGGCGCCCGCGTCATCCTCGGTGAAGGCCTGGCCTACGACCGCTGTGCAGTCGGCGTCGTCACCAATTACATCGACGGTGCCGAAGACCTGTCGCGCTGGGACGTGCAACCGACCGGTGGTGAGTACTACACGACACCGCGTTCGATTTTCCGTACCCAGGTCGATGTCGTGTTGCGTGATGGTCATGCCGTGCTCAACGCCGAAGATGAACTGGTCGCCGATTTCGCCGAACTGTGCGACGGCGAGGTGATTTTCTTCGCCATCGACCCGGCCGCCCCGGCGATGACCGCGCATCTGGCAAAGGGGGGACGCGGCGTTTACGTCAGCGAGGGGCGAATTACCCTGGCCAGCGGTAGCGAAGCGCATCGCCTGTGCCGCCTCGGCGATTCGCCAGTCATCGGCAAGGCCAAGCGCCCGCAGGACATCGCCAACGTGCTGGCGGCGGTTGCTGCCGGCTGGGCACTCAACCTGTCGGAATACGTGCTCAAGACCGGGGTCAAGACCTGGGGTCTCGAGCTGCCCGATCCGTCGATTTCGCTGGTCGATTACGCCCGCAGCGCCTCTGCCAAGACACCCCGGAAATAACAAGGATTCCGCACCATGGATGTTTCACGTATTCGTGCACTGCGCGGCCCAAACCTGTGGAGCCGGCACACTGCGATTCAGGCCATCGTCACCTGTGAAGGTGCCGAATGCGCCATTGCCAACCTGCCCGGCTTCGAGGCCCGCTTGCGCGAGCGCTTCCCGGAGCTCGGCGACCTGATCCCGTCCGATCACCTCGATACGGTATCGATTGCCCACGCCCTTGAATTCTGCGCCCTCGGCCTGCAGGCACAGGCCGGCTGCCCGGTCACCTTCAGCCGGACGACGCAGACGGTTGAAGAAGGCGTTTATCAGGTCGTCGTCGAATACACCGAGGAAGACGTCGGCCGGCTGGCTTTCGAACGCGCCGAGCAGCTGTGCCTCGCCGCCCTCAACGACACGCCTTTCGATCTGGCCGCGACGCTGCACGAGCTGCGCGACCTCGATGAAGACATCCGCCTCGGACCCTCGACCGGCGCCATTGTCGCCGCCGCCGTCGCCCGCGGCATTCCCTACCGCCGCCTGACGCAAGGCAGCCTCGTCCAGTTCGGCTGGGGCAGCAAGCAGAAACGCATCCAGGCCGCCGAAACCAGTTTCACCAGCGCCATTGCCGAATCGATCGCGCAGGATAAGGAGCTGACCAAGAAGCTGCTGCACGCCGCCGGCGTCGCCGTGCCCTTCGGCCGACCGGTCGATGATGAGAACGATGCCTGGGCCGCCGCGCAGGAAATCGGCCTGCCGGTCGTCGTCAAGCCGCAGGACGGCAATCAGGGCAAGGGTATTTCGGTCAACCTGACCACCGAGGAGCAGGTCCGCCACGCCTACCGCGTCGCCGTCGGCTTCTTCGACGACATCATGGTCGAGAAATTCCTGCCCGGCCACGACTGGCGCTTCCTGGTCATCGGCGACAAGTTGATCGCCGCCGCCCGCCGCGACCCGCCGTTGGTCATCGGCGATGGCACGCACACCATCCGCGAACTGGTCGACATCGTGAATAGCGACCCGCGCCGCTCCGACGGTCATGCGACTTCGCTGACCAAGATCCGCTTTGACGAAATCGCCATTGCCCGCCTCGCCGAGCAGGACTATAAGGCCGATTCAATCCCGCCGCGCGGCACCCGCGTCGTGCTGCGCAACAATGCCAATCTTTCCACCGGCGGAACCGCCACCGACGTCACTGACGACGTGCATCCGGAAATCGTCGCCGCTGCCGTGGCGGCAGCACAGACGGTCGGTCTCGACATCTGCGGCATCGACATCGTCTGCGATACGGTGCACAAGCCGCTGGAAGCCCAGAGCGGCGGCATCGTCGAATGCAACGCAGCACCCGGCCTGCGCATGCACCTCGACCCGTCCTTCGGCAAGGGCCGCGATGTCGGCAAGGCGATCATCGACATGATGTTCAAGGACGGTGATAACGCGCGCATTCCGGTCATCGCCATCACCGGCACCAACGGCAAAACCACCACCAGCCGCCTGATCGGCCGCATTTTTGAAACCAATGGCCTGCGCGTCGGCATGACCAGCACCGACGGCATCTACGTGCAGGGTCGGCAGATCGACAACGGCGACTGCTCCGGCCCGAAGAGTGCCCGTAACGTGCTGCTCCACCCGGACGTCGACGCTGCGGTATTCGAAACCGCCCGCGGCGGCGTACTGCGCGAAGGCCTCGGCTTCGACATGTGCGATGTCGCCGTCGTCACCAACATCGGCGTCGGCGACCACCTCGGCCTCAACTACATCACGACGGTCGACGAACTGGCGGTGATCAAGCGCGTCATCGTCGAAAACGTTGCGCCGCATGGCACCGCCGTGCTCAACGCCGCTGATCCGATGGTCACGCGCATGGCCAAGCACTGCCCGGGCGAAATCATCTTTTTCGCGCTCGACAAGACCAACCCCGTGCTATCCACCCATCGCGCCCAGGGGCGCCGTGTCATCTACTCCGAGCGCGATGCCATCGTTTTCATGGATGGCCGCAAGAAGCATCGCACGCCTTTCGCCAACATCCCGCTGACCCGCAACGGCAGCATCGGCTTCCAGGTCGAGAATGCCATGGCCGCCGCTGGTGCCGCCTGGGCGCTCGGCTATTCGTGGGAAATCATCGAAAAGGCACTGGCCGGCTTTGTCGCCGACACCAGCACCGCGCCGGGCCGCTTCAATGTCTTCGATTACCGCGGGGCGACACTGATTGCCGACTACGGCCACAATCCGGATGCCATCCAGGCGCTGGTCAACGCCGTTGACAACATGCCGGCCATTCGTCGCTCGGTCGTGATCAGTGGTGCCGGTGACCGCCGTGATGAAGACATCCGCCAGCAAACCGAGATTCTCGGCGAAGCGTTCGACGATGTGATCCTCTATGAAGACGCCTGCCAGCGCGGCCGTGCCGATGGCGAGGTGATCGGCCTGCTCCGCGAGGGGCTGGCCAATGCCTCGCGCACCAAATACGTCGACGCTATCGTCGGGGAATTCAAAGCCATCGACACCGCTCTCGCCCGTGTCCACCCCGGCGACCTCTGCCTGATCCTCATCGATCAGGTCGAGGAAGCCTTGGCGCACATCACGGCGCGGGTCGCCGACGCCTGATCCCGGTGGCTTCCCCCGCTTGCCGGAGGAAGCGGCTTGCCAAGCCGGCGCCATCGGCCTAATGTCATCGCATCCATCTTCTGGATGCGCGACATGACCTACATCCTCGCCCTCGATCAGGGCACGACCAGTTCCCGCGCCATCATTTTCGATGCCGCCGGACAAGCGGTTTCTGTCGCCCAGCGCGAGTATCCGCAACACTTCCCGCAGCCGGGCTGGGTCGAACATGATCCACGCGATCTCTGGCAATCGCAGGCCCAGGTTGCCGTCGCGGCGCTGCAGCAGGCCGGACTGCAGGCCCGTGACATTGCCGCCATCGGCATCGCCAACCAGCGCGAAACCACACTGCTCTGGGATCGCCGCACCGGCGAGGCCGTCGCGCCGGCCATCGTCTGGCAGGACCGGCGAACCGCCGGGCGCTGTGCCGAATTGCGCGCTGCCGGCCGAGAAACGGCGATCCGCGCGCGCAGCGGCTTGCTGCTCGACCCGTATTTTTCGGCGACCAAGCTTGCATGGCTGCTCGACAGCCAACCCGGATTGCGCGCCCGCGCCGAGGCCGGCGAACTGGCTTTCGGCACCGTCGACAGCTGGCTGGCCTGGCAACTGACCGGCGGCACGGCGCACGTCACCGATGCCAGCAATGCCTCGCGCACCCTGCTTTACGATCTCGACCGCGGCGACTGGAGCGACAAACTGCTCGCCGAATTCGGCATCCCCCGCGCGTTGCTGCCGCGCATCGTGGACAGTAGCGGGATTTTTGCTGAAGTTTCGGCCCCGGTTGAACTCGCCGGCATTCCACTGGCGGCGATGATCGGCGATCAGCAGGGCGCCCTGGCCGGGCAAGGCTGCTTTTCCGCTGGACTGGCGAAGAACACCTACGGCACCGGTTGTTTCCTGCTGATGCATGCCGGCGAATCACGGCCGACACCCGCACCCGGCCTGCTCGCTACCGTTGCCGAACAACGGGGTGGCCGGCTGCGCTATGCGGTCGAAGGCGGCGTTTTTGCCGGTGGCGCTGTCGTGCAATGGCTGCGCGACGGCCTGGGGCTGCTTGATCACGCCGCCGATATCGAAGCGCTTGCGGCCAGCGTGCCGGACAGCGCCGGGGTCTGCTTCGTGCCGGCCTTTGCCGGTCTGGGCGCGCCGCATTGGGATGCCACGGCCCGCGGCAGCCTGTTCGGCCTGACCCGCGGCACAACCCGCGCCCATCTCGCCCGTGCGGCGCTGGAGGCCATTGCCTTGCAGGTCGTCGATCTGGTGCGTGCGATGGAAGACGGCGGCGGGTTGCAACTCGCCGAACTGCGCGTCGATGGTGGTGCGGCCGCCAACAACCTGCTGCTGCAAATGCAGGCCGACCTGCTGGGCGTGCCGGTGGTCCGCCCGCGCATCACCGAGACCACCGCTCTCGGTGCCGCCTACCTGGCTGGACTGGCGGTCGGACTGTGGCCGGATGAAAACATCCTCGCCGGGTTATGGCAGGTCGACCGCCGATTCGAACCATCGCTGCCGACAGCCGACACTGATGCCTTGCGGCAACGCTGGCAGGAGGCGGTGCAGCGCAGCCGCGGCTGGGCAACGACATGAAGCGCGAGCAGATGCTGGAGCGGCTGCGATCGCCGACGATCTGGGATATCGTCGTCATCGGCGGCGGCGCCACCGGTCAGGGCATTGCCGTCGACGCGGCCAGCCGTGGCCATCGCGTCGCACTACTCGAACGCGGCGACTTCGCCGAGGGCACCTCCAGCCGCTCAACCAAGCTGATTCACGGCGGCGTCCGCTACCTGCAGCAGGGCCGCCTTGGCCTGGTGCGTGAGGCCCTGCGCGAGCGCGGTCGACTGCTGCGCAACGCACCGCAACTGGTGCGCCCCCTCCCCTTCATCGTTCCGGCATATCGCTGGTGGGAGCAGCCCTGGTATGGCCTCGGGCTCGGCCTGTATGACCTGCTCGCCGGCGCCTCCGGATTTGGGCCATCTTTTCAGGTTGACCGCAGTCGCGTCGTCGCCGACCTCCCCAATATCGCCCAAGGCGGCCTACGCGGCGGCGTGCGTTACCTCGACGGCCAGTTCGACGATGCCGCGCTGGCGCTGGCGCTTGCCCACCTCGCGGCGGAACAGAGCGCGGTGCTGGTCAATTACTGCCCGGTCGTCGCACTGCGCAAGGAAGGCGGGCGTATTTGCGGCGTTGAAGCGCTCGACCAGGAAAGCGGCGAGATGCTGACACTGGCGGCGCGGGTGGTCATCAATGCCACGGGGCCGTTCAGCGATGCCGTCCGCCGCCTCGATGCACCGCAGGCTGCGCCGCTGATCGCGCCCAGCCAGGGAGTCCATCTGGTGCTGCCCGGTCGTTTTCTCGGTGGTGACAGCGCGTTGCTGGTACCGCGCACGCCGGACGGCCGCGTGATTTTCCTGACTCCCTGGCATGGGCGGGTGATGGTCGGCACCACCGATACGCCCGTCAACGAAATCAGCGCCGAACCCCGGCCGCAGGCGGCGGAAATCGAATTCCTGCTGGCCACGGCCAACCGCTATCTGGCGCAACCGGCCGGCGTCGGCGACATCCTTTCGGTCTTTGCCGGCATCAGGCCGCTGATCGGCGACGGCAGCGGCAGCAGCGCGGCGCGCTCGCGCGAGCACTGGCTGCAGGCCGATCCGGTCTCCGGTCTGATCACCATCGCTGGCGGAAAGTGGACCACATACCGGCAAATGGCCGAAGACAGTGTCGACCTCGCGGAGCGCAGCGGCCATTTGACCGCCCGCCCCTGCCGCACTGCGACACTGGCGATCCCGAGCGCCAACCCTGCCAGCGACGCAGCGCCACTGCACCCGGCATTGCCGCTGAGCGCCGACGACGTCCGTGATGCCTGTCGCGACGGCATGGCGCGGCGACTGAGCGACGTACTGGTGCGCCGCCGCCCCTGCCTACTGCTCGACGCAGCGGCAACCGGGCAAGTGGCGCCGCGGGTCGCAGCGCTAATGGCCGAGGCGCTGGGCCGCGATGCGGCATGGATCGCGCGCGAAGTCGCCGACATCGAAACGCTGGTTCGCGCGGCGCTACCGGCCGCAGGCTGAATTCATCCCTGCTGCGGTCAACCCGGAAAAACGGCCAATTTCGGGACCGGTGTGCGACAGCTGGATAGGCAACACTGAGTGCGGCAGCACGATGCTCGGCAAGGCTTGCCGATTTTCGCCACTTTTCCGGGTTGACCGTAGCTCGGCGGAATTGCCCTCAGGGGCATGCACCCTACGCCCGCTCAGGCGCTCAGGCGCAGGCCGGTTTTCTTGAGGATGCGGGTCGAGTAGAGGATGTCGCTGGCGCAGCAGGCATCGCCGAGCAGTGCGCGAATGTGCGCCGCCTTGGCCGCACATTCGTCGCGGGAACTGCCATGCACCATCGCAAACAGGTTGTACGGCCAGGCCGGCAAGGCGCGGGGGCGGCGATAACAGTGGGTGACGAAATCGAGGGCGCCGACTTGCGCGCCCAGCGCATCGATGCGGGCATCGTCGACATCCCAAACCGTCATGCCATTGGCCGTCCAGCCGATGGCGTAGTGATTGGGTACGGCGCCGATACGGCGGATCGCGCCGCCGTCGAGCATCGACTGCAGGCGCCGCATCACTTCCTCGGGTGCCAGCCCGGTCTGCTCGGCAATCGCGTGATAAGGGCGCGGCACGCGCGGTAGCCCCCCCTGCACCGCGACAATCAAGGCCCGATCCGTTTCGTCGAGGGGATAGATCCCGCTCATCACCGTGCCGCCAGCTTCATTTCGACAAAATACTCCCGCTCCTTGGGGAAGGCATGGACCTGCAGCCCGGTATCCAGCTCGATGCGGGCGATCGCCTCGCCGATGCCGGCCGGGGTCTCGGTCGCCAGCACGAACCACATGTTGAGCAGATGCTCGCGCCGGTAGTTGTGCGCGACCTGCGGCAGGGCATTGACCTGCCCGGCGACCCGCTCGTAATCGGCTTCGGGCACCGCGATGGCCGCCAGCACGAAGCTACCGCCGACGCGCTCGATCTGCATCATCGGTCCGAAGCGCGTGAGCACGCGGGTCTCCAGCAAGCGGTCGAGGCGTTGCAGCAATTCCTCCTCGCTGATCCCCAGCCGCTCGGCAGCCACCTGATATGGACGCTCGCAGATGGAAAAATCGCCTTGCAGGCCATCGATGATGCGACGGTCGATGGCGTCGAGATTCACCGCCTCACGCATAGCGCGCGCCCGTCTGCTTGTAGCGCGTCTTCGAGAACAGCACGTCGTGCGCGCATGCCGCCAGGCCGTAGCGCTGGCGCAGGTCGGCGATGTGTTCGAGGACCTCGTCGCGTTCGCGACCGTGGATCATGCAGAACAGGTTGTACGGCCAGTCGCTGCCAACCCGCGGCCGGCGGTAGCACAGCGTGACCGCCGGTTCCTCGGCCAGCGCCCGGCCGATGTCGCCCACCCGGTCATCCGGAATGTTATGGACCAGCATAGCATTGGCGCGAAAGCCCAGCTCGTGGTGGCGGACGACGACGCCGAAACGCTTGATCGCACCATCCTCGACCCAGCGCGAGATGCGTCCCAGTACATCCTGTTCGCTGGCGCCGATGCGCTCGGCAATCAGCGCAAAGGGCCGAATAAACAGCGGTAGGCCCTCCTGCAGCACCGACACCAGCCGACGACCGGACTCGTCGATGGCCGGCTCCGGCGCTACCTTGCGGGCAGTCACCGCCCCCGGCCGACGCTCGCCATTGAGGGCAAAGGCCAGGTCGATATGAAACTCCTCCAGCATCGGCAGCGACAGCAGCGGATACCCGGCGGCCTTTTCAATCGCGCCCAGTGTCGCCTGCAGCCGCCCCTCGCTACCGGCTGTGACGACGAACCACAGGTTGTAGCGGTGCTCGCGTTCGTAGTTGTGATTGACCTCGGGAAAGCGGTTGACCGCCGCTGCCACCGCATCCAGCTTCTCGGGTGGCACCGCCATCGCCGCCAGCGTCGAAGCGCCGATGCGTTTGGGCGCGAAGACGGCACCGACGCGGGAAATCTTGCCCTCGCGGCGCAGCGTTTCGAGGCGGCCGATCACCTGCCTCTCCGCCACGCCCAGCCGCGCCGCCAGTTCGGCAAAGGGTGCCGGACAGAGCGGGAAATCGCGCTGAAAATCGTTGAGCAGACGGAAATCGAGACCTGAAGGCATGGCCAGAGCGTTCATCAGAAGCCGATCCGGGCGGCGCGGCTGGTGAAGAATATGCCGGATGGGCTGGCGGCGGCAATCTCGCCGACGGTATCGAAACGCTCGGTGCCGATGATCAGCACCTTGTTGTCGTCGCGGGCCGAGAGCCACAAATGCTCGCCGCGCGGCGAAAACTCCATGTGCAGGATGCCCTTGCCCGGCTCGAAGGCGCGCACCGCCTTGCCGGCCAGGGTATCGATGACATCCATCTTGCCATTATCGGGGAAGGCAAAATTGACCCAGACCTGACGCCCGTCCGGACGCGCCATGACAAAGACCGGCTGACCGCGCACCGGAATGCGGCCGACTTCCTTCCAGGTCGCGACGTCGACGACCAGCACCTCGTGGCGACCGATCGCCGGCAGGTAGGCTTTGCCCTGGGCCACTGACCAGCCGCGCAGGTGCGGCATCTTGAAGACCGGCAGTTTTTCCTGGCCGCGGCCGTAGTTTTCGAGAATCTTGCGCGCGCCCTTTTCCGGCTGCCAGAGATCGAGGATGGCGACGCCATCCTCACCGAACAGGCCGGCGAGGAAGTAGCGGCCATCCGGTGTCACCAATCCGTCGTAGGGTTGCAGGCCGGCAGGGTAGCGCGATGTTGTCGGCGCGCGCGGATTGCTGAAATCGCTGACCCAGATTTCGCCGCCGTCGAACAGCGCATAGACAAACTTGTTGCCCGGCGAATCGGCCAGACCGACGACCTTGGAATATTTGCCCGGCGCGTACTCGGCCGGCACTTCGGACAGCAGTTCCAGCGTCTCGGCATCGAAGGCCTTGATGCCGCCTGGCGTGTAATTCTGCGCAACGACGATGCGGCCGTCCTGCGAGATCGAGCCGCCAATCGCATTGCCCGACTGGATCACCCGTTTGACGATTTTCGCTTCCAGCAGATCGACCTTGCTCAAGCCGCCATCGCGACCGAAGACGAAGGCGTAACGACCGTCGCGTGAATAGACGACCGAGGCGTGCGAGAGATCCCCCAAACCATCGATCCGCGCATAGGCCTGGCGGCTGCTGGTGTTGACCAGCGTCACCTGACCGCTCGCCCGCTCAATGACCATCCCGAGATCGCCGGTACCGCGCAACTGCTGCCCGGCACAAGCGGCGAGAAAGAGGGCCGCACAGGCGGCAAAGAGAGTACGCAGGGAAGTCATTTCGGAAACTCGCGCATCAGTTGATCGACAATCCAGGCCGCCTCGGCCTCGGTCATGAACTGCTTCCACGGCGGCATGGGCGTACCCGGCCGGCCGTAGTAAATGGTGGCCGTCAACCCTTCGGCCGGCTTGTCCTTGAGATCGGCCGGCAGCAGCGCCGGGCCCAGTCCGCCCTGCAGCGTCATGCCGTGGCAGGAACCGCAGTCCTGGCGCACCAGATGCACCAGCTCTTTCTGCCGCGCCGGCGTGGGCGCCGTGCTCGCTTCCGCGAACGCACCCGAGGCTGCTGCGGTGAACGCCGAAAACAGGGCAAAAACGAGACTACTCCTCGACAAGGACAACTCCTTTCATTTCCGGATGCGGGCCGCACTGGTAGTCGTGCCGTCCGCGTTGATCGAAGGTCCGTTGCCAGGACTCGCCGGGAAACATCCGTTCCGACTCCAGACCGCCTTCCGCCGGGAAGACGACCGAGTGGCTGGTGCGCTTTTCCCGGTTGCTCCAGCGCACCGCATCGCCCGCCTTGATACGCAGTTCGGCCGGCTCGAAACGGTATTCGCGGATACCGACCTCATGCACCGTCTGCGCGACGGCGAGCCCGGCGGCGAATGCCAGCAGGGCCGGCACGCAACGCAGGGTCGCTCGCAAGATCGGGGAGATCGGTACCGGCATTGCGATTACTGCTTGACCGCCTTGACGTCACCATCAGCACCGAGGCCAAGGGTATGGCCAAGCGAGACATGGTGGAAACGGCCACCGGCATTGTCGGCGTGGACTGCGATGCCGAACTGAACCGGCTTGCCGGCAGCGAGTGCAACCCCGCCGGCCAGCTTTCGGGTGAAGGTCACCGTCCAGGTGTCACCGGACTTGGCACCTTCGGCCTTGACGCCGGCCTTGCCACCGTCCATCGCCCGCTTGTCGGTAATGCTGCCATCCGATGTCTTACCACTGCTTGCCCATTGCATCAGGTCATAGGCGCCACTGGCGACATACTTGGTCTTGTCGCTGCCATCCTTCATCGTTTTCAGATCCTGATGGCAGGTGGCCCAGCAGCCGACCTGTTCCGGCATCGGAATCTGGGCATTGGGGAAGAGCACCGTCGCCTTCAGTTCGTTGTCCTTGTCCGACTTGTCGAAACCGCCGGCCGGGGCCTTGAAGCTCAGGCGCAGGTACAGGTTGTCGGCATCGTAGGCGGCCTGCACATTCACCGGGTAGGTCATCGTCTTCGGCGCGCCCTTGGTTTCCAGTTCGCCGGACAGACGCGACATGTCGAGATTGAGTTCACCGCCCTCGACATGGCAGCCGGCACAGGATTCGCCGCGCGCCAGCCCGCGGCTGCCGCCATGCTTGCCCTTGCTCTCGATCCACTGCCAAGGGGTCTGGCCGGGGTGGAAAACGTGAATCTTGGTCGCCGGCACCTTGCTCCAGTCCGGCGGTGCGGCGTGTGCCAGCTGCGCGCCCATGCCGAGGCCGGCAAGCAGCAGGGATACCATCAGTTTCTGGTTCATTCTCTTTGTCTCCTAATCACGGAGCGTCGCCGAACCGGCATTGCGGAATGCCGACGCACCAGAGAATACGGGGGCTTGCGCCCCCGTCAATTGCCTCAGATCAAACGATCCGCAGCCGATCAGTAAATGTCGTGCTGGGTGTTATAGACGTTGAACTTGCCGGTCGGCGTGATCATCTTCGGATCGGTGATGACCTTCTTGACCTTGAGCGTTGCGTCGTCATACACAACCACGGCGGACTGGTCGGTCTTGCCGCCCCACAGGGAGATCCAGACTTCCTTGCCGTCAGCCGAGTATTCCGGATGCACGGCGCGCTTGACGGCCTTGGTCGGCGGCAGGCCGGAGTCCTTGGCGACATTCAGGATCGCCTTCGGCTTGGACAGATCGGCCATATCCCAGACGGCGACGGATTCAGCCAGATCCTTGTCCGGGTTCTGCGGCGCATCGGCCCAGAAGTGCTTGGACTTCGGATGGGTCTTGACGAACAGGTTGCCCGGAACGTGCTTCATCTCCTGAACGACCTTCCAGTTGTATTCCTTGTACTTGGCGTGTTCCTTCTTGTCCGACGGCGTCGAGATCAGGGTCACAACATCGGCACCGAGGTGACCCGTTGCCCAGACCGGACCGAACTTCGGATGGACGAAGTTGGCGCCGCGACCCGGGTGCGGAATCTTCGCGGTGTCGACCAGCGCCGCCAGCTTGCCGGTCTTGGTATCGACCGCAGCGATCTTGTTGGAGGCGTTGGCGGCCACCAGGAAGTAACGCTTGGATGCATCCCAGCCGCCGTCATGCAGGAACTTGGCAGAACCGACCGTGGTGGTCTTCAGGTTTTCGATGTCGGAGTAATCGACCAGCAGGATCTGGCCTGTTTCCTTGATGTTGATGACCCATTCCGGCTTGATGAAAGAGGCGACGATGGAAGCGACGCGCGGTTCCGGATGGTATTCGCCATCGACAGTCATGCCACGGGTGGAAACGACCTTGCGCGGCTTCAGGGTGTCGCCGTCCATGATCACGTACTGGGGCGGCCAGTAGGAGCCAGCTACCGCATACTTGTCTTCATAACCCTTGAACTTGGAGGTATCGACCGAGCGGGCGTCGAAGCCGATCTTGACTTCGGCGACAACGGCCGGTTTTTCCATCCACAGGTCAATCAGGCTCAGGCGTCCATCGCGACCGATCACGTAAACATAACGACCTGAAGCAGAGAGGCGGGAAATGTGGACAGCGTAGCCGGTCTTGACAATGGAACGGATTTCCTTGGTATCGCCGTCGATCAGGGCAACTTCACCGGTGTCACGCAGGGTGACCGAGAACATGTTGTTCAGGTTGAAGTTGTTCATCTGCTTCTTCGGACGCTGATCGACCGGCACGATGACCTTCCAGGAATCCATCGTATCCTTGAAGCTGTACTCGGGCGGGACATCCGGGGTGTTCTGGATGTACTTCGACATCAGGGTGATTTCTTCCTTGGTCAGGATGTCGTCGAAGTTCACCATGCCGCCATCGGTACCGTAACCGATGATCTTTTCCAGACGGCTCTGACCGAGCTTGAGCGTGCCGCCCTCGGTGACCTTGCCATCCTTGTCCTTCTTGCTCCAGTGCGGCTCGAGGTTCTTGCCGGTGGCGCCCTTGCGCAGCACACCGTGGCAACCGGCGCAACGTTCAAAGTAAATCTTCTTGGCCTGCTCCTTTTCGGCCGCCGTCATTTCCGGCGCCTTGGCAGCATCCTGAGCAAAGGCCGCGCCCATCGCAAAAGCCATGGCACTCAAAGCTAGCATCCCCGATACAGACTTCTTCATCTTTCCTCTCCTTGATCAAAATAAAGTCGTGTCAAACACCCCCTGAACACGATGGACGCTAGGTTGCGCTTCGATCAATCGCCAATCCTTGATAACCATCAAGCTTTTTTGATGCCGGGAATATTTGGGTTTTCATACGCTTATAGTTCTTAGGGATTACTCCGAACACCCAAAGGAGGTAGCTGGATTTTTCATGATCTGCGTCTATTGGCAGGCGCACCTTCACGCATTAGGATGGCGCCCCAGGGAAAGCGAGAGAAAAATGACTACCATCCAAAAACTGCAGCCGGGCAAGGTCTGGCTGGTCGGCGCCGGTCCCGGCGATCCGGAACTGCTGACGGTCAAGGCTGCTCGTCTGATTGCCCGGGCCGACGCGCTGGTGTACGACAACCTGGTCGGCGATGGCATCGTGGACCTCGCCCGCAACGACGCCCGCCGCATCTATGCCGGCAAGGAGTCGTCGAAACACACGATGCCGCAGGACGCAATCAACCAACTGCTGGTCGATCTGGCCCGCGAGGGCCTGTCGGTCGTCCGTCTCAAGGGCGGCGACCCGTTCATTTTCGGCCGCGGCGGCGAAGAACTCGAAACCCTAGCTGCCTCCGGCGTTCTGTTCGAAGTCGTACCCGGCGTTACCGCCGCCGCCGGTTGCGGCGCCTATTCCGGCTTCCCGCTAACCCACCGCGATCACGCCCAGGCTGTGACCTTTGTCACCGGCCACCTCAAGGACCAAAGCGTCAATCTCGACTGGTCGGCACTGGCCCGCCCGAACCAAACGGTGGTCTTCTACATGGGCATCGGCGGTGCTGCCGAAATCTGCCGGCAAATGATCAACCACGGCCTGCCGTCGATGACCGCGGCCGCCGTCGTCCGCAACGGCACCCTGCCTGACCAGCACACGCTGCTCGGCACGCTGGGCACCCTGCCCCACCTGATTGCCGAAAGCGGCATCAAGCCACCGGCATTGATTGTCGTCGGCAGTGTCGTTGGCCTGCACGAGAAATTGAGCTGGTTCGAGAAATCATGAAACACATCCTCTTCATTGCAGCACTGCTCGCCGCCGGCCAGGCCCAGGCCTACACCGGACAGGAACTGCGCGAGGATTGCCAGGCGGCTGAAGCCTTCTACGCCGGCGAAAAGAGCAGCGACCCCTACCAGTCGGTCCGTAGCGGCCGGTGCATCGGCTACCTTGCCGGGTTTGCCGACGGTTACGCCATCGGCGATTTCCTGTCCGAGAAGGTCGGGGTCAAGCTCAACGCGTTCTGCCTGCCGAAAACGCCAGACCTGTCATCGCGCCTCGTCCGCGCCGTGCTCGGTGGCTTCGACCGGGTGCCATCGAATACCGGGGTCAACACGGCGACACTGGTTGCCAGTTCGCTGTCCCGCAGCTTCCCGTGTGCGGATTCGCTTGAACCAAAGAAGTGATTCAGGGATAATCCGGCCTCCAATCGCCCCGATGGCGGAATCGGTAGACGCAGCGGATTCAAAATCCGCCGCCGAAAGGTGTGCCAGTTCGAGTCTGGCTCGGGGCACCAAGCATTGAGAGACAAGGCTTTCCAGGCGGAAAGCCTTTTTTCTTTTCTACCCCATGAAATCCACCATGGGACACTCTTGGGACACTTGAGGTAGGCTGGAAACAGTGGAGTCCGACGGATCGTGTAATTTACGGTCTGGAGGATGGGTTGTTGGCGTTTTACGAAAGAGGAAAGCACAGTTTTCTGGCCAATGCTTTTACGGCTGCGTACCAAAAATCTGCGGCTCGTTATGGCGACCTTGTGACGCACATCAATGATGGTGGCCTGCTAGGCACTATCTCGACTTAACTTCTCGACCCCGTGCAGTTCTGCCGGTTTTTCACATCTGGAATTTGCAATGACGGGCATTCTGAATCTCTCTGGCCTCCATGAACTCGGCCAATCCCGTAGACGTAGAACCCCCGGCAGTTCTGCGCGGGGGTTGAAGTTTGATGCTTGGACTAGGCTGCGAGATGCAGCAAATCCTTAGCGTTTTCCAGAGGCCAGTAGCCAGCCGCCTTGGCGTCAAGAATCGTTATTTCAGCGATTCCGTTTGCCGCGTAGCCGACATTGACGTTCCAGCCATGCGAAACATCCTTGATGATGGGTTCTTTGGAGAACTCAATGAATAGGATGTCGTCCTGGTCATCGTACTTGATTCTCATGCTTCGTCCTCCGGTTCCCAATTAACCATGACCGTCTTAATTACCACCGCAGCCTGTTCGACAACGGCGGCGCAAATTAAGTTGTCGGCCCGCTCTTGGATTTGTGTGAAAACCCACAAATTCACCTCGTCACGGCGTTTTATTTCGCCTTCCTCGATGACCCGTTCCAGCGTGGCAACATCAATATTCCGACGTTGCATACTTTCCCGAGCGTGATTGGTCACCCACACATTCTTGCCAAACCGTTTGCTGAAAAAATCCGCCAACACAATCTCCTTGAGAAGAGGATAGGGACTCGACAGTTAGAGGTCAAGCAGTCTCAGCCGTGAGCCGCGCCAAGAAAAGCTCCCATCACGCACGCCGGGTCGTCACGCCACTCGTCGTCGCACCAGTATGCAACTTCGAGGCCATCAACAACCACGCGAACATAGTTGCACTCATCGGGATGCGCGGGGCTGCGGATTTGACGCAGTGAGCCGAGCACATCGAGCACTGATTCCTCGCCATAGTTATTATCGAGGTTGTCCACCGAAGAATCCGAAGCCCTGAAAATCGTGGTCGACAAATCCCACGTCGTCAGCAAGGCCAACGCTGCTTTGGACGCCGTTAGGCGCGGCATCGGCAAAGCCGACCCGAAGAAGCAAGGAGCCGGGCTGAAGAAGGCGCACGAGCTGTTCGACAAGCGAGCCGCCGACCTGAACGATGAGCAATACCTGACCGTCTCTGGTTGGCTGAACAGCTTTCCGCTGCTGGCGACAGCCTACGACCTGAAGGAACGGCTGTACAAGGTCTATGACGTGGAAACGAAGGAAGAGGCTTGGGGCGAATATCTTGTTTGGGAGGCAAGCATTCCTGATGAGCTTGCCAAGCCATTCCGGCCCGTGAAGACCGCCTTCCGCAACTGGAAGGAATGGATTCTCAACTACTTCGACGACCACCGCATCACCAACGCCTTCACCGAGTCGTTCAATGCCAAGGTGCGTCGGGTCTATCGAGATGGCCGGGGTTATACGTTTGAGCGGTTACGGGCCAAGGTGCTATTCACAGACAGGCTGCAACGCCGGGTTTCCATCCAGGAGAAAGTCAGGGTCAAGAAGAAACAGCGGTTTGAAGAGGTTGGCATGGCGCGAATGATGTTCTGCATGGGGTCATTCGATGATGGGTATGAAACCAAGATTAAGCCCCGGCCAGGGAACCTTGGAACCGACCTACCCACGCTTCTTCTGTTTTTGGACTCAGACGACTTCTAGGCGTCAACCCCCAACTTTTTCCGGATACCCGTTTTAACGACGACGAGCAATCTGCTCTGCTTTAGTTGGTCGCCCTGACCGGCGAATCACTGGAAGTAGCAGAACTTGAGGCGAATCGTCTGCGAACTGACGATGACGTTCTAGCCATGCGGATACATCGCTCGGCCTAAATCTCAGGGCCCGCCCCACTTTAATCGCGGGGGGAAGATCACCGCCCAGTGAGTGTCGGTTGTAGATCGTTTGCGTAGCGATGCCGAGTAATTCGGCTAACGCCTTCGGGGATAGTAATTTTTCCATAGTGGTTTTCCAAAGAACGCAGCTACATAGCTGCATTCTGTATAGCCACCAGTTCGGTTTTTACCCCAACCTCCCAGAAAATTGGCCTCATCACCTCAATGCAGCACTTTTGCAGCACTTGGCGCGGTAATCCGTGGTAAACTGGGGTAACGCTAGGTAGAGTAGTCCATTGAATAAATTGGGATTACTGTGTTTTTTCCTTGGTGTTCAGGGGTAGCGACTCGGATTCAAAATCCGCCGCCGAAAGGTGTGCCAGTTCGAGTCTGGCTCGGGGCACCAAATTCCAAGCGGCTCTCCCTTCCCGGAGAGCCGTTTTCGCATGCGCAGCGCCATGACGTCCCTCTCTGTCGACGACTTCGACTTTCACCTCCCGCCCGAACTGATCGCCCAGCACCCCGCCGCGGAGCGCCGGGGCAGCCGCTTGCTGCATGTCTGCCCGCGAGGGCTGCCTGCCGGCTGCTGCGGTGAACCTGAAAATCCCGCGAAAATCGGGAGCAAAGGCTTGCAACTCGTCGACCGCCAGTTTGCCGACCTGCCCGGCCTGCTGCGTGCGGGGGACCTGCTGGTGTTCAACGACACACGGGTGATCAAGGCGCGCTTTTTCGGCTGCAAGGACACCGGCGGCCACATCGAGGTGATGCTCGAGCGCATCGTCGATGCCACGCACGCGATCTGCCAGATCCGTGCCAGCAAGGCGCCGAAGGCCGGCAGCACGCTGCGCCTCGCTGATGCCTTTGATGTGCGAATGACCGGCCGCGCCGGCACCGACGGTGACTTCTTCGCGCTCGAACTGGTCGATGCTGGCAACTTCTGGGAATTGTCGGAGCAGTACGGCAAGCTGCCCTTGCCGCCCTACATCGAACACCCGGCCGAAGGCGCCGACGAAACCCGTTACCAGACCGTCTATGCGCGCGAACCGGGCGCCGTGGCCGCGCCGACTGCCGGACTGCATTTTGACGAGGCGATGCTGGAGACGTTGCGGGCGCAGGGCATCAACACCGCCTTCCTGACGCTGCACGTCGGCGCCGGCACTTACCGGCCGATGCGCGTCGAGAAGATTGCCGACCACCGCATGCACAGCGAGCGTTTCGAGATTCCGCAGGCCACCGTCGAGGCCATTGCCGCCACGCGCGCCGCTGGTGGCCGGATCATCGCCGTCGGCACCACCAGCCTGCGGGCGCTGGAGTCGGCGGGGAACGATAACGGCGCGGTGCGCGTTGGCGGCGCCGAGACCGACATTTTCATCACCCCCGGCTACCGCTTCAAGGTCGTCGACCGCCTGATCACCAATTTCCATTTGCCGAAATCGACGCTGTTGATGCTCGTTTCGGCCTTTTCCGGCATGGCGGCGATCCGCGAAGCCTATGCCCACGCCGTCGCCCAGCGCTACCGATTCTTCAGCTATGGCGACGCGATGCTTCTCGAGAAAGCCGATGCAGTTTGAACTCCTCAAGACCGACGGCGCCGCCCGCCGCGGCACGCTGACGCTGGCGCACGGCCAGATCCAGACACCCGTCTTCATGCCGGTCGGCACTTACGGCACCGTCAAGGCGATGACACCGGCCTCGCTGGCCGAAATCGGCGCCCAGGTCTGCCTCGGCAACACCTTCCACCTGTGGTTGCGGCCGGGGCTGGATGTGATCAAGGCGCACAACGGCCTGCATGACTTCATGCAGTGGCACAAACCCATCCTCACCGACTCCGGCGGTTTCCAGGTCTTCTCGCTCGGCGCCCTGCGCAAGATCACTGAGGAGGGCGTCAAGTTCAGTTCGCCGCACGACGGTGCCAAGCTTTTCCTGTCGCCGGAAATCTCGATGCAGATCCAGCACGTGCTGAATTCCGACATCGTGATGATCTTCGACGAATGCACGCCCTACCCGGCCACACGGGAGGAGGCGGCCAAATCGATGCGCCTCTCAATGCGCTGGGCGCGCCGCTCGCGGGACGAACACGACAAGCTGGAAAACCGCAACGCGCTGTTCGGCATCGTCCAGGGCGGCATGTACGAAGACCTGCGCGACGAATCACTGGCCGGGCTGGACGACATCGGCTTTGATGGCATGGCCATTGGCGGCCTGTCGGTCGGCGAGCCCAAGGAAGACATGGTGCGCATCCTCGCCCATACCGCCCCCAAGCTGCCGACGCACAAGCCGCGTTACCTGATGGGCGTTGGCACACCGGAAGATCTGGTGCGCTCGGTCAAGGCCGGCATCGACATGTTCGACTGCGTGATGCCGACGCGCAATGCGCGCAATGGCCACCTTTTCACCCGTTTCGGCGACATCAAGATCAAGAACGCCAGGCACCGTACCGACACCGGTCCACTCGATCCGTCCTGCACCTGCTACACCTGCCAGAATTTCAGCCGCAGTTACCTGCACCACCTTTTCCGCTCCGGCGAAATCCTCGGCGGCATGCTCAACACCATCCACAACCTGCATTTCTATCAGACCATCATGGCCGAGATGCGTGCCGCCATCGAGGCCGGCACGCTCGAGCAGTGGTCAGCCGAGTTCGCGCGTACCCGCAACTCGGGTGAGTGATAGAATGCCCCGTTTAATTCACCCCGCAATCCGGAGTCTTACCCATGATTAGTCTTGCCCACGCCCAGACCGCTGGCGCCGCTGCCGATCCGACCGGCGGCTTCATGCAGTTGCTGCCGATGATCCTGATGTTCGTCGTGCTCTGGTTCCTGATGATTCGCCCGCAGATGAAGAAGGCCAAGGAACACAAGGCCCTGATCGAGGCGCTGGCCAAGGGCGACGAAGTCGTCACTGGTGGCGGCCTGGTCGGCAAGATCACCAAGGTTGGCGACAACTACGTCACGCTGGAAATCGCCGAAGGCACCGAAGTCACCGTCCAGAAGCCGGCCATTGGCCTGGTTCTGCCCAAGGGCACGCTGAAGTCGCTGTAACCCACGCCAGAAGGCGGCCGCCGGCCGCCTTTTTCGCTTTAGAGCCACCATGAATCGCTACCCCCTCTGGAAGTACATCACCGTCGCCATCGCGCTGGTGCTGGGCTTCATCTACACCCTGCCCAATTTCTTCGGTGAATCGCCGGCGGTGCAGGTTTCCAGTGCCAAGGCCACGATCAAGGTCGACGCCAAGACGCAGAGCCGCGTCGAAGAGACCCTGAAGGCTGCGGGCGTCGAGCACACTGGCATCCAGCTCGACACCAATGGCGTCAAGACCCGCCTCAAGGACACCGACACCCAGCTGAAGGCCAAGGACATCCTGGAAAAGGCCTTCAACCCGGACCCGGCCGACCCGCAGTACGTGGTTGCCCTCAACCTGCTGTCGGCTTCGCCGCAGTGGCTGACCAGCCTGCACGCGCTGCCGATGTACCTCGGCCTCGACCTGCGCGGCGGCGTGCACTTCCTGCTGCAGGTGGATATGAAGGGTGCGCTGACCAAGCGTCTTGATTCGATGTCGGCTGACCTGCGCACCGTGATGCGCGACAAAAATCTGCGCCACGCCGGTATCAACCGCGAAGGTGAACGCCTGGTCGTCAAGTTCCGCGATGCCGAAACCCGCGACAAGGCACGCAACGCCATTACCGATAGTCAGCCGGACCTGCTGCTCAACGAAGTGGCCGACGGCACTGATTTCAAGCTGGTGGCGACGCTGAAGCCGGAAGCGCAGAAGAAGATTGGCGAATTCGCGCTCAAGCAGAACGTCACCACGCTGCACAACCGGATCAACGAACTCGGCGTCGCCGAACCGGTGATCCAGCAGCAAGGTGCCGACCGCATCGTCGTCCAGTTGCCGGGCGTGCAGGACACGGCCAAGGCCAAGGACATCCTCGGCCGCACCGCGACCCTGGAAATCCGCCTCGTCGACGACTCGCCGGGCGCGCTCGAAGCGGCGATCTCGGGCAGTGCCCCGTTCGGCACCGAGGTCTATACCGAGCGTGGCGGCCAGCCGCTGCTGGTGAAGAAGCAGGTCGTCCTCACTGGCGACCGCCTGACCGACGCCCAACCCGGTTTCGATGGCCAGACTCACGAGCCAGCGGTACACCTGACACTGGACGCTGCTGGCGCCCGCATATTCAAGGATGTGACCCGCGAGAACGTCAACAAGCGCATGGCCATCCTGCTCATCGAAAAGGGCAAGGGTGAAGTCGTCACCGCACCGGTCATCCGCACCGAAATTGGCGGTGGCCGCGTACAGATTTCCGGCCGCATGACCACCAGCGAAGCCAACGACACGGCGCTGCTGTTGCGTGCCGGCTCGCTGGCTGCGCCCATGGATATCATCGAAGAGCGCACCATCGGTCCGTCACTCGGTGCTGAAAACATCCAGAAAGGTTTCAATTCGACGATGTGGGGCTTTGCCGCCATCGCCGTCTTCATGATTCTCTACTACCAGATGTTCGGTGTCGTGTCGGTGCTGGCACTGGCCGCCAACCTGCTCTTCCTCGTGGCCCTGCTCTCGCTGCTGCAGGCCACGCTGACCCTGCCCGGTATCGCCGCCATCGCGCTGACGCTGGGGATGGCCATCGACGCCAACGTGCTGATCAACGAGCGGGTGCGCGAAGAACTGCGGGCCGGCATGCCGCCGCAGGCCGCCATCTCGGAAGGCTACGAACGCGCCTTTGGCACCATTCTCGACTCCAACATCACGACACTGATCGCTGGCCTCGCCCTGCTCATCTTCGGCTCAGGCCCCGTTCGCGGCTTTGCCGTGGTGCACTGTCTGGGGATCATGACCTCGATCTTCTCTTCGGTCGTCGTCTCGCGCGCTCTGGTCAACCTGATCTATGGCCGCCAGAAGAAGCTGACCAAGGTCGCCATCGGCCAGATCTGGAAGCCGGGCACAGCGTCTGCGGTCAACGGCAAAAAGTAAGGAAAAACGACCATGGAATTTTTCCGGATCAAGAAAGACATTCCCTTCATGCGCCACGCGCTGGTGTTCAACGTCATTTCGTTGGTCACCTTCCTGCTGGCGGTTTTCTTCCTCGCCACCAAGGGCTTGCACCTGTCGGTCGAATTCACGGGCGGCACGCTTGTCGAAGTGAAGTACCAGCAGGCGGCGGACCTCGAAAAGATCCGCGGCGCGCTGGGCAAGGCCGGCTTCTCGGACTATCAGGTGCAGAACTTCGGTTCGTCGCAGGACGTGATGATCCGCCTGCCCCTGAAGGGTGACCAGAACACCGCCAAGCTCGGCGAAACGGTCATGCAGTCGCTGGAAGCCGAGGCGCCGGGTGCCGCGCTGTCGCGCGTCGAGTTCGTCGGCCCGCAGGTCGGCAAGGAGCTCGCCGAGAACGGCGCGATGGCCCTGCTGCTGGTAATTCTCGGCATCGTCATCTACCTCGCTTTCCGCTTCGAGTGGCGCTTTGCCGTGTCGGCAATCATCGCCAACCTGCACGACGTGATCATCATTCTCGGTTTTTTTGCTGCCTTCCAGTGGGAGTTCTCGCTGTCGGTGCTGGCCGCGGTGCTGGCTGTACTCGGCTACTCGGTTAACGAATCGGTGGTCGTCTTCGACCGCGTCCGTGAAACCTTCAAGAAGGTCCGCGGCATGAGTACCCCCCAGATTCTCGACCACGCCATCACCAGTACCATCAGCCGGACCATCATCACCCACGGCAGTACGCAGATGATGGTGTTGTCGATGCTGATCTTCGGCGGGGAAACGCTTTATTACTTCTCGCTGGCCCTGACCATCGGCATCTGCTTCGGCATCTACTCCTCGGTGCTGGTGGCCAGCCCGCTGGTAATGTGGCTGGGCGTCTCGCGCGAGCAATTCATCAAGCAGAAGAAGGTCATCGAAGGCGCCAACGAAGAAGGCGCGGTCGTCTGATCCACTGCTGCGGTCAACACGAAAAAGCCACCAAAATCGGTGGCTTTTTCTTTGGGCGACGCTTCGGCGCGCCTACCAGTTCGGTGTTTCTGCCGCCGGTGGTGGTGGTGGCGGTGCAGGCACCCAGGCGCCGCTGGCACCGTAGACCGCCGCCGCAGCCACTGCGATTGCCAGCACCAGCGCCAACACGCCACCACCGCGTGCCGATTCGCCTTCGGCATTGTCTTTCCAGCCGGTGATCATCGGCTTGACGAGGTTGTCCTTCTTGACGTGAGCGTAGAACATGATGGCGCCGATATGCAGCACGACCAGCGCAATCAGCACATTCGACGCCAGCTTGTGCCAGCCGGTGAGCACATCGCTGAGATCCTTGCCGACCAGCGCCTGCATTGGGCCGTTGAAGGCGATGTCGTCATTGGCAAACAGGCCGCTGCCCACCTGAAAAGCCAGCAGCGCCAGCAGGCCAAAGACCGAGAAGGCGCCCAGCGGGTTATGACCATGACCCTGCCATTGCCCCTTGAGGTAGGCCAAGACCTTGCCCTGCGTCGGGAAAAACTGGCAGAAGCGGGCGTAGGTCGAACCCAGCAGTCCCCAGACCAGACGGAAAGCGATCAGGCCGACGACGGCCAGACCCAGCTTGCCATGCCACTCCATGAGGTTGCCGCCGATCTGGCCACTGATCACGGCACCAATGACGCACAGGACCAGCGCCCAGTGGAAGATGCGGGTCGGTAGATCCCAGATGAAAACGCGCTTATTCGTCATGTTGAATCGCCAAGGTGACAGTTGGAGTTTGAGCAGAGATGAAAATGGCGCCCGCAGGCGCCATCGTGTGCGGAGCAATCCGCGGATTACTTCTCGTCGACGCGGAACTTGTCGTGGCAGCCCTTGCAGGACTCGCCCAGCTTGCCAAACTGCACCTTGGTAGCTGCGGCATCGCCGGCAGCGGCAACCTTGGCCATTTCGTTGGCCTGCTGGACGAAATTGGTCGCGACCTTGCCGACGCCTTCCTTGTCGGTGAACAGTTCCGGCTTGACACGGGTCTCCTTCCAGCCTTTGCCCTTGTCGGTACCCGGCAGGTACAGCGCGCCCATGCCCGAATTGGCAATCGCCTGAATGGCGTTGGCCGCCTTGATCACTTCATCCTTATTGTAGGTGCCGTCCACATTGGCCTTGATACGACCCATGTTCCAGGCCATGAAGGCATAGCCGGACTGGCGCCACTTGATGGCGTCTTCCGGCTTGACCTGGGCGACGGCAGCGCCGCTGACGAGGCTACTTGATGGCGTCTTCCGGCTTGACCTGGGCGACGGCAGCGCCGCTGACGAGGCTGACAGAGAGGAGGGCGAGCGCGATTTTGGTTTTCATGGGTGATCTCCGTTGTTGATCGATTGGAAGGACTGCATGACGTATACGCGTTGCGGTCCGTTTTTATTCCGCGCAAATTATAGCTTGATGACCGAAATCAAAGACAAGGGGTTGGTGAAGCAAATTCACCAGCCCCTTGATTGTTTTTGATGAAGGATCAGACCGCGAAAACGTGCTTCACCCGCAGTGCCGACTGGCCGGATTCGATGGCCAGCAGACGGGCGATGTTCGGGTGCTTGCCCGGATTGGCACGCTCGTCCTCGGTATGCTCGGCAAAAATTTCCAGCCCCTTCTTCGCGGCTTCGCCATTGATCGAACCATAGGTCTGCGCCAGATGGTTATACACGGCGAGCGAGCCCTGGCTGCCCGGTTTGTTTTCGATGCTGGCGACAACATTGCTGTCGGCATCGAGCAGGTTGATCGCTGCAAGATGGGAGATCCCGGGAAGCTTCTTGAGGTTTTCTGCAAAAGACATGTGGCTTACTTCCATTCACGTTTGGCCTTGACCAGGCCGATGATCAATCCGGTGGTAAAGGTCCCGATGGGCAGGACCAGTGCGATGGCGGCAATCCCGCGCTCCATGTCGTACATCGAGAGCATGATCGTCACCAGCAGCAGGCCAATCCCCAGACCGAGCGCACCGCCTTTGGCGCCACCGCGATAGAGTTCGATATCGCGGGTCTTGCGGTCGCCGGTACAGTGCGGGCAGTAAATGGCATCTTCGGGCACGTCCAGCCCGCACTTGGTGCACTTCATCAGATGCGCTTTGCCAGTTCGGCGGCCTTGCCGGTGTAGTCCCACGGCGTCAGCTTGAGCAACTCGGCCTTGGCCGCTTCCGGGATGTCCAGCGTAGTCACGAAGGCCTGCATGCCGTCGCGCGACACGCGGGTGCCGCGGGTCAGCTCCTTGAGCTTTTCGTAGGCATTGGGCACCGCATAACGGCGCATGACGGTCTGGATGGGCTCGGCGAGCAGTTCCCAGTTGGCGTCGAGGTCGGCCTTCATCAGATCGGCGTTGATTTCCAGCTTGCCCAGGCCCTTCAGCAGCGAGTCGTAGCCGAGCAGCGTGTAGCCGAGGCCGACGCCCATGTTGCGGAGCACGGTGGAGTCGGTCAGGTCGCGCTGCCAGCGCGAGATCGGCAGCTTTTCAGCAAGGTGCTTGAGGACGGCGTTGGCCAGGCCGAGGTTACCTTCGGAGTTTTCGAAGTCGATCGGATTGACCTTGTGCGGCATGGTCGAGGAACCGATTTCACCGGCCTTGACCTTCTGCTTGAAGAAGCCGAGGGAGATGTAGCCCCAGACGTCGCGGTCGAGGTCGACCAGGATGCTGTTGGCGCGCGCGAAGGCATCGAACAGCTCGGCCAGCGCATCGTGCGGCTCGATCTGGATGGTGTAGGGATTGAAGGTCAGGCCGAGCGATTCGACGAAGCGCTTGGCGAAACCTTCCCAGTCGTAGCCCGGGTAGGCGGCGAGGTGGGCATTGTAGTTGCCGACCGCGCCGTTGATCTTGCCGAGTAGTTCGACCTGAGCAATGCGAGCGCGAGCACGCTGCAGACGGTAGGCGACGTTGGCCATTTCCTTGCCCATGGTCGACGGCGTTGCCGGCTGGCCGTGCGTGCGGCTCATCATCGGGATGTCGGCGTAGGCGTGGGCCAGTTCGGTCAGCTTGGCGATGACCTTGTCCAGCGTCGGCAGCATGGCCTGTTCGCGGGCGCCCTGGCACATCAGCGCGTGCGACAGATTGTTGATGTCCTCGGAGGTGCAGGCGAAGTGGATGAATTCGCTGACCTTGACCACTTCGGCATTGGCCTTGGTCTTGTCCTTGATCCAGTATTCCAGCGCCTTGACGTCGTGGTTGGTGGTGGCTTCGATGGCCTTCACCTCGGCCGCCTGCTCCGGACCGAAGTTGGCGACCAGCGCATCCAACTCTGCTACGGTCGAAGCGGAAAATGCGGCAATTTCGGCAAAGTGCGGCTCGGCCGCCAGCGCCTTCAGCCACTCGATCTCGACCTTGAGACGGGCGCGGATCAGGCCGAATTCGGAAAAATGCTCGCGCAGGGCGTCAACCTTGCCGGCGTAACGGCCATCAAGCGGAGAAAGTGCAGTCAGCGGATTGAATTCCATGGAAACTTCCCTTGAACGGGTCTTTGATCAAAAGCGGAATTTTACCCGCACCGCCCCCCGCTGCCCATACGCTATAATCGAAGCCCCCAAATCATAGAGCATACGATGAAGCTGATCGGCTCCCATACCAGCCCGTTCGTGCGCAAAGTGCGCATCGTGCTGGCAGAAAAAAAGATCGAATTCGAATTCTTGATCGACTCGCCATGGCTGGCAGACAGCAAGGTGCCAGACATCAATCCGCTGGGTAAGATTCCGGTCTTGCTGCTGGACGAGGAAACTCCGTTGTTCGATTCGCGGGTGATAGTCGAATATATCGATAACGTGACCCCGAACAACAAGCTCTTTCCCGCCCCCAACCGCGAGCGCACCGAAGTCAAGCGCTGGGAAGCCCTCGCCGATGGCATTTGCGATGCCGCCGCCAGCGCCTTCCTCGAAGCCAAGCGACCCGTTGCACAGCAAAGCAGTGACTGGATCGCCCGTCAGCGCGACAAGATCCACCGCAGCCTCGCCTTCATGGCCGACGGGCTGGGTGAAAAGCCCTTCTGCATGGGCACGCACATTTCGATGGCGGACATCGCCGCCGGCACCGCGCTCGGTTACCTGTGTTTCCGTTTCGCCGACATCGACTGGCGGGAGCAGTACCCGAATCTTGGCAAGCTCTACAGCAAGCTGATGCAGCGCCCCTCGTTTGCAGATACCGTACCCAAGGACTGAACGCAGCGAGCAAACACCTGGGACAACGGGCGCTTTCGGGCGCCCGCTGTCTTTTTGGCTTGCCCATTGAATCCAGGCGCTGTGTTACTGTCCATCAGACGTCATATTCAAAATGAGATCGCCCAGCGTGCTGGAACAAATCGAGCACTCCCTTGCGGTTGCACTCGGCGAGCGCGACCGGAATACCGGCGAGCACTGCCAGCGGGTCATCGGCCTGTCGCTGGCCCTGGGGGTGCATATCGGGCTGTCCCGACGCGAACTCGACGTCCTGGCAACGAGCGCCCGGCTGCACGACATCGGCAAGATCGGCATTCCCGACCGTATTCTCGGCAAACCGGCGGCCTTCGAAGCCGATGAACCTAAAAACCGCAGTTACCCGATACCGTTTGCATGATCTGTTTGCAAGCGGAGGGTTTTCGGTGGTCCGATGGCCGCGATGGTGCGCTTGAGATGCTCGCAACAGAGGAGCCATACCGAAGTGGCGG
>NKXK01000042.1 GCA_004379165.1 Rhodocyclaceae bacterium | reverse complement strand
CTTACTTTGATCGACTCAGGGTACCTCGTCTCTCATGACCTCAACTTCTCGAACCGCCCGGTGCGGACCCGCATGCCGAGTGGTGTGGCAGGGGGGCAGCCTATCAAGGCTGCCCCCTATGCCGATTACTGGCGATTTTGGATTTGGATTATTTGCGACTGAGCAATCAAGCACTTGATACCAGTGCCGCTGCCGCGTCACAATTCCGGCCCGGTGGCAGTGGTAGAATCCCCGCCAATCCTTGCAATCAGCCCGCTTTCTAGATGATTTACGAAACCGTCGCCGCCGTCGACCTGGGGTCAAACAGCTTTCGCCTGCAGGTAGGCCGGGTGGTCGATGACCAGATTTACACGTTGGACTCCTTGAAGGAGCCGGTGCGACTGGCCTCCGGCCTGACCGCAGACAAGCGGCTTGATCCCGCCTCGCAGGCTCGGGCGCTGGCTGCCTTGCGTGTCTTTGGCGAGCGGCTGGGCGGACTGGATCGTGGTGCGGTGCGGGTCGTCGCGACGAATACCCTGCGTGTCGCCAAGAACGCCACTGAATTTCTTCCGCTCGCGGAAGAGGCACTCGGGTTTCCCATTGAAATCATCGCTGGTCGTGAAGAGGCACGTCTGATCTACATCGGCGCTTCACATTCGTTGCCAGCGGCCAGTCATAAGCGCCTGGTAATCGACATCGGGGGCGGTTCGACGGAATTCATTATTGGCAAGCGCCATGATCCGGTGCTGATGGAGTCGCTCTACATGGGCTGCGTCAGCTATACGCAGCGATTTTTTGGCGACCGGCGTTTCGATCGCAAACGTTTGCGCGAAGCGCAGATCGCTGCGGCCAAGGAGATCGAGCTGATCGCCCACGATTATCAGCGCCTGGGCTGGAAGGAGGCCGTGGGTTCGTCCGGATCGGCGCGTGCCATCGCAGACGTCCTCGAGATGAGTAATCTCAACCCCAACGGCGAGACCGGGATCACCCGCGAGGGTCTGGATCGCCTGTGCGCGCTGCTGATCAAGGCCGGTTCCGCCGAGGCGCTCGATCTGCCCGGCGTCAAGAGCGACCGCTTGCCGGTGTTCCCGGGTGGGGTGGCTATCATGTCGGCGATCTTCGAGGAACTGGGTATTGAGCGCATGACTTATGCGGATGGTGCGCTGCGCCTCGGGGTGCTCTACGACCTGCTTGGGCGCTTTCATCATCACGACATGCGTGATGCGACCATCGCCCAGTTTCGCCGCCGCTATCAGGTCGAAGGCGATCAGGTCGAACGTGTCGAAGCCACGGCACTTTCCGCACTGGCGCAATTGTCCGAGGGGGCGCCGGGGGAGTCGGATGTCCAGTTTCTGTCCTGGGCCTGCCGGGTGCATGAAATTGGCATTTCGGTTGCGCACAATGCTTACCACAAGCACGGCGCGTACATCCTGACCTACGCGGACATGCCCGGGTTCTCGAAGAAGGATCAGGCGCACCTGGCCTTGCTGGTCCTTGGCCATCGAGGCAAGCTGGAAAAGCTGGGCGCCTTGCCGGCGGACGACAGTGCCTGGAACCTGGTCTTTTGCCTGCGTCTGGCGGTGATTTTGCATCGTACCCGTGACGACCGGGCATTGCCCGCCTGGCGAGTGCGCCCGGCCAATGGCGGTTTTGTTCTCGATCTGCCCGCCGACTGGTTGACTGAAAATCCGTGGACGGCGGCTGCTTTGACGGAGGAGTCGGCGATCTGGAAGCAGATCGGACGCAACTATACCTTCAAGCCACGGTCAACCCGGAAAATTGCATGATTTCGGCACCCCGTCTCCAGCTTGAGTCGGGGAATGTGAGCCTGTCCGGTGACTGGACACTGGCGGCGATGCTGCCGGAAATTACCGACCTCCAGTCGGCGCTGGCAGTGGTGCCCAGCACGGCGCACTGGAATCTCTCAGGTTTAGGACGGCTCGATAGCGCGGCTGCGGTTCTGCTTTGGCGTAACTGGGGCCGAAGCTGGCCGGTCTCGCTCGAGGTTTCGGAGCCCCACCGTACTGTTTTGGCGCGGGTTGCCGACTTGCCCGATGTCGTCTTGCCGCATGAGCGGGTGCGCCTCTCGCCGGTGTTGCTGGCAGGTGGGCTGGCGCTCAAGGCGCTGGGCAATCTGCGGGGGCTGGTCGCGGTTTTCGGGCAGTTCCTGCTCGATATGCTCTATCTGCTGCGTCATCCGCGTGAATTTCCGGCACGCGAATTCTCTGCCAATCTCTACAAGGCGGGGGCACAAGCGCTGCCGGTGACGGCTCTGGTTGGCTTCCTCATCGGCATTACCATCAGCTATCTCTCGGCACTACAGTTGCGCAATTTTGGTGCCGACCTGTTCATCGTCAATATCCTCGGTATTTCCATCATCCGAGAACTGGGTCCGGTGCTGGTGGCGGTGCTGGTCGCCGGGCGCTCCGGTTCGGCGATGACGGCACAGATCGGCGTCATGCGCGTCACCGAAGAAATCGACGCCTTGTCGACGATGGGGATTTCGCGCAGTCTGCGTGTCGTTTTTCCCAAGATTTTCGGGTTGACCGTAGCGATGCCCTTGCTGGTTCTGTGGATCTCGGCCATTGCGCTGTTCGGTGGCATGGTGGCGGCTTTGCTGCAACTCGATCTGTCGCTGTCGTATTTCATCGATAACCTGCCCCGTGCCGTGCCGGTTGCCAATCTCTGGATCGGCCTGGGCAAGGGGCTGGTTTTCGGCTTCGTCATTGCGCTGGTGTCCTGCCATTTCGGCTTGCGTGTCAAACCGAATACCGAAAGCCTATCGTCGAATACCACCAGCGCCGTCGTTACCTCGATCACGACGGTGATCCTTGTCGATGCAGTGTTCGCCATTTTCACCCGCCATATCGGCGTCCCGCAATTGTGACGAGCGAACCGGTCGTCGAGTTGCGTGGCATCTACACCCGCTTTGGTGAGGTTACGGTTCACCGCGATCTGTCCTTGAGTATCGCCCCCGGACAGATCGTCGGCTTGCTTGGCGGTTCGGGCAGCGGCAAGACCACGCTTTTGCGGGAAATGCTCGGTCTGATGCGACCCAACGCCGGCAGTGTGCGCTTGTTCGGCGTCGATCTCGACAATCCGGACCAGCTCCTCCAGCGCTCGGTCAGACGGCGTCTGGGCATGCTTTTTCAGCACGGTGCGCTGTTCTCCGCCTTGTCGGTCTTCGACAATATCGCCTTTCCATTGCGTGAATTGCGTTGTCTGGATGAGGACTGGATCCGGCGCCTCGTCCATCTCAAGCTGGCGATGGTGGAACTCGAACCTGGCCATGGTGCCCTGATGCCAGCCGAACTCTCCGGGGGCATGGTCAAGCGGGTTGCCCTGGCGCGGGCGCTGGCACTGGAGCCGGAACTGCTGCTGCTCGACGAGCCAACGGCGGGGCTGGATCCTGACCGTTCGCAGAACTTTGTCGATCTTGTCGCCTCGCTGCAGCAGTCGCTGGGACTGACTGTAGTCATGGTCACCCACGATCTGGCCACCCTTGCTGGTCTGGCCAGCCACGTCGCCGTCTTGGCCGAGCAGCATATCGTCGCTTTCGGTCCGAAGGAAAATGTCATGACGTCGGATCATCCTTTTGTGACCGGCTTTTTTGGCGCAGATCGCCGGAAGCTGCTTTAATCTCTGCTCATGGAAAACAAATCCCACGCCTTCCTTGCCGGGCTGTTCGTCCTGTTGCTCGGGGCTGCAGCCCTGGCCGCGCTTTACTGGCTGGGAGGGGGCAACGATGAGACCAACGATTACGTGGTCGTCACCAAGCAGAATATCGGCGGTCTGAATCCTCAGGCGCAGGTTCGCTACCGCGGTATCCGGGTCGGCAAGGTCAGCGACATCCGTCTCGACCCAGAAGATTACGCGAACATTCTCGTCACCATCTCGGTGAGTAGTAGCGTTCCCCTGACGCGCGGCACGGTCGCCAAGCTGAATTATCAGGGTGTCACCGGCCTTGCGCATATCCTGTTGCTCGAAACGGGCAAGGATGCCGAAGCACTGGTGCCGAATGACGATGCGCCGCCTCGGATCACTATGATTCCATCGATTTTCGACGAACTTGGCGAGACCGGCTCGGCCACGCTGAAGCAGGCACGGCAATTGATTATGAGCGCCAATGCCGTGCTGAATGAAGACAATATTCGCCACCTGAGTGCGACGCTGGCAAATCTGGAAGCCAGTTCCGCCAGCATGAAACCGGCGCTCGACAACCTCAACGGTACGCTGATCCAGATGCGCAAGCTGCTCGATGACCGCAACATCCGGCACCTGTCGCAGGCAGCGGGGGAGGTCGGGCCATTGCTGGCCGAAACGCGGCAACTGGTCACCCGCATGCAGGCGGCAACGGAGAAATTCGATGTGGCGGTTGGTGACGCTTCGGCCAGTGGAACGTCGGCCCTGATGCCTCGCCTGAATGAGTTGGCGCAGGACTTTTCGCTGACCTCACGGCAACTGAGTCGCGTCTTGCGCATCCTTGAAGACACTCCGCAGGGCTTGGTGTTCGGCCCGCCGGCCATGCCGCCGGGCCCGGGAGAGCCCGGCTTTGCTGGAGGACGGAGGGATTGAAATGCGGCGCATGCTCTTGATTCTGTGTTGTCTGTTTGCGATCTCGGGCTGCCTGACCACCGGAAAGCGCGGCGGCGATACGGCGATTGCGACCTACGACTTCGGTGCGGCACCAGCTGTGCTGGTGCAAGTGCCGCGCAAATTGCCACTGGCCGTCGAGGTACGGGCGCCGCTTTGGTTTGATACTCTGGGTATTGATTACCGCCTGGCTTATGCCGAACCCGCTCGCCTGCGTGAATACGCCATGTCACGTTGGGCCGGTCCGCCGGCCTTGTTGATCCAGCAGCGCATGATTCAGCAATTGGCTTTGTCGATGCCGGGGCAAAGCCGGACCGTCTGCGTGCTGCGTTTCGATATCCGCGAATTCAGCCAGTGGTTCACGACGCCGCAGCAAAGTATTGCTGTACTGCAAGGGCGCTTGCTTCTGCTTGACCGGGGGCGGCGTCAGATTGCCGAGAAAAATGTCGACATCCACTTGCCGGTCCAGCAGCCCAATGCCCAGGGGGGGGTGCTTGGGCTGACATCTGCGGTCGACCGGTTAATTCGGCAAATTCTGGCTTGGGAGGGGGAGTGGCAAGAGACCGAAACCACCCATGCCTGCAGAGCTTAGGCGCCGATGATGCGATCGGCGATACGTTGCTTGAGGTCGGCGAGATTGTCGTCGAAATGACCGTAGTGCATCAGCGACAAACCGAAAACGCAGGCGTACAGCAGCAGGCTGCGGCTCTTGGCCTCGGCATCGCTCATGCCGGCAGCGACGAACAATTTACGCGTGCAATCGAGACGGTAGAGATCGACTGCTTCGACAATGCGGGCAGCGTGGGCGTCGTGTCTCGCCCAGTCGCGAACTGCCAGTTCGATCGCCATGCCCTTTCGGTTGCGGACAGCGCCATACACCTCGATGGCAAAGTGCAACTGGTCGCGCTCTTTGCCCGGACTGACCGAGGTCGTCTTCTCGATGTCGCGGATGCGACCTTTCTGCCAGCGAAGCAGTACGGCATCGAGCAGCGCCTGGCGATCCTTGAAGTGCCAGTAGAAACTGCCCTTGGTGACGCCGCAGCGTTTGGCAAGTACCTCGACGCGCAAGCCGGTGACACCCTCGCTGGCCAGCAGGTCGATGGCGGTATCCACCCAGCGTGCCGGATCAAGTTGCGTGCGTTCGCTCGACGCGCGACTGCGCGCCCTGGATGGCGTGGATTTCGGAGAGGGCTTGACAGGTTTGTTTTCCATACGCTACCGTATGCTTTTCCATACGACACAGTATGGTCATTGTGCGGATTGCCGGTTCAGCTGTCAAACAGGGCTGACAATCGAAGAACACCAACCAATGGTAGAAGGAGAGGCTTGTGAAAATTCTCGTTCCCGTAAAACGGGTAGTTGATTACAACGTCAAGGTTCGGGTGAAGGCGGACGGGTCGGGTGTCGATCTGGCCAACGTCAAGATGAGCATGAACCCCTTTGACGAAATTGCCGT
>NKXK01000039.1 GCA_004379165.1 Rhodocyclaceae bacterium | reverse complement strand
GCTTCCGCCATATCCTGGTCGATGAGTTCCAGGACACCAACCGTCTGCAATACGTCTGGCTGCAACTGCTGGCCGGTGGCGGGGCCAAGGTTTTTGCGGTCGGCGACGACGACCAGTCGATCTACCGTTTCCGTGGTGCCGAAGTTGGCAACATGCGCGAATTCGAGCGCGACTATTGCGGCGACAACATCATCCGGCTGGAGCAGAACTACCGTTCGCACGGCAACATCCTCGCCGCCGCCAACGCCATCATCAAGAACAACCGCGACCGCCTCGGCAAAAACCTGTGGACCGATGCCGGCGAAGGCGAGCCGATTCGCGCCTTCGAAGCCTGGTCCGATCTCGACGAGGCGCGTTTTGTCGTCGAAGAAATCCGCGAGCTGGTGCGCGATGGCATCGCGCCGACGCAGATCGCCATCCTCTATCGTTCCAACGCCCAGTCGCGGGTGCTGGAGCATGAACTGTTCACCAAGAGCGTGCCGTACAAGGTCTACGGTGGGCTACGCTTCTTCGAGCGGCAGGAAATCAAGCATGCGCTCGCCTACCTGCGCCTGCTGGGCAACCCGGACGACGACACCGCATTCCTGCGTGTGGTCAATTTCCCGACTCGCGGCATCGGGGCCCGCTCGCTGGAAAACCTGCAGGCGGCCGCGCACCAGAGCAATTCCAGCCTCTACAACGCAGCCGCCTCTTTGTCCGGCAAGGCCGGGCAGACCGTCGGCGCCTTCATCCGCCTGATTGAAACGCTGCGCAGTGAAACCGACAAGTTGCCGCTGCCGGAAATCATCGAGCACGTCATCGAGAAATCCGGCCTCGCCCAGCACTACCGGCTGGAGAAAGAAGGTCAGGAGCGGCTGGAAAACCTCGACGAACTGATCAACGCCGCCGCCACTTTCGTCGACGATGACGGCGTGGTGATGTCGGTCGAGGGCGAAGGCGGCGCGCTCGCCTCCTTCCTTGCCCATGCCTCGCTGGAATCCGGCGAGCATCAGGCCGGCGAAGGGCAGGAGGCGGTGCAGCTGATGAGCGTGCATGCCGCCAAGGGGCTGGAGTTCGATGTCGTCTTCATCACCGGGCTGGAGCAGGGCCTCTTCCCGCACGACAACGCGGTGAACGAAGGCAAGGACGGGCTGGAGGAAGAGCGGCGGCTGATGTACGTTGCTGTCACCCGCGCCCGCCAGCGCCTCTACCTCGCCTGCGCGCAGACGCGCATGCTGCACGGCCAGACGCGCTACTGCGCACCCTCGGCCTTCCTGGAAGAAATCCCGGAAGCCCTGCTGCTCAAACTCAACAAGCGCGTGGCAGCGACGCGCGCCAGCCAGGAAACCTATGGCGGTGGTTACGGCGGCAGTCAGTCAGACTATGCCGCTGCGTCGGAGGCCGGTGGTTTGCGTGTCGGCCAGTCGGTCGAGCACGCCAAATTCGGCCTTGGTGTCATCGTCGCCACCGAAGGCCGCGGCGACGATGCACGGGTGCAGGTCAATTTCGGCGGTGGCACCGGCATGAAATGGCTGGCACTGGAATACGCCAAGCTGACGCCGGTTTGAGGCGGGCTGCTCCCCGGTGAGGCTGACTTCAGGCTGCGGTGAACCCGAAAAAATGACGAAAACCGGGTGTCAGTTTGCGCCGCGGCTGTCTGGGGACGGCCATCAGAAATCAGTCTAATGCAGCGGCCTGCCGTCCTCGCGAATCTGCACCACCGGGATGCCCGGGCTTTCTTTCGCTAGTTTTGAGGCAAGACCGCAGGAGAAAATGCTGCAGGACTTCGTTTCCGGCACAACAATTTCGTCGCAGGCGTGCTCTTCTGCGAAGGCCAGAATGCCGTGCACGGTCTCGTCTTGGCGGCAGTGCCGTTGCGACGCGATGCCGGCGGCAGCCAGCGCCTTGGCTGCCTCGTCGAGGAAGATTTCGGAGCGTTGCTGGAAGTGCTCTCCTATTTCCTGTCGGGTACGGAATTTCAACACCTCCCAGCTGTTGACGGGCTCGATGACATACAAAAGGCTCACTTTAACGGCTGATCCCGCCTGGGCGCGGCGAATCGCGTAGTCAATGGCATGGCTCGTTGCGTCCGTCGCATCCACGGGAATCAGCAGCCTGAGAGGATGACTTTCAGTGTCTGAACTCAAATTTTCTGTTGCCGGTGAATTGAGCATGTGATTTCCTCGGTTATCGGTTGCCTGGCACATTGCGACGTCATAGGGCCATGAATGCGAAGATCGCGACACAGGTCGGCGGGATGGCGGCGAGGAACAAGCCAAGCGGACTCACCGATTCATCATCGAAACTGGATTTAAGGATGGCGACACCCGCCGGGTTGGGGGCGTTGGCGATGATCGTCAAGCCGCCTCCCGTGACCGCACCGGCGACGATGGCGTACTTGAATTCCGCGGAGACGCCTTCCACCAGCGACGCCAGGTAGGTCAAGGCTGCGTTGTCCGTGATGGCAGTCAGGCCGGTTGCCAGGAAGTAGAGCACAGTCGGTTCGACCCCGGTCAGCGTGCTTTGCAGCCACCATTGCTGCAGCCCGCCGAGAACGACGAGACCCGCCAGGAAGAAGGCGACCAGCAAGCCCTCGCGCAAAATCAGGCGATCCTGATGGGCCTTGTAGGCTTCCGTGTAGCCGAGGAAGAACAGGAACAACCCCATGAAAACCGCGGGATGGTGGGCAAAGAGGACGACGCCGACGAGAAAGACAAGATGAATGCCGGCAACGGTCTTCGGCATGCGGCCGCCGTCATTCGCGCCCTCGGGGCGGCCTTTTGCGGCCAGCTCGCTGCGAAAGAACCAGGTCAATACGGCGGCGTTGACGATGACGGCGAAAGCAGCCTTCCAGCCGAAATGGGAAAGCATGAACCAGCTGTCCCAGCCCCATTTGCCGGCAACCATGAGGACGGGCGGGGCAGCAAAATTGGTCAGGGTGCCACCGATCGAAATGTTGACGAAGAGCATGCCGATGGTCGCGTATTTAAGGCGGTTGGAAATCGGCTGGCTGAAATAGCTGTCCCGCAACATCAGCGCGGCCAGGGTCATGGCGGCTGGCTCGGTGATGAAGGAGCCCAGCAATGGCACGGCGGACAGGCAGAGGAAAAATACTGATACCCCCCGCGACAACGGAATCATCGCTGCGAGCATTCGGACGGCCGCCATCACGGTCTTCAGAATCGGCCGGCTGGCGGCGATGACCATGATGACAAAGACGAACATGGGCTCGGTGAAGTTGCGGGATTCAAGATAGTCCACCGCCGCCGTTTTCCCGGACAGGAAAACGAGGGTCGCGACCAGAACGAAGGCCCAGAAGCCGAAAACCACTTCAACCTCGGCCAGCAGATGCCACAGGCCGGCGTGTCTGGGCTGGATGTGCGCCAGATGGGCAAAGAACTTGGTCGAAAAGGTGTGGATGACCGCAACGGCAAAGATCGCGGCGGCAATGATTTCGGGAGTGGTGGCCATTGAGTTGGGCAAGCGGGGTGCAAGAGTCGGTTTCGCTGCAATATAGCCAGCTGCCTCTTCGAACATAATTCGGAATCCGCTTAGCTGTATTACCTACGCGTTTCCCGTATGACTGCCATGCGGGGCGTGGATCACAATTCGCCCATGTCTTTTATTGCCATGCCAAAACCTGCTTTCGGGCTATTCCTGACCCACCTCGGGTTTGTGATTGCCTACATTTCGCTGGATGCCACGAGTTTCATTCATTCGCTGCATGGTCTGAATATCACCCCCTGGAATCCGGCGCCGGCGCTCGGGCTGGTTTTCCTGCTCCGGCAGGGCAGCGTGGGGCGGTGGCTGCTGGCCGGCACGGTCATGCTCAGCGAATTTGTCGTTCGCGGGGTACCGCAGGCCTGGTGGTCGAGTCTGCTCTCCGCGCTGGTGCTCGCCGTCGGCTATGTCTCTCTTGGCGAATTTCTGCGCAAGCGTCTGTTACCCACCGGCTTGCTGGATGATCGTGTTTCACTGGGGAAATGGCTGCTGCCAATTGCGCTGGGCAGCTTCTCGATCAGCCTGTTGTACGCGAGTTCCTTGCGCGTCCTCGGATTGCTGCCGCCCGGTGACTGGTTGACGGCGGTCATCCAGTTCTGGGTTGGCGATGCGGTCGGAATTGCAGTTGCCATGCCCTTGTTCTGGTGGCTGAGCGATGCGCGCGGTCTGGAACTGTTGAAGGCGGCGGTCAGGCAATGGGAAACACTGGGCTATGTCGCCCTGAGTTTTGTCGCGCTCTGGTTGGCCTTCGATGTGGGCGGGCAAAGCGGTTTCAAGCTCTTTTACCTGCTCTTTTTCCCGATTGTCTGGGCCTCGGCACGCCAGGGAATGGCCGGCGCGATCATTTCAGCCTCGCTGTTGCAGATCGAAGTGATCGCTGTCGTGCAGTATCTTGACTACACCGTGGTGCCGCTCGCCGAGTTACAGATTCTGTCGCTGGCAATGGCGTTGATCGGCTTTTATATCGCGGCGGTGGTCGATGAGCAGCGGCGTACGAGTGAAGAGCTGAAACAGAGCCTGCGTCTGGCGGCGGCAGGGGAAATGGCTGGCGCGCTCGCGCATGAATTGAATCAGCCGCTGACCGCGCTGGATGCCTATGCGGCGGCTTGCCGGGTGCTGATGGACAAGGGCGAGTCCGGGGACAGGCTGACCCTCGCCATTGCCGGGATGCTCAGGGAGTCAGAACGTGCCGGAATCGTGGTTCGGCGGCTGCGTGATTTTTTCCGCACCGGGGGGACGACACTCGAGGTGGTGTCGCTGGCCTCGCTGATTCATCAGGCGATAGCCCATTATCTTGAAAAGGCCCGCCAATCCGATGTCCGCTTCGAGGTTTCTGAAATTCCGGAGGTAACGCTAATGGCGGACCGGCTGCAACTGGAGCTCGTACTGCGCAACCTGCTGGCGAATGCCTTTGACGCGGCGCTGGCCGGTGCACGGCGGCCAATGGTCGTGACGCTGACAGGCCGGGTCTTGCCTGGCGAACGGCTGCAGATCACCGTTGAAGATACCGGGAAGGGCCTGGCGAGCGGCGAGGCGGCCAGACTGTTCGAAGCCTTCCACTCCACCAAGTCGAGCGGCCTGGGCCTTGGCCTGGTGATCAGCAAATCGATTGTCGAAACGCACGGGGGCACGCTTTGGGGCGAGGTCGGTGACCATGGCGTGTTCAATCTCATTCTTCCGCTTCATGAGTCAAGGCAATGATTGACAATTTCACCGTATTTATCGTCGATGACGACGCGTCGGTTCGCGATGCACTGAGCCTGCTGCTGGCCGTCAATGACTATCGGGTGGCCACTTTCGGGGATGCCGAAAGCTTTCTGTCGGCTTTCAAGGTGGGCTGGCGCGGTTGCCTGCTGCTGGATATCCGCATGCCCGGCATGGATGGTCTGGCACTGCAGAAGCAGCTGGCGGAAATGGGCAGCGAATTGCCGGTCATTATCATGACCGGTCACGGTGACGTTGCATCGGCCCGCGAAGCGTTTCGTGCTTCGGCAATCGATTTTCTGGAAAAGCCGCTCGACCACGGCAAGTTGCTGGCCGGGATCGCCGAAGCATTTGCCAGGTATCAGCAAGTGAGCGTTGCCGAGATGAGCCAGTCGCAGCTGGAAAAACTGTTGGCCAGCCTGACGCCGCGAGAGCGGGAGGTGATGGAGTACACCGTGGCCGGAAGGCATAACCGGGAGATTGCAGTGGCGCTCGGCATCAGTCCGCGCACGGTCGAGGTGCACAAGGCCCGGATGATGGACAAGCTCGGCGTCGGCAGTGTCGCCGATCTGGTCCGGCTCAATCTGGGCGCTTTCCGGGCGTCCAATCCCGATTGACAGCTCACTGAATCCATTGGGTGGGCAGCCCTGAGGGGCGGTTCGTACCCGCTTGGAGCGTGCGTGTGGCCACAAAAAAGAAACCCACCGAAGTGGGTTTGAATGGGTTCACGAACAACGAGAGTGAATGATTTCAGCGCCTGGGAGCAAGACCAAGCGCTGCAATTCTTGCATTGTCCGTATTAAGCCCGGTTCACGACAAAATCAAGAAGAAATCAAGCCGTTGCCAGCGAGAAAACGGCGTCCGGATGCTTGATTAAATTTATGTTAACGCGTGGTCAATAAACGATTAAAAACAATGAGTTATACGATTTTCGTAAGCCTTTCGTAAGCTTCAAAAACAAACATTGGCGCTTGGTGGTGTCCGCTACGGATTCACCATTTACCAATGGAGGAGGTAATCATGGATCAAACAGGCGCAGCCTATTGGTCGGCAGTACTCGGA
>NKXK01000032.1 GCA_004379165.1 Rhodocyclaceae bacterium | reverse complement strand
GAGCGCATGGGTATTGCCGAACAGGTCAAGGCCATCGGCATGGTCAAGCCGGGTGCCGAATTTGTCTCGCCACATCACGACATGTCGCAGACTTTCCAGTTCGGCGATGCCTGGGACAAATCCATGCCCTACGCCTATCAGGTCAGGCGGGCGGAATTCGACGAAATCCTGATCCGAAATGCCGCCACCAAAGGCGTCGAGGTGCATGAAGGCTGCAAGGCGAAGTCGGTGGAGTTTGTCGCCGACGATGCCGTTGTCGTCCGCGCCGAGACCGATGCTGGCGAAATGCTGGAGTGGCAGGCGCGTTTTCTGGTCGACGCTTCCGGCCGCGATACCTTCCTTGCCAACCGCTTCCAGATCAAGCACCGCAATCCCAACCACAACAGTTCGGCGGTGTACGGTCACTTTGCCAACGCCCACCGCCATGATGGTGCCGCCGAAGGCAACATCACCATTTTCTGGTTCGAACACGGCTGGTTCTGGTTCATTCCGATGATCAACGACACCACCAGTGTCGGCATGGTCACCTGGCCGTACTACATGAAGACCAAGGGCGAACGCAGCCTGCAGCAGTTCCTGATGGACGGCATCGCGATGTGTCCGACGCTGTCCGAACGGCTCAAGGATGCGAAGCTGGTGAATGAGGTCGAGGCAACCGGCAATTTCTCCTACGTTTCCGAGCGCAATCATGGCCGCAACTACGTCATGCTTGGCGATGCCTGCGCCTTCATCGACCCGGTGTTTTCCTCCGGCGTGCTGCTGGCGATGAATAGCGGTGTGATCGCTGCCGAGGCCATCGACAACTGCCTGAAAACCCCGGCGCGGGCGACCGAAGCGCTCAAACGGTTCGATGCGCTGATGCAGCACGGGCCGCGGGAGTTTTCCTGGTTCATCTATCGCGTCACCAATCCGATCATGCGCGATTTCTTCATGTACCCGAAGAACATCTTCCGCGTGAAGGAGGCCCTGCTTTCGGTGCTGGCCGGCGACATCTTCGGCAAGACGCCGATCTGGCGTTCGATCAAGATGTTCAAGCTGCTCTACTACATTGCCAATGTCATTCAGCCCCGACGCGCTTTCATGGGCTGGAAACAGCGGCGATTCAACATCCGCAAGGTCGACGAATCCGTCGTATACAACGCCTAGTGAGTCTGCGTTTCGTCTCAGTAGCTGCCGACGTTTCACGTGAAACCCCCGGCATCCTCGGCGGCGCCCGGCTGGGCAGTGGCCCGCTGGAAGACGCCTGGACCTGGCCGATGCAGGCCATTCCCGCGCCATTGTTGGCGTCCCCGGCCGAGACGGTCGAGGAGTACTGGCTGGCAGCGGGCCAACTACGAAGCGGTGAAACCGACAGCCTGCGCTGGCAGCGAAATGACGAGGTGTTGTTCGGCGTCATCACGTTGAACGAGGCCGATTTTTCCGAAGCCGCCAAAGTAGAAGGAAAAACGGCGTTGCAACTGGCGAGCCAGACCGCGTACACCCATATCTTTGAGTTGATCGACCGTGAGGGTCTGCCCAAGCTCTGGCGTATCTGGAACTACCTGGCGGACATCAATCAGGAAGTTGGCGAGGCGAGCGGGCTGGAGCGTTACCGCCAGTTCAACATCGGCCGGCAGGATGCCTTTCTCGCCAGCCAGCGTTGCGCCACCGGCAATGTTCCGGCCGCCTGCGCCATCGGTTTGCGCTCCGGGCCTTTGTCGATCGCCTTCCTCGCCGGAGCCAACGCGCCGGTGCCGGTCGAGAATCCGCGTCAGGTCAGCGCCTATCATTACCCGGCCACCTACGGTCCGCGCAGCCCGACCTTCTCGCGTGGCGCGCTGGTGTATCCGGCCGGGCAGGAAATCCTCTTCATTTCCGGCACCGCGAGCATCGTCGGCCACCAGACGGTACATCCTGCGGACCCGCAAAGACAGTGCCGTGAAACCATGGAAAACATCGCGGCCGTAGTCCGCGAGGCCAACCGCTTGTGCCGTTCGACGCCATTCGCCGTGCCGGACATGCACTATCGGGTCTATGTCCGTCGGGCCCAGGATCTTGATGCCATTCGCCAGAGCCTGTTGCCGCTCATCGGCGAGGTGCCGGTGATCTATGTCGAGGCCGACATCTGCCGTGCCGACCTGTTGCTTGAAATCGAAGCCATGGCTTCGCACCCGCTGGAGGAAGGCTCATGATCGCAAACGCCTTAGCGTCGTTCCGCCATTTTGGGCGGTTTTCCGGGTTCTCCGCAGCCCGAAAGAAATCTGGTTGGGCCGCCACTTTGCTGGCAGCTACCCTCGGCTCGGCGATGCCGGCAAACGGTGCAGAAGAGAAGCCACTGTGGGAAATCGGCGCCGGCGTCACTGCGCTAACCTTTCCGGCTTACCGAGGATCGGACCAGACCAACAATTTCGTGCTGCCCTTCCCTTACTTCACCTATCACGGCAAGGTTCTCAAGGCCGACCGCCAGGGGGTGCGCGCTAGCCTGTTCGACAGCGACCGCGTCGATATGACCATTTCCGCTGCCCTGTCGCCTCCGTCGAGCAGCAAAGACATCCGCATCCGCAACGGCATGCCCGACCTCGAAGCCAGTTTCGAGATCGGCCCGCAGGTCAACCTCACCCTGTGGCGTTCTGATGACCGCGCCCGCTTCGCCAAACTGCTGCTGCCGATGCGCGCCGCTTTCACCCTCGAAGGCACGCCCAAGGACATCGGCTGGGTCTTTCATCCCAAGCTGAATATGGACATCACCGACCTGCCCGGCCTTAACGGCTGGCGCCTCGGCATGCTGGCTGGTCCGTTATTTGGTGACAAGCGGCAGCACGGCTACTACTACTCGGTCGATCAGCGATTCGCCACCGCTGGTCGCCCGGCCTACCAGGCCGAGGCCGGTTACGGTGGCATGCAGTATCTCGCATCGTTCTCCAAGCGCTTCCCGAAATTCTGGGTCGGCGCCTTTGCCCGTTACGACAATCTCGGCGGCGCGACTTTCGCCGATAGCCCGCTCGTCCGTCAGCAGGACTACGTTGCGGCCGGCGTCGCCGTGGCCTGGGTACTCGGCGAATCCTCAACCCGCGTGAGGTTGGATGACTGATTCTACGGCAACCCCTGCCGACGACCTGATGCGGAGCAATCCGCTGTGGGCGATATACGAGACGATCACCGGCGTCATCGGCCTATCGGCCCTGGCGGTGATCTGTCTTGGCTGGCTGCCGTTTGCGTTGCTGTTCAACCCCCTGCTTTCTAAGGCGCGGGGTCAGCGCTGGGGCCGTTACATGATCATGGACGGCTTCCGCACCTATACCAATTTCCTCGAGCGCTTCTGCCGCTGTCGTTTCGATCTCACCGAACTCGAACATCTCAATGGTCAGGGTGCGATGATTCTGGCGCCCAACCACCCGTCGCTGCTCGACGCGGTACTCATCCTCTCCCGTATGCCGACGGCTGTTTGCGTCATGAAGGCCTCGCTGATGGACAACATCCTCTTCGGTGCTGCGGCCCGGCTGGCCCGCTACATCCGCAACACGACGCCGCTGGAGGTGATTCTCGGTGCCCGCGAAGAACTGCAGGCCGGCGCGCCGGTACTGATCTTCCCGGAAGGCACACGCACCACGCGCTGGCCGATTGATCCCTGCGTCCCCAGCCTCGGCCTGCTGGCACGCCGGGCAGGCGTGCCGGTGCAAACCCTGCTCATCGAGTTTTCGACCCCGTATCTTGGCAAGGACTGGCCCCTCTTTCGCCGCCCCGCCTTACCCCTGACCTGCCGCATCCGCCTTGGCAAGCGCTTCCCGCCGCCGACGGTCTCCCCCGATGCCTTCGCTGCCGAGCTTGAAGTCTATTTCAAGGGCGAGTTGACCGTGCCGGTTTTGGCCAAAATTCCGGGTTGACCGTAGCTGACGCCCAGACATGACCGCAACGCCCTCGACCACGCATCTCGTCCTCATCCCCAGCTACAACCCCGGCGCCCAGGTGCTGGAGACGGTGCGTACCGCCCGAGCGCTATGGAGCCCGGTGTGGGTGGTGGTTGACGGCAGTACCGACGGCACCGGCGAGCAGTTGAGGGCGATGGCCGACAGCGACGACGGGTTGCGCGTCATCATCCTGCCGGAAAACCGCGGCAAAGGTGCCGCCGTGCTCGAAGGCATCACCCAGGCGGCCGCCCTCGGTTTCACCCACGCGCTGACCATGGACTCCGACGGCCAGCACCCGGCGGCGCTGATCCCTGAGTTCATGGCCGATTCAAAGGCGGTGCCGGCAGCGATGATTCTCGGCAAGCCGGTGTTCGGACCGGAAGCCCCGGCGCTGCGCGTCAATGGCCGCAAGGTCTCGAACGGCTGGGCCAATCTGGAAACCCTGTGGATGGGTATCGGCGATTCGCTCTATGGATTTCGCGTCTACCCCATCGCCCCGTTGATGAAGATCATGCGCGGCAACCGCTTCATGCGCCGCTTCGATTTTGACCCCGAGGCTGTCGTCCGCCTGTGCTGGGCAGGTGTCTGGCCGATCAACCGCGATGCCCCCGTGCGCTACCTGAGCGCCGCCGAGGGCGGTGTTTCCCATTTCAATTACCTCCGCGACAACACGCTGCTGACCTGGATGCACACCCGACTCTTACTCGGCTTCCTGCTTCGCTTGCCGCTGTTGATCCTTCGTCGCCTCTTTGCCTGACCATGCCGACCCCTGAAGCCCGCCAAGCTGCACTCAAGGCCGATCCCCGGCTTGATGCCTATTTTTCCGACGAGGTCGAGCGCCGCCGCGTCACCCGCGAAATGTTCGACGAAGCGGCTGCCGGCTACGACGAGGCCGAGCGCTGGACCGGGCTCGGCACCGGCCCATGGTATCGCCGCGAGGTACTGCGCCGTATCGGCCTGCGCCCCGGCATGCACATCCTCGACGTCGCCGCCGGTACAGGGCTGGTGACGGTTGCGGCGCAGGGGCTTGTCGGCCGGGAGGGGCGTGTCATCGCCCTCGACCCCTCGCCGGGCATGCTCGGTGAGCTGAAGAAGAAGCTGTCCGTTGAGACGCTCGAAGGCTACGCTGAGGACATCCCGCTGCCCGATGCATCGGTCGACTTCATCTCCATGGGCTACGCGTTGCGCCACGTCGGCGACCTCGATCGCGCCTTTGCCGAGTACTTTCGCGTGCTGCGGCCGGGTGGCCAGGTTTGCCTGATGGAAATCAGCCGGCCCGGCAGCAGCATCGGCCGCGTGCTGCTCTTCGGCTATATCCGTGGGGTGGTCCCGGTGCTGTCGCGGATCGCTGGCAGCCGTGCCGACGTTGGCCGCCTTTGGGAATACTACGGCGACACCATCGACGCCGCACTGGAGCCGGAACCGATCATGAGTTCCCTGCGTGCGGCCGGCTTCAGCGATGAGCGCTGCCCGGTCACCTTCGGCATCTTCCGCGAGTACCTGGCGCGCAAGCCCGAAGCTGGCGCCGTTTAAATCGTCCTCCCCGCGAAGGCGGGGACCCAGTTGTTTTGTTAGCTGCGGTCAACCCGAAAACTAATCAAGAATCGAGTACTGGACACGATGAACACCACCGAGATCTTCCTGATCGCGATGACCATCATCTTCACTGTGCCCTACCTCATCTGGCGGCTGGGGCGTACCGACTACTACGCACCGCTGGTGGTGGTGCAGATCATCACCGGTATCCTGCTCGGCCCCGGCATCCTCGGCAAAGTCTTTCCCGAGTATTACCAGTTCGTCTTCAATCCGGCGGTCATCCAGTCGCTGAACGGCATTGCTTGGTGGGCGGTGATGCTCTTCGTCTGCATTGCCGGGGTCGAACTCGACCTCAAGAAAGCTTGGGCGCACCGCCGTGAAAGCGGCATCACCGCCGGCCTCGCCCTCGGCGTGCCGCTGCTCTTCGGCAGCATGGCCGCTGCGGCCATGCTCGGTTTTGACGGCTGGATCGGCCCCAAGGCGCAAACCTGGCAATTCATCGTCGGCGTCGGCATGGCCTGTGCCGTCACCGCCCTGCCCATCCTCATCCTGCTTATGGAAAAGCTGGCCATCCTGCGCCAGCCTATCGGCCAGCGCATCCTGCGCTACGCGAGTCTCGACGACATCGCCATCTGGGGCGTTCTGGCGCTGATCCTCATGGACTGGGAGCGCATCGGCCGTCAGGGCACCTTCCTCGCCGGCTTCGCGCTCGCCGCCTGGGCCTTCCACCACCTGATGGTCCGCCTGCAGGAACGTGACCGCTGGTACGTCGCGCTGATCTGGCTGGCCGCCGTCGCCTTCGCCGCCGACTGGGCCGGCCTGCATTTCATGGTCGGCGCCTTCCTTGCCGGTGCGACCATGGAGGCCGACTGGTTTGATCAGGAAAAAATGGACCAGTTACGTCATCACGTCCTGTTGGTGATCATGCCCGTATTCTTCCTCTCCACCGGCCTGCGCACCAACTGGAATGTCGGTGGCGCCGCCGTCTTCGTTGCCGCGGCGCTGCTGCTCCTCGCCTCGGTCAGCGGCAAGCTGATCGGCGTCCGCCTCGCCGGCCACATCCTCAACTGGGCGCCGGGCGAAGCCGGCATTATCGGCTGGCTACTGCAGACCAAGGCGCTGATCATGATCATCTTTGCCAACATCCTGCTCGACAAACAGGTCATCACCAGCGAGACCTTCACCGCCCTGCTGCTGATGGCCGTTGCCAGCACCATGCTCACCGTGCCTGTCGTCGCCCCGCGGCTGGCGCGCCGCGACGGCACCCTGCAGGCGCTGGGGTAGCAAGCCGGGCAGCAGCGGGAGCGGGAGCCGGCAGGCCATGACGCCTTCGCCCACCCTGCGCGCGCAACTGCGCACCGAGCTCGCCCGCCACGACGCCTGGGCGCGCCTGCGTCCCGCCACGCTGGACGCCCTGCTCGCCCACGCGATGCAGGCCGACTACGCAC
>NKXK01000023.1 GCA_004379165.1 Rhodocyclaceae bacterium | reverse complement strand
TGGTCAGGTTGGGAACATAATGATTGTCCATCACGTCAAAGTGAATCCAGTCGGCCCCGGAGGCGATGACATTGGCCACTTCTTCGCCGAGCTTGGCGAAGTTGGCGGAGAGGATGCTCGGGGCGATCAGGTAGTCAGTGTGGGGCATGGGCGTCTCGGCAAAAAAAGGCAGCCCCAGACCTCGGGGCTGCTAAACGCAAGGAACAGCAGAGAAAAACTTGTGTCGCCACGGTGGGCTCAGCGATAGCTTGCAGCCATCTTTTCGAGCGGCAGCGGTTTGATGCGGCTGGCCTGACCGGCGCAGCCGAAAGCGTCAAAACGCAATTTGCAGATGTCGCGTGCCGCGACAACCGCGGCTTTCAGGAAGGCACGCGGATCGAACTCCTCCGGCTTCTCTGCCATTGCGCGGCGCATGGCACCGGTCATCGCGAGGCGGATGTCGGTGTCGATATTGACCTTGCGCACGCCGTGGCGGATGCCTTCGACAATCTCCTCGACCGGCACGCCGTAGGTCTCCTTGATCGCACCGCCGTACTGACGGATCACCGCCAGCCATTCCTGCGGGACGCTGCTGGAGCCGTGCATCACCAGATGGGTATGGGGAATGCGGGCATGGATCGCCTTGATGCGGTCGATGGCGAGGATTTCGCCGGTCGGCGGGCGGGTGAACTTGTAGGCGCCGTGGCTGGTGCCGATGGCAATTGCCAGTGCATCGACGCCGGTTTTGGCGACGAAATCGGCAGCCTCGTCGGGGTCGGTGAGCATCTGAGCGTGGTCGAGCTTGCCGGCAGCGCCGATACCGTCTTCCTCGCCGGCCTCGCCGGTTTCCAGCGAGCCGAGGCAACCGAGTTCGCCTTCAACCGAAACGCCAATGGCGTGCGCCATTTCCACCACCTTGCGCGTGACCTCGACGTTGTAGGCGTAGCTCGTCGGCGTCTTGCCGTCCTCGCCCAGCGAGCCGTCCATCATCACGCTGGAGAAACCGCTGCGCATCGACTGCTGGCAGACCACCGGCGAGGTGCCATGGTCCTGATGCAGGCAGACCGGGATGTCCGGATACTGCTCGATGGCCGCTTCAACCAGTTTGCGCAGGAAGGGCTCGCCGGCGTATTTGCGGGCGCCGGCCGAGGCCTGCAGGATCACCGGGCTGTCGCAGGCTTCGGCCGCCTGCATGATGGCGTGGATCTGTTCCATGTTATTGACGTTGAAGGCTGGCAGGCCGTAGCTGTGTTCAGCAGCATGGTCGAGCAGCTGGCGAAGGGAAATCAGTGACATGCGACAGGCTCCTTGATCTGATGGTGTGCTTGGGCAGCGGCTTCAAGAGCCGCAACCGCGGGCAGGGTGCGGCCTTCGAGAAATTCTAGGAAGGCGCCGCCGCCGGTGGAGATGTAGCCGATCCGCTCGCTGACACCGAACTGGCTGATTGCGGCCAGCGTGTCGCCGCCGCCGGCGACGGAAAAGGCCGGTGAATTGACGATGGCCGTCGCCAGCGCCTCGGTGCCGGCAGCAAAGTTGGCAAACTCGAAGACGCCGAGCGGGCCGTTCCAGACAATGGTCGCCGACTCCTGCAGCACGCTGGCGAGCAGGCGGGAGGTTTGCGGGCCGACGTCGAAGATCATCTCGTCGTCGCCAACGCTGTCGACCGGGCGTAGCGTTGCCGGGGCATCGGCCGCGAAACGGTCGGCGACCAGCACATCAAGCGGCAGCGGCACCGAGGCACCGCGGGCTGCCATTATCGCCATGATCTCGCGGGCTTCGGGCACCAGATCCGGCTCCGCCAGCGATTTGCCGATCGGGTGGCCGGCTGCGAGCAGAAAGGTGTTGGCAATGCCGCCGCCGACAATCAGCCGGTCGACGCGCTCGGCCAGCGAACGCAGGATGGAGAGCTTGGTCGACACCTTGGAGCCGCCAACAATGGCGACCAGCGGCCGGCGCGGCGCGGCAAAGGCGCGGTTCAGCGCGTCCAGCTCGGCCGCCATCAGCGGGCCGGCGCAGGCGACGGGGGCGAAGCCGGCGATGGCATGGGTTGTTGCCTCGGCCCGGTGGGCAGCGCCGAAGGCATCATTGACGTAGATGTCGCAGAGGCGGGCGATGCGTTGGGCGAGCGCCGGGTCGTTGGCCTTTTCCCCGACATTGCCACGACAGTTTTCAAGCAGGACGATCTCGCCCGGATGAACGCGCGGCGTCTCTTCCAGCCAGTCGGTGATCAACGGTACCGGACGGCCCAGCAACTCGCTCAGGCGGCGGGCAATCGGTGCCAGCGAATCGGCGGCGGTCAGTGCGCCTTCACGCGGTCGGCCGAAATGCGAGGTCACCAGCACCGAGGCACCGCCGTCGAGCGCCAGACGCATGGCTGCCAGCGAGGCGACGATGCGCGTATCGTCGCTGATCCGGCCTTCGGCATCGACCGGGACGTTGAGATCGGCGCGAATCAGCACGCGCCGGCCGACAAGCGCTTGATCTTCGAGACGCAGGAAGGTGGTCATGGTGCTCTCCCTAATGGCTGATGTGGCGGACGAGTCGCAGCAGGTTGCAGGTGTAGCCGTACTCGTTGTCGTACCAGGCGACAACCTTGACGAAGGTCGGGTCGAGCGCGATGCCGGCGTCAGCATCGAAGATCGAGGGCTGCGGACAGCCACGGAAGTCGGTTGAAACCACTTTTTCGTCGGTATAACCCAATACGCCTTTGAGCGGTCCGGACTCGGCCGCGGTGCGCATGGCGGCGCAGATCTCGTCGTAACTGGCGGCCTGCTCGAGTTCAACCGTGAGGTCCACGACCGATACATCGGAGGTCGGAACGCGGAAGGCCATGCCGGTGAGTTTTTTGTTCAGTTCCGGAATTACCTTGCCCACCGCCTTGGCGGCGCCGGTCGAGGAAGGAATGACGTTTTCTAGAATGCCGCGACCGCCTCGCCAATCCTTGTTCGAGGGAGCATCGACGGTCTTTTGTGTGGCGGTGGCTGCGTGCACAGTGCTCATCAGGCCGCGGCGGATGCCGAAGCGTTCGTGTAGCACCTTGGCGACTGGCGCGAGGGCATTGGTTGTGCACGAGGCGGCCGAAACGATGGCTTCGCCGGCATAGTCGTCATGATTGACGCCGAAGACGAACATCGGCGTCTCGTCCTTGGCTGGTGCGGACTGAACCACTCTCCGAGCACCGGCAACCAGATGCGCCTCGCAACTGGCGCCCGTCAGGAAGTGCCCAGTCGCCTCGATGACGACATCGACCGCGCTGGCTGTCCAAGGCAGTTCGGCGGGGTTCTTCTCGGCACTTAGCCGGATACGGCGACCATCGACGACGAGCTCGCTGCGGTCAACCGAAATTTCGCCCGAAAATCGGCCGTGCACGGAGTCGTGGCGCAGCAGATAGGCGAGGTAGTCCGGTTCAAGCAGGTCGTTGATGGCGACCACTTCAAGGTCGGCAAATTCTGGCTGTTCGGCAATAGCGCGAAACGCCATGCGACCGATACGGCCGAAACCGTTGATGGCAACCCGAATGGGCATGAGTGTCTCCTGATGGTTTTTGAATGCTGTTCAGAGATCGCCGTCGGCGGTGCTCTGCAAGGCAATGGTGTCGGTCACTGCCCGGGCCAAACGAGCGGGCGTCAGGCCGAAGTGCTCGTAAAGCGCCGGGCCGGGGCCTGATTCGCCGAAGCGGGCAAGGCCAACCACGGCGCCGTCGAGACCGACGTATTTGCGCCATGGATCGGGATGCCCGGCTTCGATGGCGATGCGCGGCAGGTCGGATGGCAGGACGCTGCGGCGCCAGGCGGAGGGCTGACGGTCGAAGCGCTCGCAGCAGGGCATCGAGACCACTCGCGTGGGGATACCCTGCTCGGCCAGTTGCTGCTGGGCGGCGAGGGCGATGGCGATTTCCGAGCCGGTTGCGATGATGACGGCCTGCAGGTCGCCCGGCACATCGCGCAGCACGTAGGCACCACGGGCAATCGCTTCGGCGCGGCCGTCGCCGCACTGCGGCAGGTTCTGCCGCGACAGGAAGAGGACGCTCGGCCCGTCGTGGCGTTCCAGCGCTTCGCTCCAGGCAACCGCGGTTTCCAGTTCGTCACAGGGGCGCCAGAGATCCAGGCCGGGAATCAGGCGCAGGCTGCCGAGGTGTTCAATCGGCTGGTGCGTTGGGCCATCCTCGCCGAGGCCGATGGAGTCGTGGGTCAGCACATGGACGACGCGCTGCTGCATCAGCGCACTCATGCGGATGGCGTTACGGGCGTAGTCGGAAAACACGGCAAAGGTGCCGCCGTAGGGAATCAGGCCGCGATGCAGCGCGACGCCGTTCATGATTGCCGTCATGCCGAATTCGCGGACGCCGTAAGAAATGTAGTTGGCCATGCGCTCGCCAGCAGCGTGCCAGGCGACGCTGCCCTTGCCGGCGGTAAGGTTGGAGCCGCTGAGGTCGGCAGAGCCGCCGAGTAGTTCCGGGATGCGGTCGACCAGGAAATCGAGGCAATTCTGCGAGGATTTGCGGCTGGCGATGCCGCCGGTTTTTGCTGCAGCCAAGGTCAGCAGTTCGGCGCGGATTTCCGGCCAGCGCTCTGGCAGGCCGGCGGCCTGAGTGCGTTCGAACTCGGCAGCCTGCTCCGGGTGTTGCCGGCGATAGCTTGCCAGTTTGTCCTGCCAGCCAGCCTCCAGGGCCGCCCCGCTGTCACGGGCATCCCAGGCGCGGCGCAGCGTTTCAGGAACTTCGAACGGGGCGTGCGGCCAGTTCAGTGCGGCGCGGGTGGCAGCGACTTCCTCTGCCCCCAGCGGCGCGCCGTGCACATCGTGCGTGCCGGCCTTGTTCGGCGAACCCATGCCGATCTGCGTGCGGCAGACGATCAGTGTTGGCTGGCCGCTGCCGGCCTTGGCGGCGACGATGGCAGCATCGATGGCGGCTGGATCATGGCCGTCGATGGGGCCGATCACCTGCCAGCCGTAGGCACGGAAGCGGGCCGGCGTGTCGTCGCGGAACCAGCCCTCGACGTGGCCGTCGATGGAAATGCCGTTGTCGTCGTAAAAAGCGACCAGCTTGTCCAGACCCCAGACGCCGGCCAGCGAGCAGGCTTCGTGGCTGATGCCTTCCATCAGGCAGCCGTCACCGAGGAAGACCCAGGTGCGGTGGTCGACGATGTCGTAGCCGGGGCCGTTGTAGCGTTGGGCGAGCAGCTTTTCGGCGAGCGCCATGCCCACCGCGTTGGCAAGACCCTGTCCGAGCGGGCCGGTGGTGGTTTCGATGCCGGGCGTGTGCCCGACTTCGGGATGGCCGGCGGTGCGGCTGCCAATCTGGCGGAAGCGCTTCAGTTCGTCGAGCGGCAGATCGTAGCCTGTGAGATGGAGCAGGGCATAGATCAGCATCGAGCCGTGGCCGTTGGAAAGCACGAAACGATCGCGGTCGGGCCACTGCGGGTTGGACGGATTGTGCCGGAGATGGCGGCGCCAGAGGACTTCGGCAATGTCCGCCATGCCCATCGGCGCGCCGGGGTGGCCGGACTTGGCGGCCTCGACGGCGTCGATGGCAAGGAAACGCAGGGCGTTGGCGAGTTGCTGCGGGGCAGGGGCGTTCATCACTCTCTCCTTGGGTCAGGCGCGGCGCTTCAGGTCCATCAGGCGCAGGACCATGGGGGTGAAGATCATCTGCATGGCCAGGCCCATCTTGCCGCCGGGCACAACCAGGGTGTTCGGGCGGGTGAGCATTGAGCCGTGGAGGATGGAGAGCAGGTACTGGAAGTCGATGCCCTTGGGGTTGGCGAAGCGGATCACCACCATGCTCTCGTCGGCCGTCGGGATGTCGCGGGCGATGAAGGGGTTGGAGGTATCAACGATGGGTACGCGCTGGAAATTGACGTGGGTGCGGCCGAACTGCGGGCAGAGGTGGCTGACGTAGTCCGGCATCCGGCGCAGGATGGTGTCGGTCACTGCCTCCTGCGAGTAGCCGCGCATTTTCTGGTCGCGATGCAGTTTCTGTATCCACTCCAGGTTGATGATGGGCACGACACCGACGCAGAGATCGACCTGCGCCGAGATGTCGATGCCCTTGCCGGCCCAGGCGCCGTGCAGGCCTTCGTAGAACATCAGGTCGGTGCCGGCGGGGATGTCCTGCCAGGGAATGAAAGTGCCCGGCTCCTGCCCGTAAGGCTCCGCTTCGCCGGCATCGTGCAGGTATTTGCGGACCTTGCCGCTGCCGTCGCGGCCGTAGCTGATGAAGAGTTGTTCCAGTTCTTCGAGCAGGTTGGCTTCTGGGCCGAAATGGCTGAAATTGCGGTTGCCGGCGGCTTCCTGATCCTTCATCACCTGACGCATGCTCATGCGGTCATAGCGGTGGAAGGAGTCGCCTTCGACGATCTGGGCGTTGAGCTTTTCACGGCGGAAGATGTGCTGGAAACTCTGCATCACCGTGCTGGTGCCGGCGCCGGAAGAGCCAGTGATGGCGATGATGGGGTGCTTGACGGACATGGTTACTCCCGGAAATGACGAAATCTTTAGTCGCGGAACAGCGAGCGTTCGGAGAACAGCGGCGAGACGAAGGGGCGGTCGGCGCCGGTGTCGTACTCCTGGTGATAGCGCACGAGGCGCTCGACTTCCTCACGCGAGCCGAGAATCACCGGCACCCGCTGGTGCAGTTCTTCAGGCGCCACATCAAGGATGCGCTGGCGGCCGGTGCTGGCGGCGCCGCCAGCCTGCTCGATCAGCATCGCCATCGGGTTGGCCTCGTACATCAGCCGCAGGCGACCTGGCTTGGCCGGGTCCTTGTTGTCCTTGGGGTACATGAAAATGCCGCCGCGCATCAGGATGCGGTGCACTTCGGCAACCATCGAGGCGATCCAGCGCATGTTGAAATCGGCACCGCGCACGCCGGATTTCCCGGCCTTGCATTCGCTCACGTAGCGCTGCACCGGCGGTTCCCAGAAACGCTCGTTGGAGCTGTTGATGGCGAATTCGCGGGTCTCGGTCGGTACGCGGATGTCCGGGTGGGTGAGGATGAAATTGCCGCTTTCGCGATCAAGCGTGAAGCCGTGTGTACCGGTGCCGACGGTGAGCACGAGCATGGTGCAGGGGCCGTAGATGGCGTAGCCGGCGGCTACCTGCTCGGTGCCGGGACGCAGGAAATCGGCGTCTTCGGCATCACCTGCGGTGAACCTGGAAAAGATCGAAAAAATGGTGCCTACAGACACATTGACGTCGCTGTTCGAAGAACCGTCGAGCGGGTCGAAGATCAGCAGATAACGGCCGCGCGGGAACTGTTCCGGAATCTGGTACGGGGTATCCATCTCCTCGGATGCCATGCCGGCGAGCTGGCCACCCCATTCGCAGTGGCGCAGCAGGGCCTCGTTGGCGAGTACGTCGATCTTTTTCTGGACTTCGCCCTGGATATTGGTCACGTCGAGGGCGCCGGAAACACCTGAGAGCGCGCCCTTGCCGACCTGGGCAGAGATGGTCTTGACCGCGGCGGCGACGTCGATGAGCAGGGCGCCCATTTCGCTGTGTTGCCCCCGGGTATGTTCGATAACGAACTTCGACAGGGTCGTGCGTCCGAATAACATGGTGTCTCCAATCATTGTTGTATTACTCGATTGGCAGCAAAGATAAGTGACTTCTTAATTAAGATGTAGTCAGTAATTTTTAATATCCAGGTCAGTTGTAGTTTATGTTTAACCTTAAGGTCCGCTGAAGCCTGCCTTCAGTATTCCTGACTGGCCCTTCCTCTTTCTCCAGCCTAGGCTGTCGGAATGGATGCCCTCAAAGCCCTGATCTTCGATGTGGATGGCACGCTCGCCGATACCGAGCGCGACGGCCATCGCTGTGCATTCAATCTCGCCTTTGGTGAGCACGGACTCGAATGGCAGTGGGATGAGCAGACCTATGGCCGGTTACTTACGGTGGCTGGCGGCAAGGAGCGTCTTCGTCATTACGCCGAACGATACGACCCGGCATTTTTCGCGGGACGAGATGCGGATGCGCTAATTCGTGCCTTGCATGCCACCAAGACCAGGCACTATGTGCGGCTGGCAGGCAGTGGACGGATACCACTACGCCCGGGAGTGGGTTGCTTGATCGAAACTGCGATCGCGCGCGGGCTACGCCTGGCAATAGCAACGACAACGACGCCAGAGAATGTTGAGGCACTGCTGTCGGCAACGCTCAGTGAGCCGGTACGCCGCAGATTTGAGGTGATCGGTGCCGGCGATGTTGTCGCCGCAAAGAAGCCTGCGTCAGACATCTATGCCTGGGTGCTCGAGCGCCTCGACCTGCCGCCCGAATCCTGTCTCGCCATCGAGGATTCGCACAACGGCCTGCAGGCGGCACTTGGCGCAGGCCTGCGCTGTCTGGTGAACCGAAACGACTACACTCGCAATGAAGACTTCGGTGGTGCGTGGCGGGTGGTCGACACACTTGAGGGTTTGGAGGTCGACGATCTCTGAGACTGACATGGCCGAAGGTCCACCTCTTCCACTCAGCGCCGCAAGGTCGCCGGGTTTTTGCCTTGGGGTGGGAAATTTCCGGATACCTGATTTTCGATGCTTTCCCGGGTTTACCGCAGCGATCTGCCAGGCAGGCTGGGTATGTCAAAACTGCCATTGTGCGCTAATTTTGGCAGTGACGGCGCTGCCATATGCGGTTCAATTATTGCCAAATCGTTGCAGGTAGTGGAATTGGGCGATTTTTTCCGGGTGGCACGGTAATTGATAAGAGGTATCTAATATGCAAGGAGGCTTTATGTACAAAAAAATGTGGCGAATGTTCGCCGGGGGGTGCATGGTACTTGCGGTCAGTCTGGCCGCCCAGGCGTCACCCGCGGCGGTATCAGGCGTTGTCGCGCCTGCCGTAGTGCCGGCGGCAAAGGAAAAGTCGACCACCGACCACAGTCAGCTTGAAGCACTCAAAGGACCGTTCAAGTCCGGCCCAGAGGTCACCAAAGCCTGCCTGACCTGCCACAACAAGGCTGGCCATCAGGTGATGAAGAGCATCCACTGGACTTGGGAAGCGACCAACACCAAGACCGGCAAAAAGCTGGGCAAGCAGCACGCTGCCAACAATTTCTGCGGCTCGATTACCTCCAACGAGCCGCGCTGCACCAGTTGCCACGCCGGCTACGGCTGGCGGGACAAGAACTTCGACTTTGCCGATCAGAGCAATGTCGACTGCCTCGCTTGCCATGACACCACCGGAACCTACCGCAAGTTCGGCACCGATGCCGGCCACCCGCTGTATGCCGACCGCGAGTTCGAGCCGATGGAGGGTCCGCCGGGCAAGAAGCAGTTCAAAGCGCCGGACCTGACCAAAATCGCGCAACACGTGGGCAGCCCCGGCCGCAAGAACTGCGGTAACTGCCATTTCAACGGCGGTGGCGGCGATGCGGTCAAACACGGCGACCTCGATTCCTCGCTGCTCAAGCCCAAGCGCGAACTCGATGTGCACATGGCCTTGGATGGCGCCAACATGGCATGCGCCGATTGCCACACCTTCAACGCTCACCAGCCTTCCGGCAGCCGCTATGCACCTACGGCCAAGGACACGCACGGTCTCGATCTGCCCAAGGACGACCACAACCGGGCGACCTGTGAATCCTGCCATAGCGCAAAACCGCATAAGGAAGCGAAGATCAACAATCACGCCAACAAGGTGGCCTGCCAGACCTGCCATATTCCCGAGTACGCTCGCGGTGGCGTCGCCACCAAGATGCTCTGGGACTGGTCGACTGCCGGCAAGAAGGACGCCGATGGCAAGCCGCTGTTCATCAAGGATGACCACGGCCACCTGACCTACTCGGCCGCAAAGGGTGATTTCAAGCTCGGCGAGAACGTCCGCCCCGAGTACAAGTGGTACAACGGCGTGGTTCACCAGATGGCGATCACCGACAAGTTCGACGACACCAAGGTGCTTGAAATGAACCGCGTCGAAGGCTCGGCCAGCGACCCCAATGCCCGCATCTGGCCATTCAAGGTCATGCATGGCAAGCAGCCCTACGACAAGGTCAACAAGACGCTGGTGGTCAACCACGTCTGGGGCGACGACGACACCGCCTTCTGGAAGCACTACGACTACGCCAAGTCGATCAAGTCCGGCATGGAAACCGCCGGGCTGCCCTACAGCGGTGAGTTCGGCTTCATCGAAACGCGCATGAACTGGTTCATCACTCACATGGTTGCGCCCAAGGAAAAGGCCGTGCCCTGTCAGGAGTGCCACACCCGCTCGGCTGATGGCCGGCTGGCGGCGATCACCGACATCTATCTGCCCGGCCGCGATACCAGGGGCTGGGTCGATCTGCTCGGTGGTCTGATGATTGCCGGCGCCATTGGCGGCGGCCTGCTGCACGGCGGCATCCGCTTCGCTACCCGTCGCAAGGAGAAGGCAAAATGAGCGAACGCATCTACATCTACAAGCGTTACGAACGGTTCTGGCACTGGTCGCAGGCGCTGTTGATCATCATCATGATGATCACCGGCTTTGAAGTGCACGGCAGCTATACCCTGATCGGCTTCCAGAAAGCGGTGCAGCTACACACCCTGGCGGCCTGGACGCTGCTGACGCTGTGGGCCTTCACCATCTTCTGGCAATTCACGACCGGCGAGTGGCGGCAATACCTGCCTTCGATCAAGAATGTCGGCGCGATGATCAAGTACTACACCATCGGCATCTTTACCAACTCGCCACATCCCTTCAGAAAAACCGTGGTGCAGAAGCACAATCCGCTGCAACGCCTGGCCTACCTCGCGTTGCTCGCCTTCATCTCGCCGCTGATCTGGGGCACGGGCATTTTCTACCTGTTCTACGGTGACTGGTCGCAGCTCGGCATTGACCAGACCCTGTCGCTGGAATGGGTGGCCACCCTGCACGTGCTGGGCGCCTACATGATTACTGCCTTCTTCTTCATACACGTCTACCTCACCACCACCGGTCACACCATCTTCGCCCACATCAAGGCGATGATCACCGGCTGGGAGGAGGTCGACGGACATCACTGAATTTCCGATCGTAGTCACTTCCTTGCGTGACTTTTTGGCGGGGCTCGTCCCCGCCTTTTTTTTGTCTGGTGTCGCTCCGGTCGCAATTTCTCCCGTCGGGGCTAGACTGAAGTGAACCCGCAAAGCCAAGTGCTCTGGATCATGCGTCGCTTTATCTTCTTCATTGGGTTGATCTGCTTTGCCGCAGCGCTCCGCGCCGAAGTGGTACTGGAGGTCTACTGGTCCTTGAAGTGTGCGCATTGCCTGGAGGCCTTGCCGCAGATCGAGGCGATGGCGAAAGAGAACCCGTGGCTACGGGTCGAATCACTGGAGATCACCCGTTCGCCGGATAACCTGCAGCGCTTTGTGGCTCGCGCCGAGGCGCTGGGCGGCACGGCACAGGCGGTGCCAACCCTGATGTACTGTGGGCAAATGGCAGTTGGCTGGGATGACAGCGCCGCTGGCCTGGAGTCCTTGATCGGGCGCCTGCGGGCCTGCGAGTCGGGCGAGCCGGCATCAGGCGGGGCGGCTACACCTGCACGCATCGCCGTGCCCTTGCTGGGCGAAGTCGATCCGGCGGCACTCTCATTGCCGGTACTCACCGTGCTGCTTGCCGGGTTGGATGCCTTCAATCCCTGCGCGTTTTTCGTCCTGCTCTTCCTGCTCTCGCTACTTGCTCATCAGCACCAACGGCGGCGGATGCTGCTGATTGGCGGGGTTTTCGTCAGCGTTTCCGGACTCATGTACTTCGCCTTCATGGCGGCCTGGCTCAATCTCTTCCTCGTCATCGGCAGCCTGCCCTGGATCACCGCCGCGGCCGGCCTGCTGGCCCTGACGGTGGCAGGGATCAATATCAAGGACTTCTTCGCTTTCAAGCAGGGAGTGTCGCTGTCGATCAGCGAGCGCGGCAAGGCGGGCATCTTCCAGCGGGTAAGGACGCTGATGCAGGCCGACAGTCTGCCGGCCATGCTGGCCTCGACCGTACTGCTGGCGATTGCCGCCAACTTTTATGAATTGCTGTGCACGGCTGGTTTCCCTATGGTGTTCACCCGTGTGCTGACCTTGCGTGAGACCGATCCCGCCACGCATTACCTCTATCTGGCGCTATACAACCTGATCTACGTGCTGCCGCTGTTGCTGATCGTCGTTGGTTTTGTCCGCACGCTTGGGGCGCGCAAGCTGAGCGAGCGCGAGGGGCGCCTGCTCAAGCTGCTGTCCGGGCTGATGATGCTCGGTCTCGGCATCCTGCTACTGCTGATGCCGGAACGCCTCGACAGCCCCTTGGTCGCTGTCTTGCTCCCGGCAGCCGCAACCTTTTTCACCTGGCTCGGCGCCCGGATGACCCGGAATTAGCGGAATAAGCCTGGCTAGGCGTCGCTACTGTTTTCGCATCGCCCGAGGCGCCGGTAAAGCGTCCGCTCCGACATGCCGAGATGACGTGCCAGTTCTTTGCGGCTGCCGGGAAAGCCGGCGGCCATGTCGGCCAGTTCGCGGTCGCTGAGTTTTCCTGCCGACTTGCGATTTTGGGCACTAATTGGCGTTGACCGCAGCAGGGGCGCCGCGCCGGCCGGAAGATGGCGCAGGTCGATATCATCGCTGTCGCAGAGCAGGCAGGCGCGCTCCAGCAGGTTGCGCAACTCGCGGACATTGCCGGGGAAGCTGTAATCGCGCAGCCAGCGGATCGCTTCGTCGCTCAGGCGCAGCTTGCGGCCGTTGCTGACGCGCGGCAGCAAGGCTTCGGCCAGCACGGCAATGTCTTCGCGGCGTTCGCGCAGCGGCGGCAAAAACACGGGAAAGACGTTGAGACGGTAGAACAGATCCTGACGGAAGCTGCCGGCCTCGACCATCTCGGCCAGCGGCCGGTGGGTGGCGGAAACAACACGGATATCGGCCTGTTGCACCTCGGTCGAGCCGACACGACGGAAGGTGCCGGTTTCGAGCAGGCGCAGTAACTTGACCTGGATCGACAGCGGAATGTCGCCGACTTCGTCAAGAAACAGCGTGCCGCCCGATGCAGCCTCAATCAGTCCGATCTTGCGCGTGACAGCGCCGGTAAAGGCGCCGCGCTCGTGGCCAAAGAGTTCGCTTTCGAACAGGGTTTCCGCCAGCCCGGAGCAGTCGACGGCGACAAAGGGTTTTTCCGTCCGACGGCTCATCTGGTGGATGGCGCTGGCCACCAGCTCCTTGCCGGTTCCGGACTCCCCTTGTAGCAGTACGGCCGCATCGGAAGGGGCGACACGCGCCACCATGTCCATCATCGCCATGAAGGTCGGCGAGCGACCGATCAGGCCGCGCGCATGTTCGTCTGTGCGCGGCACCGGCAGCGGGTCGATCTTTTCGATGAAATAGGCAATCTCGCCGCTGGCATCGCGGATCGGTGACAGTTCGATGTTCTCGAAACGCTCGCCGTGCGGCGTATGGTGCAGATGCACGACCCGCTCACGTTCGCCGGAGCGCAGGCTGCGCTGCAGCGGGCAGGATTCGCCGGCCTGATCGCAGGGCAGCTTGTAGCGGTGGGACACCTCGTAACAGGTGCGGCCGACGATGCGCTGCTGGCCCTCCCACTTGTCGCGGTAGGCCTTGTTGGCGGCCAGAATCCGGTAGTCGCGGTCGCACAGGATGTGCGGCTCGCTGAGCGATTCGAGAAAGGACACCAGTTCGACGGGGGTGTTGGCGGCTACTGTCATTTGTCTGCCATGGCATGAATTTGGACTGTCAAATACTGCCATATTGCCATCGATTCCGCCATGAAAGCCCTGCGGCAATTTGTCGCATGGCTTTTAGCGTGTTGGTTTTAAACGAAAAAGTCTCCATTAATCGGCTGGCACGAAGATTGATAAGTAATTTCTGATATTAATCAAAACCTCGCTGCCGATGTCACAAGGAAACACCCGCCTTCACCGAGAAATCTACGCCATCGTGATCATCAAGCTGCTGATCATTGTTGGCCTGTGGTGGGCATTCATTCGTGACGCCCGGGTCGAGGTCGATGGTCAGCGCCTTGCCGAACATCTGGCCCAACCGGCAAGTGCAGCCACCCAACGTCTTCATTCAGGAGAACCCCATGCTCAGTGAGCAACTCGTCGATCTCTCGCGCCTGCAGTTTGCGGTGACCGCGATGTATCACTTTCTCTTCGTGCCGCTGACCATCGGCATGACCTGGATTCTGGTCATCATGGAGTCGGTCTATGTCATGACCGGCAAAACCATCTACAAGGACATGACCCGCTTCTGGGGCAAGTTGTTCGGCATCAATTTCGCGCTCGGTGTCACCACCGGTATCACCATGGAGTTCCAGTTCGGGACCAACTGGGCCTACTACTCCCACTACGTCGGCGACATTTTCGGTGCGCCGCTGGCCATCGAGGGCCTGATGGCCTTCTTCCTCGAATCGACCTTCATCGGCCTGTTCTTCTTCGGCTGGGATCGCCTGTCGCGCCGGCAGCACTTGCTGGTGACCATCCTCATGGCCGTCGGTACCAACCTCTCGGCCTTGTGGATACTGATCGCCAACGGCTGGATGCAGAACCCGGTTGGCGCCGAATTCAGCTACGTGACGATGCGCATGGAAATGGTCGACTTCTGGGCTGTGCTGTTCAACCCGGATGCCCAGGCCAAGTTCGTCCATACCGTCTCGGCCGGCTACGTCACCGGCGCCATGTTCGTCCTGTCGATCTCGGCCTTCTACCTGCTGCGCGGTCGTGATGTCGAGTTCGCCAAAAAGAGCTTCCGCATTGCCGCCGCCTTTGGCTTTGCCTCGATCTGCTCGGTGATCGTCCTCGGTGACGAATCCGGCTACACCGTCGGTGAAGCGCAGCAGACCAAGCTGGCGGCGATGGAAGCGATGTGGGAGACCGAACCGGCACCGGCCGGCTTCAACCTGATCGCCATCCCCAACGAAAAAGAGATGAAGAACGACTTTGCCATCGAGATTCCGTGGGTCATGGGCATCATCGGTACCCGTTCGCTCGACAAGCAGATTCCCGGCATCAAGGAGATTCGCGAGAAAAACCGTGAGCGCATCCTGTCCGGCATGGAAGCCGTGGTTGCCCTCGAGGCGCTGCGCAAGAACCCGGCCGATGCCGCGATGAAGGCGGAGTTTGAAGACCACAAGGCCGACCTCGGTTTTGGCCTGCTACTCAAGAAATATCTCGTCGATGTCCGTCAGGTGACGCCGGAAATTCTCGAAAAGGCCGTCGCCGATACCATTCCCAAGGTGACGCCGCTGTTCTGGAGCTTCCGCCTGATGGTCGCCTTTGGCTTCATGATGCTCGGCCTGTTCGGCGCGGCGCTGGTCTATTCACTGAAAGGCAACTTCGCCGACAAACCCTGGCTCCTGCGTTCCGCCCTGTGGATGCTGCCGGTGCCCTGGCTGTCCTGCGAACTGGGCTGGTTCGTGGCCGAGTACGGTCGCCAGCCCTGGACCATCTACGGCGTGCTGCCGACCCATATGTCGGTTTCGACGCTGTCGGTGAACAGCCTGTACGGCTCGCTGGCCGGCTTCATCGGCTTTTACACCCTGCTGCTGATCGTCGAAATGTACCTGATGGTCAAGTTTGCCAAGCAGGGGCCGGGCAGTCTCGGCACCGGCCGTTACGACAATGAGCTTGCTCACGCCTGAGGTTTAGCGATGTCAAGAAAAAGCCTGATCCCCCTGATGCTCATGTCCGCTCTGCTTGCCGGGCCGGCGCACGCCGAAAAAGACCATGAGCGCCACCTGTTGCCGGAAACCATCGACTACGCACTTATCCTGCCGGCCAATCTGCCCCATATCCTGAAAGTGGCCCAGGCTCAGGCGGGCCGGTTGGGGCTAGATGAAGCGCAGAAAACACTCATTCGCGAGTTGATCGCGGAAGCCCCGATCAAGGTATTTGCCCGACTGAAGCAGGCCGAAACGCTGGAAAAGGCCCTCGCGCAGGACGTCCTCAGCGGCGCTTTGTCGGCCGCCGAATTGCCGCCCCGGCTCGACAGCCTGGCAAGTGCCAAGCGCGCAGCCACCGAGGCGCAGATCGCCACCATCGGCCGTATCCGCGCGTCGCTTTCCGAAGTTCAGTTCAAGCAGTTGTTAAAGCTGGCGAGTAGCGCCGGCAGCCATTGATAGAAAAGGACATGTCATGCTCGATTATCCAAGCCTGAAAATCATCTGGTGGCTGCTGGTGGGTGTCCTGCTCGTCGGCTTTGCCATCATGGACGGCCACGACATGGGCGTCGGCACCTTGCTTCCCTTTGTCGGCAAGAATGATGTCGAACGCCGGGTTGTCATCAATACCGTCGGCCCGCACTGGGACGGCAACCAGGTCTGGTTCATCACCGGTGGCGGCGCCATCTTCGCGGCCTGGCCGCTGGTTTATGCCACTGCGTTCTCGGGTTTTTACTGGGCGATGCTGGCAGTGCTCTGGGCACTCTTTTTCCGTCCGGTCGGCTTTGACTACCGCAGCAAGATCGACAACCCGACATGGCGCAACACCTGGGACTGGGGCCTGTTTGTCGGCGGCGCAGTACCACCGCTGATCTTCGGCGTCGCCTTCGGCAATCTCTTTCTCGGCGTGCCCTTCCAGTTTGCCGACAATCTGATGTCCACCTACACCGGCACGTTCTGGGCGCTGCTCAATCCCTTTGCCCTGCTGTGTGGCGTGGTATCTACGGCGATGATCACCTTTCACGGTGCGATTTATCTGATGCACCGTACAGATGGGGCGGTCTACGCCCGCAGCCGCACCGCCATGATGCTTTTCGGCGGCCTGCTGTTGCTGACGTTTTCAGCAGCCGGCCTCTGGTTGTGGCAGGGCATCGACGGTTACGCCATTACCTCTGCGGTGAACCCGGAATCCTTGCCCAATCCGCTCGATAAAACCGTGGTCCGGCAGGCGGGCGCCTGGCTTGCCAATTACGAACGCTACCCGGCAACGATGGCGCTGCCAGCCATCGCCTACGCCGGCATCCTGATCGCCATGCTGCTGGCCGCACAAGGGGCGACGCTCGCTGCCTTCGTCGCCTCCTCGTTCGCCATTCTCGGCATCATCGGTACTGCGGGGGCGTCGCTGTTCCCGTTCATCATGCCTTCGTCGTCCGATCCGCGTGCCAGCCTGACGGTCTGGGACAGCGTTTCCAGCCAGCTGACGCTCAACATCATGCTCTGGGCGACGGTGATTTTCATGCCCATCATCATTGCCTACACCAGCTGGGCCTACAAGGTCATGGCCGGCAAGGTGACTGCTGCCTATATCCGCGAAAACGAACATGCGGCCTACTGAGGAGAATCTCATGTCTGAATGTACCTGCCAGGGGCCATCCTTCACTGTCTGCGATAGTCCCGCCCGCCGTCAGTGGCTGATGGCAACGGTCGCAGCCGGGGGCGTGCTGGGCGCCACGACCGTAATCCCCTTCGTTGCCAGCTTGACGCCCTCTGACCGGGCCAAGGCTGCCGGGGCGCCGGTTGAAGTCGATATCGGGAAACTGCAGCCGGGCGAAATGATGGTTGTCGAATGGCGAGGCAAGCCGGTCTGGATTCTCAACCGCACGCCGGAAATGCTCGCCGCGCTGAAAAAAGCCGAGCCCATGCTCGCCGACCCGGCATCGGACAAACCGCAACAACCGGCCTATGCCACCAATGAAACCCGTTCGCGCACGCCAGAACTGCTGGTCGCGGTCGGCATCTGTACCCACCTCGGCTGTTCACCTTCAGCCGCTTTTACCCCGGGCGAGGCGGCGTTGGGTGCCGATTGGCCCGGGGGCTTTCTCTGCCCCTGCCACGGCTCGACCTTCGATTTTGCCGGCCGTGTCTTCAAGAACAAGCCGGCACCAACCAACCTCGAAGTGCCGCCGCATCAATATCTCTCGGATACCCGCCTGATCATCGGCGCCGACGAGTTCGACAAGACCTGAAAGGAAAACATCATGTGGTACTTCGCCTGGGTTCTCGGTATCGGCTTTGCCGTGCTGCTGGCCATCCTGAATGCCCTGTGGGGTGAAAACGAGGCCGCCCGTGCCGGTGCGCAAGGCCATGAACACGACCGTCACTGAGTGCGACTCCAAGCTGTCGGCCGGTATCGGCTGGCTGCCCTTGCTGATCGCGATCGCCATTCTTGTGGTCATGACCATCCTGCCGGGCATTGCCACCGACCCGGCCGGTCGGGCCGATCATCCGCTGGCCATGCTGTTGTTCGCCGCGATGAGTGCCGGCTTCGTGCGTGGTGTCGGCTTCATTCCACACCGCCGGATTCTGCGTCCCTTGTTTTCCACGCCCGCCACCCTTCTTTTTCTGGCGCTGGCGATCTGGCGAATGATGACACTCGGGCGTACTTTCATTGTATATTAGGAGTTAATTATGAATATCGCCGTGACCAGCCAGAACCGCCACAGCATTACCGGGCACGCCGGAAAATGCCGCAAATTCTGGTTGTACGAGATCGAGCAGGGCAGCGTGAAGGGCAAGCAACTGCTGGAACTGCCTGTCAAGACGACCCTGCACGCGCAACACCACGCCTTGCCTGAACCGCTCGCCGGGATCAACGTCCTGATCAGCGGCGGGATGGGAGCGGGGCTGTATCACCGCCTGATGCAGCGCGGCGTCCTGCCGGTCATCACCGTCGAGGAGAACCCGGATCAGGCGATAGCCGCCTTTCTCGCCAATGCGCTGGAGCGTTTTCCGCCGCAAAGCGATCACCAATGTCATGACCATGCCCACTGAAACGATCCCGCAAGCTCCGCTCGATACCCGCCCGACACCGCCGCGCCTGCCTATCCGCCCCTGGTTGCTCGCCTGCATGCTGGCGGGGGGCAATGCCCTGGCCGATGGCGGCAAGCTGATCGTTGAACTGCAGAATGTTCGCGACAGCGCCGGCAATATCCGCGCCTCGCTCTACAGTGAGCCGGACAGCTTCCGCAAGGAGGACAAGGCGCTCAAGATCGTTTCATTGCCAGCCAGGCCGGGCACACTGACGCTGAGCTTTGACGGCCTGGCGCCCGGCCGCTACGCGGTGATGGTGTACCACGATGCCAACGACGACCAGAAGCTCAACCTGCGCCTCGGCATGTTCCCCACCGAAGGCTACGGCCTCTCCAACAATCCCAAGGTGATGGGGCCACCCCGCTTTGACGACAGCGCCATCGAAGTCAATGCGCCCGAAAGCCGCATCGCCATTCGCCTCACCTACTGAATCACCGCGCCCTCCCGCGCATTTGCACTTATCTACACCCTCTGGAGTTCCCCATGAAAAAATCGCTGCTCGCCCTTTCCCTCTTTGCCGCAGTCGGCGCCGCCCAGGCCGAAGGCCAACCGGTGACCGTGATCGTCACCTCGGCCAGCACCATGACCCAAGGCGTTGCCCTGGTTCTCACCAACCAGATGCAGGCACAGGGCGGCCAGGTGCATGTGCTGCTGTGCGACAAGGCCGGCGACCTCGCACTCAAGGGCGCTGGTGGCGAAAAGCTGAAGCCGCAGGACGTCACCCCGGCACAACTGCTCGACAGCGCCATGAAGAAAGGTGCCACTGCCTCCGTCTGCGCCCTCTACCTGCCGAACACCGGCCACACCCCGGACCAGCTGAAGGACGGCATCAGCGCCGCCAAGCCGGATGCACAAGGCCGCGCCCTGCTCGAACCGCAGCGCAAGGTCATGGCTTTCTGAGGGCAGTCGAGATGAAACAGACCCTGTTGCAGGAAAAGTATCCGATCTTCGTCGCCGAAATCGGCAAGGATGAAACCGACTGCCGCAACATCGACGAACTGGTTGCCTACTACCAGGCGAAGATTGCCGAGAACCCCAAGGTTCAGTTCATCGGCGTTTTCGACCACTACGCCCACACGCAGAAAATCGGCGGGCCGATTGTCGAAGGCATGACCGGCGCCGTCGATGTCATCTTCTGCTTCGGCTTCGCCATCCCGACGCCGCAAATGCTCGCCGTCCGCCCGCGCTCCATCGGCATTGCCGACATGGGCGACAAGTTCGTCATCAGCTTCATGGAAGCGCCAATGCAGCCCGCCAACGAGGCAATGGAGGCCTGGACCCGCGGGCTGCGGAAAGCGGCCTGAACGAGGCCAAACCACAATCCCGGCAAGCCGCCGGGATTTTTACCTATTGAGCAGTTGCTTCAGGATGCAGCGCATGTTTTTTGTACTTGTTTTCTTGATTTTGGCAGCGACAAGCGCTTACCTCTTCCCGGCGTGGTCTTGGGGCGCAGTCTTTTTGGCTTCGTTCGGCTGTGTGGCAATTTTGCGGATAGTACTGGCAGTGACTTCCCGGATCAGGTTTTCTTCATTTTCTCGATGAGCAGCCCATCTACCCGCAGGACACCCTGATCACTCAGCTTCCCCAGCGCACGGTACAAGGCTTCGTGGCTTAGCCCCAACTCGGAGGCCCAGGCCTTTTTGGTCTGGTTCAGGCGTAGTTGGCCAGAGGGGCATTCCGTCTCCAGATAGTGCAGGATACGGTCGCCGGCATTGCGCAAACCTTGGCGTTCCACCTGACCCCGGGCGCGACGGACTTCGCGCAACAGGAGGGAAATCCACTTGCCGCGAAAATTGGGGCATTCAGCCAGCGCAATGAGGAATTTACCGATGGGGAAGGCCAGCGCCAGGACCGGTTCGGTCGCGACACCATCGCAGTGGTAAGCCGCCGACTCCAGGCTGGCCTCGGCGAAAAAGGAATTTCTGGCCCGCTGCATCACCATTTCCATGCCTTCCTGGGAATGGCGACGTAGCCGGGCTTCGCCATGCACGATGAAGTAAATGAACCGGGGGCGTTCGCCGATCAGGAACAGGGCTGCACCCTTGTCGTATTCCCGCCACTCAGCGGCCTCGCGAAGGCGGGCAGGCATGGCGTGAAATTCGGGGTGGTCCGGCCAGGGGCTATCCGGATATCGTGTGTCCAGTGGCATGTGATTGCGATCATAAGTGTCCCGCCGAAGGCTAACGTATCGTCACGGCCAAGCACAACCCTGAAGGAGGCAACCATGCGACGCTTGATTCCACTACTTGGCCTGATACTGGCCTTGCCTCTCGGCGCGCAGCAACATGATCCCGCCATGCACCAGAAACACATGGCCGCTGCCAGCCAGTCGAGCGTGGCAGGCGATGCCCGTCAGTTGGTCAATTTTCCGGCGCAGATGAAAGCGCATACCTTGGCCAACATGCGTGACCATATGCTGGCGTTACAGGAAATCCAGACGGCACTGGCCAGTTCCGACTACGACCGTGCAGCCGAGGTTGCCGAAACCCGCTTGGGCATGACCGCACTCACCGCCCACGGTGCCCATGAATCCTCAAAGTTCATGCCCAAGGGCATGCAGGACGCGGGCAGCGCCATGCATCGCAGCGCCAGCCGCTTTGCCACGATTGCAAAAGATGCTTCAGTGACGGGAGAAATCAAGCCCGCAGTCGGCGCCTTGGCCGAAGTCATGGGCGCCTGCGTTTCTTGCCACACAGGTTACCGCCTGCAATAGCCGTTTTCGGCAGAATCCCGGTTGCTGCGGTGAACCCGAAAAACCGGCAAAAATCAGGTGTTTTGTTTGGCGCCGAAGAGGCGGTCGCTGAGCTTGACGTACCACGCGGCGGATTGCACCTGGATGATGTAAGCCAGCGTGATGACCAGTGCGGCGTCGGAGCTGGCGTTGCCAAAGGCGTTCATTGCCAGGGCCAGGGCAATCGACAGGTTGCGCATGACGGTGCCGTAAACCAGTGCGATGGCGTCGCCGCGGGGGAGCAGCAGGCGGGCGACGGCGGTGCTGAGCAGGTAGTTGATGCCATAGAGGGCGAGCAGGGGGAGCAGCAGTTTCGGCAGCTCGCCGGGCTGGGCGACCAATTGCGGTGCCTTGAGGGCCATCGCGACAAACACGATGGCGAGCACCCCCAGCGTCGAGAAGGGCGGGAAGCGTGGTGCCCAGTCGCTCTGGAAGGTCTTCTGGCCATACTTCGCGATCAGCCGTGACTGGGTAAGGTGGCCGGCTACCATGGGCAGGAAGACGATGAAGACGATCTGCATGAACACTGCCGGCAGATCGACGCTGACATGCGCGCCCATCAGCCACTGCACGTAGAAGGGTGTGGCCAGCGAGCCGAGGATCAGGCCGAGTACGGTCATCTTGACCGCGGCACCGAGGTTGCCGCCGGCAAAACCGGTCCATGAAATGGTCATGCCCGAGGTTGGCAGCAGGGCGGCGAGCAGCAGGCCCATGGCGTAAAAGGGCTGTTCGGGGAAGAACAGGCGGCCAAGGCCGAAGGCGACGAAGGGGATGATGGCAAAGTTGATCACCTGCGCCAGCCCCTGCGCCTTGCCATCGCCGCCTTCCAGCACTTTGGCCAGCTTCAGGCTGACCATCATTGGATAGACCATCAGGAAAGTGAGCGGCACAATGAGCGACTTGAGCCAGCCTGCGGGTGTCAGCAGCCCGAACGTGAAGCCGAGCAGCATGGCGACAGGAATCGCCAAGAGCAGATTTTTGGTGATCCGCGACAAGAGTTTCAACATTGCATTCTCCAGGGGCCCCGCAGCCAGCCTGTGCATCAGGGCGCAATTATAGCGCCGATCAAAGGTTAAATTAGAATTCGCTAATATAATTGCGCCATGCTTCCTCTCCCCAAATCCCCGCTCCTGCGTTACCTCCTGCTGGCTGCCGTTGTGCTGGCCATCGGCCTCGTCGCCCGCCAGCGGCTGCTTGGTGAATCCCTGCCGGCCTGGCCGGTGGTCGAGGGCGAACTGCGCCAGTCCATTGTCGCCAGCGGTCGGGTACGCACGCCACAGCGTATCGAAATGTCGGCACAGCTTGCCGGGCGCGTTGTGGCGGTGGCCGTTCGCGAAGGCGATGCCGTGACGCCGGGGCAGGTGCTGCTGCGGCTGGATGATGCCGAACTCAAGGCAGCGCGGGCGCAGGCGCAGGCCGGGCTGGCCCAGAGCGAGGCCCGTCTGCGGCAGGTGGCCGAACTGGCGCGGCCGGTGGCCGAGCAGGGGCGGCTGCAGGCGGAGGCCAATTGGCAGCAGGCGAAAAAGCAGTATGAACGCACCCGCGAGTTGGTCAATCGCGGTTTTTACAGTCCGGCGCAGCTCGATGAAGCCGGCCGGGCGCTGGCCGTCGCCGAAAGCCAGTTGAAGAGTGGTGAGGCGCAAGTGGCCAGCAACCGACCCGAGGGGGCTGATGCGCAGGCCATTCGCGCTGCGCTCGATCAGGCGCGGGCGACGCTGGCGCTGGCCGAAGCCCGGCTGGCCTATGCCAGCCTGAGCGCACCACTGGCTAGCCGGGTGCTGACGCGCAACGTCGAGCCGAGCGATACGGTGCAGCCGGGCAAGGCGCTGCTGGTGCTGGCACCGGAAGCGGAAACCGAGTTGACGGTGCAGATCGACGAAAAAAATATCGGCCTGCTGGCGCTCGGCCAGACGGCGCGGGTGTCGGCCGACGCCTACCCGCAGCAAAACTTTGCTGCCACCGTTGCCTACATCGCACCGGCGGTCGATGCCCAGCGCGGGTCGGTGGAGGTGCGCCTGCGCGTGCCCGAGCCGCCGGCCTACCTGAAGAACGAAATGACCGTCTCGATCGACATCGACACCGCCCGCCGCGCCTCGGCGCTGCAGATTCCGGCCGAGGCCTTGCGGGATGCCAGCAGCGCCGCGCCATGGGTCATGGTTGTGCGTGAGGGCGTGGCGCAGAAACAGGTGCTGCGCCTGGGGGTGCGTGGCAAGGGCCGGGTCGAGGTGCTCGATGGGCTGGCTGCCGGCGATCTGGTCCTGCCGGCATCGGTGGCCGTGGCCGAAGGCCATCGCGTCCGTGCTGCGGTAAACCCGGAAAAATGACCAAAATCGCCCGTTTTCACTGGCGACCGCCTTTCGAGTGGATCGCCGCGCTGCGCTTCCTGCGCGAGGGGCGCACGCAGTCGCTGCTGATCATCGTCGGCGTCGGGGTGGGCGTTGCTGTCATCGTTTTCATGTCGGCCCTGCTTTCCGGGCTGCAGGCCAACCTGATCAAGCGCACCCTCAGTTCGCAGGCGCACATCGTGCTGCTGCCGCCGGAAGAAGTCGCCCGGCCGCAATCCGGGGCTCAAGCCACCGCCCTCAATCTGCAGAAGCAAGGCCAGCGCCTGCGTTCCATCGACCAGTGGCAGCCGCTGCGCGAGCGGCTGGCGGCGTGGCCGGAAGTCGCCGCCGTGTCGCCGGTAGCCGCCGGCCCGGCCTTTGCAGTACGCGGCGATGCGACCAAGGCGGTGACGCTGCTTGGCATCGAGCCTGATCTGTACAACCGGGTGGTTTCGCTGGCCGACCGGCTGATTGCCGGACAACTGCGCGTCGGTGCCGGCGAGGTCGTCATCGGCAGCGAACTGGCGCGTGATCTCGGCGCCGAACTCGGCGACAAGCTCCGCGTCACCACTGCTGGCGGTGCCGGCGAAACACTGACCGTGACCGGTATTTTCGATCTCGGCAACAAGGGCGTGAATGCCCGCAACGTCTATGTCGGTCTGCGTACCGGACAGACCCTGCTCGATCTCGTGGGTGGCGTATCGAGCATGGATCTGGCGCTGCGCGATCTCGACGAGGCCGAGCGGCTGGCGGCGCGGATCGCAGCCGAAACAGGGCTGGTGGCCGATAGCTGGATACGCACCAACGCCCAGTTTGTCACCGCCCTGACCTCGCAGCGGGTGTCTTCCAACGTCATCCGCTTTTTCATCGGCCTCTCGGTCGCCTTCGGCATCGCAAGCGTGCTGGTGGTATCGGTAATCCAGCGCAGCAAGGAGATCGGCATCCTGCGCGCCATGGGCGCGACACAGGCGCAGATGCTGCGCATCTTCCTGCTTCAGGGGGGCATCGTCGGCTTTCTCGGTTCGCTGCTCGGTTCGGCGCTGGCCGGTGCTTTTCTCATGTTCTGGCAAATGCTGGCGCGTAACCCGGATGGCACCCCGATGTTCGTCATCGGCGTCGAACCGGGGCTGGTGATGATCGCCGCCGGCAGCGCCAGTCTGGTCGGCATTCTGGCGGCGATGCTGCCGGCACGACGGGCGTCGCGTCTTGATCCGGTGGTGGCAATTCGTGGTTGATGCGGTGACTGAGCCGGTGACTGCCAAACCGCCCGTGCTGCAACTTGCGGGAGTGCGCAAATCCTACGGCAGCGGCGAAACCGAAAGCGAAATTCTGCACGGTATCGACCTCACCCTCCAGCCCGGCGCGTTCGCGGCACTGATCGGGCCATCCGGTTCGGGCAAGAGCACGCTGCTCAACCTGATCGGCCTGCTTGACCGGCCAAGTGCCGGTACGCTGACCATTGCCGGCGAGGAAACCACCAGCCTTGACGACAATAACCTCACCCGCCTGCGCGGGCGCAGCATCGGTTTCGTCTTCCAGCATCACCACCTGATTCCCGCCTTTACCGCGCTCGAAAACGTTGCCATGCCGCTGCTCGTCGCCCGCGGCCGGCCGGACGACGAAATGTACGAACGGGCGGGCAAGCTGCTTGATCAGGTGGGCCTGGGCGAGCGCAAGCAGCATCTTGCCAACCGCCTTTCCGGCGGCCAGCAGCAGCGCGTCGCCATCGCCCGCGCGCTGTGCATGCAGCCCCAGCTGGTGCTGGCCGACGAGCCGACCGGCAACCTCGATACCCACTCTGCCGACGATGTTTTTGCCTTGCTCCGCCAGATCAACCGGCAGGCCGGTACCAGCTTCCTCATCGTCACCCACGATCCGCGCCTCGCCGCGCGCTGCGACCGGATTATCGAACTGGTCGACGGCGCCATCGTTTCCGATCACGCCAACGCTGCCGCCTAGGTCGCGAACTCAAATGTTCAGTTATAACTGAATGTTTTGATAAAAACACCTGACTTTTATTTATTTTTTGCCCTGCCTACCATCGTCTCACCTGCAGCACCGATGCTGCCAAAAAACAAGGAGACAAGACGATGGACCAGTCGAACCGCTACGCCGACCTCAGCCTCAAGGAAGCCGACCTGATCGCTGGGGGCGGGCATATTCTCTGTGCCTACAAAATGAAGCCCAAGGCCGGCTACGGCTATCTGGAAGCCGCCGCCCACTTTGCCGCCGAGTCTTCGACTGGCACCAACGTCGAGGTGTGCACTACCGACGAGTTCACCAAGGGCGTCGATGCGCTGGTGTACTTGATCGACGAAGCGAGCGAGGAAATGCGCATCGCCTATCCGATCGACCTCTTCGACCGTAATATCACCGACGGCCGGATGATGATCGTTTCCTTCCTGACGCTGACCATCGGCAACAACCAGGGCATGGGCGACATCGAATACGCCAAGATGTACGACTTCTACGTGCCGCCGCGCGCCATCCAGCTCTTTGACGGCCCGAGCAAGGACATCTCGGACCTGTGGCGGATTCTCGGTCGGCCGCAGCAGGACGGCGGCTATATCGCCGGCACCATCATCAAGCCCAAGCTCGGCCTGCGCCCCGAACCCTTTGCCGCTGCCGCCTATCAGTTCTGGCTGGGTGGCGACTTCATCAAGAACGACGAACCGCAGGGCAATCAGGTTTTCGCGCCGATGAAGAAAGTCATCCCGCTGGTCGTCGATGCCATGAAGCGGGCGATGGACGAAACCGGCCAGGCCAAGATTTTCTCGGCCAACATCACCGCCGACGACCATTACGAGATGGTCGCGCGTGGCGAATACATCCTCGAAGCCTTCGGGCCGGATGCCGACAAGGTTGCCTTCCTGGTCGATGGCTACGTCGGCGGGCCGGGCATGATCACCACCGCCCGTCGCTGCTTCCCAGGCCAGTACCTGCACTACCACCGCGCCGGCCATGGTGCCGTCACCAGTCCGCAGAGCAAGCGCGGCTATACCGCCTACGTGCTGGCCAAGATGAGCCGTCTGCAAGGGGCTTCCGGCATCCACGTCGGCACCATGGGCTACGGCAAGATGGAAGGTGAAAAGGACGACCGTGCCATCGCCTACATCATTGAGCGCGACAGCTACACCGGCCCGGCCTACCACCAGGAGTGGTACGGCATGAAGCCGACGACGCCGATCATCTCCGGTGGCATGAACGCGCTGCGCCTGCCCGGGTTCTTCGAGAACCTCGGCCACGGCAACGTGATCAATACCGCCGGCGGAGGTTCTTACGGCCATATCGACAGCCCGGCGGCCGGCGCCAAGTCGCTGCGCCAGGCCTACGAATGCTGGAAGGCCAAGGCCGACCCGATCGAATGGGCCAAGGAGCACCCGGAGTTCGCCCGCGCCTTCGTCTCCTTCCCCAAGGATGCCGACCAGATTTACCCAGGCTGGCGCGAAAAGCTGGGCGTCCATAAGTAAGCCGAAAACGCCCCGCGGCAGCGGGGCATCTTCCCCTCAGTGAGCGAACGGGAACGATCATGTCCAGTGCCGAAAATTTCCGGATTCAGCAGCAACCCTTCTACCAGCCCCAAGGCGATGAGGTCGCGCTTTACGAAGCAGCCTACGCCGCCCGTCTGCCGGTCATGCTCAAGGGGCCAACCGGGTGCGGCAAATCGCGTTTTGTCGAATTCATGGCCTGGAAGCTGGGCAAGCCGCTGATTTCGGTGGCCTGCAACGAAGACATGACGGCCGCCGATCTGGTCGGCCGCTACCTGCTCGATGCGGGCGGCACACGCTGGCAAGACGGCCCGCTGACGCAGGCGGCACGCCTCGGCGCGATTTGTTATCTCGACGAAATCGTTGAGGCACGGCAGGACACGCTGGTGGTCATCCATCCGCTGACCGACCACCGGCGCACGCTGCCACTGGATAAAAAAGGCGAATTGATCAGCGCCCATCCCGACTTCCAGCTGGTCATTTCCTACAACCCCGGCTATCAGAGCTTGATGAAAGACCTCAAGCAATCCACCAAACAGCGCTTTGCCGCCTTCCTGTTTGACTACCCTGATGCCGACACCGAAACGGCCATCGTCGCAGCGGAAGCTGGGGTGAACCCGGAAATTGCCCGAAAACTGGTCGACGTCGCCCATGCTGGCCGACGGCTGAAAGGGCACGGGCTGGACGAGGGCATCTCGACCCGCCTCATCGTCTATGCCGCGCTGCTGATTCGTCAGGGCATCGCACCGGCTGCGGCCTGCCGCATGGCGATGGTGCACCCGATCACCGATGACAGCGACGTGAGCGACACGCTCGACCACGCCATCGACATGATTTTCGCCTGAGTGACCGTGGCCGTCCCCGGCATACGCCAAGTCGCCGACGCCCGCCGGCGGCTGATGGCGAATCCCGAGTCGCAGGCCGCCTGGGCGGTGCTTGATTGCGGCTTTGCAGCGGTCGCCGATGTGTTTGATGAGTGCTATGCGGCAGCCAAACGGCACATCGCCGCCGCCGAAATTACCGACACGCTCGAAGCCGCCCGTGTCATCGGCAAACTCGGTCGTGGTGCCGAGCCGCTGCTCGCCTTTCTCGAACACTGGCCGGATGTGGTGCGCGTGACCGGGCTGGCACAGTCGGCGATCTTGCCGCCAGTGATGGCAGCGATTCGGGCGCTGCAAAAATCGCCCAACGCCCCGGCCGTGACGCCCCTTTTGCAAACGCTGGGCGCGGTTGCCGCACGCCTGCGCAGTGCCGAAGCCGTGCAGCATTACCTTGACCTGGTGCTTGATCTCGCCGCCCGCACCGCCGGCTCGATCCACGGATTCCAGATCACGCAGCCCAGCCCATCACTGCCGGACTTTCTCCGCGAGGCGCCGCGCCTGATGGGCGTCGTTTCCCTGGCTGGCCTGCGGCGCTGGATCAACGATGGCATCCGCCTCTACGCCCACCACCCGGAGCAGCAGCGCGCCTATTTTTCGCTGGCCTCGCCGGACAGCCGCGCCTTCCTGCAGCGCGAACGCGAGGGCACGCTCTTTGTGGATGTCGAACGCCGCCTGAGCCTGACGCTGTCGGCACTGTGGCAGGATGACGCGATGCTGGTGCCTTACTCGACGGCTTTCGCCGAAACGCGCCTGCAGCCCTACATGGCCGCCGATGGCTTGCGCCTGCCGGATGCGCTGGCCGATTTGCACGGTGTCAGCGGCCTCTCACGCTACCGAGCCATGCTCGCGCACCTTGCCGGGCACCGGCGCTGGAGCCAGCCGCTGATTGCCGACAACTGGAGTCCGATGCAGCGCATGGCGGTCGAGTTTCTCGAAGATGCCCGCATCGATATGCTGCTGATCCGCCGCTTTCCCGGTCTGCGCCCGGTGTTGCTGGCGCTGCATCCCGCGCCCCGCGAAGACGCTTGCGACCCGGAGAAAGAAAGCACGCTGCGCCATCGCCTTGCCCGCCTGTCACGCGCCTGCCTCGACCCCGCGCATGGCTACCGCGACGCGCTGGTTAAGGAATTTGCCATCCGCTTCCAGGATGCGTTGAGCGAAGGCGAGGGATCAACACGTGCCATGGCAGAGCTGGGGCTTGCCTATGTCACGCTCAGCCGCCGACCAAGCGACCAGTTCGCGAAGGTGCATTTCACCGATACCGAGGTCGATTACCGCGACGACAATCGTCATTTATGGACTTTCATTGAAGCTGGTGACGAGGAAGAGTTGTTCGAACCGCCACCTTCCGAAACTGCAGACGAGCCGCTCGGCCTGCCGCCACGTCACTACCCGGAATGGGATTTGGCGACTAGCGACTACCGGCCCGACTGGACGGCGGTCTATGAAGCTCTGCATCCAGCCGGCCGGGCTGCCGATATTGACCGCCTGCTCGACAAGCATGCGCTAATCGCTCGACGCCTGAAACGCCTGCTCGACCTGCTCAAGCCGCAGGAGCGGGTGCGCCTGCGCTATCAGGAAAACGGCAGCGAGCTCGATCTCGACCTTGCCGTGCGGGCGCTGGTGGACTGGCGGGCCGGCCATCTCCCTGACCAACGCATCCAGATCAGCCACCGAACCGACGGCCGCGATATCAGCGTTTTACTGCTGATCGACCTCTCGCAATCGCTGAACGCGACCCTGCCCGGCAGTGGCCAGCGCATCCTCGACACCGCCCGCGAAGCCGTCGCGCTCCTGGCCTGGGCGATTGACCAATTGGGCGACGCCTGCGCGATTGCCGGCTTTCATTCCAACACCCGGCACGAGGTACGCTACCACCACATCAAGGGCTTTTCCGAACCCTGGGATGATCCGGTCAAGGCGCGGCTGGCTGCCGTTGAAGCCGGCTGGTCCACGCGCATGGGCGCGGCGATGCGCCATGCGGGCGCGCTGCTGTCGGCGCGAAGGAGCGAGAAGCGCATCCTGCTTGTGCTCACCGATGGCGAACCTTCAGACATTGACGTGACCGCCCCGGATTACCTGATCGCCGACACCCGCAAGGCCGTCGAGGAATTGTCGACGCAGGGCATTACCAGCTACTGCCTCAGTCTCGACCCGAAGGCCGATGCCTACGTCGGGGATATCTTCGGCAAACACTGGCAAGTGCTTGATCGCATCGAACGTCTGCCGGAGCAACTGCCCATGGTCTACCTCAACCTGACACGCTGATGCCGGTCATTGACGAATACAGTCGGGCTGCATAAAGTTCAGAGACCCTGAATAATCTAATCTTGTCGTTCAATCATCCATGAACTTTGTCCGCAATCTCACGCTGCGCCAGTTGCAGATCTTCGTTGTTGCCGCCCGCCACCTCAGTTACGCCCGCGCCGCCGAAGAGTTGCACCTGACGCCGCCCGCCGTGTCGATGCAGCTCAAGCAACTGGAGGACAACGTTGGCCTGCCGCTTTTCGAGCGCATGGGGCGCGGCGTGGCGCTGACCGGGGCTGGCGAGATGCTGGTGCACCACGCGTTACGCATTCTCGGCGAGATCAAGGATGCCGAGGCCAGCCTGCAGGCGCTTTCCGGTGCTGAAATTGGCGAGATTTCGGTGGGGCTGGTGAGTACTGCCAAATACTTTATGCCGCGGCTGCTGGCGCATTTCGCCCGCGAGCATCCGGGCGTCGATGTCCGGTTTTCCGTCGGCAACCGCGAAAACCTGCTGCAGAAACTGCAGGACAACGCCATCGACCTAGCGGTCATGGGGCGCATTCCGACCGAAATCGACGCCCACGCCGAACCGATGGCGCAGCACCCCTATGTGCTGATCGGCCCGGCAGATCATCCCTTGCGAGATGCGCGCCGCTTCGACATGCACGAATTGAGGCACGAAACCTTTATCGTTCGTGAAGAAGGCTCAGGCTCGCGGCGGGTTGCAGAAGAAATGTTCAAGAAACACCTGTTTACCCCGGCGCGCATCGTCAGCATGGGGAGCAATGAAACCATCAAGCAGGCGGTGATGGCCGGCATGGGTGTGGCGCTGATTTCGCTGCACACCTTGCCGCTGGAATTGAAGACTTCAGAGGTTTGCCTGCTCGATGTCATCGGCACGCCCATCGAACGCACCTGGTACGTGGTGCATATGAACGCTAAACGTCTGCTGCCTGCAGGTCATCGGTTCAGGGCGTATTTACTCGATCATGCCGCTACTGCTTTGGCGGCCGGATTCGAGCAACATCTCAAGTTGACCGAATTAGCCCCGAATGCAACCAAGAGATAATTCGAGTCTTCCAGAGTGTAATGTTTCACCGCAGCTCGCTTTGCCTTTCGGCTATCGGCATCATTGAAGAAATTCCTTGGATCGTTGCCTGGTGACAAAGCTAACCTAAATTACGTACCGACCCGCTACGTTTTTCAGGAGATAGCAATGAGTAATCAGAGCAAGTGCCCGTTCCACGCCGCACATGGCGCCCGCGCCACCGCCGGTGTGCGTTCCAACCAAGACTGGTGGCCGAACCAGCTGAACCTGAGCATCCTGCACCAGCACGCCCCGGCGTCCAACCCGATGGACCCGGATTTTGACTACGCCGAAGCCTTCAAGAAACTCGACTTGGCCGCCGTAAAGCAGGATTTGGCCGCCCTGATGACCACCTCGCAGCACTGGTGGCCGGCCGACTGGGGCCACTATGGCGGCCTGTTCATCCGCATGGCCTGGCACAGCGCCGGCACCTACCGCACTGCCGATGGTCGCGGGGGTGGCGGCACCGGCAACCAGCGTTTCGCGCCGCTCAACAGCTGGCCGGACAACGGCAACCTCGACAAGGCCCGTCGCCTGTTGTGGCCGATCAAGCAGAAATACGGCAATGCGCTGTCCTGGGCTGACCTGATGATCTTGGCCGGCAACGTCGCGCTCGAATCGATGGGCTTCAAGACCTTCGGTTTCGGCGGCGGCCGTGTCGACATCTGGGCGCCGGAAGAGGACATCTACTGGGGTGCCGAGAAAAAGTGGCTGGCCACCAGCGACCAGCCGGACAGCCGCTATTCCGGCCAGCGCGATCTGGAAAACCCGCTCGCCGCCGTGCAGATGGGCCTGATCTACGTCAATCCGGAAGGTCCGGACGGCAACCCCGACCCGGTCGCTTCCGGCCGCGATGTGCGCGAAACTTTCGGCCGCATGGCGATGAACGACGAGGAAACCGTGGCGCTGGTCGCTGGCGGCCACACCTTCGGCAAGGCGCACGGTGCCGGCGATGCCGGGCTGGTCGGCCCGGAACCGGAAGCCGCGCCGCTCGAAGCGCAGGGCTTCGGCTGGATCAATGCCTTTGGCAGCGGCAAGGGCATGCAAACCACGACCAGCGGCATCGAGGGTGCCTGGAAGCCGAACCCGACGCAGTGGGATAATGGCTACTTCGACATGCTCTTCGGCTACGAATGGGAATTGGTGAAAAGCCCGGCGGGTGCGCACCAGTGGCGCGCCAAGGATTGCAAACCTGAGCACCTGATCCCGGACGCGCACGATCCGTCGAAGAAGCATCCGCCGATGATGACCACGGCCGACCTCTCGCTGCGCTTCGATCCGATCTACGAGCCGATTTCGCGCCGTTTCCACCAGGATCCGGCCGCCTTCGCCGACGCGTTCGCTCGCGCCTGGTTCAAGCTGACGCACCGTGACATGGGTCCGAAAGCCCGCTATCTCGGCCCGGAAGTGCCGGCAGAAGACCTGATCTGGCAGGACCCGATCCCGGTGGTCGACTACCCGCTGATCGACGCGGCCGACATCGCCGCCTTGAAGGCCAAGGTGCTGGCCTCCGGCCTCAGCACGGCCGAACTGGTCGCCACCGCCTGGGCCGCCGCCTCGACCTTTCGCGGCTCCGACAAGCGCGGCGGGGCCAACGGCGCCCGCATCCGCCTGGCCCCGCAGAAGGGTTGGGAAGCCAACGATCCGGCGCAGCTCGCCAAGGTGCTCGGTGTGCTCGAGGGCATACAGGCGGACTTCAATGCCGAGCAGACTGGCGGCAAGCGGGTGTCGCTGGCCGACCTGATCGTGCTCGCCGGCGGTGCCGCCGTTGAAGCCGCGGCCAGTGCGGCCGGTCACGCCGTCGATGTACATTTCTCCCCGGGCCGCAACGACGCCACCGCCGAGCAGACGGACGCCGAGTCCTTCGCCGTGCTCGAACCGCAGGCCGACGGCTTCCGCAATTACCAGAAGCGGAGCCACCGCGTGCCGGCCGAAGCCCTGCTGGTCGACAAGGCGCAGTTGCTGACCTTGAGTGCGCCGGAAATGACGGTACTTGTCGGCGGCCTGCGCGTCCTGGGTGCCAACACCGGCGGCGTGCAGCACGGTGTCTTCACCCGGCGCCCCGGCGTGTTGAGCAACGACTTCTTCGTCCATCTGCTCGACATGGGCGTCGCCTGGCAGCCGACTTCGGAAGCCTCCGACAGCTTCGCCGGCCGCGACCGCCAGAGCGGCGAGATCAAATGGACAGCCAGCCGCGTCGATCTGGTCTTCGGCTCCAATTCGCAGTTGCGGGCGCTGGCCGAGGTCTATGCCCAGAACGACAATGCCGGCAAGTTCGTACGCGATTTCGTTGCCGCCTGGGTCAAGGTCATGGAACTCGACCGCTTTGATTTGAAGTAAGCCCTCGGCTGCTCTCCCGAACCCGGCGCCGCAAGGCAGCCGGGTTTTTTGATCTTCGCCAGACGATTTGCGGATACCGAATTTTCAGCGTTTTTTTCGGGTTCACCGCAGCAGACAGTCAGCTTCGAAAAAATCGAAGCTTCCGTGCGATTTTCCACGGTTCATCGCCGCTGCCGGTTCGATACTATGGTTGCCGGTAACGACCCATGGAGACAAGACGATGAAGCAGGTGAAGTTGTCGATTCAGGAAGGTGCGAAGTATCTCTATACCAAGCTGGGTGAGGTGGTAACCGCGATTCAGCACGTGGCAACCGTCAAGGGCTTGCCGATGTGGGAAGTGGAATGTGCCATCGGCAGCGGTACCCGCCGCCGGATGATCGTCCCGGCGCGTTCCCTGATGCCGTTGCCTGCGGTCGCCTGACGGCTGCGCCCTAACGGAGCTCAGTCCGCCAGTTCGGCCGCCTTTGGCGGCTGATTGACAAAGCGCAAATCCTGCGGGTAAGGGAAGAAATCCTCGACGTGGCCGCTGCGGATTTTTTCCTGCGCTTCCTGCCAGAACTTCGGTGTCAGCAAGTCCTTGTGATGCTTCATGAACAGCTTGCGCACCATCGGTGATCCGAGCAGGAAGGTGGCGAATTCTTCCGGAAAGACATCACCGCGATTGACCGGGTACCAGACCTCGCCTGACATTTCCGTCTCGAAATCCGGCGCCGGCGGGATCTTGCGGAAGTTGATGTCGGTCATGTATTCGATTTCGTCATAGTCGTAAAAAACGACGCGGCCGTAGCGGGTGACGCCGAAGTTCTTCCACAGCATGTCGCCGGGGAAGATGTTGGCCTGCGCCAGTTCGCGGATGGCGCTGCCGTACTCGCGGATGGCGTGTTCCATGCCGTCGACGTTGTTGCTCTTGTCCATGCGGTCGAGGTGGATGTTGAGCGGCTCCATCCGACGCTCGATATAGACGTGCTTGATGATCAGCTGGTCACCGTCGATTTCGAACTTGCTCGGCGCGAGCCGGAGCAGTTCGTCGAGCACCTCGTCATCGAAGCGCTTGAGCGGAAAGAGGACGTTGGAAAACTCCAGCGTATCGGCCATGCGCCCGACACGATCCACCTGCTTGACCATCATGAACTTGCGCTTGACGGTCGCCTGGTCCATTTCCTTGGAACTGCCGAACACGTCCTTGATGATCTTGAAGACGTAGGGGTAGGAGGGCAGCGTGAAGACGAGCATGACCAGACCGCGGATGCCCGGGGCCATGATGAATTTGTCTTCGGAATGGTGCAGGTGATAGATGAAGTCGCGGAAGAACATCGTTTTGCCCTGCTTGCCAAGGCCGAGCATGATGTAAATCTCGGAGCGCGGCTTGTTGGGCATGATGGCGCGCAGAAACTGCACGTAGCCGGATGGTACTTCCATGTCGACCATGAAATAGGCGCGCGACAGCGAGAAGAGCAGGCCGATCCGCCAGGCGTCGAGGAGGATGGTATCGACCACCAGTTTGCCGTCATCGTCATGCAGCACCGGAATGGCGAAGGGGGTTTCGGTGGCACCATTGATCGCCTTGCCAATGATGTAGGCGGCCTTGTTGCGGTAGAAGGCCGAGCCGAGCACCTGAATCTGGAAATTGACCTCCCGCGGTGGCATGCCTTTAAGAAAGCGGCGAACTGCGTTGTATACGGCGTCGACATCGCGGTCGAGATCGGCAAACGGGCGTTGCCAGTTGAAGTCGGCCAGGATGCTGCGGATGGCGCCGCGCAGGCCGTCTTCCTTGGCGTAATAGCTGCGGTAGGTCGGGTCGCTGTCAGCTTCGAGGTTCTCAGTGGAGATGGTCGGCCGGACGAAGATGAAGTCGTTGTGGAAATAGGTCCGGTGCAGGATCTTGGTCGTCACCGAATTGAAGAAGGTCTCGGCCAGTTCCGGCTGCTTGTGGTTGAGCAAAAGGCCGATATAGAGCAGCTTGACCTGTTGCCAGGTGGCGTCGTCAATGTTCTCGACATCGAACTCGCTGCGCAGGCGCTCGACGCATTCGTCGACGCGGTCGTCGTAAAAGCGGATGCGTTCCTTGACGGCGCGGTGCACGCCCAGCCAGTCGCCATGCTCGAAGCGCGTCTTGGCCTCGCGGCAGGTCTGGCGGAACAGCGTGTAGTGCTTGTTGAAACCCTGAATCAGGGTCAGGGCGATCTGGTGGGCGTTACTGCCGTAGAGTCCGACGGAGATTTTCATATTTTCTGGGCAAGTGCTTTTGCAAATCTTAGCACCGGCCATGCGCGACAAGCGCCTGAAAATGCGCAGAAAAAGCCTACTGTTCGCAATGTGGAATCACGTTTCGTTGACTGACAATCGCCGGCGGACGATACTCTCTCTTTTGCTGTCGCCTGTTCCAGTAGGGCAGTGCTGTTTGCCCGTAATTAATAACTCAATTCATACGCAAGAGGAAAAACATGGCTGGTGGAAAGTCCAAAATCATCTACACGCTGACCGACGAAGCGCCCCTGCTGGCAACCTGCGCCTTCCTGCCGATCATCCGTACCTTCACCGGCCCGGCCGGTATCGAGATCGAAAAGTCCGACATCTCTGTTTCCGCCCGTGTCATCGCCGAATTCTCTGACATGCTGCCGGAAAACCTGCGCATGCCGAGCACACTGGCTGAACTGGGCGCCAAGTGTCTGCAGCCGGAAACCAACATCATCAAGCTGCCGAACATCTCCGCATCGGTGGCCCAGCTCAAGGCCTGTATCAAGGAATTGCAGGAAAAGGGCTATCCGCTGCCGAACTTCCCGGAGGCTCCGGCCACCGACGAGGAAAAGGCTATCGCCGCCCGTTACAGCAAGTGCCTGGGCTCTTCGGTAAACCCGGTGCTTCGCGAAGGCAACTCCGACCGCCGCGCTCCGGCCGCCGTCAAGAATTACGCCCGCAAGAACCCGCACTCCATGGGTGAATGGAAGCAGTGGTCGCGCACTCACGTTTCGCACATGCACGGCGGTGACTTCTACCACGGCGAAAAGTCGATGACCCTCGACAAGGCCCGCAATGTCCGCATGGAGCTGATTGCCAAGGGTGGCAAGACCACGGTCCTGAAGCCGAAGGTTGCCCTCAAGGACGGTGAAATCATCGACTCCATGTTCATGAGCAAGAAGGCGCTCTGCGACTTCTACGAGAAGGAACTGGAAGACTGCCGCGAATCCGGTATCCTCTTCTCGCTGCACGTCAAGGCAACGATGATGAAGATCTCGCACCCGATCGTCTTCGGTCACTGCGTCAAGATTTTCTACAAGGAAGCCTTCGAGAAGCACGGCGCCCTGTTCAAGGAGCTCGGTATCAACGTAAACAACGGCATGGTCGACCTCTACGACAAGATCAAGACCCTGCCGGAGTCGAAGCGCGACGAAATCATTCGCGACCTGCACGCCTGCCAGGAACACCGTCCGAAGCTGGCGATGGTTGATTCCGCCAAGGGCATCACCAACTTCCACTCGCCCAACGACGTTATCGTCGATGCGTCGATGCCGGCAATGATCCGCTCCGGCGGCAAGATGTGGGGGGCCGACGGCAAGCAGTACGACTGCAAGGCCGTCATGCCGGAATCCACCTTCGCCCGTATCTATCAGGAGATGATCAATTTCTGCAAATGGCATGGCAACTTCGATCCGAAGACCATGGGCACCGTGCCCAACGTCGGCCTGATGGCCCAGAAGGCTGAGGAATACGGCTCACACGACAAGACCTTCGAGATCGCCGAAGACGGCATCGCCAACATCGTCGACATCGACACCGGCGAAGTCCTGCTGACGCAGAACGTAGAAGCCGGCGACATCTGGCGTATGTGCCAAGTCAAGGACGCACCGATCCGCGACTGGGTCAAGCTGGCCGTCACCCGCGCCCGTAACTCCAATACCCCGGCGGTCTTCTGGCTCGACCCGTACCGTCCGCACGAGAACGAACTGATCAAAAAGGTTGAGAAGTACCTGCAGGATTACGACACCACCGGTCTCGAAATCAAGATCATGTCGCAGGTTCGTGCCATGCGCTTCACGCTCGAGCGCGTTGCCCGAGGTCTGGACACGATTTCCGTTACCGGCAACATCCTGCGTGACTACCTGACCGACCTGTTCCCGATCATGGAACTCGGCACATCGGCCAAGATGCTTTCCATCGTCCCGCTGATGAACGGTGGTGGCATGTACGAAACCGGTGCTGGCGGTTCCGCACCCAAGCACGTGCAGCAGTTGACCGAAGAAAACCACCTGCGTTGGGATTCGCTTGGCGAATTCCTGGCGCTGGCGGTGTCGCTTGAAGACCTTGGTCTGAAGGAATGCAACAAGCGCGCTGTCCTGCTGGCCAAGACCCTAGACGCCGCGACCGGCAAGCTGCTCGACAACCGCAAATCGCCGTCGCCGAAGACCGGTGAGCTCGACAACCGTGGCTCGCAGTTTTACCTGGCCATGTACTGGGCGCAGGAACTCTCTGCGCAGACCGAGGATGCCGAACTGGCCGCACACTTCGCCAAGCTGGCCAAGTCTCTGACCGACAGCGAAGCGCAGATCGTCGCCGAACTGAAGATGGTGCAAGGTCGTCCGGTCGATATCGGTGGTTACTACAAGGCTGATTCCGACAAGTGCAAGGCAGTCATGCGTCCGAGCCCGACGCTGAACGCTGCACTGAAGGCTGCACGTATCTGAGGTAAGCCAGCCGTTCCCGCGTCAGCAGGGGTGGCGAAACTGCCGCCACGGCGGAAAAAAGCGAAGGTCATCCGGCCTTCGCTTTTTTCTTTTTTGGTTGGTTTTTCGGGTTTACCGTAGCAGTCGTGCGACGGCTGACACGAGCCAAGGTTTTGCGACATAATGCCCCACGCTGCTGGTGTCGGGAGACTGGATGCCGGCTTGAGACACCCAAGCTTCCGGTGTCCTGGCGACGATCAATACGATGATAAAAAGCAAGGAGTGACTATGACTTCGCACATCAAGGTGCCGCAAGGTGGTTCGAAAATCGTTCCGGGGCAGGCGGTTCCGGACAATCCGATCGTTCCTTTCATCGAAGGCGACGGCATCGGTATCGATATCACGCCGGTGATGATCAAGGTCATCGACGCCGCTGTTGCAAAAGCCTACGGCGGTCAGAAAAAGATCCACTGGATGGAAGTCTATGCCGGCGAGAAATCGACGCGTATCTATGGGCCGGATGAGTGGTTGCCCAAGGAAACGTTCGATGCGCTCAAGGAGTATTCGGTCTCGATCAAGGGGCCGATGACGACGCCGGTCGGCGGTGGCATCCGTTCGCTCAATGTGGCCTTGCGTCAGGAACTGGACCTCTATCAGTGTGTACGTCCGGTACAGTATTTCAAGGGCGTACCGTCGCCGCTGAAGAATCCGGAGCTGACCAACATGGTGATCTTCCGCGAGAATACCGAAGATATTTACGCCGGCGTCGAGTGGGCGGCGAACAGCGAACAGGTGAAGAAGGTCGTCGATTTCCTGCAGAAGGAAATGGGCGTCAAGAAGATCCGCTTCCCGGAGTCTTCGGGTATCGGCATCAAGCCAGTCTCTATCGAGGGCACCCAGCGCCTGGTCCGTGCCGCCATCCAGTACGCCATCGACAACGACCGCAAGTCGGTAACCATCGTGCACAAAGGCAACATCATGAAATTCACGGAGGGCCTCTTCCGTGACACCGCCTACAAGCTGGCACAGGAAGAGTTCGGTGCGCAGCCGATCGACGGCGGCCCCTGGTGCCACTTCACCAACCCGAAGACCGGCCGCGAAATCACGGTCAAGGATTCGATTGCCGATGCCTTCCTGCAGCAGATCCTGCTGCGCCCGGCGGAATATGACGTGATCGCCACGACCAACCTGAACGGCGATTACATTTCCGACGCGCTGGCAGCACAGGTCGGCGGTATCGGCATTGCGCCGGGTGCCAACATCTCCGACAAATACGCGTGCTTCGAGGCGACGCACGGCACCGCGCCGAAGTACGCCGGTCTCGACAAGGTCAATCCGGGCTCGCTGATCCTCTCTGCCGAAATGATGCTGCGCCACCTCGGCTGGGTCGAGGCCGCCAATCTGGTCATCAAGTCGATGGAAGCCGCCATTGGCGACAAGGTGGTGACTTACGACTTCGCACGCCTGATGGAAGGAGCGACCGAAGTGTCGTGTTCAGAGTTCGGCGACGCGATGATCGAGCGCATGTGATTTCGCTGCTTGCAGCGACCAGAGCCCCCGAACGGGGGCTTCTTTTTTTGCCATGACGCCGATACGCCTGATCCCCCTGACGTTGCTGGTCTTGCTGGCATTTGCCGGCAATTCCATTCTCTGCCGGCTTGCCTTGCGGGCGACGACCATCGACCCGGCGACATTTACCAGCGTTCGCCTGCTGTCTGGCGCCCTGGTGTTGTGGGTGCTGGTCAGCCTATTCCGGCGCAATGTCCGGGGGCGGGGCAACTGGGGCTCGGCGCTGGCCTTGCTGGCGTATGCGGCGACCTTGTCGTATGCGTATATCGACTTGCCGACCGGTCTCGGAGCGCTGCTGCTTTTTGCCGCTGTTCAGGTAACGATGATCGGTCACGCACTGACCCATGGCGAACGCTTGCAGATCGACCAGTGGCTGGGCCTCGGTCTGGCCATTGCCGGTCTGGTCGGCCTGCTGCTGCCGGGGCTGACCGCACCACCGCTGATCGGATCGGTATTGATGCTGGCCTCCGGCGTCGCCTGGGGAGTGTATTCCCTACGCGGCAAAGGGGCGGGCGATCCTACCCGGGTCACGGCAGGAAATTTCATGCGGGCGGTGCCGATCGCGTTGCTCCTCAGCTTGGTGAGCCTCGGGCAGACGCAGTGGGATGCCACGGGTGTTCTCTATGCAGTCATCTCCGGCGGGATCACCTCCGGGCTCGGGTACTCGCTCTGGTATATGGTCCTGCCGCACTTGCGCTCGACTACCGCCGCATCGCTGCAACTCTCCGTGCCGGTGATCGCTTCGCTCGGAGGCGTCCTGTTCGTCGGCGAAGCGCTGACGCTGCGGCTGGTACTGGCGGCCATCGCCATTCTCGGCGGCATCGCGCTGGTCATCCGCGGTCGTCGATAGTTGGCTATGATTGCGGCCTGAGCCGGCGGCGCCGGCAGATTCCCCGGATAGCGAATTGACCCAGCAACCCATTGCCGTCTTCGATTCTGGCCTTGGCGGTCTGACGGTGTTGCGCGCCTTGCGCCAGCGTTTGCCGCAAGAAGACTTCTTCTATTTTGCCGATACCCGCTTTCTGCCGTATGGCGACAAACCGGAGGTATTCCTGCGTGAGCGGGGCGTGGTGATTGCCGAATCACTCGCTCGTCGCGGGGCCAAGGCGCTGGTGATTGCCTGCAATACGGCAACGGCCGCGGCGGCGGAAGCGATCCGGGCGGCGACGGCCTTGCCGGTGGTGGCGCTCGAACCGGGGGTCAAGCCGGCGGCGCAATTGACCAAAACCGGCGTCATCGGCGTGCTGGCGACGACCCGGACGCTGCAGAGCGAGCGCTTTCAACGCCTGGTCGGCAACCATGCACCGCACCTGAATGTGCTCGCCCAGCCCTGTCCGGGGCTGGCGGAAGCCATCGAAACCGAGGGGCCGGAGAGCGACAAGGTGGCGCAGTTGCTGGATGGCTTCGTGGCGCCGCTGGCGGCGGCGCTGGCTGATGTCGTTGTCCTCGGCTGCACGCATTATCCCTGGGTGGCGTCGGCCATTGCTGCACGGATGCCGGCGGGTACGGTGCTGCTCGATACCGGCGAAGCAGTGGCGCGCCAGCTGGATCGTCTGCTGGAGTCTGCCAGCTTGCGTGGTGGCGGGCAGGGGCGATTGTCACTGTCGACCAGTGGTGCGCCGGTGGCGGTGACGGCTACGGTCAACCGGCTTTTTGGCCGAAAATTTAGCATCGAACACTGGGAGCCCTGAGGTGACCGAGGAAAATATTAACCGGGCTGCGAAGCCCCTGGCGGGCCTCAAGGTCGTCGAACTGGGCACGCTGATTGCCGGTCCGTTCTGTACCCGAATCATGGCCGAATTCGGCGCCGAAGTCGTCAAGATCGAGTCGCCGGATGGCGGTGACCCGCTGCGTAAATGGCGCAAGCTCTACGAAGGTACCTCGTTATGGTGGTACGTCCAGGCGCGCAACAAGAAATCGGTGACTGCCAATCTCAAGCATCCGGAGGGACGCGAGTTTGTTCGCCGGCTAATCGCCGAGGCCGATATCCTGGTCGAAAATTTCCGTCCTGGTGTCCTCGAAAAGCTGGGTTTGAGCTGGGAGCAGCTCAAGGCCGACAACCCGGGACTGGTCATGGTGCGCCTGTCAGGCTTCGGCCAAACCGGGCCGTACAAGGATCAGCCAGGCTTTGGCGCGGTTGGCGAGTCGATGGGCGGGTTACGCTACATCACCGGCTTTCCAGATCGCCCGCCAGTCCGCACCGGCATTTCCATCGGTGATTCCATTGCTGCCCTGTGGGGTGTGATCGGCGCGCTGATGGCGCTGCGTCACAAGGAGGTCAATGGTGGCGCGGGGCAGGTGGTCGATGTCGCACTTTACGAGGCGGTATTTGCGATGATGGAATCGCTGGTGCCTGAGTTCGACGTCTTTGGCTTCATTCGTGAACGTACCGGCAACATCATGCCCGGAATCACGCCGTCGAATACGCACACCACTCGCGACGGCAAGCATGTGACCATCGGTGCCAATGGCGATGCCATTTTCAGGCGGTTCATGCTGGCCATCGGGCGTGAGGATCTGGCCAATGACCCTGGCTTGGCCGACAACGCCGGGCGCGATGCGCGGCGCGATGAAATCTACGCCTTGATCGACACCTGGTGCGCCGCACACGACGAGGATGAGGTTTTGCGCCTGCTGGCCAGCGCCGAAGTGCCGTCTTCGCGGGTTTATTCTGTCGCTGACATGTTCGCTGACCCGCAATTTCTTGCCCGCGACATGCTGCTCTCGGCCCGCTTGCCGGACGGCAAGCCCTTCAGGATGCCGGGCGTCATGCCGCGCCTGTCCGATACACCGGGCAGCAGCGAATGGATTGGTCCGGTGCTGGGCGAGCATACCGACGCCACGCTGGCGGCGCTGGGCTACCTAGCGGCAGATATTTCTCGCCTGCATGAGGACGGTGCCGTCTAAGCTGTTCTCTGCGATAGTCCGAAAGTTTTACTACTTTCCGGGCTAGCGCACACGGGTCAAAGCCGCCAGTGATCCGGCATCCGTAGATCTACGGAGACGCGGCGGACAGCCGCTGGATTAGCGCAGACGGAAACGGACCGGCAGTACCACTTGCCGGGGGGCATCGGCCGGAAGCGAACTCAGGCTGCGTACGGCACGCAGCGCAGCGGCATCGAGCAGCGGGTAGCCCGACCCCTGCTCGACTCTTGCGGCGCTCACCTTGCCGTTTTCATCGAGCAGCATGAGCACCAGCACTTCGCCCTGTTCGCCGCGGGCGATGCTTTCAGGGGGATAGAACTGGCCTTCTGAATCGAGTCGGCGCAGATGTTCGCGGACGACCTGTGTCCAGCTTTTTGCGGTCTTCGGGGTGGCCGGCTCGACGTGGGGGAGTGGCTTCGGATTGGCGGCATGCGCAGCCTTGGGTGCCGGCGGGTCAGTCAGCTTGAGCGGTGGGGGTGGCGGCAGTACTGAGGAGGGTGGCGGGCGCAATTCAGCCTGCAGCAGCGGTGCTGCGGTCGACGCCGATTTTTGCCCAAAATCGGCCAGCGGCAAAAAAGGCAGCAGATGCAGCACGAAGGAAATTGCCAGCGCAGCGATCAGTGCCAACGGGCGCCGGTTTTGGGTCCGGGTCATGAGAAAATGGTGGCTGGCCTGAACAAGGGATGCAGGATGATGCAGTTCGCAAAAAATGGCGTGGCGCCAATGATAATCGGGATGGGACTGACGCTGTGCCTCTGTTCAGCGTCAAATGCCCAGTTGTGGGGGGGCGGGCCGGTGACTTTGCCGACGCCGACCGCCTTCGTGACACAGATGGAGTTGGGCGATCTTCGGCAGGCCGAAGCCTGGCTGGATGCTGGTCTGCCGCCCGATTTCATGGGCAGCCGGATTGGCAGCGGCCTGATGATCGGCGCCTGGGAAGGCAAGATCGACCTGATGCGTGTGTTCATCTCGCGTGGGGCGGACATCAATGCGGTGAATGGCAATGGCGAGACGGCCCTGGTGCTGGCGGCGTGGCGCGGTCAGATGGAGGCGGTCAAGTGGTTGATCGAGCGCGGCGCGCGGATCAATGCGCCGGACCGCCAGTGGTCGGCGCTGCATTATGCGGTGTTTGCCGGCCATGGCGAGGTCGCTGACTACCTGATGAATGAGGGCGCGAACATCAATGCCCGCAGCACCAACGGCTCGTCGGTGCTGATGATGGCGATCTACGAAGGCCGCGAAGACATGGCGAAGAAGCTGATCGAGAAGGGCGCCGATCCGAGGCCGAAGAATGATTGGGGCGACGGCGCGCTGGAATGGGCGATGCGCTATAACCACCTCAATATCGCCAAGCTGGTGACCAGCGCCGAGGAGTTCCATGCGGCGATGAGCCAGCCAAAGGAAAAATGGGGCGAGCCGCAGCGCTCGATGCGCAGCTCGAAGGAACTGGAAAACCTGCTGGCTATGCGTCAGGTGCTGTCCGAACGCAAGCTGTCCACCGAGGCCATCGACAAACGTATTGCGGCCGAGCGCGTCCGTATCGTTCGCGCCGAACTCGACCGCCAGGCACCGGCACGGGCGGCGACGCTGGAGGTGTCGGCCAGCCGCAAGAATCCGGGTGAGCAGTCGGTGCAGATCATCTACGACAACAAGGGCAAGCCTGCGGGCTACAAGGCGCCGCCGGCAACTTACTTCGGCACCCCGCAGATGCCGCCGAAAGCGCCGGTCAAGAACTACTGATCGAGCGGTCGGTTACGGACTTCCGGCAGGAAGAAAAGGCCGACGATACTGGCGACGATCAGCAGGCCGGTCGGATACCACAGGCCCGCCAGCGGGCTGGCAAACTGCACGCCCAGCCAGGTGACCATGAAGGGCGACATGCCGCCGATCCAGCCGGCTGATAGGTTGTGCGGCAGGGCCACCGCCGTATAACGCGTGCGGGCCGGGAAAAGCTCGGGCAGGGTTGCGGTTTGCGGACCGGTGACGCAAGCGAGCGGCACCACCAGTACCAGCAACAGCAGCGTGATCATTGTCGTATCCGGCATCGGCAGCGTGCCGTAATGCAGGATGCCCTGAAAGACCGGAAAGATCGCAAGCATGCCGGTAATCAGTCCGGTGAGCAGCACCGGGCGGCGGCCGATGCGGTCGGACAGCCAGCCGCAGAAAATGGTCGCCGGCAACAGCGCCAGGGTCGAGATCATCACCAGCGTGCTCGCCTGCGCCGCGGGCAGCTTGACCACAGTTTTCAGGAAAACGCCGGTATAGACCTGCGCCGAGAAGAAGATCAGCGAGCCGCCAGCGGAAATGCAGAAGAACAGCAGCGCCATGCGCCCGAGCGTCTGCCGGTCCTGGAAGCACTCGCGTAACGGTGTCTTGGCCAGTGCATTCTTGCGGCGTAGTTCGCTGAATACCGGCGATTCATGCAGATTGAGGCGGCTGCGGATCGAGATTGCCAGCAGCACAGCGGAGAAGATGAAGGGAATGCGCCAGCCCCAGGCCTTGAAGTCGGCGTCGCTGAGGAGGTACTGGAGGACGACGATCTGTAGCGTTGAAGCCATCATGCCCAGCGGCCCCATCAGTTGCAGGACACTGGTGTACAGCCCGCGTTTCTCGGCGGGCGCGTGTTCGGTGAGGTAGACCGCCGCGCCGCCGATTTCACCACCGACGGACAGCCCCTGCAGGACACGCAGGAAGAGCAGCAACACCGGCGCCAGCAGGCCGACCTGCTCGTAGGTCGGCAGCAGGCCGACCAGTACTGTCGATACGCCCATCAGCACGATGGTGGCGAGAAAGATGGTGCGCCGGCCGTGGCGGTCACCGAGCGAGCCGAAGATCGCGGCGCCGAGCGGGCGGACGATCATGCCGATGCCGAAGGTGCCGAGGCTGGCGAGCAGCGCGGCGACCGGGTCGTCGGAGGGGAAGAAGAGCACGCTGAAATAGGTGGCCAGTGACGCGAAGGTCAGGAAGTCGTACCACTCGAGAAAGGTGCCGAAACAGGCCGAGACGACGACTTTCTTCTGGATGGTTTTCTGGTTTTCTGGGCTGTTCATGGCCGGTCGGTGCGGACGAAAGGTCGGATTATCGCCGCTTCGCCGGATGCGGTGGAAGTGGCTTGCGGATTGGCGGACATTCGTCGTGCGGATGGGCTGCTGCGGTCAACCCGGAAAACTGCCCAAAACGGGCAATGGCTCAGCGGGCAAGCCGCCGTGCAGATTCGTACAGCGGCATCACTTCCGGCAGATGGCGGCGGATTTCGGCGATCCGGTCCTTGCCGGCGGGGTGGGTCGATAGCCAGGCCGGTGGGGCGCCCTTGCTGGCTGCGCCCATCTTTTGCCAGAGCGTGATGCCGGTACGCGGGTCGTAGCCGGCGCGGGCAGCGAGGTCGAGGCCGACGAGATCGGCTTCGCTTTCGTCGTCGCGCGAGAATTTCAGCGTCAGCAGGCTGCCGCCAGCGCGGATCAGGCCGGAATACTGGCCGCCGCCAATGAATTCGCCGAGCAGCGCGGCGCCGAGCTGGGTGATCTGCGTCTTGGCGACGCGCTCCCGGGCGTGCTCGCGCAGGGCATGGGCGATTTCATGGCCCATGATCATCGCGATCTCGTCGTCGGTCAGTTGCAGCGTGTCGATGATGCCGGTGTAAAACGCGATCTTGCCGCCGGGCATGCAGAAGGCGTTGAGCTGGCGCGAGCCGATCAGATTCACTTCCCACGGCCAGCGGGCGGCCTCACGATGAAAGCGGCCGACATGCGGCAGCAGGTCGCGGGCGATGCGACGAAGGCGGATCAGTTGCGGGTGGTTGTCCGGCGCCAGCGCGCCTTTGGCGGCAGCGTTGCGCTTGATCTGGCTGTATTCCTGCGCGGCGGCCTGTTCAAGCGCCGCGGCCGGCACCAGATTACGGACCACCGAGGCCTTGCCGACCGCGACGCCGTCGCCTGGTGTCTCTCGGGCAACGGCGGGGCTAGCCAGCAGGACGCCGGCGAGCAGGATTGAAAGCAGCGACTGCCGCATCCTCAATTCACCGACATGACAATCTTGACCAGTTCCGCCAGCGTGCGCACGCCCACTTTTTCCATCACCCGGGCGCGATGGGCTTCGACGGTCTTCATGCTGATATCGAGTTCATCGGCAATCTGCTTGTTGAGCTTGCCAGCAACGACCAGTTGCATCACCTCGCGCTCGCGTTGCGTCAGTTGGTCGAGCCGGCTGGCGATGGCGTTGTCCCGTTGCTGGCGGGCGGCGATCTGGCTGTCGAGTTCAAGGGCGCGTTCGATGCGGGCGAGCAGGTCTTCGTTGTGGAAGGGCTTTTCGATGAAGTCGCAGGCGCCGCGTTGCAGCGCACCGACCGCCATCGGCACGTCACCGTGGCCGGTGACGAAGATGATCGGCAGGTGCGAGCCGATGCTGTCGAGCTTTTCCTGCAATTCCAGACCACTCATTTCCGGCATCCGCACGTCGAGAACGATGCAGCCACGCAGGCTGCTGCGCCAGGCGCCGAGGAAGGCGGCGGCGGAGTCGAAACAGGCGACCTTGTAACCCTCGCCTTCAAGCAGCCAGGTCATCGAGTCGCGCATGGCTTCGTCGTCGTCAACGACGTAGATGATTTGCTGTGGCGCGGTCATTGTTCCTCCTCGATCGGTACGGTGAAGCGGAAGGCGGTGCCGCCTTCGTGACGCGGCTCTGCCCACATCCGGCCCTGATGGAATTCGATGATCGACCGGCAGATCGCCAACCCGATGCCCATGCCTTCCGGCTTGGTGGTGTAGAAGGGGGCAAAGATCCGTTCCATGTCGTCTTCGTTCAGGCCGTGGCCATTGTCGATGACAGCCACCTCGATCATCCGGTTATCCACCTGGCGGGCCTGCACCAGCAGCCGGCGCCGGTCGAAGGGTACATCGTTCATCGCTTCAATGCCATTCTTGACGAGGTTGAGCAGCACCTGCTCGATCATGATGCGGTCCACGACGACATTGGGCAGGTTGTCGGGGATGTCGACAATGATCTGGGTGCCGCTGCGTTGCGCTTCGATATCGGCGAAGGCGCGGGCCTCGTCGAGTAGCGCGGTGACGGCAATGGGCCAGCGCACCGGGTCGCTCTTCTTCACCATGTCGCGCATGCGGCGGATGATCTTGCCGGCGCGCTCGGCCTGGTCCGAGGCCTTCTGCATCGCGCTGAGCAGATCGTCGAAACGGTAGTTGCCGGCCTGCATGCGCTTGACGCAGCCGGCGCAGTAGTTGGCGATGGCCGACAGCGGCTGGTTGAGTTCGTGCGCCAGCGACGAGGCCATTTCCCCCATGGTGATCAGGCGCGAAGTCTGCTCGACGCGCTTTTGCTGTTGCAGGTTCACTTCCTCGATATGCCGCCGCTCGGTGATGTCGGCGGCGATCTGGACGCGCACGGTGCGGCCGTCCACCCAGCGGATCGCCCGCTCATGGAGGTGATACCAGCGTCCCGACAGCGCGTGCTGGATTTCACCATCGAAGAGTTCGCAGGGTAGCGCTTCCGGTGGCAGGGTCCGCGGATCATGGTTCAACCATTCCGGTGCCGGTCGGCAGCTGGCCGTGACCATTGCCGAATCCCGGCCGACGGTGTCGAAACCGAATATGTTCTGGAAGGCGCGATTGGCGAAGAGGATTTCGCCGCTCTGCGTGTCTGCAACGTGCACCGCCGAGTCGAGGCCGTCGATGACGGTCTCGAAGCGCTCGTGGGCGCGCTCCAGTTCGACGCGCTCCCGCTTGCGCTCGGTGATGTCGTTCATCGAGGCGATCCAGCCGATGTGGGCGCCGTTGGCGTCGATCAGCGGCGAGAAATAGAGGCGGACGTCAAAGCGTTCGCCGCTCTTGCGCATGATCCGCATCTCGAAACCGGTGGCCGGCGCCTGGCCGGCCAGTGCGGTGTCGATGTTGTATTGCAGCTGTTCGAACTCCTCCGGCGGCCAGTAGGGGTAGGGCGGCTTGATGCCGACCAGCTCGCTTTCATCGAAGCCGGTCATGCGGCAGAAAGCGGCATTGACGAAGGTAATGCGGCCTTCGAGATCGATGGCGCGCATGCCGGTGATCAGTGAGTTCGACATCGCCTGGCGGAAGGCATAGGCGGCGCGCAACTGTTCCTCGGTTTCAGCGCGGCGCTGCGCGTGGCGGCGCAGCTGGACGAGGGTGACGGCGACGATGACGGTCAACGCCAGGATCAGCAGCACCGGCACGAAGGGGAGCCAGGCACCGCCGCCGCGATAGGCGACGATGTTCAGGCCGAGGCGGTTGTTCGGCAGGTCGAGGCTGATGGTGCCGGACAGCCTGCGGTCAGTCGGCTGGATCGACGAATTGGCCAGTACCTGCCGGTCGTTGGCGTCGACCACAGTCAGGCTGTAGCGTGTGGTGAAGGTGCCGGGGAGTGTGACCCGCAGCAGGGTTTCCAGCGACTGGATGGCGACAAATGCACCGAGATCGCTGCCTCCCCGCCGTACCGGCACGATCAGGTCGTTGGTCCGGCGCTGCGTGCTGTCGGCGTAGTCGCCCGAGAACACCGGGCTGCGGATGCGGAGTGCTTCTTCCAGCGCCAACTGCCGGACGCCTTCCAGTTGTTCGCCGACGAAGGCAGCACTGGCCTCGTGGGGAGCCACCCATTCCACCTTGCCCTCGGTGCTGACCCATATGATCGCCGCCAGTTCAGGGTGTTCCTGGACATATCGTGCCGCCCGCACCTGATAGCTTTCATAAGTCAGTTGCCTGAACTCCTGATCGCGGGCGAGTTCGTTGAGGAATTCCTGATGCCCCTGCAGTCGCGTCTCGATGGTGCGCTCGGCCCAGTGCATGTCGCCTTCGAGCGCCGACTGGGCGGTGTCCTGTTCCCGCCATTGCAGGAGGCCGGTGATCAGCAGCATGGCGAGCGCGAAGGCGCCGATTGCGAAATACGGCGCCTGCCAGAGCCAGGCCTGTTTCGGTTGGGGCAAGGGGGGGCGTATGAACATGGACTGATTCTTCGCCGGTCGCCGGACCGCGGCCATTGGTACAAACCCTAAGTGACCGGCCCGTCGTCTGCGGCGAACCCGAATTATGGGCAAAATTCCGGATTCACCGCAGCAGCCGGGTAATCAGCCGCCACCCAGCCGGCTGGCGAAGAACGGCAGCAGCAAAGCCGTCAGCGCGCCGTTCAGGCCCATGGCCAGTGCGGCAAAGGCGCCGCTCTGCTCGCTGACCTGGAAGGCGCGGGCGGTGCCGATGCCGTGCGAGGCAACGCCGATGGCAAAGCCGCGGATCGCCGGGTCGCGCACACGCAGGGCATCAAACACGTAACGGCCGCCGACGGCGCCAAGGATGCCGGTGATGATGACCAGTACCGCAGTGAGCGAGGGAATGCCGCCGATACGCTCGGCGACGCCCATGGCGATCGGCGTCGTCACCGATTTTGGCGCCAGCGACAACTGGGTGGCCGGGCTGGCATCGAGCAGGCGGGCGACCGCCACGGCAGACAGCGCGGCTGTGGCGCTGCCGGCGATCAGGCCGGCGACGACGGGCAGCAGCATGGCGCGCACGCGGCGGATCTGGGTATAGAGCGGAATCGCCAGCGCCACCGTCGCCGGCCCGAGCAGAAAGTGCACGAACTGGGCGCCGGCGAAGTAGGTTTCGTAGCGCGTTCCGGTCAGCATCAGGAAGCCAACCAGCGCGCTAACTGCGATCAGCACCGGATTGGCCAGCGGATGGCTGCCGCTGCGGCGATAGATGGCGAAGGCCGCCTGATAGGCGAGCAGGGTCAGCGTCAGCCCGAGCAACGGCGAGGCCGAGAGGTAAACCCAGAGCTGGTCGATCTTCGGGCTCATGGCTGGCGCTCCGGGCGCGGGGCGAACAGTCGCATCACCAGCGCCGTGACCGCGAGGGTGGCAAAGGTACTGACCAGCAGCGAGAGTGTCAGCGGCAGCCATTCGTCGGCGACCCGATGCAGGTGCAGCATGATCCCAGCGCCGGCCGGAACGAAGAGCAGCGAAAGGTGTTGCAGCAGCGACTGCGCGGTGTGTTTCAACTCGCCATCGACGCCGCCGCGCAGGACAAGCATCGCAAAGAGCAGCACCATGCCGAGCACAGGCCCGGGCACCGGGAGTTCGAGGCCGTGGGCGAGCAGTTCGCCGGCAAGCTGGAAAAGTAACAACTGGGTGAGGGCAGAAAGCATGATCGCCTCCGTGATTCGAGGCGTTCAGTGTATTTAATACGGATTGTTCAAAAAACGACCTAATTATCCAATCACTTTTTCTTCAGTGTATTAAATAAAGGCGTGCCCAAGGCTGCGGACGGCGATGCCGACGCAGGCGCCCAGCGCGGCCGGCTTCCAGACGGCAGCCACCCGCCGACCGGCAGAAATGAGTACGGCGACACCCGGCAGGTCGAAGGGGGAAATCAGGAAGCCCGCGCTCTGGTTGAGCAGTTGCACGCTGACCTGTCCGGCGCGGCGCATTTCGTCCATGACCCCCATCATCGCCGTGCCGCCGGCGAGGTATTTGGTGAGTGCCGGCAGGATCAGTACCGGGTCGATGCCAGCCAGGCGCAGCACCGGCGTTAGCAGGGACGTAAGGGCATCGATGGCGCCGAAGTGCCGCAGGGCGGTAACCGCGACCAGCGACAGGACCAGCATCGGAATGGCGCCAACGGCGATCTTGAAGGCTTCGGCGCCGGCCCGGTTGATCACGTCGAGCACCCCTTTGGCGTTGTCAGCGACCGGATGGTGGAGGGTTTCATCGAGCGTCGCTTCACTGGCCGACAGGTGCCGGCCAAAACCGTAGTAAGTGGTCGCTGCGGCAAGCAGGCCGCCGATCAGCGAAAAGACAAGCGTCGGTAGCAGTTCCAGACCCATGGTCAGCATCGGCAGCGAAGCGTTGGCCTGCGCCATCGCGAAAACCATCGCCAGCGTCGCGGCGAGGTGGCGGTCGGAGGTCCCGCGTTGTTCCATCATCGTCAGCGTCGCCAGCGGCGCGGCAAAACTGACAAAATTGATCTGCAGGGCGGCAAAAACGCCGAGGCCGGTGAGGCCAAACGGGCGAAGCAGCGGGCTGACGCGCGCCACCAGCCAGTCCAGCGCCCCGCGGGCTTCGAGGATGCGCATCAGCGAGAGCATGACGACCATCACCGGCAGCAGCACGAACAGCGCCAACTCCACCGCCGAGCGGCCGGCCTTGAGAATGATGTCGATCAGGATGTCCATGCGGGGCTTTGGGAAGGCAGGGGGGCGAAGATTGGCATCCTTTCGCCGGGGTGTCGATCATGGAAAACCATGGGCGGGGTGTCTGCGGTGAACCTGGGTTTTTGGCTGATTTTCGGGTTGACCGTGGGTGATGTTCGTTGGAAGCATGCCGTCAAATCTGTCAGTAATAGAGTTAGCAGTGCGAAGCGTTCCGTAACGTGCTTGCCAACTAATTGCCGGGAACGTCCCAATCGCCAACCAATGCATTGTCGGTCTGGTGGAACTGGCGTACCCAACTGACTATATTCTGGAAGTCGCTGTTTTCCTGCGCCAGACGATTGCAGGCATCCCAATCGATGTCGCCGCGTTCGCGGGCTGGGATCAGTACTTCGCTTTCGTTCGGGTCGTTGATGTCCAGACGGATCAGGCCAATGCCGTAGGAAGCAGATAGCAGGCGCAATTCCTTCATGGCCGATTCCTGAATGTCGGCCGCGACCAGATAGCCCAGGTTGGCCCAGCTGGAGTTGGACACTGCCTGAAACCACGCTTCGCGCACGTTGGCCCGGTTGATCAGCAACTTGACCTCAAAGGACCACAGCCGCGCCCGTTGAGCGCCCACCTGCTGCACGCAGGCCCGAATCTCGCGGTCCCATTCGCGGCCCAAGTCTTCCAGAGCCACCAAGTCTGGAAACAGCCACTTGTTGCCGTTTGGCCCGTTACGATTGGACGAGCGTTTCTCGTCGATACGCTTCGGGTAAAGCTGCCATTCGCTGTGCAGATAGCTGCAGAGCAGGGGGTAGAGATCGTGTTCGCTGACCTTGCCAGACTCGGCGGCTTTGACCTTTTCAGCCTCCGCTACCTCGGCCGCCTAGCTAGCCGCTGTCCAGTAATACTGCCGCGGCCGGCCTTCGGTCGTGCGCACTTGCGGCCAACGCTTTTGAATCTCCGGCCGATTGGCGCCAATCTCAGCCACCAGTTGCCACATGAAGGCCGCATCCTCGCGTAAGTCCTGCTGCGAATTCCGCCGCTTTTCCTCGCAGGCCTCACGAAGATTCGCAAAAATCCAGTCGGCAATCTGACGCGCCGTAAAACGCTCCTCGGGGCGGGTCTTGAGGAAATCGACGAGGGTTTGGCGGAGGTTGAGTTTGGTGGTCATTTATCGATGGCTACGCGAGTGAGAACGAGCGGAAGTGAATATTCTATCTGGCTACTATTGGCTCGGTTCGCTTGTTTGTGGGTTGCCTGCTATGAATCGATCGATCTTTACCTGTCTTGCTAATTATTTCTAAGCATAAAAAAACGCCGGGTTGCCCCGGCGTTTCAGTCTCTCTCCACTTCGTATTTTTTAGGCCATCGCTTCGTACAGCGGCAGGGTCAGGAACTCCGGGTAGTCCGGGGTCAGCGACATGCGGTCGAAGATTTCGGCGGCCTGGTCGTAGGTGGCGGTGTCTTCGCCCTGGGCGGTGACGGTGGCCTTCACCTTGACCAGTTCTTCGGCAATCATCGGGCGGACCATTTCAACGGTGACCTTGCGGCCGTCGTCGAGGACACCCTTCGGCGACACTACCCACTGCCACACTTGCGAGCGGGAGATTTCGGCGGTGGCGGCGTCTTCCATCAGGTTGTGGATGGGCACGCAGCCATTGCCGGCCAGCCAGGAGCCGAGGTAGTGGATACCGACGTTGATGTTGTTGCGCAGACCGGCTTCGGTGATCGGGGTGGTCGGCTGGAAGTCGAGCCACTGGGCCGGGCCGAAGTTGCCGGAAACCTGCTTCTCGAACTGGTTCGGCTTGTTGCCGAGCACCTTGACGAACTCTTCCATGGCGATGGGCACCAGACCCGGGTGGGCCACCCAGCCGCCGTCGAAGCCGTCGTTGGCATCGCGGGTCTTGTCGTGACGGATGCCGGCCAGCGCCTTTTCATTGGCAACCGGATCGTTCTTGATCGGGATCAGTGCCGACATGCCGCCCATGGCCGGGGCGCCGCGCTTGTGGCAAGCCTGGACGAGGGCCAGGGCGTAGCCGCGCATGAAGGGCACTTCCATGGTGATGGCAGAGCGCTGGGCCAGGCAGAAGTCCTTGTTCTTCTTGAACTTCTTGATGCAGGAGAAGATGTAGTCCCAGCGGCCGGCGTTCAGGCCAGCAGAGTGGTTGCGCAGTTCGTACAGGATTTCTTCCATCTCGAAGGTGGCGAGGATGGTTTCAACCAGCACGGTGGCCTTGATGGTGCCCTGCGGCAGGCCGATGTGGTCCTGAGCCATGACGAAGGCGTCGTTCCACAGGCGGGCTTCAAGGTGGCTTTCCATCTTCGGCAGGTAGTAGAACGGGCCGGCACCGCGGGCGATCTGTTCCTTGGCGTTGTGGAAGAAGACCAGACCGAAGTCGAACAGGCCGCCGGAGACGCGCTGGCCGTCGATCAGCACGTGCTTTTCATCGAGGTGCCAGCCGCGCGGACGGATCTGCAGTGTGGCGATCTTGTCGTTGAGCTTGTATTCCTTGCCGGCTTCGTTCTTGAACGACAGTTCGCGGCGGATGGCCTTGTACAGGTTGACCTGACCCTGCAGCTGGTTGTCCCAGTTCGGCGAGTTGGAGTCCTCGAAGTCGGTCATGTAGGAGTCAGCGCCGGAGTTGAAGGCGTTGATGATCATCTTGGCTTCGACCGGGCCGGTGATTTCGACGCGACGGCACTGCAGGGCCGCCGGAATGGCGGCAACCTTCCAGTCGCCTTCGCGGATGTGCTTGGTTTCCGGCAGGAAGTCCGGCATTTCGCCGGCGTCGATGCGGGCCTGACGCTCGACGCGGGCCTTCAGCAGTTCCTGACGACGGCATTCAAAGGCACGGTGCAGCTTGGCGACGAATTCCAGTGCCTCGGTGGTGAGGATGGACTCGTACTGCGGCTGGATGGGGGCGTTGATCTGCACGCCGGCGGGAAGATTGAGGGCCATGTCTGCTCCTGAACGAGGGGTTGAATGATGCAACGCAGCGAATTCTATTCGCCTGTTGGGTAATTAAAAACACGGGTAGAATCAAATCATTTGTTACTTAAAGTATAGAATTAGCCGACATGGATCGTCTTAAGCAGATCGAAGCCTTTGTCTCCGTGGCCACGCGCGGCAGCCTGTCGGCGGCAGCACGGGCGGAGGATGTGACACCGGCGATCATCGGTCGCCGCATCGATGCGCTGGAGGCGCGACTGGGGGTCAAATTGCTGCTGCGCACCACGCGCAAGCTGACCATCACCTTTGAGGGGCAGGCCTTTCTCGAAGACTGCCAGCGCCTGCTCAATGATCTGGCCAATGCCGAGGCGACCGTCTCGCTCGGCGGCGTCCGCGCCGGCGGCCATCTCAAGGTCTCCGCACCGGCGGGTTTTGGCCGCCAGCACGTAGCGCCACTGGTGGGTGAGTTCATGCAGGCCAATCCGGAAGTGACGGTCAATCTCAACCTCTCCGACCGTCTGGTCGACCTGATCAACGAAAACATTGACTGCGCTATCCGCATTGGCGATCTAACGGACTCCAGTCTGGTCAGCGTCCGGCTCGGCGAAATGCGGCGCATGGTCGTCGCCAGCCCGGCCTATCTGGTTGCCCATGGCGTGCCACGCACGCCGGCCGATCTCGACCGGCACGAATGCCTGTCGCTCGGTCAGCAGCGGGGTTGGGTGTTCCGCCATCCCGAGACGGGCGAGGTCGACACGCGCAAGGTCAGCGGGGTGTTCGAGTGCAACGATGGTGCCGTGCTGCACGAATGGGCACTGGCCGGGCGGGGGCTGGCCTGGCGTTCGCTCTGGGAAGTGGGGCGAGATCTCAAGGAGGGCCGGCTGACCTCGGTGCTCGACGCCTGGCAGGCGCCGCCGATGGGCATCTACGCAGTTTTTCCGCAACGCCGGCATCTACCGCTGCGGGTGCGGTTGTTTATCGACCTGCTGAAAGAGAATTACGGCCGGGCCAGTTACTGGGAATTGCGCTGAATGAAGACGCCGGTATATCGCGCGCTCGGGGTCATCTCGGTTGGCCTCGGTTTGATCGGCGCGCTCTTGCCGCTCCTGCCAACAACGCCCTTCCTGATTCTCGCCGCCTATTTCTTTGCCCGTTCGCATCCGGCGTGGGAGGTGAAACTGCTGGCGCATCCAACCGCCGGACCGGCCATCCGCGCCTGGCGTGATCATCGCGCCATACCGCGTTTCGCCAAGGTCATGGCGGGCGTAATGCTGGCGATCAGTGCCATCGGCGGCTGGCTGACGCTGCCAGGCGACTGGCGCTATTTGCCGGCGGTGGTCGGGGGTGTCGTGATGCTTTGGATGTTGAGCCGGCCGTCGCGCTGAGTTGGCACCCAGTCGGTGCTAGGCCGGCAATACTGGCACGGAGCGCCTCCGTGCCGGGCTGGATCAGTTGGCGCTGGCCTTGCGCAGAAGCGTGTACAACTCATCCTTGAGGACCAGCTTTTCCTTCTTTAGGACTTCAATTTCCATCGGTGTACCGGGTTCGACATGGGTTTCCATGTTCTTGATCTTCTGGTCGAGTTCGTTGTGCTTGTCGAAGACGTTCAAGAAATGACGGTCGGTGGTTTTGAGCTGGGTGATCAGGTCGCGGTATTCGGGAAACATGGTGCAACTCCATAGACAGGTAATGACAAAAGCGCCCTAGGTTACCAGGCCAAGGGTATCCTTGCATTTTAAGGGATTTTTGCACCGGGTCAGTGCATCAGCCATGCTATTGCCGTTATAAAGCCCTGGATACTGCGTTGCAAAAGTACGAGTTCGCCCAATAAATATGACCTTTTGCGCAGATGCTTGGAAATAATTGTTGCGTTGCAGCAAATTTTTGATAGAGTGACACCTGTCTCCTCCACTTCCTCTCCAAGGAATGGATTTAAGCCCGCCTCGTGCGGGCTTTTTTTTGCATTTGCCGCTTGTCGCGACCTCGACTGAAGGTCATCATCCCCAAACGGAATGACCCCAGCAGGAGCTTTTAATGGCTATCGACCATCAACGACTTGACCGTATCGTCCTCGCCGCACGCCAGGCCGCCGAGGCCCGTGAAAAGGGCTATCGCGATCGGGCGCTGAAAATGTATCCGTGGGTGTGCGGGCGTTGTGCACGGGAGTTTGCGCTGGCCAATGTCCGGGAGTTGACGGTGCATCACCGAGATCACAATCACGACAACAACCCGCCGGACGGCAGTAACTGGGAGCTGTTGTGTGTCTATTGCCACGATAACGAGCATCAGAAGCAGATCGAGGCCGACCGCGGTTACACCGATGGCCGCCAGCGCACCCAGCACGCGACGCATTCGCCCTTTGCCGGGCTCAAGTCGCTGCTCAAGGACGACTGAGATCGTGCGTCCGAAATCACCGCCGCCGGTAGCAAGTGATCGTGGCACCTCGGTGGCAATGTTATTTGCGCTGGTTGCCGAGCGGCTATCGGCGTTTTACGAGTATGGCCAGTGGCTGACCGACGCACAGGCCGCCACGCTGGCCGCCGGCTGGTTGGCGCGCTCGGGTCGGGCGATGCCGCTTGAGCAGCGTCGCCAACTCGCGGCACTGAGCGATGGCATGGCGCGGCAGATGGCCTCGACGCTGTCGCGGGAGGCAGGTTTGTTCGCTGCCCATGAAATGATGGAGTCGCTCGATCCGAACTATCACTCGGAACTGGCCAACACCGTGATGCAGACCTGCGAAGGTCTTATCGATGTTAGTGCTACGGTGAACGGCTAAAGTCCGAGAAAATCGCCAACTTCGGTATCGTGGGCCATGGTGTCGGCATAGCCGAGGTCGATCAGGGTGCGCGTGAAAGGCCGTTCGAACAGCAGGTAGCTGGTCAGCGCGCCGCCGTGGCGGTTCATTGCGCCGATACCGCGCAATAAAAAGCGGACGGGTGCGGGCAGAGCTCCGGCGTGTTCGGCGGCAATGCGGTCAATGCGTTCCGACGGCGAAATGATCAGTGTCTTGACCGGGCGCAGCGGGATCTGCGATTGCTCGCGGATCTCGGGCGGGATCGAGAGTAGGGTGCGGTTGATGCGCTGCATGCGCTCAATGTCCACCGCCAGCCCGTCAAGAAAAATGCTCGACAGGGCGTGGCCGGCGATTTGCGCCAGCGACGGGTAGCTTTCGACACGCCGGCGATCCTGATGTTCGTTCTTGCGGCTGGCACCGACGATGAAAACGCGCTCGGCGCCGAGGTGGATGGCCGGCGAGATCGGTGCCAGCTGCCGCATTGAGCCATCGCCAAAAAACTCGCGATGGATGCGCACGGCAGGGAAGATGAAGGGAATTGCGCTTGAGGCCAGCAGGTGGTCGGTGCCGATGCTGGAACGGATGCCGAAGCGCTGGACCCGCCGCCAGGGCTGGGCGCTCTCATGGGCCTGGAAAAAGCTGATGCTCTCGCCGGACTCATAGCCGGAGGCAGTGATGCTGACGGCGTGCAGCGCACCGCGGTTGATCGAGCGTTCGATGCCCTTGAAATCGAGATTCCTCTTCAGCAGATCGCGCAAAGGGGCGTTGTCGAGCAGCGAGCGCGGCGGATTGCGACGGACCAGCCAGCCCATTGCCAGCAGGCCGAGCCAGCGCATGCCGGAGCTGGCGATCCCGGCCGCGTCGGCGCGGTAGATGTCGCTGGCGTGCATGTTTCGCCAGACGCCGGCGAGAATCGACACCGCTTTGCCATAGTTGTCGGCAAGGCAGGCAACCCCGGCGGCATTGATGGCGCCGGCCGAGGTGCCGCAGAGGATGGGGAAGGGATTACGCCGCTTTTTGCTGGAGAGCTTGGCGACGGCGAGCAGGACGCCGACCTGATAGGCAGCACGGGCGCCGCCACCGGTCAGGATCAGGGCGGTCCGCCCGGTCGTGCCGTTCATGCCCTCGCTACCTGTCGCCGGTGCATATCCCCTCCGTCTCGCCTGTTTCGGGCACTTATACGTTTGCCCCCAGTATAGGGAGAAGCGTGTTCCGGCTCAATCGAGTCTGCTGCGGATGGCGTCGGACCAGCAGTTGGGGGTTTCGTAAAGGCGGACCTGCTCGAGGCGCAGGTGGTTGCCGTAGGTGTCGCGGTAGGCGCCATCGAGGATTTCGAAGGCCAGGCGGGCGAGGTTCTCGGCAGTAGGTACGCGGTCGAGGATGACTGTCTTGTGGCCGGGAATCGACTGCAGGAATTCGACGATCTTCGTATCGCCAGCAAAGGCGAGGAAGGCGTGATCCCAGAGATCGACCAGATGGGCCTTGGCCAGATCCTTGACCTGCGAGAAGTCCATCACCATGCCGTTGGCGGCATCGCCAGCCTTGTCGATGACGCTGCCGGAGAGCGTGATTTCGATGGCGTAACGATGCCCGTGCAGGTGGCGGCACTGGCTTTTGTGGTCGGGGATGCGGTGTCCGGCGTCGAATTCGAGGCGACGGGTAATTAACATGGGGGTAGGCTCGAAAAGAAATTCGACAGGGCGTAGACCGATTATACAATGGGCTCATGCTGACCACCGACGATCACCGCCGCGACAGTGCCGGCCTGCGCTACGTCTACCCTGTTGTGTCCCGCCGGGCGGGCGGGGTGTCGATAGGCATCAACCTCAATCCCAATAATGCCTGCAACTGGGCCTGTGTCTATTGCCAGGTTGAGAGTCTGGCGCGTGGCGGCCCACCACCGCTGGATCTCGAGTTGTTGCGCCGTGAGTTGTCGGGATTTCTCGATGATGCGCTATACGGTGATTTCATGCAGCGCGCGGTGCCGCTGGAAGCACGCCGTCTGATTGATATCGCATTTTCCGGCAACGGCGAACCGACCAGTGCGCCGGAATTTTCCGATGCGGTGGCCTGCGTCGGCGAGGTGCTGCGGCAAAAGGCGCCGCAACCGCCGTTGAAGCTGACACTGATCACCAATGGCAGCCTAGTCCATCGTCCGGAGGTGCAGTCCGGTTTGCGCCAGCTGGGCGCGCTGGGGGGCGAGGCCTGGTTCAAACTCGATCGTGCCGAAGCCGATGACATTGTAAAAATCAATGGCGTGCCGATGAGCCCGGACAAAGCCCTGCGAAATTTGCGTCTTTGCGGCGAGTTGTTGCCGACCTGGGTCCAGACCTGCTGGTTCGCCATGGACGGCGCTGCACCGTCGGCGCAAGCCGAGGCTGCCTATCTGGCCATGCTCGGGGCAGCGGCTGACCGGGTGGTCGGGGTGCATCTCTACGGTCTGGCCCGGCCATCCCTTCAGCCAGCGGCAGGGCGGATACAGCGGCTGAGTGTCGAAGCGCTTCAGGCGTTTGCTGAACGCATCCAAAAAGAAACGGGCATCCGGGTAAATTTAGCCCCGTGATGCCCGCTGCTGCGGTCGACCGGAAAAACCGTCGAAAATAGCCGACGTGCCGTCAAGCGGCGGCGGAAAAACTCAGGCAGCCTTCTTGGCGTGTGCGCGTGCCGACTTCTTCAGCGACTTGAACAGTTCCGGTTCCTGAGACTTCAGGTACTCGACGACTTCCCAGTCTTCGCGCTTGATCGACTTGATGTCAACTTGTTCAACATGCACCAGGCGTAGCAGTTCGCGCACCGGCTTCGGCATGTTGCGGCCGCTTTCGTAGCGGGAGCCACCACTCTGGGTGACGCCGAGCGTCGACCAGAATTGCTGCTGGTTAAGGCCCAACTTGCGGCGGATTTCACGGGCATCAATTTTTTCGATGGTTTTCACGGTCATAGTAAATCTCCATACGCCAATGTAATGAGCTTACCCAAGCATGCTGGCGATGTATGACTTAGGTAGTATTACGAACTGTATAGCGGTTTATGACGAAATTCAAGTGCCAACGCCATAAAATGTTTTCATTGCCACGATAGTTATTGTTTTCAATCATGGCCTTGCGCAGTGCTGCCGGCATCGACTCAGATTGTCCTTTTCGAAAAGGGTTCGATGAACTAACATCGGCCGACACAAAGTCTTCAGCTTGGAGAGCATTGATGCAGGTTCGCGAAATCATTCAACTCAAGGGTGGCACGCTGTTCACGGCGACGCCGCAACAATCGCTGTCTTCGGCCATCGACACTATGGCGGATCTCGACATGGGCTCGCTGGTGGTCATGGACAGTGGCAAGATGGCGGGCATGCTGACCTTCCGCGAGGTCATGAAGGCGCTGAAACAGCACAAGGACAACCTTTCCGGCATCACCGTCGGTGACGTCATGGTGTGTGATCCTGTGACTGCCTACCCGGATATGGCGGCCAACGACCTGCGTCGCCTGATGATCGAAAAGCACTCGCGCTATCTGCCAGTGCTCGACGGCGAGTTGCTGATGGGCGTCATTTCCTTCCTGGACGTTGCCAAGGCGGTGCTCGAAGAGCAAAGCTTTGAAAACCGCATGCTCAAGAGCTATATCAAGAACTGGCCGGACGAGACGCAATCCTGATCGTTGTTTGCGCTTGGCAAGGGGGCAGCCGCGGCTGCCTTTTTTGCGTCTGCGGTGATGGTGTCCGCTCACGGCGGACGTCCGGCGGGGCGCACGTCGTGGCGTGGTAAACTACGGTTTTCCGATTATTTCCCTTCAGGCCTCCTTCTTATGTCCGGCAATACCTTCGGCACCCTGTTGACTGTGACATCCTTTGGCGAATCGCATGGCCCGGCGATTGGCTGCGTCGTCGATGGTTGTCCTCCGGGCTTGGCTCTGTGCGAGGCCGATATCCAGGCAGAACTTGATCGCCGCAAGCCGGGAACGTCGCGTCATGTGACGCAGCGTCGTGAGCCGGATACCGTCGAGATTCTCTCCGGCGTCTTCGAGGGCAAGACCACTGGCACGCCGATCGGCTTGCTGATCCGCAATCAGGACCAGCGCAGCAAGGATTACGGCAATATCGCCGAGACCTTCCGCCCCGGTCATGCCGATTACGCCTATACGCAGAAATACGGATTCCGCGACTTTCGCGGCGGAGGCCGTTCCTCGGCGCGCGAGACTGCGGTGCGCGTGGCAGCCGGTGCGATTGCCCGCAAGTGGCTCAACGAGCGTTACGGCGTCACGATTCGTGGCTGGATGAGCGCGCTGGGACCGATCGAGATTCCTTTCGTGTCGGCGGACGAAATCGACGGCAATGCCTTTTTTGCGCCGAATGCCGCCATCGTGCCCGAGCTGGAAGCATATATGGACAACCTGCGCAAGTCGCTGGATTCCGTTGGTGCAAAAATCTCCGTCACCGCCAGCGGCGTGCCTGCCGGTTGGGGCGAGCCGGTGTATGACCGGCTGGATGCCGAGATCGCCTACGCGATGATGGGCATCAACGCCGTCAAGGGCGTCGAGATTGGTGCCGGGTTTGATAGCGTCGCCCAGAAAGGCAGCGAGCATGGCGACGAGATGACGCCCGAAGGCTTTGCCAGCAATCACGCCGGCGGTGTGCTCGGCGGTATTTCCACCGGGCAGGAAATCATCGTCAATATGGCGATCAAGCCGACCTCGTCGATTGCGCAGGCGCGTCGCTCGATCAACGCTGCCGGACAGCCGATTGAGGTCGCCACGCAGGGGCGTCACGATCCCTGTGTCGGTATCCGGGCAACGCCGATTGCCGAGGCCATGCTGGCGCTGGTGCTGATGGATCATGCCTTGCGTCATCGGGCGCAGTGTGCTGATGTGGTCTCCTCGACACCGCGCATCCCCGGCAAAATCAAGTAAAATCGAAAGCTTTCGCAAACGGGACGGCAAGCAGCCGCCATAGGGAGACCATCATGCAAGTTGAGCACCACGAACTCCAACTCGAATTTCCGGAGCATGCAGAAGCCATCGCCGTGCTGAAGGCTGGTAACGCTCACTTCGCCAAGCTGCTGGGGTCTTACAACCGTCTGACGGGCAGGGTCGAGGATCTGGAAGAGCACGATATGCCGGTTAGCGATTTCACCCTCGAAGACATGAAGAAGCAGCGCGTCAAGCTCAAGGACGAGCTGTACCACATCCTGCTGGCCTTCCGTGCCGGTCAGCAATCGGTCAAGGGCTGATCGCACCCTGCGCCTGACGGTGCATCCGGTAAAATTGCCGGATGCACGCTATGCCCTACTGGCGCCTCTCGGGTTACTACTTCTTTTACTTCGCCTTCATCGGCGCGTTTTCGCCCTATTTCGGGCTTTATCTGCAGTCGCTGAGTTTTTCAGCGTGGGACATCGGTCTATTGATGTCGCAGATGCAGTTGATGCGGATGTTCGGTCCCAACCTCTGGGGCTGGCTGGCTGACCGTTTCGGTTACCGTCTGGCAATCATCCGGCTTGCCGGCGCCATCAGCCTGGCTGGATTCACGGCGTTTTTCTGGCTCGATCGCCTGCCGGGCATGCTGCTGGCAATGGCTGTGTTGGCTTTCTTCTGGAGCGCAGCACTGCCGCTCGTGGAAACGCTGACCTTCGACCATCTGCGCCAGGGGCGTGGCGAATACAGCCGCATCCGCCTGTGGGGTTCGATCGGTTTCATCATCGCGGTGATGGGAACCGGCGCGTTACTCGATTTTTCGCCGCCGGTCGGTGTGCTCTGGGTCTGCTGGGCGATCCTTGCCGGCATCCTGTTTCTGGCCTTGCTGGTGCCGGAATCGCCGCCGGTCGAGCACCCGCATGACGCACTGCCGATAGGCCGAATTCTCAAACAGCCACGGGTGATTGCGCTGATGGCGTCCAGTTTTGCCATGGCGGCTGCGCACGGCGCGCTCTACGTCTTCTATTCGATCCATCTGACTGACAACGGGTACTCGAAAACCGAGGTGGGTTTGCTCTGGTCGCTCGGCGTGGTCGCTGAGATTGTCGTCTTCATGCTCATGCCGCGCCTATGCCGCCATTTCAGCCTGCGCGCCCTGTTGCTGGCGAGTTTCGCCGTCGCCGTGGTGCGTTTTGTGATGATTGGCTGGGGTGTTGGTTTGCTGTGGGTGGCATTTGTCGCGCAGTTGATGCATGGCATGACTTTTGGTGCCCACCACGCGGCATCGATTGCCTCGGTGAACCAGTGGTTTCCCGGTAGGGCACAGGGCCGCGGGCAGGCCTTGTACTCCAGTCTCTCCTTTGGCGCCGGCGGTTTGCTCGGGGCTTTGGTTGCCGGAAGTACGTGGGCCGCCTGGGGGGCGGGCTGGGCGTATACGCTGAGTTCGTGCTTCGCACTTGCCGGCGGTTTGCTGATCTGGATCTGGTTCATGCCGGATGCTGCGGTGAACGCGGAAAACGGGCAAAAATCGCCCGATCCTGTGCAATAATTCAAGGCTTTACTGCTCCGAATACGTCACATGTCGAAGACCCTTTACGACAAGCTTTGGGAGAACCATGTCGTGCATCAGGAAGCTGATGGCACGGCCCTTCTCTACATCGACCGCCACCTCGTTCACGAAGTGACCAGCCCGCAGGCTTTCGAAGGTTTGAAGCTGGCCGGCCGCAAGCCGTGGCGGGTTTCGTCCATCGTCTCCACGCCGGATCACAATACGCCGACGGATCACTGGGACGAAGGCATCAAGGATCCGATTTCACGGCAACAGGTTGAAACGCTGGATGCCAACATCCGCGAAGTCGGTGCACTGGCCTATTTCCCGTTCAAGGATCCGCGCATGGGCATTCTCCATGTCGTCGGTCCGGAGCAGGGCGCAACGCTACCCGGCATGACTGTCGTCTGCGGTGATTCGCACACTTCGACGCATGGTGCATTTGCCTGTCTGGCGCACGGTATCGGCACCTCCGAGGTCGAGCATGTGCTGGCGACACAGTGCCTGCTGCAGAAGAAGTCGAAGTCGATGCTGATCGCCGTCGAGGGCAAGCTGGGCAAGGGCGTGACTGGCAAGGATGTCGCGCTGGCCATCATTGGCGCCATCGGCACGGCTGGTGGTACCGGCTATGCCATCGAGTTCGGCGGCAGCGCCATTCGCAGCCTGTCGATGGAAGGGCGGATGACCCTGTGCAACATGGCCATCGAAGGCGGTGCGCGCATGGGCTTCGTTGCCGTTGACGACAAGACCATCGATTACCTCAAGGACCGCCCGTTCTCGCCCAAGGGCGAAGTCTGGGACAAGGCCGTGGCCTACTGGCGGACCCTGCATTCCGATGCCGGCGCGCAATTCGACCGCGTCGTCACGCTCAAGGCAGAGGACATTCGTCCGCAAGTGACCTGGGGCACCTCGCCGGAAATGGTGGTGCCGGTGGATGCCGTCGTGCCCGATCCGGCCAAGGAAGCCGATCCGGTCAAGCGCGAGGGCATGGAGCGCGCGCTCCAGTACATGGGTCTGAATCCGAATACGCCGATGACGCAGATTGCCATCGACAAGGTCTTCATCGGTTCATGCACCAATTCCCGGATCGAGGATCTGCGTGAGGCCGCCGCAGTCGTCAAGGGGCGCCGCGTGGCGGCCAACGTCAAGCTGGCGCTGGCGGTGCCGGGCTCGGGTCTGGTCAAGCGTCAGGCCGAGGCCGAGGGGCTGGACAAGATTTTCGTTGCTGCCGGCTTCGAGTGGCGTGAGCCGGGGTGCTCGATGTGTCTGGCGATGAATGCCGACCGTCTGGAGCCGGGCGAGCGCTGCGCCTCGACCTCCAACCGCAATTTCGAAGGCCGTCAGGGCCCCGGTGGGCGCACGCATCTGGTCAGTCCGGCCATGGCGGCCGCAGCGGCGATTGCCGGCCGCTTCGCCGACGTGCGCGAGATTCTCTGAGGATAGTCCATGGACAAGTTTATTCGTCTGGAAGGGCTGGTTGCCCCGCTCGATCGCAGCAATGTCGATACCGATGCGATCATCCCGAAGCAGTTCCTGAAATCGATCAAGCGTTCCGGCTTTGGCCCCAACGCCTTCGACGAGTGGCGTTACATGGATGTCGGCCAGCCGGGCCAGGACAATTCCAATCGCCCGAAGAACCCGAATTTCGTGCTCAACCAGCCCCGTTATCAGGGGGCTGAAGTGTTGCTGACGCGGGCCAATTTCGGTTGTGGCAGCTCCCGCGAGCATGCGCCGTGGGCGCTGCTCGATTACGGCTTCAAGGCGATCATCGCCGAGTCGTTTGCCGATATTTTCTTCAACAACTGCTTCAAGAACGGCATCCTGCCCATCGTGCTGCCGGCTGCGGAAATCGAAGCGCTATTCCAGCAGGTCGAGGCGGCGCCGGGCTACAAGCTGGTGGTTGATCTGCCGGCGCAGGCAGTCGTGCGCCCCGATGGCCACGGTATTCCGTTCCAGATCGACGCCTTCCGCAAGGAATGCCTGTTGAACGGCTGGGACGACATTGGCCTGACCTTGCGCCACGCCGAGAAAATCTGCGAATTCGAAGAAAAGCGTCGTATCGACCAGCCCTGGCTGTTCGCCTAACAAGGAGACAACATGAAGATTTGTGTTTTGCCGGGTGACGGCATCGGTCCGGAAATCACGGCGGAAGCCGTTCGCGTCCTCAAGGCGCTGGGCCTGAAGTTCGAAATGGAAGAGGCGCTGCTGGGTGGTGGTGCGGTCGATGCGACCGGCAATCCATATCCCGAAGCGACCCAGAAGCTGGCCCGCGAAGCTGATGCTGTGCTGCTCGGCGCCGTCGGTGGCCCGAAGTGGGATGCACTGCCGCGCGAGCAGCGCCCGGAGCGTGGCCTGCTGGGCATCCGAAAGGACCTGAACCTGTTTGCCAACCTGCGTCCGGCTATCCTCTATCCGGAACTGGCCAATGCCTCGACGCTGAAGCCGGAAGTTGTTGCCGGTCTCGATATCCTGATTATTCGGGAACTGACCGGTGACATCTATTTCGGCCAGCCGCGTGGCGTGCGCGAAGAAAACGGCGAGCGCGTCGGTTTCAATACCATGGTCTACAGCGAGTCGGAAATCCGCCGCATCGGCCACGTTGCTTTCCAGGCAGCGCAGAAGCGCAACAAAAGGCTGTGCTCGGTGGACAAGATGAACGTTCTCGAGTGCACCCAACTCTGGCGTGACGTGATGATCGAGATTGCCCACGATTACCCGGATGTCGAACTCAGCCACATGTTGGTCGACAATGCTGCGATGCAACTGGTCAAGGCGCCGAAACAATTCGACGTGATGGTGACCGGCAACATGTTCGGTGACATCCTGTCCGACGAAGCCTCGATGCTGACCGGCTCGATCGGCATGCTGCCTTCAGCCTCGCTCGACGACAAGAACAAGGGTTTGTACGAGCCGTCGCACGGCTCCGCCCCGGATATCGCCGGCAAGGGCATCGCCAATCCGCTGGCGACCATCCTCTCGGCAGCGATGATGTTGCGCTACACCTTCGGTCTCGAGGCCGAGGCGCTACGTGTCGAATCAGCAGTCAAAAAGGTGTTGGCTCAGGGCTATCGCACCGGCGATATCTATGAGCGCGGCACCAGCAAGGTGGGCACGAAGGAAATGGGCGACGTAGTTTTGGCGGCGCTGGCGTAAGCGAACTTCGGGGTTCGTGCGTTAGAACTAGGATTCACTTGGAGAGAAAGTCATGAAGAAGGTTGGTCTGGTTGGTTGGCGTGGCATGGTTGGTTCCGTGCTGATGCAACGCATGGTCGAAGAGGGCGATTTCGCCCAGATCGATCCGGTCTATTTCTCGACGTCTGCCGCTGGCGGCAAGGCCCCGGCATTTGGTGGCAAGGAGGCCTCCCTGCCGTTGCAGAATGCATCCGACATCGACGCGCTAAAGGCCTGTGAAATCATCATCACCTGCCAGGGCGGCGACTACACCAAGGAGGTCTTCCCCAAATTGCGCGCTGCCGGCTGGAACGGCCACTGGATCGACGCCGCCTCGGCGCTGCGCATGGCTGACGACGCAGTGATCATCCTTGATCCAGTTAACATGAACGTGATCAATGATTCGCTGGCCAAGGGCGGCAAGAACTGGATCGGCGGCAACTGTACCGTTTCCCTGATGCTCATGGGTCTGGGCGGTCTGTTCCAGAATGATCTGGTTGAGTGGGCCTCGTCGATGACTTATCAGGCGGCTTCTGGTGCCGGCGCGCAGAACATGCGCGAACTGATCTCGCAGATGGGCGTCATTCACGATTCCGTCAAGGATCTGCTGGCCGATCCTGCTTCCGCCATCCTCGACATCGACCGCAAGGTTGCCGAGACCATCCGTTCGGATTCCTTCCCGAAGAAGAACTTCCGCAACACTCCGCTCGCCGGTTCCCTAATTCCGTGGATCGACGTGCCGGTTGAAAACGGCCAATCCAAGGAAGAGTGGAAGGGTGGCGCCGAGTGCAACAAGATCCTCGGTAAGCCGGCTTTCCGTTCGGCGGGTTCGATCCCCATCGACGGTCTTTGCGTGCGTATCGGCGCCATGCGTTGCCACAGCCAGGCGCTGACCATCAAGCTAAAGAAGGATGTGCCGCTGGATGAGATCAGCGACATGCTGGCCAAGGCAAACCAGTGGGCCAAGGTCGTGCCGAACGATCGCGAAATTTCCGAGCGTGAACTTACTCCGGCTGCCGTCACTGGCACGCTGACCGTGCCGGTTGGTCGTCTGCACAAGATGGCAATGGGCCCGGAGTATCTCGCGGCCTTCACTTGCGGCGATCAGTTGCTGTGGGGCGCTGCCGAGCCGCTGCGCCGCATGCTGCGCATCCTGCTCGATGCCTGAGTCTTCAGGCAATCGAATTGACGGGGCTGCGGCCCCGTTTTTTTGTTGGGAATATGCAAAAAAGGCGGTTACTGAGAAGCGGGTTTAGCTTGCATTGCTAAGTACATGATGTTAATTTAAAACTCCTAAATTCGACGCTCAGGGTTTCGCCGTGAACGAAACTAATCGTAATCAGTTCAAAAAACGTGCAGCTGCCATCGCCGTTGCCTCATATCTGTCTTTTACTCCCTGGCTCGCGGAAGCCGCCGGCTTGGGCAAATTGACCGTTCTCTCCGGTCTGGGGCAGCCCTTGCGCGCCGAAATGGAGCTCGGGGCAAGCAAGGAGGAGTTGGCGGGCATGACGGCGAGGTTGGCGCCGCAGGATGCCTTCCGCCAGGCCGGCATTGACTATGCCTCAGCGCTGCAAGATTTGCGCTTTGCCGTCGAAACGCGACCTAGCGGCAAATCGGTGGTCAAGGTGACATCGGGGCGGCCGATCAACGAACCCTTCCTCGACTTTCTGGTTGAGTTGAACTGGCCGACCGGTCGATTGGTTCGCGAATACACGTTCCTGCTTGATCCGCCTGAAATTGCAGCCAAGCAGACGGCGCAGCCGGTGGTCGATGCGCGTGTCGTTGAAACCGTTCGCGGTGGTACGGTCGCCGAAGAGCGTCCGGCGCCAGTGCGGGCCAATCCTCGGCCGGCGGCGCCGCCCAAAGTGGCTGAAGCACCTCGTAAGCCCGCTGAGACGGCAGGCACCCTGGAAGTCATGCCGGGCGATACGCTGCGCAAAATCGCCAATGAAACCCGCCACGACGGGGTGTCTCTGGAACAGATGCTGGTTGGCCTGTTCCGCAACAATCCGGACGCATTTATTGGCAAAAACGTCAATCGTCTGAAGTCCGGTGCGATTCTCTCCATTCCCGACAAGGCGAGCGTCGAGTCGGTGACCGTGGCTGAGGCGAAGAAGGTCTATGTCGCTGGTGCTGGCGACTGGAGGGCATACCGTCAGAAGCTGGCGAGTACTGTTGCCAAGGGCCCGGCGAAGGAAGATGACGCCAGTCAGAGCAGTGCTGGCAAGATTACCGCCAAGCTCGAAGAAAAAGCTGCGCCAGCCGAGCAGAGCAAGGATCAAGTCAAGGTCTCGCGTACCGAGATGGCAGCCAAGGGCGTGCCATCCGCCAAACAGGGTGATGCGGAGGCAGACAGAATCGCCAAGGACAAGGCGCTGAAGGAGGCACAGGATCGCCTCGTCGCGCTGGAGAAGAATGTCACCGACCTGCAGAAAATGCTGGAGGTGAAGACCCAAAAGCTGGCTGAGCTGCAACAGGCACCGGCTAAATCGCCGGAACCTCCGAAACCGGTGGTGCCGCCCAAACCTGTCGAACCGCCGAAGCCGGTTGAGCCACCGAAAGCTGCAGAGCCGCCGAAGCCCGTTGAAGCACCCAAGGCCGTTGAACCGCCGAAGCCGCCCGAGGAAGTAAAGCCGGTTGAAGCGCCAAAACCGGTCGAGGCGCCGAAGCCTGTAGAACCACCGAAGCCCAAGTCGCCACCGCCACCACCGCCGCCGGTCGAAGAGCCGGGCGTGCTGGATGGTCTGCTGGAAGATCCGCTTCCGATTGCCGGCGGTGCAGGCATCATAGCCCTGCTGGCCGGCTTCTTCATGTACAAACGCCGCCGTTCGGCCGACGCCGGTGCCGAGACGACGGCGATTCCCGGTCCGTCGAGCCTTGGTCCAAATTCGGTATTCCGGATGACCGGCGGGCAGAGCGTCGATACCGGCAATCCGCCACCGCAGACCGGTGGTTTCAGCCAGACCGGTCCGGGCACCATTGATACCGATGAGGTCGATCCGGTTGCCGAGGCTGATGTGTACATGGCCTATGGTCGTGATACCCAAGCTGAGGAAATCCTGCTTGAAGCCCTGCAGAAGGATCCGCAGCGCACGGCGATTCACGCCAAACTGCTGGAAATCTATGCCAACCGTCGCAGCCTGAAACAGTTTGAGACCCTGGCCAGCGAACTCTATGCCCAGACGGGCGGTGTCGGTGCAGAATGGGAAAAGGTGGCCGCGCTCGGTGCCGGCCTGGATCCGAACAACCCCTTGTACTCCGGTGCCAAAGCTGCTGCACCCGTCTTCGATGCCAATGCGACGATGATCGTGACGCCAGAAAACGCCGCCAAGGCGACACTGGCGATGCCTGGCGCCATGGCCGGCATGGCTGCGGCGGCGGTGTTGGCCGAGTCAGAGTCGGCCAATGGCGACACTGGAGATTATTTCATTCTCAACGAACCGGCGCAGTCGGATGCGCCAGCCGCACCGGCCTCTGCGCCTGAACCCGTTTTCGATGTGCCGGTCGATGAGCCGTTGAGCCTCGACTTCGATATCGGCATGCCGGAAACCCCGGCTACGGCCGTACCGGCTGAGAGCAGCCAACCCTACATCGATACCGTGGTATCGGTCGACTCCAATGCCCTCTATTTTGATCTAGGTGGTGATGCTCCGGTCGCCGAAGCCAGCGCTCCGGCAGATGATTTGCATGTTGATCTGGACGCATCGCTGTCCGATTTGTCGGAAGTTGCCGCGACCGAGGGCTTGCCTGACTTCTCGCCGGACGGCACGCTTGTAATGCCGTCTTCCTATACGCTGGATGGCATGTCGGATGTTGGTGTCGCAACCGTTGTCTGTGGTGAGGGGGCGCCGCAGGCCGTCGCGCCCGAGTCGGCGATTGATGATGGGCCGAAGGTCGATTTCGATCTCGATGTCGGATCCTCGGCCACGCCAATTGAAGAAGCACCCGTTGCCAGTAATGCCATGCTGGAAACGATCTTCGCGCCGCAAGGCTTTGCTCCGCAGAAGCCGTCTGAGCCAGTTGCGCCGGTAACTCCGGTCATGACCGATCTTTCGGCAACCGTTGTCAATCAGGCTGCTTCGATGGATGACACCCTTGAATTCGACGTCAAGTTGACTGACTCTATTTTCCTGGGTCAGCCGATGATGCATTCGGAATTCGACATGGACGCCATCGACCTCGATCTGGGGGTTGAACCGCTGTCCATACCTGAAGGAAAGCCGGCAGAGACCGAATCCTTGCTCGAGCGGGTCAAGCCAGAAGCTGAAGCGGTGCCGGTAGTCGACGAAGAAGCCGGTGGAGAGTTGGCGCGTGATGAACGCTGGGAAGAGGTCAATACCAAGCTCGATCTGGCCAAAGCCTACGAGGAAATGGGTGACATGGAAGGCGCTCGCGAGCTGCTGCAGGAGGTTGTCGGGGAAGGCTCGATCGATCTTGTGGCGCAGGCGAAGTCGATTCTTGCCCGCCTGAACGCGTAAAATACAGCCTCTGCTGACCACCACATGGCCCCGCAAGGGGCTGTGTGCTTTTTGGAGGGGCAAATCCTGCTGCATCCCACTGCCGCATTGATCGTCTGGCTGACTGTAGTCCTCGCCACGCAGCATCTGCGCTATGCCGGGTTGCTTGGCCTCGTTGTCGTGCTGGTGCTTGCCGGCTATAAGGCAGGGCGTGCCTGGTGGCGTTATGTTGTGCGTAGTCGCTGGCTATTGCTGGCGCTGTGGCTGATCCTCGCCTATCACACACCGGGCGACGCGTGGTTGGAAAAACCCTGGGCGCCAACGCTGGAAGGAATCCACGACGCCAGTCTGCAGACAGGGCGGCTGGTCGTCTTGCTGGGGGCACTGGCCTGGTTGTTTCAGGAACTCGGTCGGGCGGGAATGGTGCAGGGGCTGTGGGGGCTGTTGCGACCTCTCGCCGGGGAGGGAGGCAGTGTGGCAAGGCTGGTGGTTCGATTGTCACTTGTATTCTCCTATTTTGACCGACCAGATGATGGGCTGAACTGGCGACAGATGCTGGCTGGAGAAGCGCCGGTTCTGGGTGATGATGTCGCGGCGATTGCCGTCGATCTGCCGAGCTGGCGCTGGACCGACATCGTGGTGGTGCTGATCGCGTGCATGGGGTTTTGCGGAGCAGTCTGGTTATGAGAATCGCGTTAGGGGTCGAGTATTTCGGCCATCATTTTCGTGGCTGGCAGAGCCAGGCCGGCGGCGGCACCGTACAGGACGCGCTGGAATCGGCGCTGGCAGCTATCGCCGGTCAGCCGGTCGGTACGCTCTGTGCCGGCCGCACTGATGCCGGCGTACATGCCATTCAGCAGGTTGTTCATTTTGACGCCCCAGTCGAGCGTCCGCTGACGGCTTGGGTCCGCGGGGTCAATTCCAATCTACCAAACGGCGTGGCCATCCGCTGGGCGCAACCGGTAACCGAGGAGTTTCATGCGCGCTTCAGTGCTATCGGCCGTCGCTATCGTTACCTCCTGCTCAACCGGCCGCAGCGGCCGGGCTTGTGGCAGGGGCGCATGGGCTGGCACCATTTGCCGCTGGATGTGGCTGCGATGCAGGATGCTGCGGCCCGTCTGCTCGGTGAGCATGATTTTTCCGCCTTTCGTGCGGCGGAGTGCCAGGCAAAATCACCGGTAAAGCTGATGACCGAAGCCAGGGTCCGCCACTTCGATTCGCTTTTCGTCTTTGATTTTGCCGCATCCGCCTTTCTGCATCACATGGTGCGCAATCTGGTCGGAACGCTGGTTTATATCGGAAAAGGCGCCCATGCGCCGGACTGGGTGGATGCCCTGTTGCAGATGCGTGATCGTCGTCTGGCGGCGCCGACCTTTGCACCGGACGGTTTGTATTTTCGCGGGCCAGTGTATGAGCCGTACTGGCAGTTACCGGAACCGATGGACGAGTTTCTGGACGGGGTGCTGCCATGAACCGCTGGTCGGTTGCGGTCAACCCGGATTTTGGGCAAATTTTCGCGTTAGCTGCGGGAGCATGAATTGATGAGAACCCGGATCAAGATTTGCGGCCTGACGCAGGAGGGAGATGTCGATGCGGCCGTAGCGGCGGGAGCCGATGCCATCGGTTTCGTCTTTTATCCACCGAGTCCGCGTTACGTCACGCCAGAACGGGCAGCCAAGCTTGCCCGGCGCATCCCGCCCTTTGTCGATGTCGTCGGATTGTTTGTCAATGCCGACCCAGCCGAGGTGGTGGCGACCTGTGCCGGCGTACCGCTCACGCTGCTGCAGTTCCATGGCGACGAGGATGGGGCCTATTGCCGCCAATTTTCAAGGCCTTATCTCCGGGCGGCACGGGTGAGGCCTGGGCTCGATCTGGTAGAATTCGCCGGTTCGTTTCCCGAGGCCCGCGGCCTGCTGCTCGATGCCTTCGTTGAAGGCTATGGGGGTGGCGGCCACGTCTTCGACTGGACGCTCATTCCGCCGGCGCTGCCGGGCTACCTGATCCTGTCAGGTGGCTTGAATGCCGACAATGTTGCTGCGGCCATTGAGCGTGTTCGGCCGGATGCCGTGGATGTCTCGTCTGGCGTCGAGTCGGGCAAGGGAATCAAAGATCATGCAAAAATTGCTGCGTTTGTCGCAGCTGTACGGAAAGCCGATGACAAACTATAACTTCCCCGACGCCAAAGGCCATTTTGGTCCCTACGGTGGTGTGTTCGTTGCCGAGACCCTGTTCGGTGCGCTCGATGAACTCAAGGCCGCGTATGCAGCTGCACAAGCTGATCCGAGCTTCCGGGCCGAGTACGAATACGAACTCAAGCACTTCGTCGGTCGTCCGTCGCCGGTGTATCACGCCAAGCGCTGGTCGGAAAAACTTGGCGGCGCGCAGATCTATCTCAAGCGCGAAGACCTGAATCACACCGGTGCGCACAAGGTGAACAACTGCATCGGCCAGGCCATGCTCGCCAAGCGCATGGGTAAGCCGCGCGTCATCGCCGAGACCGGCGCCGGTCAGCATGGCGTTGCGACGGCGACGGTGGCGGCCCGCTACGGCATGGAGTGTGTCGTTTACATGGGCGCCGAGGACGTCAAGCGTCAGGCGGCCAACGTCTATCGCATGAAACTGCTGGGTGCCACCGTGGTGCCCGTGGAAAGCGGCTCCAAGACGCTGAAGGATGCGCTTAACGAAGCGATGCGTGACTGGGTGACCAACATCCACAACACCTTCTACATCATCGGTACAGTGGCCGGTCCGCACCCGTATCCGATGCTGGTCCGCGATTTCCAGAAAATCATCGGCGAAGAATGTCTGGTGCAGATGCCGGAAATGGTTGGCCGGCAGCCGGATGCGGTGATTGCCTGCGTCGGCGGCGGGTCCAACGCCATGGGTATCTTCTACCCCTACATCAACGTTCCCGGCGTGCGACTCATCGGTGTCGAGGCTGCCGGTGACGGCATGGATACCGGCCGCCATTCGGCATCGCTGACTGCCGGTGTTCCTGGTGTTCTTCACGGTAACCGGACCTACCTGCTGCAGGATGAGGATGGCCAGATCATCGAAACCCATTCGGTTTCGGCCGGTCTCGACTACCCCGGTGTCGGGCCGGAGCATGCCTGGCTCAAGGATCTCGGTCGTGCCGAGTACGAGCCGGTGACGGATAGTGAAGCACTGGATGCATTCCATAACCTGTGCCGTATCGAAGGCATCATCCCGGCGCTGGAGTCCAGTCATGCGCTGGCCTATGCCGCCAAACTGGCACCGACACTGCCCAAGGACAAGATTCTGCTGGTCAACCTCTCCGGCCGGGGTGACAAGGACATGCATACCGTAGCCGAGAAATCCGGGATTGTTTTCTGATGTCGCGCATTCAAACCGCTTTTGAGCGCCTGAAAGGCGAAGGCCGCAAGGCGCTGATTCCCTTCATCACCGCTGGTGATCCCGATGCCGACCTGACGGTGCCGCTCATGCACGCGCTGGTCGAGGCCGGTGCCGACGTGATCGAGTTGGGGGTGCCATTTTCCGACCCGATGGCCGACGGTCCGACCATTCAGCGCGCTTCCGAGCGAGCGCTGGCGCGGGGGATGACGCTGCGCAAGGTGCTGCAGCGGGTCACAGCATTCCGCGCTGAAAATGACACGACCCCTGTGGTGTTGATGGGCTATGCCAATCCCATCGAAGCGATGGGATTGCAGACGTTTGCCGAAAAGGCCGCGCAATCGGGTGTCGATGGTGTCCTGGTCGTCGATTACCCGCCGGAGGAAGCCGAAAACTTCGGCGCCGCAATGAAGGCACAGGGCATGGATCCGATTTTCCTGATTGCGCCGACCTCGACGCCGGAGCGCATCGAACAGGTGGCCAAAATCGCCAGTGGTTACGTGTATTACGTGTCCCTCGCCGGGGTGACAGGTTCCGGCGCGCTCAATGTCGATGCCGTCGCCGAGCGTCTGCCAGCGATTCGCGAGAAGACCGGCTTGCCGGTCGGTGTCGGTTTTGGCATCCGTGATGCGTCGACCGCTGCCCGCATCGCCGGCTTCGCCGATGCCGTCGTGGTCGGCAGCCGGATTATTGAAGAAATTGAAAAATCAACCGCAGAAACGGTCTGTACCAAGGTCAAGGCACTGGTGTCGGCGATTCGTAGCGGTGTCGATGAGGTGAAACAATGAGCTGGCTGACCAAACTGCTACCCCCGAAGATAAAGCGTGAGCAGGGCGCACCGCGCCGCGCCAACCTGCCCGAGGGTTTGTGGAGCAAGTGCCCGTCCTGCGAGGCGGTGCTGTACGCGACCGACCTGCAGAACAATGCCAATGTCTGTCCCAAGTGCGGCCACCACAACCGACTGAACGCCCGGGAGCGTCTCGATTTGCTACTGGACGGTGAAGGCCGCTATGAAATCGGTGCCGAGGTGTTGCCAGTCGATACCCTGAAATTCAAGGACTCCAAGAAATATCCGGACCGCCTGATGGAGGCCAACCAGGCCAGCGGTGAGAGCGATTCCCTGGTCGTCCTGCAGGGCGCCATCAAGTCGATGCCAGTGGTTGCCGCGGCTTTCGAGTTCGACTTCATGGGCGGCTCGATGGGTTCGGTGCTCGGTGAGCGCTTCGTGCGCGGTGTCCAGGTGGCGGTCGAGCAGAAAATGCCCTTTATTTCCGTGACCGCTTCCGGCGGTGCACGCATGCAGGAAGGTCTGTTTTCGCTGATGCAGATGGCGAAAACCACGGCTGCCTTGACCAAGCTCTCTGAGGCCGGCCAGCCCTACATCTCCATCCTGACCGATCCGACCATGGGTGGCGTGTCGGCATCGTTTGCCTTTGTCGGCGATGTCGTGATCGCCGAGCCCGGTGCGCTGATCGGCTTTGCCGGTCCCCGGGTGATTGAGCAGACGGTGCGCGAAAAATTGCCGGAAGGCTTCCAGCGTTCTGAGTTCCTGATGGAGAAGGGGGCTATCGACATGATTGTCGATCGTCGCGAACTGCGCGATCAGGTCGCACGAACGCTCGCCCTCTTGCAGAAGCTGCCTGCAGCTGCCTGATTCAGGTGCTTTTGCAGTCCCGGGCATCGCTGCCGGCGCTGCCCGGCTGCTGAAAATCTTCCATGACACTATCCGACTGGCTGGCCCATCTCGAGGGCCTGCATCCGAAAGGGCAGGCCGGCATCGAGCTGGGCCTGGATCGTATCCGTCTGGTCAAGGCAGCGCTGGATCAGCGCCAGCATTGCCCGGTCATCACCGTGGGCGGGACCAATGGCAAAGGCTCCACCTGCGCCTATCTCGAAAACATCATCCGGCACGCCGGCTATCGGGTCGGTTGCTATACCTCGCCCCATATTCTCGCCTACAACGAGCGTGTCCGGATCGATGGACAACCGGTTGCCGACGATGCACTTTGCGCTGCCTTTGCCCGAGTCGAGGCGGCGCGGCAGGCCGCGGGCCAGATCTCGCTGACCTATTTTGAATTCGGAACCCTCGCGGCCTGGGAGGTCTTTGCCGCTGCGGGGGTCGAGGCGGCAGTGCTGGAAGTCGGGTTGGGCGGACGGCTAGATGCCGTCAATGCCTATGAGCCCGATGTCGCCATCGTCACCACTGTGGCGCTTGATCACACCGATTGGCTGGGGCCGGATCGTGAATCGATTGGCTTCGAAAAAGCCGGCATCTTCCGTACCGGCAAGCCGGCCCTGTGTGCCGATCCGCAGCCACCGCAACGCCTGCTCGACCATGCAGCGAACATCGGGGTAGATCTGCGCCTGATTGGCCGTGATTTTGGTTTCGAGCGGCCGGGCGCCGAGGTTGCCGAGAGTCGTCTGCAATGGCGCTGGTGGTGTCGTAGCGGTGGTCAGGTGATGCGTCGGGCGCTGGCCTATCCGGGCTTGCGCGGCCCGACCCAGTTGTACAACGCAGCGGTGGCGCTGGCGGCACTGGAGGCGATTGCCGACAAATTGCCGGTGACCATGCAGGCGATTCGCCCGGGTCTGATAGAAACCGAGTTGACCGGTCGTTTCCAGGTCGTGCCGGGGAGGCCGGCGATCGTGCTCGACGTCGGCCACAATCCGCAGGCAATCAGTGTCCTGGCTGGCAATTTGTCGAATATGGGTTTTTTCAACCGTACCCATGCCGTCGTCGGCATGCTGGCAGACAAGGACATCGCCGGGGCATTGCAGGCCCTCAAGGATCGCGTCGATTACTGGTACGTGGCGACATTGGGCGGTCCGCGCGGCACGAGCGCCGAAACGCTGGAGGGAATCATCCGTGACTCCGGGCTGGGCGGCGAGGTCTTTTGCCACCCGACGCCGCAGGCTGCGATGCGGGCGGCGATACAGGCAACGCAAGGCCAAGCTGCTGAAAGTGATAGAATTCTGGCCTTTGGTTCGTTCTACACGGTCGCCGGTGCGCTCGAAGCCTTACGGAAAAAGCCTGCTTGATGGAAGATAACGACGCGCAATTGCTCCTGAAAAAACGCGCCCGCCGCCGCCTGGTGGGGGCGGTATTTTTCGCCTCGGTGGTCGCCATCGTTTTGCCGCTGATTATGGACAACGAGCCGCCGCGTCAGGTTCAGGATGTCGAGATCCGCATTCCGGGGCAGGACGAAAAAGCCTTTGCCCCCAAATTCGCGACATCACCGATCGAACGTGTTGAGCCGGTTGCAGTTCCGTTAGCGAGCGGGCCGGTACGCACCGAGGTCACCGCTGAAGCGCCTGCCAAGCCAACGGCCCGGGTTATCTCGGTGGATGGCGAGAAAGCGCTTGCCAGTGTGCCGGACAAACCGGTCAAGACTGCGGAAAAGCCTGCCGAGAAGGTGGCTGAAAAGGCGGTCGACAAACCCGCGGAAAAGCACGCAGCCAAGCAGGAGAAACCCGTTGACAAACCCGTCGCCAAGTCTGATGACGCGAAGCGGGCAGCGTCCATCCTTGCCGGTGGCGACAACAAGCCGGCGGCCAAGGCCGGTAGCGAATATCTGGTACTGATCGGCGCCTTCAGCAATGAAGCCAATGTCAGCAACCTCAAGAGCAAACTGGGCGAGCAGGGCATCAAGACCTTCAGCGAAGCATTGGAGACGCCGCAGGGCAAGAAGACCCGCGTTCGTGCCGGGCCCTTTCCGTCGCGCGAGGCCGCAGAAAAGGCGCTCGAGAAAATGCAGCGGATCGGCGTCTCGGGCGTGGTTGCAGCCAGGTAATGACGTATTTTGATTATGTGGTGATTGGCATCGTTACGGTGTCGTTGCTGTTCGGTTTGTGGCGGGGCGTGGTCGGTGAAGTGGTGGCGCTGATCGCGTGGGCGACCGGCATCATTTCGGCGGTTGAGTATGGTGGCGTGGTCGGCGACGCAATTTTCGCCGGCATGACGGATCCGGCAGTGCGCACACTGGCTGGCTGTGTGGTGGTGTTCATCGGCATTCTGGTGGCGATGGCGCTGGTGCGCGTCGCTGTGCGCAGCATGGTCAAGGCCTTGGGCCTCAGCGTTACCGACCGTTTGCTCGGCATGCTTTTCGGGATTGTCCGGGGCGCGCTGGTGGTGTTGCTGTTGGTGGGGCTCGGGGGCATGACCTCGGCACCGACGCAGGTTTGGTGGCGGCAGGCGACTCTGGCGCCGCCGCTGGAAGTGGCAGTACTGGCTATCAAGCCCTGGTTGCCACCCGATTTGGCAAAACGAATTCGATTCAGCTAGGCAGGAAAACATTATGTGCGGGATTCTCGGAGTCATGGCGACAACGCCGGTCAATCAGCTGCTCTATGACGGGCTGATGGTATTGCAGCACCGTGGGCAGGACGCCGCTGGTATTGCAACGGCAGAGGGCAACACCTTTCATCTGCACAAGGGGCCTGGGCTGGTCCGCGACGTTTTCCGCACCCGCAACATGCGTGCGCTGCCCGGTAACTGGGGCATCGGCCATGTCCGCTACCCGACCGCCGGTTCGGCCTACAACTTTGCCGAGGCGCAGCCGTTCTACGTGAATTCGCCTTTCGGCATCGTTCTCGGCCACAACGGCAACTTGACCAATGCCGAGCAGCTCAAGGACGAGATGTTTCGCATGGATCGCCGGCACATCAACACCAATTCCGATTCGGAAGTCCTGCTCAACGTGCTGGCGCACGAACTGCAGGCAGCCTCGCATGGCTACGAGCTGGATGTGGACAGCATTTTCCAGGCCGTGGCCGGCGTCCATCGCCGCTGCCGTGGCGCCTACGCCGTCGTCGCCCTGATCGCCGGTTACGGATTGCTCGCTTTCCGTGATCCGCACGGTATCCGGCCGCTGGTTTACGGAGAGAACAAGACACCCGCCGGGACCGAGTTCCTCGTGTCATCGGAGTCGGTCGCGCTCGATACACTGGGCTTTCAGGCGGTTCGCGACATCGAGCCCGGTGAGGCGGTGTTTATCGACCTTAATCACCAGCTGCACAGCCGCCAGTGTGCCCAGCAGCCGATGTACGCGCCGTGTATCTTCGAATACGTCTATCTGGCGAGGCCGGACACCGTGATCGACGGCGTGTCGGTCTATGAGGCCCGCCTGGCCATGGGCGAACTGCTGGCAGAGAAGGTCAAGGAAATGATCCAGGTCGATGAGATCGACGTCGTCATTCCGATTCCCGATTCCAGCCGCCCATCCGCCATGCAGCTGGCGCATGCGCTCGGCATTCCGTTCCGCGAGGGCTTCGTCAAGAACCGCTACGTCGGCCGGACCTTCATCATGCCCGGTCAGGCCATGCGCAAGAAGTCGGTGCGCCAGAAACTGAATACCGTCGGCCAGGAATTCAAGGGCAAGCGCGTGCTGCTGGTTGATGACTCCATCGTCCGCGGTACCACCAGCCGCGAAATCGTCGAGATGGCGCGTGCCGCCGGGGCGACCAAGGTTTATTTTGCTTCTGCTGCCCCCCCGGTCCGCTTCCCGAACGTTTACGGCATCGACATGCCGACGCGCGCCGAACTGATCGCCACTGGACGTAGCGACGAGCAAATCGCAGCCGAGATTGGCGCCGATGCACTGGTTTACCAGGATATCGCTGCCCTCAAGCAGTCGATCACCAAGTTGCGCAGCGACCTGACTGTCTTCGATGCGTCGTGTTTCGATGGTTGCTACATCACCGGCGATATCGATGACTACTACCTGGACGCCGTCGAGGGCAAGCGGGGCAAGAAGCCGGCGAAGTCCAATGACGACGATGCCGATGGACGTGCCTCGCAGCAGATGGTTCTCGGGCTGAGCAATGGCGGGCAGGAGTGATGGCAGCTTCCGATCAGCAGCCGGCCTATCGTCCGGAGACACTCGCTGTCCGCGCCGGGCAGAAGCGGAGCCAGTTTGGGGAGCATGCCGAGGCCCTGTACCTTACTTCGAGCTTCGTGTTCGAGAATGCCGCGCAAGCTGCGCGGCGTTTTTCGGGGGAGGAAGAAGGGAACGTTTACGCCCGCTTCTCCAATCCGACCGTAACCATGTTCGAGGAGCGTCTCGCGGCCATCGAAGGTGCCGAGGATTGCGTAGCGACAGCCAGCGGCATGTCGGCGATCATGGCGGCCGTGCTGGCGCACCTGAAGTGCGGCGATCACATCGTCGCTTCCAACAGCCTGTTCGGTGCCACGGTCCAGCTTTTCAGCAACATCCTGTCGCGCTCGGGTATCACCACGACTTTCGTATCGCATACCGATCCGGCAGCGTGGGAGGCGGCAATCCGTCCCGAGACGAAGCTGTTTTTCCTCGAGACGCCATCCAACCCGCTGACCGAAATTGCTGATATTTCAGCGTTGACCGCAATCACCCGTCCGCGCGGCATCCTGGTTGCGGTGGATAACTGTTTTTGTACGCCCATCCTGCAACGCCCGCTTGAACTGGGGGCCGATCTGGTCATCCACTCCGCGACCAAGTACCTGGATGGTCAGGGGCGAGTGCTCGGTGGCGCGGTGTGCGGTGCCCGCAAGCTGACCGAGGAAGTGTTCAAGTATTTGCGCACAGCCGGGCCGACGCTGTCCGCATTCAATGCCTGGGTACTGCTCAAGGGGCTAGAGACGCTGAAGATCCGTGTCGAGGCGCAAGCCGCCAACGCAGCGCGGTTGGCGGCCTGGCTGGAAGCGCACCCCAAGGTCGCGCGGGTCTTCTATCCCGGCTTGCCGTCACATCCGCAATATGCGCTGGCTCAGCAGCAACAGAAAAGCGGTGGCGCGATTGTCTCCTTTGAGGTCAAGGGCGGACGCGATCAGGCGTGGACCGTGGTCGACAACTGTCGTTTGCTATCGATCACCGCCAATCTGGGCGATACCAAGACGACGATCACCCACCCCGCGACTACCACCCACGGGCGCATCACACCGGAAGCACGTGCCGCGGCCGGCATCAGCGATGGCCTGTTGCGTATTGCCGTCGGTCTCGAGGCTGTGGAAGACCTTCAGGACGATCTCGAGCGCGGCCTGCGCCAGATCTGACGTCAGACGGCCGCGGCAGCGCGAATCGCTGCTTTCGCGGCCAATCCCATATTGAAAGTTCCCATGCATTTTTCCGAACTCGGCCTCAAGGCCGAAATCCAGCGCGCCGTTGCCGAAGAGGGTTACGACACGCCGACACCGATCCAGCAGCAGGCCATTCCTGCCGTACTCGCCGGTCACGATCTGATGGCAACCGCGCAGACCGGCACTGGCAAGACGGCCGGTTTCACGCTGCCCATTCTGCATCGTCTGTCAGCGGGTGCGAATGATCGCCTTACGCGCGTTGCCCGCACGCCCCGCGTGCTGGTGCTGACGCCGACGCGCGAACTGGCGATTCAGGTTGAAGAGAGCGTTCGTACCTACGGCAAGCATCTGCCGATCAACTCGCTCGCCGTCTTTGGCGGTGTCGGCATCAATCCGCAAATCGCCAACCTGCGGCGCGGGGTCGATATTCTGGTCGCAACCCCGGGGCGTTTGCTCGACCACGTCCAGCAACGCACGGTCGATCTTTCGGCGATTGAGATTTTTGTCCTCGACGAAGCGGATCGCATGCTCGACATGGGTTTCATCCGCGATATCCGCAAGGTGATCGCGCTGCTGCCGGCGATACGGCAGAACCTGATGTTCTCGGCGACCTTCTCGCCGGAAATCCGCGAGTTGGCCAGTGGTTTGCTCAAGCACCCGGTTTCCGTCGATGTCGCCCCGCGCAATACCGCAGCGGAGACCGTAACGCAGAAGGTTATCGACTGCAACCGCGAGCAGAAAAAGGCACTGCTCTGTCATCTCTTCGAGACCCGTGGCTGGCATCAGGTGCTGGTGTTTGCTCGCACCAAGCATGGGGCCGACGCGCTGGCGCGAACGCTGGACAAGGCAGGCATCAAGTCGGCGGCGATTCACGGCGACAAGTCGCAAGGCGCACGTACCCGCGCGCTTTCCGAATTCAAGGAAGGCAAGCTGGTGGCGCTGGTGGCGACCGACATCGCGGCACGCGGCATCGACATCGACGCCTTGCCTTACGTCATCAATTACGAATTGCCGAATGTGCCCGAGGACTACGTGCATCGTATCGGCCGCACCGGTCGCGCCGGTATGGAAGGCGAGGCGGTTTCGCTGGTCTGCCATGACGAGCGCGGGCAACTCAAGGACATCGAAAAGCTGATCAAGCGCACACTGGAGCGTGTCGTTATTGGAGGCTATGAGCCCTCGGCAACCGCAGCGTCGCGGCCGGTGCAGCCTCCGCGTCCGCCGCGCAAACCGCAGGCGCAGGGCAAACCGCAAGCTGCCAAGGCCGGCCCGAAGTTGGGGCAAAAATCAGGTCGACCGCAGCAGCATCACAGCGGCAGCCGCCATCGCTGAAACCGGGTTTCATCCCGCCACCAAGCTGCGACGGGTGGCCTTGGCAGAGCCGGATCATTTTTAGGATACAGAAAACGCCCAAGGTCTCCGCACTCGAATAGCATAACTGATGCAAGCCCAAGAACTGCATGCGAAGCTCTTTTGTCGAAGGCAGGTTGGTTACCGAAGAAAGGATTTCACAGGCACTGGCGCGCCATCTGCGCATTCCCTTTGTCGATCGCGATTTCAAGCCGCAGCCGGTGTTTCCTCATTCCGGGGCTTTCAGGAGATATACTTACAAGTTATCCTACATATTTAGCGAAACGAAAGGAGTCGCGCAAGCAATCCGCTATCCTGATGCTTGCGCTTAGTTATGAAAGCGCCAGAGTTATCCATACAGAGTACCGAGCAGCTGTTAAAGGGGATAGTGATCCCCCCTCGCCCAACAATTTTACAGGATGTGGATTCCGAGCTTAATAAGCCCGATACAAACTTAATTACTGTTGCAGCCTTAGTGGCTAAGGATGTTGGGCTGTCTGCAAGTATTCTCAAAACCCTAAACTCTCCATTCTTTGGGTTGTCGACCAAAGTCTCAAATGTCAGTCATGCAATCCAGCTGCTCGGTGCGAAAAACTTAAAGAATATCGTTACGGGCTTGGTGTTGCGTACTACGTTTAGTGGCCAAAACTTGGAGCGCTTCTGGGATACCGCAGAGAAGGTTGCATCAATTAACGCTCTTATCTGCACTCGTTTACCACGTATGCCGAAGGAAGACGCCTACCTGCTAGGACTCTTCCATGATGTTGGCCTGCCCATGCTAATGCAGCGAATCCCCGAATACCGAGAAACTTTGAAGCAAGCTTCATCGTTCAATGGGTCTATTACGGATTTTGAGGAGCAGCAGCATGCGACTAACCACGCTACGGTAGGGTTCATTATTGCCCGCTCGTGGGGTGTATCTGATTCGATTGCACAGGCGATTCTTTACCACCATGCGCCACACATCTTAGGTGAGGATCTTAAATTCCAGCCGTTAGTGCAAACACTGGTCGCAGTAAATTTCATAGGCGAGCACTTACATGAATCTGCACTACGGATGCGGTCTAGCACGCATTGGGAGACATACGGTGACCTGGTCTGTGATTATCTTGGGCTTTCACTAAATGACTTCGCGGAACTGGAAGAGGATGTCTGCTCGCTGGTCTAACCACAGCGGACCATACTTGCCACTTAAGAAGCAAGTAGGGAGGTTTTCGGGGTATATATTGACACCTCGGGATCTGAATCCGGAATTGCTGGCGCTGGCAGAACGCAATCTGCGCTAGTAAAGCGAACGCGGCGTCGGTTGAGGCAACGCAGCGCGAGATAACTCAGGCTGCGTATTCGCGAATCAGCGTCAGCAGTTCCTGTCCGTAGTGTTCGATTTTGGCGCTGCCCATGCCGGTAATGCCGGCCAGCAGGCCATGGCTGACCGGACGGGTTTCGGCGAGTTCGCGCAGGGTTTTGTCGTGGAGGATGACATAGGCCGGTACACCTTGTTCGCGGGCGGTGTCCGCACGCCACTGGCGCAGAATCTGAAACAAGGCCGCGTCGGCAGCAGAGAGGTCCACAGCAACTGTGCTCGACCGGGATGGTTGGGAGGATTTACGCTTTACCGGTCGCCGTAGCTGTACCTGCCGCTGGCCTTTGAGCACCTCACGCGCTGCTTCGGTGAGTTGCAGGGCGCCATGCTCTGCCATGTCGACATGCACCAGGCCGGCGGCGGCCAGCTGGCGGAAAATGCTCTTCCAGGCATGTTCATCGAGGTCGCTGCCGACGCCAAAAGTCGGCAAATGTTCGTGGCCATACTGCCGGATCTTGTCGCTGGCTTTGCCGCGTAGCACATCAGTCAGGTGGCTGACACCGAAACGCATGCCAGTACGGAAGATCGCCGACAGCGCTTTCTGCGCTGCCTGCGTGCCATCCCAGAGTTCCGGCGGTTCGGCGCAGACATCGCAGTTGCCGCAGGCCTCGCGCTGCTCGCCAAAATAGTTGAGCAATACCTGCCGCCGGCAGCGCGGTGCTTCGCAGTACGCGAGCAGCGCGGCCAGGCGCTGCGATTCGAGGATCTTCTGGCCTTCGGCAGCCCCAGATTCAGCGATGCGGGCATGCTGCAATGCGACGTCCTGCATGCCGTATGCCATCCATGCTTCTGACGGCTCGCCATCACGCCCGGCGCGGCCGGTTTCCTGATAGTAGGCTTCGATGCTCTTCGGCAGGTCGAGATGGGCGACGAAACGGACATCGGGCTTGTCGATGCCCATGCCAAAGGCGATGGTGGCGCACATCACCAACCCTTCCTCGCGCAGGAAGCGCCGCTGGTTGGCGGCCCGCTCCGGCGCCGGCAGGCCCGCGTGGTAGGGCAGCGCCGGATAGCCCTGTTCTGACAGCCAGGCTGCGGTTTCCTCGACCTTCTTGCGAGACAGGCAGTAAACGATGCCGGCCTGCCCCTTGCGCCCAGCGAGGAAGCCGAGAAGCTGCTTTTTCGCATTGTCTTTCTCGACGACGGTATAGCGGATGTTCGGCCGGTCGAAACTGGAGAGGAAGACGCGCGCTTCTCCGAGGCCGAGGCGTTGCAGGATTTCGTTGCGCGTTGCCTGGTCGGCGGTGGCGGTGAGGGCGATGCGCGGAATGTTCGGGTAGCGCTGGTGCAGTGCCGAGAGCTGCAGGTATTCGGGACGGAAGTCGTGGCCCCATTGCGAAACACAGTGGGCTTCATCAATCGCGAACAGGGCCAGTTTGCCGGCTTCGTCGAGCGCGTCGAGCATCGCCAGCTTGCGGTCGAGCAGCAGGCGTTCCGGGGCGATGTAGACGAGGTCGAGGCGGCCGCTGAAAATTGCCTGCTCAACGGCCTGAGCCTCGCGCCAGTCCAGTGTCGAGTTGAGGCAGGCGGCCTTGACGCCCAGTTGGGTCAGCGCGTCCACCTGATCCTGCATCAATGCGATCAGCGGCGAGACGACGACGGTACAGCCGGGCCGGAGCAGGGCGGGGATCTGGTAGCAGAGGCTCTTGCCGCCGCCGGTGGGCATCAGGACGAGTGCGTCGCCACCACCGGCCACGTGGCCGATGATCTCGGCCTGGGCGCCACGGAAGGCAGGATAGCCGAACACGTCGCGCAGGATGCGGAGGGCGGCGGCGTCGGTGCCGGTATCGGCGGCTGCTACGGTGGACATGAAAAAGTGGCCAAAATCAGGCCGTCAGGGTTTCGCGACGCAGGGCTTCGCCATCCCAGACCAGACACTCGGCGCGATCCTCATGCCAGTCGGCGAGCACCCAGCGCTCGATATGGATGCCATCGACAATGTGGTCGTGTTTCGCCGGTTGGTGGGTGTGGCCGTGGATGAAGGTGGCGTAGGCGTGGTCACGGAGGAAATCGTCGGTGGCGGCCGGCGTCAGGTCTTCATAAACCGGATTCAGGCGTTTTCGGCGGGCGCTGTGCCAACGCAGGTAGCGTCCGAGCATGACGCGCAGCCAGCGTGGCGTGGCCCGCATTTTGGCCAGCCATGCGGGATCGCGCACCTTGGCGCGATAGGCCTGGTAGCGAGTGTTGTCGAGACAGAGCGCATCGCCGTGCGAAAGCACGAATGACCATTCCGGCAGATTCAGTTCGTAAGGGTCGGGCAGCAGTTGCACGCCGGCTGCACGGGCGAAGTCATCGCCAATCGCAAAATCCCGGTTGCCGTGCATCAGGTAAATCTTGACACCGGCAGCGGCGGTCGCGTGCAAGGCAGCGATGATCTGCTTGTGGTAGGCGTCGCTGACGTCGTCACCGACCCAGACCTCGAAAAGGTCGCCGAGGATGTACAGCGCCTCGGTCTGCCGTGCCCGACCGGCCAGGAAGTTCAAAAACAAGGCAGTCGCCCCGGGCGACCGGGGCGAAAGATGCAGATCGGAGATGAAGCAGATCATCGGTGAATGGAAGGTGAACTGTGAAGCAGGATATGTCGATGCCCGATGCGGCAGAATCGCCGCGGGGTTTCACCTTTCATTGTTCGTTTTACAGGATCGCGGCCTTCTCGATGACCACGTCTTCCTTCGGCACGTCCTGATGGAAGCCCTTGTTGCCGGTGGCGACGGCGCGGATCTTGTCGACGACGTCCATGCCTTCGGTGACTTCACCGAACACGCAGTAGCCCCAGCCCTGGCCGGACGGTGCCTTGAAGTCGAGGAAGTCGTTGTCGACGGTGTTGATGAAGAACTGGGCGGTAGCGGAGTGCGGATCGCTGGTGCGGGCCATGGCGATGCTGCCGCGCTTGTTTTTCAGGCCGTTGGCGGCTTCATTCTCGATCGGTGCCTGCGTAGCCTTCTGGTTCATGCTCGGCTCCATGCCGCCGCCCTGAATCATGAAGTTCTTGATGACGCGATGGAAGATGGTGCCGTCGTAATGGCCGGCTTCGACATAGGACTTGAAGTTGGCGACGGTCTTCGGCGCCTTTTCCTCGTTGAGTGCGAGGGTGATGATGCCGTGATTGGTGGTGAGTTGGACTTGAGTCATGGTGGGGATTCCTTATTTTTCGGAAATGATTTTGACGGACTGGATGGTGACCGGGGAAACCGGCACATTTTCGTAATAACCCTGGTTGCCGGTCTGGACGCGGGCAATCTTGTCCACGACGTCCATGCCCTGTGTCACCTTGCCGAAGACGGCGTAGCCCCAGCCGCGCGGGTCGGCGCTGGTGCGGTGGTTGAGGAAATCATTGTCCTTCAGGTTGATGAAGAACTGGACGCGGGCGGAATGCGGATCCTGCGTACGCGCCATCGCAATGGTGCCGCGGTCGTTGGTCAGGCCGTTGGTCGCTTCGTTCTGCAGCGCCGGGGTGCGCGTCTTCTTCTCTTCCATCGACGAATTGAAGCCGCCGCCCTGGATCATGAAGTTGTTGATGACGCGGTGGAAGATGGTGCCCTCATAGAAGCCGTGCTTGGCGTTGTACAGGAACATCTCGACCGTCTTCGGCGCCTTCTCCGGGTTGAGTTCGATGGTCATCTTGCCGAGATTGGTGGTCATTTCGACCGTCGGGGCAGCCCAGCTGGCGAGGGAGACAAGCAGGCCGGCAAGCAGGACAGAGGATTTCTTCAGCATCAGGCACTTCCTTCGTAGATGATTTTCCATTTGCCGTCTTCACGCTGCCAGTACTGACGCTTCTTCATCTGGTTTTCCAGATTGTTACTGCGGTAGTCCTGGTAAAAGGTGACGACGACGACGTCTTCCTTGCCCGGGTTGCGGAACACGGACAGGTTGTTGATCTTGAGCTTGATCCATTCCTTGCCGGCATTGACCTGACGTTTCTGCGCAGCGAACTGATCAAAGCTCTGGCTGCCGGACTTGAAGCGTTTCGAGTAATGCTTCAGGTAACGTTCGGTATCGCGGCTTTCCCAGTCGGCGCGCCAGTTCTCGATGGTTTTGTTGAGCTCGTTGCGCTCCTTGTTCCAGTCATCGAGAGAAAGCCATTCGACCGAGCTGCTGATGATCACCGGCGTCAGGCCGACCTGCAGATTCTTGGCAACGGCATCGAGATCCTGGTTGGTCAGCACGACACAGCCGTCCGAGGCCTTGGGCGGGCGGGCAAAAGTGTCTGAAGGCGTGCCGTGCAACCAGATGCCACTGCCACCGCGACCTTGTTGACGGTCGAGCTCGTTCGGATAGTTGATGGGGAAGGCACCACTGCCATAAAGATCCGTCAGCTGTTGCCGCGGCAGGTTGGCGGTGACGTGATAGACGCCGATGGGCGTCTTCTTGTCGCCTTCGACCAATTTGTCGCTACCGAGCTTGCCTTGCGTCATGTAGTAATCGGCGACAAAGCGTGGGCGACCACCGTTTTTCACGTCATTTTCATAGACATACAGGCGGGAGCGTTTGGTGTCCACGACAATCGCATGGCGCTGGTCCGGCTGCATCTGCAGCAGGTAGCGGGGAATGAAATTCTCCTGCGGCTTCTCCCGATAGCCCTTGAGGCGGACTACTGCCTCGGCACGCAAGTCAGCGACTTTGTCGGCTGGGGCCCCGTTCAGGGCGCCGAAGCCCTGAATCGGCTGGGTGCGGGCCAGCAGCAAGTCGCCGCGGATCAGGTGGGCCAGCCGGTAGTTGGGGTACTGGCGCAGCAGGGCTTCGGTGAGCTGCAAGGCGTCATTGAGTCGGTTGGCTTCGATTTCCTTGAAAATCTTCGCTAGTTGGGCTTCCGGGCCGGCATCGGAGACCGTGCGCGGTAACTGTCCATGTCCGGTAGCTGAAGGCTGGGCGAGCGCAGTCTCCGCAACGGCGGTCGTGCCAACGGCTGCGACCTTGCGTAGCGGCGTGGCGGCATCCGGCTTCTTGGCGGATTTTGCGGAAACGGCGGGCTTGGCGAGTGCCCCGCCGGCCAGACTGCCAAGCAGGGCGAGCAACAATAACTTGCGACCGGGCATCAGCGGGCGTTTTCGTCCTTGATCAGCCACTTGCCGCCGGCGCGAACGAAGATCAGCGTCTTGGTCGTCGAGCTGGAGATCCCTGGTGCCTTGTAGTGCTGACGGAACTTGGCCGTGGCGCGATCACCTTTAATCGTGACTTGCGGCTCATCGATGTTGACCGAGATCTTGCCAGCCTTGCCAGCGATGCGCAGTTCGCGCTCGTCTTCCCAGGCCTTGCGGCTCATGCCCTTGGGTGTTTCGAAATCGCTGGCGTAGGCGCCGAGGTAGGCTTTCATGTCCTTGCGCGACCAGGCGCTCGCCCAGGCGGCGACAGCCTTGGCGACTTCATCGCTGCCGTTGTCGGGCTTGGCGACTGCCGGGGCCGACGTTACTGGGGCTGCCGGCGCGGCGGCGGACGCTGCTGGTTTGGTTTCAGTCGGTTTTGTAGGTGCCACGGCGGAGGTACCTGGTGTTGCGGCGACGCCAGCGGTTTTCGGCGTCACCGCGGGCTTGGCGGGGGCTGCCACGACAGGTGCGGGGGCAGCGGCCACCGGTGCCGCCGGCTTGACGTTGCCCTTGCCGGTGGTGATCAGGTCGCGAATCAATGCCAGCTTATTTTGGGCGATAGCGTTCGAGCCATCGAGTTGCAGCGCCTTGTCGTAGGCCTGGCTGGCGAGTTTGGCGTAGATGTCGCCAAGGTTTTCGTAAGCAATGGCATAGGAGGGGTGAGTCCTTATGGCCATTTCTAGGGCGGTGCGAGCCTTGTCGTACTGCTTTTGCTGGGCGTAAAGCACGGCCAGGTTGTTGTAGGGTTCCGGCAGTTCCGGATAGTCTTCGGTCAGCTTGGTGAACACGCCGATGGCGTCGGCCGGGCGGTTCATTTCGGTAAAGATCAGGCCTTTGAGGAAACGCCCTTGCGCGTCCTTCGGACGGGGGCTCAGGTAGGCATCGACCTTCTCAAGCGCTTGCGGGTACTGGCCTTGCTTGATCAGACGCTGCACTTCCGGCAGGTTGTCGGCAAAGGAGGGAACGCTGAAGCCGATGGCGAGGCCAAGCGCCATTGCGCGCAGTGTCGGGAACTGCTTGGAACGGTGCCGGGGCAGGGGGGTCGAGGTCATCGCTGTGCTATACTTTTCGGGTTCAACTGACCTTTCATTCTAGCAAAAACCCCGGTCTTTCCATAGATTTGCCTTCGCCCGAATCGTGCGGCCCCACCTTCCCAGCATGCTCAAGATCTACAACTCTCTCAAGCGCGAAAAGCAGGTATTCACACCCATTGAAGCCAACAAGGTCCGTATGTACGTGTGCGGCATGACGGTTTATGACTACTGTCACCTTGGCCATGCGCGCGTCATGGTGGTTTTTGACATGGTTTATCGCTGGCTCAAGGCCTCGGGCTACGACGTGACCTATGTCCGGAATATCACAGACATCGACGACAAGATCATCAAGCGCGCCAACGAGAATGGCGAGACCATCCAGCAACTGACGCAGCGTTTCATCGATTTCATGCATCAGGATGCCGATGCGCTCGGTGTGCTGCGTCCCGATCATGAGCCACGCGCCACCGAGTTCGTGCCGGAAATGCTGGCCTTGATCGACAAATTGCAGGCCAACGGCCTGGCCTATCAGGCCACAGACGGCGATGTGAATTACGCGGTGCGTAAATTCGATGGCTACGGCAAGTTGTCCGGCAAGTCGCTGGACGATCTGCGTGCCGGTGAGCGTGTCGAGGTCGATTCGGCCAAGCAGGATCCGCTCGATTTCGTACTCTGGAAATACGCCAAGCCGGGTGAGCCGGCTTGGCCGTCCCGTTGGGGTGACGGCCGCCCGGGCTGGCATATCGAATGCTCGGCGATGAGTTCGTCCTTGCTGGGTAATCATTTCGATATTCACGGCGGTGGTCAGGATTTGCAATTTCCGCACCACGAGAACGAAATCGCCCAATCCGAGGGTGCCAATTGCTGCAGTTACGTCAATTACTGGATGCACAACGGCTTTGTACGCGTCGACAACGAAAAGATGTCGAAGTCGCTGGGCAATTTCTTCACCATCCGCGAGGTGCTCGAGCGCTATGACGCGGAGGTCGTGCGCTTCTTCATCCTGCGCGCCCAGTATCGCAGCCCGTTGAACTACTCCGATGCGCATCTCGACGATGCTCGGCGGAGCCTGGACGGCTTGTATTTCGCGCTGCGCGATGTGGCGCCGGCTGAGGTGGCGATCGACTGGCAGGATCCGTTCGCAGCCCGTTTTGCTGCTGCGCTCAACGAGGATTTCGATTCGTCCGGGGCAGTTGCCGTGCTGTTCGAGCTGGCCGCCGAAGCCAATCGCCAGAAAAGCGCTCGGCTGTCCGGCCTGCTCAAGGCGCTGGCCGGTGTTATCGGGCTGCTCGAACGCGACCCGCAGGTCTATCTGCAAGGTGGTGCGTCGGCGGGTGATCTCGATGCCGCGGCGATCGAGCAGATGATTGCCGATCGTGCGGCGGCGAAGAAGGCGAAGAACTTTGCCGAGGCCGACCGCATCCGCGATGCGCTGAAAGCGGCCGGCATCGTGCTCGACGACAGTGCGGCCGGCACGGCCTGGCGCCGCGCCTGACCCTGCGCTGAAAAGGAAACGGCCCGCACATGCGGGCCGTTCAGTTTGCGGGGCTCTGGCCTACTTGAGTACCTTGCCGCCAGGGCCGACAACAGTCAGTTCCACGAAGCGCGACCCCTGTCGCGAGTTCAGCGAATAATTGACGCGATAGCCGCCGAAATCGACGTTGCTCATGCTCTCAAGGGATGAAACGAGCTTGTCGCGGGTCAGATCCTTGCCTGTCCGCTTGAGGCCTTCGACCAGCGTCTTCGCCATCAGGTAGCCTTCGAGGCCGTAGTAGGAATAGCTGCCGGGCTTTCCGGCCAGCTTCTGGTACTCCCGAACTACCGGAGTGACATCGTTCCAGGGGTAGGGTACAACCTGCGAAATGCCGATGCCGCGGGCGGATGCGCCGAGTTCCTGGACCAGTTGCTCGGTGCCAACCGGTGATAGGGTCATGAACATCGGGTTCTGGTTGTTGCGCTTCATCTCCTTGACGAAGGCCGCCGTCGGTTTGTAAAGCGTGACCATCACCACCGCCTGCGGGTTGGCCTTGCCGATAGCTTCCGCCGCTTTTTGCACGTCGATGGAATTGCGTTCCACTGTCGCTGTCGCCGATGGTGCCAGTTTGTGCTTGGCGAGTGCGGCCGTGACGCCTTCGAGGCCGGATTTGCCAAAGCCATCGTTCTGGTAAAACACCGCGATGCTCTTCAGGCCCAAGGACACCAACTGATTGACGATGGCCTCGGTTTCGTCAGCGTACGAGGCGCGGACATTGAACATGTAGCGGCCGTTGGCATTGCTGTTGAGCGGTTCGCGCAGTGTATTGGCACCGGAGATGGTCCCAATCAGCGGCACCCTGGCCGGGCCGAAGACCGTGTTCATGGCCTCCGTTGTCGGGCTGGAGCCATAGTAGGCGAGCAGGGCGAAGGCGTTCTTTTCCTTGAGCAGCGTCTTGGTGTTGGCAACGGTGCGCTCTGTTTCGTAGCCATCGTCCAGCGCCACCAGGTCGAGCTTGCGGCCGTTGATGCCGCCACTCTTGTTGAGTTGGTCGAAATAGGCCTGGATGGTCTGGCGCATATCGATGCCATAGGCGCCGTTGGGGCCGGAGAAAGGCGCGGACATGCCGATGGTGATGGCGGTATCGGTGACACCGGTCTCGGCGTGGCAGTTGATAGCCATCGTGCCGAGGGCGGTGATCGTGATCAGTCGCTTGATGCCTTGCATTCTCTGCCTCCCGTCGATTACCAGATGATTCTACATACCTTGGGCAATACAGGGAATGGGCAGCGCGAGCAGGTTGCGGTCAACCTGAGAAAATGCCCAAAAATGCTGACGGCCCGGCAGCACGGGGCTGGCGGGCCGTCAGTCGGTGGCAGTCACCTGGAGGTCAGTCGCCGAAGAACTCCTTGACCTTGTCCATCCACGACTTGGCACGCGGGTTGTGCTTGTGGCTGTTGTCCTTGCTGGAATCTTCGAGTTCGCGCAGCAATTCCTTTTGACGATCCGTCAGATTCACCGGTGTTTCGACCACGACGTGGCACATCAGGTCACCATGCGTGTGGCTTCGCACGCCCTTGATGCCCTTGCCGCGCAGGCGGAAGACGCGACCGGATTGGGTTTCCGGCGGAATCTTGATGGCGGCAGCGCCGTCCAGGGTAGGGATTTCGATCTCGCCACCCAGGGCTGCGGTGGTGAAGGAAATCGGCATCTCGCAATGCAGGTCATTGTGGTCGCGCGTGAAGACGGTGTGCTGCTTGAGGTGGATCTGGACGTACAGATCGCCCGGGGGGCCGCCATTGACACCATGTTCGCCCTCGCCGGCGAGCCTGATACGATCGCCCTCGTCCACCCCGGCCGGGATTTTCACCGCCAGCGTCTTGTGTTGCTTGGTGCGGCCGGCGCCGCCACAGGACTTGCATGGCTCCGGAATGAAGCGACCGGTACCATGGCACTTCGGGCAGGTCTGCTGGATGGAGAAGAAGCCCTGCTGCAGTCGCACCTGGCCGGAACCGTTACAGGTAGGACAGGTTTTTGCCTGAGTACCTGGCTTGGCGCCCGAACCGTGACAGACTTCGCATTCTTCCATCGTCGGGATACGAATCTTGGTTTCGGTACCGTGGGCAGCCTGTTCCAGCGTGATTTCGAGGTTGTAGCGCAGGTCGGCGCCGCGGTAGATGTTGGAACGACCACCACCACCGCCACGACCGCCAAAAATCTCGTCGAAAATGCCGCCGAAAGCATCAGAGAAGCCACCGCCGCCGAAACCACCACCGCCCATGCCGGCCTGCGGGTCAACGCCGGCGTGGCCGTATTGGTCGTAGGCAGCACGTTTCTGGCCGTCGGAAAGGATCTCGTAGGCTTCCTTCGCCTCCTTGAACTTTTCTTCAGCCGACGGATTGTCCGGATTGCGGTCTGGGTGGAACTTCATGGCCAGCTTGCGGTAGGCCTTCTTGATCTCGTCGTCGGACGCATCGCGGTTGACGCCGAGGATCTCGTAAAAATCGCGTTTAGACATGTTCAGTCCCGTCTAAGTGACAAAGGCGCCGAGCGCCGCCGGAGGTTCCGGGAGGCTCGGCGCCGGGCTATTGCGTCAGGATTACTTCTTGTCCTTGTTCACTTCCGTGAATTCGGCATCGACGACGTCGCCTTCGACGGTCTTTTCCTTCGGCTGCTCGCCACCTGCTGCGCCGGCACCGGCAGCGGAGCCTTCGGCCTGCTGCTGGGCGTAGAGCTTCTCACCAACCTTCATCACGGCGTTGGTCAAGGCTTCGGTCTTGGCGGTGATCGCATCCTTGTCGCCGTCACGCAGGATTTCCTCGACGTCCTTGATCGCCTTCTCGATGGCTTCCTTCTCGGCAGCGTCCAGCTTGTCGCCATGCTCGGCCAGCGACTTCTTGGCCATGTGGGCGGCGCTGTCGGCCTGGTTACGGGCATCTGCCAGTTCGTGCGCCTTCTTGTCTTCCTCGGCGTGCAGTTCGGCATCCTTCACCATGCGCTGGATTTCTTCCTCGCTCAGACCGGAGTTGGCCTTGATGGTGATCTTGTTTTCCTTGCCGGTGGCCTTGTCCTTGGCGGTAACGTGCATGATGCCGTTGGCATCGATGTCGAAGATCACTTCGATCTGCGGCATGCCGCGCGGTGCCGGCGGGATGCCTTCCAGGTTGAACTGGCCGAGGCTCTTGTTACCGGCGGCGACTTCGCGCTCACCCTGCAGCACGTGGATGGTCACGGCTGCCTGGTTGTCGTCCGCGGTCGAGAAGACTTGCGAGGCCTTGGTCGGGATCGTCGTGTTTTTCTGGATTAGCTTGGTCATGATGCCGCCCAGGGTTTCGATACCCAGAGACAGCGGCGTGACGTCGAGCAGCAGCACGTCCTTTACTTCGCCTTGCAGCACGCCACCCTGGATAGCAGCGCCGACGGCGACGGCTTCATCCGGGTTGACGTCCTTGCGCGGCTCGCGACCGAAGACTTCCTTGACCTTTTCCTGCACCTTCGGCATGCGCGACTGGCCGCCGACGAGGATGACGTCATCGATATCGGAGATCTTGCAGCCGGCGTCCTTCATTGCGGTGACGCAGGGGGCAACGGTGCGCTCGATCAGTTCGTCGACCAGCGACTCGAACTTGGCGCGCGTGATCTTCAGCGCCAGGTGCTTCGGACCGGAAGCGTCGGCGGTGATGTAGGGCAGGTTGACTTCGGTCTGCTGGCTGGAGGACAGCTCGATCTTGGCCTTTTCGGCGGCTTCCTTCAGGCGCTGCAGCGCCAGCACGTCCTTCTTCAGATCAACGCCGGATTCCTTCTTGAATTCGTCGATGATGTAGTCGATCAGGCGCTGGTCGAAGTCTTCGCCGCCAAGGAAGGTGTCGCCGTTGGTGGCCAGCACTTCAAATTGCTTTTCGCCATCGACGTCGGCGATTTCGATGATCGAGATGTCGAAGGTGCCGCCGCCCAGGTCATAGACGGCGATCTTCTTGTCCTTGCCGGACACCTTGTCCATGCCGAACGCCAGCGCGGCGGCGGTCGGCTCGTTGATGATGCGCTTGACGTCGAGACCGGCGATGCGACCCGCGTCCTTGGTGGCCTGGCGCTGGCTGTCGTTGAAATAGGCCGGCACGGTGATGACCGCTTCAGTGACTTCTTCGCCGAGGTAATCTTCGGCGGTCTTCTTCATCTTGCGCAACACTTCGGCGGAAACCTGCGGCGGGGCGATTTTCTTGTCGCGCGCTTCAACCCAGGCGTCACCGTTGTCGGCCTTGACGATCTTGAACGGCATCAGGGCGATGTCCTTTTGCACTTCTTTTTCTTCGAAGCGGCGGCCGATCAGGCGCTTGACGGCGTAAAGGGTATTCTTCGGGTTGGTGACTGCCTGGCGCTTGGCCGGTGCGCCGCAGAGGATCTCGCCGTCTTCGGTGTAGCCGATGATGGACGGGGTGGTGCGTGCGCCTTCCGCGTTTTCGATGACCTTCGGCGTGCCGCCTTCCATGATGGCGACGCAGCTGTTGGTGGTGCCGAGGTCAATACCGATGATCTTGCCCATGATGTCTTTCCTAAAGTGAATTGCTGATGTTCGTGAACTGGGGGCGTCCGGGAAGATTTCAAGTGACTGCTGCGGTCAACCCGGAAAAACGCCCAAAATAGGGATGCTTACTTGCCCTTGGCAACCATGACCAGTGCCGGGCGCAGCGTACGTTCGGCAATGGTGTAGCCCTTTTGCAGCACGGTGACGACGGTATTGGCTTCCTGTTCGGAGTCGACCATGCCGATGGCCTGATGCTTGTGCGGGTCAAACTTTTCGCCCACCGGATTGACCTCGTTAAGTGCATTCTTTTCAAAGGCCGAGACCAGTTGCTTGAGTGTCAGCTCGACACCGGACTTGAAGCTTTCAACGGTCTGTTCCTGAACGGCCAGCGCGGCTTCCAGGCTGTCCTTCACCGCCAGCAATTCGCCGGCAAACTTCTCGACGGCAAATTTGTGTGCCTTGCTGATGTCTTCCTGGGCGCGGCGGCGGATGTTTTCGCCTTCAGCCTTGGCGCGCAGCCAGGCGTCGTAATGCTCGGCGGCTTTCAGTTCGAGCGCCTTGAACTGGTCTTCGATGCTGGGCAAGATGTCGACGTTTGCCGCCTCAACAGGCTCAGGCGCGGGTTCTGGCGTGACGGGAACTGCTTCAGCGAGGTTTTCCTGAGGGATTTCCGGGTTGGACATGGCTTTTCTCCAAAAAACTGAAACGATAAGTGGGGGTGAAAATCCGGTATTCAAGAGGCGTTTCGAAAATCTTTGCCTGGGTGAAAGCCGGTCGTGCGGCGCCGGCACGTGCTACGATATTTCCTTACGATTAATTACCGGAACGGCATGCAGCAAATCGGCAAATACCGGGTCATCAGGGAATTGGGCAAGGGCGCCACAGCCACGGTGTACCTGTGCGATGATCCGGATCGTGGCAGCCAAGTGGCGGTCAAGGTGATCCGCTTCGGTCAGGAGTGCGCCGTGATGTCACGGCGGATGCGCAAGCTGTTCCAGAACGAGGGCATGGTCTCGAAGCGTCTCGATCACCCGAACATCGTTCGAGTCTACGACACAGCAGTCGAAAATGACTTTGCCTACATGGCGATGGAGTATGTCGAGGGGTTCAGTCTTGAGGAGCACTGCCGAATCGACAAACTGCTACCGATGCACAGAGTCATCGGCATCATTTTCAAGTGCTGCATGGCGCTCGACAGCGCCTATCGCCAGGGCATCATCCATCGCGACATCAAGCCGGCCAACATCATGGTGGCCGCCAACGACGAGCCGAAGATTGCCGATTTCGGGCTGGCCTTGAACATGAACAAGGACATGGATCGCGATTCGACGTTCATCATGGGCGTCGGGTCACCAGCCTACATGTCGCCGGAGCAGATCAGGAACTATCCACTCAACCAGAAGACCGATCTCTATTCGCTGGGGGTTGTGCTCTTCCAGTTGCTGACCGGTCGACTACCTTTCAGGGCGTCAAATCAGGCAACGCTGATCTATCGCATCATCAACACCGACGCACCGGCCGTGACCTCACTCAATCCGAATTTGCCGGAAGGGCTTAACGCCATCATTCGAAAATCGCTCGAGAAGGATCTCTACAGCCGCTATCGCAACGGGGCCGAATTTGCCAAGGATCTGTCCGCTGTCCGCTACCAGATCCTCCAGGACGACGACATCGAGCTTGACACCCGACATTTCGCGGTATTGCGCAAGCTCGAATTCTTCACTGAATTCGAAAACATCGAGCTATGGGAAATCCTGCGTGTCTCGGTGTGGCGTGAAGTGTCGTCGAATGTTGTGCTCGTGCGCGAGGGCGAAATGAGCAGCCTGCTCGGCATCATCATTTCCGGCTGTGTTGAAATCTCAATCGACGGGCGCACGCTTTGTCGTCTGGGACCGAGTGAGCCGGTTGGCGAGGTCGCTTATCTGCATCCTAAGGACAAGCAGCGCCATGCCACTGCCATCACGCTGGAGCCAACGCTGTTCCTCGAAGTCAATGCTGCGGCACTGGCGCTTTCGTCGGAGGAACTGCTGGATCGGATGCGCAATGCGCTGCTTGGACGCCTGATCAAGCGCTTGCGCGAGGTCAATAAGATCGCCGCAGCGCAGGGGCAGCCAGCCGTTCAGGTCGGTACCGCCTCGCAGTCCTTTTACCGCTCCGGACCGGGTGGCGGAATGGATCTCGAACTCTCCCCAATGTAAGGTGCGAATGATTAACGACCTCCGCAGAGGCCGTTTTCAAGAGGAGCCTTGTCGCGTCAGACCTTGAAGCGGCCGACCAGCGTGCCCAGACCATCGGCCAGGCGCTTCAAGTCGTGCGCGGCGCCAGCCGTCTGCTCGACTGTGCCAGTGTTGTCTCGAGCCATCCCGGCGATGGCTTCGATGCTGCCCTCAACATCGCTGGAGAAGCGACGCTGTTGTTCGGTCGCAGCAGCGATGGCGTCGAGGCCGTGACCGACTTCAGTCACCGAGCCGTTGGTTGCCTGCAGCACGCTGGAGACCGAGGCAACCGCCGACTGGCTGGTTTCAAGGTGGGAAAGCCCTTCTTCGATACTGCGACGGACAGCAACCGATTGTGCACTGAGATTGGCGGTAATAGCGTCTATCTCGCTTGCCGAGCGTGAGGACTTCTCTGCCAGTTTGCGTACTTCGTCGGCAACTACCGCAAAGCCGCGGCCCTGCTCGCCGGCGCGGGCAGCTTCAATGGCGGCATTTAGAGCGAGCAGGTTGGTCTGTTCGGCGATATCCTTGACCTCGCGCGTCATGTGGGTAATCGACTCGGTGTTGCGCACGAAGTCGTTGACCGAGTTTGCCATCTCCTTGACCGCGCGCTCGACGACATCCATTTCGCCGAGCAGCGTCTGCAGGTTGCGGTTGCCTTCATTGGCGCGGGCCAGACTTTCCTGAGACTGGTGCTGGACGTGCTCGGCGCTGTGGGCGATGGAAGAGATACTGCTGACAAGCTGCTCGACCGCCGACGCAGCAGCACCGGAGCGTTCGTTTTGCTGATGCGAGCTCTGTGAGACGCGATCGGCACTTTCGGAGAGCGCCGCGACTCGGGAAGAAACCTGACTGGCGGCGTCGCGAACCTGTTTGATCAGGTTCTGGAAGTTGTCCATCATTTCGTTGAAAACATGGGCTGACTGGCCCACCTCGTCATTGCCTTTGACCGGCAGGCGGCGTGTCAGGTCGCCTTCGCCGCGGGCGATGTCGCGCAGGCCCTGGCGCAGTTCGTCGAGCGGTGCGGTCACGAAATGGTGGGTGAGGAAATAGATGATTATCAGCAAGGCACCCAGTGCAGCCAGTGCCACACCGGCAATCTTCAGGCGGAAGGCAGCAACCTCGGCCTCAACAGAATCGAGTGACACTTTCATGCTGACGATGCCCAGCACCGTGTTTTCCGGGACCTGGTGGCAGAGGATGCAGTCCTTCCCCAGATAATTCTTGGCGGCCTTGGTCGGGTTGACGACGTGCAAGTAGGACGATCCGCCACTGCTCTCGACTGCCATGTACGGCTCGCCAGTGGCCATGACCTTTTTCTCGATCTCATCAAGGCCGCGGCCAGCCTTGGTGTCCGGACCGTAGAGCTTGACGACTGCCTCGCCACGGGCGACATGCAGATCCTTGATGATCGACAGTTGCTTGATCTGGTCGAGGAAGACCTCTCGCTGACCAATAGTGCCGGTGATCATCATGCCCGTCAGCCCGGCCATGGTCATCTCGTGGATGCTCTGAGAGAAGTCTTTGGCCTGCCGAATCGCGGTGTCGCGATTGACCTGCGTGGTCCAGAGAATCGCACCTACCCAGATCAACGCCAGAACCAGCCAGATGGCAGCGGTCAGACGTACCCAAATTTTCAGATCGGCAAAACGTGGCATTGTTATCCCTCGTGCTCGGCCAAGGCGCCTATATCTTTAGGCGGTCAAATCGATTTTCTGCATTGTGCCAGCGCTACCGCTTTCTTGCAAAAATATCCCAGAACTGCGAATGCTCCCCATAAGCTGATTTCTGATGTTTTGAGATCAAAGGGCGTGGCCAGTCGTTGCAGTGCCAGCGCCCCAACGCCGGCGTCGGCCAAACTGCGCAGGCGCCCCGCGTGCTCTCCGCCCTGCCAGATACTCAGCTGCGCAAAGGCCGGGTCGCTTTCGTCGATCCAGCCGTTCTTGTCGCTGTCGAGTACTTTGAGTTCGGCGAAGCCGTCGCCGAGTGTCGGGCCGAAAAGTTCCTTGCCGTTGCCAACGCGGCCGTTGCCGTTCCGGTCGAAGACCAGATAGCCGCTGCCAGCGCTTAGCTGGTTGATCTGTTCGGTACTGCCGACTGCGGCTAGATCGAAGGCGAAGCGACTGTCTGCAAGTTGTGCTGCTTTGCCGGCGAAATTGAGTACCAGCGGATCAACCTTGCGGGCAGCGTCACCGACCCGCAGGTTGAAGCTGCGTTCCTCGATGTAGCTGCGTTCCATCGACAGTTCGAAATTGAAGCTGATTTTCTGGCCGCCGAAGGTGATAACTTTGCCACTGGCAGCAAATTGGGTTTGCTCGGTTTCGCTGTAGCGTTCGGCGTACTGGTATTCGAGACCCCCGCTGCCGCCACTTGCATGCATGGAAATGCTGCTGCTCACACTACGCGACTGGCTGAAGCGTGGCCCTAGTTCGCTGACGTCGAAAACGCGGATACGCGGATACGCTCCCCGGTGAGGGCTTCCAGCATTTGTCGCAGTAGGCTGAGGTGCGGATCGCTATCGATCGCTGCTTCGTTGGCGGCTTCAGTCGCATGCGCAGCATGGCCTTCATCGGCAAGAACCACCGGATCGCGGACGATTGGTGCGGCCATGGCATTGTCCGGCCGCGAATTTCCTCGCCAAGCGCGAAGCGACTCTGCAATGTCGCGTTGTTTTTCCGCGCGGTGCGCGGCGGCCATGTTGAGGTCGTAAGCCGCGATTTTCATGGTCGCCTCCAGATGTGATCTGAGACATTTCTAACGGCAGGCGACCAGGAAAGTTGAGTGACTTACAGGTGGCGACCAATCCAGTGCTTGAGGCTGGCGAGATCCAGCGCGCCGCTTTGCCGGGCGACTTCACGACCGCCCTTGAAGATGGCCAGCGTCGGGATGCTGCGGATTGCGAAGCGGTCCGTCAGCGTCTGCTCGGCTTCGGTATTGACCTTGACCAGACGAGCGCGCGGTTCGAGATCGATCGCCGCCTGATGAAAAGCCGGCGCCATCATCCGGCAGGGTCCGCACCAAGGCGCCCAGAAATCGACCACCAGCGGCAGGTCGCTGCGGGACAGGTGACGGTCGAAACGCTGGCCGTTCAGTTCCAGCGGCTCCCCGCGAAACAAAGGTGCCTTGCACTGGCCGCAGACCGGGGCGTCGGCAAGGCGGAATTGCGGCACGCGATTGACGGCGTCGCAATGCGGGCAAACGAGGTGAAGGCTGACGGTCACGGTCAACTCCAAATATCAGACAAAGTGGATATTGGGTTGCACCGCCCGGATATCAAGTCCGCGCGCCGAATTTGAAGGCATTTCGCGCGCTGGCTTCGAGCGCATGCGGGTCGAACGTTTCGCGGGTCGCCCAGCCGGAAAGATGGCGTTCGGCCAGGTCGGCCAGCGCCTTGATCCAGGCATCGTCTTCGTTGAGCGCAGGGATGTAGTGATAGGTCTTGCCGCCGGCGGCGATGAAATCATCGCGGCCTTCCTGGGCTATTTCTTCCAGCGTTTCGAGGCAGTCGGCGACGAAGCCGGGGCAGATGACATCGACGCGCTCAGTCCCTTGCGCACCCAGCGCCTGTAATGTCGGCGCAGTGTAAGGTTGCAGCCATTCGGCCTTGCCGAAGCGCGACTGGAAACAGATTTTGTACTGGTTGTCGTTGAGGCCCAGTCTGGCAGCAAGCAGCCTGCCGGTCTTGTGGCACTCGCAGAAATAGGGGTCGCCGAGATCGAGGCTGCGCTTGGGCAGGCCGTGGAAGCTGAGCAGCAGCAGGCCTTTTTCGCCGAGCGGGCCGTTGGCTTGCCAGTGGCGCCGAACCGTCTTTTCGAGCGCGGCGAGGTAGCCCGGATCATCATGGAAATTCCGCACGAAACGCATTTCCGGCTGATTTCGGGTCTGCAGTAGCCAGCGGGAGGCTTCGTCCACGACGGTTGCTGTCGTGCTGGCTGCGTACTGCGGGTACATCGGGACCATCAGTATCCGGGTCGCTCCTTCGGCACGGAGGTGACTCAATACCTGACGGATCGCCGGTTGGCCATAGCGCATCGCCGAGGTCACGGTGACATGGTGGCCTCGCTCGCCCAGCAGGCCCTTGAGAAGCTTGGTCTGGTGCTCGGTATGTACGCGCAGCGGCGAACCTTCGGGCATCCAGACGCTGGCGTACTTGGCCGCTGATTTTTTGGGGCGGGTATTTAGGATGATGCCGTTGAGGATCAGCCACCACAACGGCTTTGGAATTTCGACCACGCGGGGATCGGAGAGGAATTCCCCGAGATAGCGGCGCAAGGCCGGCGCCGTGGCGGCCTCCGGGGTGCCCAGATTGACGAGGACGACAGCGGTGCTCGCCGGCAGTCCATGGCGGTGCGGTGGCTCGGGGAGGAAATGGGGCATCAGGATTCGTTCTTGAAAGAGAGAGCGCTGCTGAGCAGGCGGGCGGTTATGTCGACAATGGGAATGACCCTCTCGTAGGCCATGCGCGTCGGGCCGATGACGCCGACCGAGCCGACGACGCGGCCATCGACGGAGTAGGGGGCGGCGATGACGCTGCATTCATCGAGCGGCGCGAGGCCGGATTCGCCACCGATGAAAATCTGCACGCCTTCCGCGCGGTTCGAGACTTCAAGCAGGCGGACCATGCTCGAACGCTGCTCGAAAAGGTCGAACAATTCTCGCAGACGCTTCATGTTGGACGATAGCTCCTCGACGTCGAGCAGGTTGCGCTCGCCGGAAATCACGTAGGGCTGGTTGCCAGCAGACAGTGCCTCGTCGCCGGTCTCCAGCGCCAGGCTCATCAGCGGTTTGATATCGTCGCGCAGTTGCTGGATTTCCTGCGCCAGTTTCTGGCGGATCTGGTCGAAGTCGAGGCCTGAAAAATTCTGGTTCAGGAAATTGGCGGCACTGGCCAGTTCGCTGGCACTGTAGTCGCGCTCGGTGTTGACGATCCGGTTCTGGACGTCGCCGTCGACGGTGACGATGATCAGCAGGATGCGCTTTTCAGACAGGCTGAGGAATTCGATCTGGCGGATGCGGCTGGCGGCCCGGCGCGGAGCGACGACAACGCCGGCGAAATGCGTCAGGCTGGATAGCAGTTGCGAGGCATTGGCAATCAGCTGGCTGGCGGGCAAGCCTTGTAGCGCCTCCGCCATCTCGCCGCGCTGGCGGGCTTCGAGGGGCTGCATGGTGAGCAGGCTGTCCACGAACAGGCGATAACCGCGGGCAGTCGGGATGCGCCCGGCCGAAGTGTGCGGGCTGGCAACAAAGCCGGCCTCTTCGAGATCGGCCATGACGTTGCGGATCGTCGCCGGAGACAGGTCGAGGCCGGAAAATTTCGATAGGGCGCGCGAGCCGACCGGCTGCCCGTCAGCGATGTAATGTTCGACCAAGGTCTTGAGAAGGGAGCGCGAGCGTTCGTCCATGGCAGCGCTGATTGTACAAAAATCCGGCGGCTGCGCTGACGGTGTTTTCTATTCCGCCGCGGCCTCGCTCGGGCGCGCGGCGATAGCGGCGCGCGGGGCGCTGGTTTTTATGCAAGAATCCCGATTCATGAATCGCGGCTTCACATCCTATCGCTCTCCCAGGACCATCGCGCTGGTCGGCAAATACCATAGTCAGGAAATTGCCGAATCGCTGCGCCGGCTGGCGGAATATCTTTACGAGCGTGGCGTCTCGGTATTCATCGAGCGCGAGACGGCGGAAAACATCGGCCGCACGGTCGATCTGTCGCGCTGGGTGACCTGCGGCTTCAACGATATCGGCGCCCATGCCGACCTCGCCATTGTGCTCGGCGGTGACGGGACCATGCTTAATGCCGCCCGACGTCTGGCCCGGTACTGCGTGCCGCTGGTCGGTGTGAATCAGGGGCGGCTCGGTTTCATGACCGACATCGCCCGTGACGACATGCTGACCTGCATGGATGACTTGCTCGACGGCCGCTTCACGCCGGAAAACCGCATGCTGCTGGCCGCCGAGGTAATCCGAGACGGCAAGGAAATTGCCTCGAACATGGCCCTGAACGATGTCGTCGTCGATAAGGGTGCGATTGGCCGGATGATCGAATTCGAACTCTTCATTGATGGCGAATTCATCTACAACCTGCGTTCCGATGGCCTCATCGTGTCCACACCGACCGGCTCGACTGCTTACTCCATGTCCGCTGGTGGGCCGATCCTGAATCCAACGCTGACCGGCATCGCGCTGGTGCCGCTGTGTCCGCACGCGCTGACCAACCGGCCGATCATCGTCAATGACAATACCGATATCGAACTGCGTATCGTCTATGCCGACGACCCGCGCGTGCACTTCGATGGCCAGGTCACGCTCGACTTGCTGCCGGGCGATTCGGTGCGCCTGCGCCGTTCGGAACACAAAATCTGCTTCCTGCACCCGCCGGGTTACAGCTATTTCGCCATGTTGCGCCAGAAGCTGCAGTGGAGCGAACGGCCGAAGGGGCCTTGAGAAAGAGTTTCAATGCTGCGGCAACTGACCATTCGTGATTTCGTCATTGTCGATCGTCTGGAATTGGCGTTCGGCGACGGTTTTGGCGCGTTGACAGGTGAAACGGGGGCCGGTAAGTCCATCCTGATCGATGCGCTGGCGTTGGCGCTGGGGGAGCGTGCCGATGCCGGTGTTGTCCGGCAGGAGTGTGACAAGGCAGAAGTAGTGGCCTGCTTTGACATTGCCGAGCTGCCCGAGGTGGCGGCATGGTTGAAGGATCACGATCTCGACGGCGATGACGAGCTGCTCCTGCGCCGGGTGGTTGACGCCGGCGGACGTTCGCGGGCCTACATCAACGGTTCGCCGGCCACAGTGCAGCAATTGCGCGAGATCGGCGAGTCTCTGGTCGACATCCATGGCCAGCATGCGCATCAATCATTGTTGCGCGGCGATGCCCAGCGGCAGTTGTTCGATGACCATGCCGGCCTCAGCGGCCTAGCGCGTGAGGTCGGTGCTGCGTGGCGGAGCTGGCGCGAAGCCGAGCAGGCCTTGCGTGCCGCTGCTGAGGGCGCCGAAGCATTGCAGCGGGAGCGCGAGAAACTGGAATGGCAGATTCGTGATCTTGATGCACTGGCCTTTGCTGCCGATGAGTGGAGCGGGCTGGATGCGGAACAAAAACGTCTCAGTCATGCGGCTAGCCTGATCGAGGGTGCGCAGTTCGCGCTGTCGGTGCTTTCGGAAGAGGATGGCGCCTGTGCGCGGCAGATCGATAGCGTGGCTGGCCGCCTCAATAGTCTGGCCGAGTTCGATCCGGCGCTGGCCGAGGTCGCATCGCTGATTGCCTCGGTGCAGGCGGAACTGGGCGAGGCGGTATCGTCGTTGCGCCGCTACGCCGATCGTGTGGATCTTGATCCAGTCCGTTTGGGCGAACTCGAGCGACGAATGGATCAGGTGATGGCGGCTGCCCGTAAGTACCGGGTGCAGCCCGCAGAACTGCCGGTCTTGCTTGCCGGATGGCAATCGCGTTTGGCGGCACTGGAGGCGGCCGCGGATCTGGATGGGCTGCAGGCCGCTGCCACCGCTTCGGGGCAGGCGTATCAGGCGCGTGCCTCGGCCTTGTCGGCGGCCCGCCAGCAGGCTGCGGGAGAAATGGGGCGAGCGGTGAGTGAAGTGATGCAGCAACTCGCCCTTTCGTCCGGACGCTTTGAAATCGCGCTATTGCCGGTAGATGGCGGTTCGGCGCACGGGCTGGAGCAGATTGAATTCCGTGTTGGCGGGCTGGCCGGAAACGATGCCAAACCCTTGGCCAAAGTGGCCTCCGGCGGTGAGTTGTCGCGGATCAGCCTGGCGATTCAGGTGCTGACCTCACGTTCGGCCTGCGTCCCGACGCTGGTCTTCGATGAGGTCGATGTCGGTATCGGTGGCGGGGTCGCCGAGATCGTCGGGCGCCTGCTGAACCAGTTGGGCAGCGAGCGGCAGGTTTTGTGCGTCACGCACTTGCCGCAGGTGGCGGCTCGGGCGGACTGGCAGTGGCAAGTCAGCAAACGCACACAGGATGGCGTGACGCTGAGCGCTATTCAGCCGCTGGATGACGCCGGTCGGGTGCGCGAGATTGCTCGCATGCTGGGTGGGGTCGAAATGACCGAGCTGACGCTGCGCCATGCTGGCGAGTTGTTGCAAGGGCAGGCCAGATAAACCTGGTCGGCAACTTTTGGGCTCAGTCTGCGGTGGACCAGAAAAATGGCCAAAATTGGCCGTGGCTGTTGTCGGGCCTCAGCCCTGGATCAGGCGATAGCCGGCGAATGCCGCGAGCAGCAGGAAAAACACGCCACTGATGCGGTGAATCCACAAGAGCGGCAGACGGTTGAGAAAACGGCGGCCGGCGTAGATGCCCAGCAGCGACGTTGTCGTCAGCGCCAGCGTGGCGCCGCTCCAGACAGCCGCGGCATCGGCAGTGCTGCCCATGCCGGCGACGGCAATTTGTGTCTTGTCGCCAAATTCAGCCAGGAAAATTAGCAGGAATGTGGTGGCAAAAATGCCATGCCTGGGCTTTTCCTCGACAGCCTCGTCGTTATCCTCCTCGGTGTAGCTCAAGGCACTGATGCCGAAAACCGCGAACAACAGACCGACGGCGGCCGTAACCACCCAGCCCGGCAGCCAGGCGGCAACCGCGGCGCCAAACAGAGTCGCCAGCAGATTGAGCAGGGCAAAAGCGGCGATGGCGCCGAGGGCAACAGGCAAGCCGCGATGGCGTGCTGCCAGCGTCATGCAGACCAGCTGGCTTTTGTCACCGAATTCGGCAAGTGTGATCAGCAGGAAGGTAGTGCCAGCCGAAGACAGCCAGCCAGAAGACGCGGCTGCGCCCAGTTCTGGAGTCATTGAATAAAAGTTGTAAGTCTGGCGCCCGCTCAGTCCTTGTTGCCCGGCTTGCGATGTGGGCATTCGGTCTTGGTGCACTGAGCGTAAAGATAGAGGGCGTGGTCCTGAATGGCGAAGCCGCGTTCTTCGGCGATGGCATTTTGCCGGCGCTCGATCTCCGGGTCGTAGAACTCCTCGACGCGCCCGCAGTCGATGCAGACCAGATGGTCATGGTGCTTGCCGCGATTGATTTCGAAGACTGCCTTGCCTGATTCGAAGAAATGGCGCTCCAGCAGGCCGGCCTGTTCAAATTGCGTGAGCACGCGATAAACGGTGGCTAGGCCGATGTCCATGTTGTCGGCCAGCAGCAGGCGGTAGACGTCTTCCGCCGTCATGTGGCGCATCTTGCTCTTCTCGAAAAGCTCAAGAATTTTCAGGCGCGGAAAGGTGGCTTTCAGCCCCATGCTCTTGAGGCTTTGCGGATCGCTCATCGTTGGAATTCCAGTGTTCGTTGCGGCAGGGTGCCAGCGTATTTCGGGTATGATATACCGCTTCAAGACCGTTTGAGAAACTCCGGATTTTTCGCATGCTTCGATTCCGTATCCTCGCTACCGCAGCTTTTTGCGCCCTCCTTGCCGCCTGTTCCTACAAGCCCAGCTTCGTCAACGAGTACAAGATCGATGTCCAGCAGGGCAATGTTCTGACCCAGGAGATGGTGGGGCAATTACGCCCGGGGCAGACCCGCGATCAGGTGCGTTTCGTGCTCGGTTCGCCGGTGATTGCGGATATCTTTCATGCGCAGCGTTGGGATTACATTTACAGCTATCGCAATGGCCAGACCGGTGCCACCGAGTCACGCAAATTTGCGGTGTTTTTCGACAAGGACGGCCGTCTCGAGCGCGTCGGTGGTGATGTGGCCGTGGCGGCTGCCGAGGAATTGACAGCGCCGGTGGCCAAGACCCGAGTCATCGAATTGGGTGCGCTTTCCGGCGAGGCGGCGGACAAGCCGCTGCCACCGCGTGAGCAGCCGGGACTTTACCGTCGTTTCATGGATATGTTGGGGTTTTAAGGTATGAGTGCAACAGCTGGATTGACGCGTATCGGCGTCGTGGGCGCCGGTGGGCGCATGGGCAGGATGCTGATCGAGGCCGCACTCAAGGATGGTCAACTCAGGCTGGGTGCTGCCTTCGATGTGGCCGGTAGCCCGGCCATCGGCAAGGCGGCGGGTGAGCTTGTTGGCATGCCCTGTGATGTTCTGGTCAGCGATGATCTGGCAGGTGGATTGCAAGCCATAGATTGCCTGATCGATTTCACGCGTCCCGAGGGAACGCTGCATCACCTTGAACTCTGCCGCAAGGCTGGCGTCGCCATGGTGATTGGCACAACCGGTTTTGAAGCCGAAGGCAAGGCGGCGATTGCTGCAGCGGCCGCTGATGTGCCGGTGGTCTTTGCGCCGAATATGGCTGTCGGGGTTAATCTGGTCTTCAAGCTGCTCGACACGGCGGCACGCATACTTAATCAAGGTTATGACATCGAGGTCGTCGAAGCTCATCACCGGATGAAGGTCGACGCGCCATCGGGCACGGCGCTGCGCATGGGTGAAGTGGTGGCGTCAGCACTCGGTCGCGATCTCAAGGAGTCTGCCGTCTATGGCCGCGAAGGCGTCACCGGCGAGCGTGATCCCTCGACCATTGGTTTTGCTACCGTGCGTGGCGGCGACATCGTCGGCGACCATACCGTGATGTTCTGCGGCATTGGCGAGCGCGTCGAGATTACGCACAAGGCGAGTAGTCGCATGCCTTATGCTCTGGGTAGCATGCGTGCTGCCCGCTTCCTTGCAGGCCGTAAATCCGGTCTATTTGACATGCAAGACGTTCTCGGCTTGCGCTAGTCGTGATGAAATCCAGGCTGCTCGCCCGTCAGCTGCAGGAAATTTTCGGTGGCGACGGCGAGCCGCAGCTGCGTCAATTGCTCGAAGCTGCCCGGTCTGGGCAGTTCGGAGTGCTGGCGGCTGGCATCGAGAAGCTGCTGGGTTTGGTCGATGCCTCTTACAACGCCTACGTCGGTCTCAATAATTGGCAAAGCCTTCTGTCTGGCGATGCCCTCACCGATTGGAATCTGAAAACCGGTACCATCGAGTCCGGAAGGCACTGGAAGGAGATGCTCGGCTACGGCCTGAACGATCTCGATAACACGATTGCCCAATGGCAGCGCCTTGTATACCCGGATGACCTCCGGCAGCTCCAGGCTCAAATCGCTGCGCAGACGGCGGGGAAAGACCGTTATTTTCAGGTGAACTGCCGCCTCAAGGCGCGTGATGGTCACTGGCAATGGTGCTTGCTGCGCGGGGCCGTCGCTGCCTGCGACGCACAGGGCGAGCCGACGCGGATGCTCGTCTTGCAGCGCGATATCAGTGGTGTCAAGGCTGCCGAAGCTGAACTGATTTCTGCCAAGGAGCAGGCGGAGTCAGCCAACAAGGCGCGTGGTGCCTTCCTGGCTAATATGAGCCACGAAATCCGGACGCCGATGAACGGCATTATCGGCATGACCGAGCTGGCGCTGGATACCAATTTGGATCATGAGCAGCGACACTACCTGAAGACCGTAAAATCCTCGGCAGAGGCACTGCTGACCATTGTCAACGATATCCTCGATTTTTCGAAGATCGAGGCCGGCAAAATGCAGTTCGAAGCCTTGTCCTTCAAGTTGCGTGATGTGCTCCAAGAGGCCGTACGCGTGCTGGCGGTGAGCGCTCACAAGAAAGGTCTGGAGCTGATTGCCGATATTCGTCCGGAAGTGCCGCGGCGAGTGATCGGCGATCCCACCCGTTTGCGGCAGGTGGTGATCAATCTGCTTGGCAATGCGATCAAGTTCACCGAACACGGCGAAGTGGCGCTGACGGTCGATGTCGAGCAGGCTACCGGCAGTTCGATTTTTCTGCGTTTTGCCGTCCGTGATACCGGCATCGGCGTACCCCCGGAAAAGCAACAGGAGATTTTCGAGGGCTTCTCGCAGGCCGATGTCTCGACCACAAGGCGCTTTGGAGGCACCGGCCTCGGGCTGGCGATCAGCGCCCGGCTGGTGCAGTTGATGGATGGGCGGATTTGGCTGAGCAGCGTATCTGGTTCCGGTTCGACTTTTTATTTCACGGCGCGTTTCGGCTGTGAAGATGTCGGAGTCAACACTACTTTCGAGCAAATACCGGGGCGCGGCAAACGGGCGCTGGTTATAGAGGATAATCCGACGGCAGCGCAGTGCTTGCTTGGTATGCTGGAGCGGCTGGAGGTGCAGGCGTCGCTTGTGCCGGACGGCGCGGCGGCTGCAGAGGCGATTAAACGTACGCGGGCGGTCGATTTTGCCTTCGACTATATCTTTGCCGATGCAAATATGGATTCGCCTGCCGGTTTCTCGCTGGCTGAGTACTGGAGTGCCAGCGGCAAGGTCGAACGTCTGTTGATGATGCTGACGACGGAAAATCAGCGTCATGACATGTCACGCCTGCGTGAACTGCAGGTTTCCGCTCACTTGATAAAGCCGATCGTTCAAGATGACCTGATTGATGCGCTCACATTGCTCGAAAAGCCGGTCGTGTCGGGTATTGATCACGCGCCTTGTGATATTCCGGAGTTCGGTAGCCCCATTGGGCAGTTGATGAGTGTCCTGCTCGTCGAAGATAATCCGGTGAATCAGGAGTTGGCCCTACGGATTCTGGAGCGTGAGGGGCATCGTGTTGTTGTTGCCAACAACGGTGCCGAGGCTCTGGATCGCTTTGATGATGGTCATTTTGACGTCATTCTGATGGATATGCAGATGCCGGTGATGGGTGGCATCGAAGCTACCGAGGCCATTCGCTCCAGGGAAATGCGGCGTAGCTGGGTGATTTCCCAGGGTTTCAAGTCGGTATATATCATCGCCATGACGGCGAATGTCATGGCCAGCGACCGCGACCGCTGCCTCGAGGCAGGTATGAATGATTACGTCGCCAAGCCTTTGCGTCCGGAAGCACTGCGTGACGCTATGGCGCGCGCTGCCGGGCAGGGGGTGGAGTCGTTCTCGTCGGCTGAGTTACCGATCGATGATACAGAACAACTTGATTTGAAATCCGCGTTGCGTGACATTGGTGATCCCGAGTTGTTTGCGACGATGGCAAGCATGTTCCTGAGCGAGTGGGACGAACACGTCGGCCGTATCCGACAGGCACTTGATGCGTCGGATTCGTACGGGTTGCGGATGCATACGCATACCTTGAAAAGCTTGTTGGCGATGTTTCATGCCAATCGCGCCCGGCGTCGAGCACTGGAGCTTGAGTCGGCTGCTCAGGTGCCAGGTGTCGTAGACTGGCCGCGATGCCACCAGTTGTTTGGTGTACTACTCATGAACGATTTGACGGTCGTCAGACTGCGATTGCAAGAGTTTGTTGAAACGGGTGTAATCCCTTGAATTTGCCTGAAAAGGTGGTTTTCGGCTAAAATAGGAAGGTTAAAAAGCACGAGCGGGGAGGCGCAAGCCTTCCCGCTCGGCACATGAACAAGCTGAAAAACTCAGGAGAGCCGGCCGTGTCCCTACTGCCCTCAATTACCCCCGCCATTCTCGCCCTCGCCGACGGAACGGTTTTCAAAGGGCAATCCATCGGCGCCGACGGCATGACCAGCGGTGAGGTGGTTTTCAACACCGCCATGTCTGGTTATCAGGAAATCCTCACCGATCCGTCCTATTGCCGCCAGATCGTTACCCTAACTTATCCGCATATCGGTAATACCGGTTGCAATGCCGAAGATTTTGAATCCGACGCCAACTACGCAGCCGGCCTGATCATTCGCGATCTGCCGCGCCGCGCTTCCAACTGGCGCTGCGAAGAGGATCTGTCCTCGTATCTGAAAAAGCATGGCATCGTTGCCATCGCCGGTATCGATACCCGCAAGCTGACCCGCATCCTTCGTGAAAAAGGCGCACAGGCCGGCTGCATCATCGCCGGTGAAGTCGATGAATCCAAGGCGCTGGCTATGGCGAAGGCCTTCCCAGGTCTGGCTGGTATGGATCTGGCCAAGGTGGTTTCGGCCAAGGCTGGTTACGAATGGGCCGAGGCTGAATGGACGCTTACCGGCTACAAGCAGCGCGGCGAAGAGCGTTTCCATGTCGTGGCCTATGACTTCGGCGTCAAGCGCAACATTCTGCGCATGCTGGCCGAGCGCGGCGTCAAGCTGACGGTGGTGCCGGCTCAGACGCCGGCGGCCGACGTGCTGGCGATGAATCCGGATGGGGTCTTCCTGTCCAATGGTCCGGGGGATCCCGAGCCATGCGATTACGCCATTGCCGCCATTCGCGAATTCCTCGAACGTGGCGTGCCGACCTTTGGTATCTGTCTGGGTCACCAGCTGCTGGCGCTGGCCTCGGGTGCCAAAACGTTGAAAATGAAGTTCGGACACCACGGCGCCAATCATCCGGTCAAGGACATGGATACCGGCCAGGTGCTGATCACCAGCCAGAACCACGGCTTTGCGGTTGATGCTGATTCGCTGCCGGAAAACCTGCGTGCCACGCACGTGTCGCTGTTCGACGGTTCCTTGCAGGGCATTGCCCGCACCGATGTGCCGGCCTTCTCCTTCCAGGGGCACCCGGAAGCCAGCCCTGGCCCGCACGATGTGGCCTACCTGTTCGACCGCTTCCTCGACTGCATGACGCGTGGCGTCGCAGCGCTCAACAAGGCCAACTGAGCCGTGCAATAAGGCGAGAGACTAGAAATGCCGAAACGTACAGACATAAAGAGTGTTTTGATTATTGGCGCCGGCCCGATTATCATCGGTCAGGCCTGCGAATTCGACTACTCCGGCGCCCAGGCCTGCAAGGCACTGCGCGAAGAGGGTTACAAGGTCATCTTGGTCAATTCCAACCCGGCGACGATCATGACCGACCCGGAAATGGCCGATGTGACCTATATCGAGCCGATCACCTGGCAGGTCGTCGCCAAGATCATCGAGAAGGAACGTCCCGACGCGCTGCTGCCGACCATGGGCGGCCAGACCGCGCTGAACTGCGCGCTCGACCTCGACCGCGAAGGCGTGCTGGCCAAGTTCGGCGTCGAACTGATCGGTGCTTCCAAGGAAGCTATCGACAAGGCCGAAGATCGCCAGAAGTTCAAGGACGCGATGACCAAGATTGGTCTCGGTTCGGCCAAGTCCGCGACGGCGCACAGCATGGAAGAGGCATATCAGGTGCAGGCGATGATCGGCTTTCCGACCATTATTCGCCCCTCCTTCACGCTCGGCGGCACTGGCGGCGGTATCGCCTACAACATGGAAGAGTTCGAGACCATCTGCAAGCGCGGTCTCGAAGCCTCGCCTACCAACGAGCTGCTGATTGAAGAGTCACTGCTCGGCTGGAAGGAATACGAGATGGAAGTGGTCCGCGACAAGGCGGACAACTGCATCATTGTCTGTTCCATCGAAAACCTTGATCCAATGGGCGTGCACACCGGTGACTCGATCACCGTCGCGCCGGCACAGACGCTGACCGACAAGGAATACCAGCTGCTGCGAAATGCCTCGATCGCCGTGCTGCGCGAAATCGGCGTCGATACCGGCGGTTCCAACGTGCAGTTCTCGATCAATCCGAAGGATGGTCGCTGCATCGTCATCGAAATGAACCCGCGCGTGTCGCGCTCCTCTGCTTTGGCCTCCAAGGCCACCGGCTTCCCGATCGCCAAGATCGCCGCCAAGCTGGCTGTCGGCTATACGCTGGACGAACTGGCCAACGACATCACTGGCGGCAAGACTCCGGCTTCGTTCGAACCGTCGATCGACTACGTCGTCACCAAGGTGCCGCGTTTTGCCTTCGAGAAGTTCCCGCAGGCCGATTCGACGCTGACGACGCAGATGAAGTCGGTCGGCGAAGTGATGGCCATGGGCCGTACCTTCCAGGAATCGCTGCAGAAGGCGTTGCGTGGTCTGGAAGTGGGCGTCGACGGCTTCAACCTGAAGTCGGTTGATCCGGAAACCATCGACGAGCAACTGGCGCGCCCGACCCCGGACCGCCTGTGGTACGTCGCCGATGCCTTCGGCGTCGGCATGAGCGTCGAGAAGGTTTTTGACCTGACCAAGATCGACCCGTGGTTCCTCGTCCAGATCAAGGAGATCGTCGATCTGGAATTGGCTCTCGAAAAACGCGAGTTTTTGTCGTTGACCGCAGACGAACTGCGTTTCCTGAAAAAGAAGGGCTTCGCCGACCGTCGTCTGGCCTATCTGCTGAAGACGACCGAAGCCGAATTCCGCAAGCATCGCCATGAACTGGGCGTGCGCCCGGTCTACAAGCGCGTCGACACCTGCGCCGCCGAATTCTCGACCGACACCGCTTATCTCTACTCGACCTATGAGGACGAGTGCGAGGCGATGCCGACCGACAAGAAAAAAATCATGGTGCTGGGCGGTGGTCCGAACCGTATCGGTCAGGGCATCGAATTCGACTACTGCTGCGTGCATGCGGCGATGGCGATGCGTGAAGACGGGTACGAGACCATCATGGTCAACTGCAACCCGGAAACCGTTTCCACCGACTATGACACATCGGATCGACTCTATTTCGAGCCGCTGACACTGGAAGACGTGCTGGAAATCTGCGCCATCGAAAAACCGGTCGGCGTCATCGTCCAGTACGGCGGTCAGACCCCGCTCAAGCTGGCGCTGGCCCTCGAAGCCAACGGCGTGCCGATCATCGGCACGACGCCGGAATCGATCGACATCGCAGAAGACCGCGAGCGTTTCCAGAAGCTGCTGCATGATCTCGGTCTGAAGCAGCCGCCGAACCGCACCGCCCGCACTGAAGAAGATGCGCTGCGTCTGGCTGCCGAAATCGGCTATCCGCTGGTAGTGCGTCCGTCCTACGTGCTGGGTGGTCGGGCCATGGAAATCGTCCATGAGCAGAAGGATCTCGAGCGCTATATGCGCGAAGCGGTCAAGGTCTCCAACGATTCGCCGGTGCTGCTCGACCGCTTCCTCAACGACGCTGTCGAGTGCGACGTCGATGCGCTTTCCGATGGCGAAGAAGTGATCATCGGCGGTGTCATGGAGCACATCGAACAGGCCGGTGTGCACTCCGGCGACTCGGCCTGCTCGCTGCCGCCGTATTCGCTGTCGGCCGCTGTTCAGGACGAACTACGTCGCCAGACCAAGTTGATGGCCAAGGCGCTCAACGTCTGCGGTTTGATGAACGTGCAGTTCGCGATCAAGGACAACGACGTTTACGTGCTGGAAGTGAACCCGCGCGCCTCGCGCACCGTGCCTTATGTCTCGAAGGCTACCGGCCTGCAACTGGCCAAGATTGCGGCGCGTTGCATGTCGGGCAAGAGCCTCAAGGCGCAAGGCGTGACGAAGGAAGTCGTGCCACCGTATTTCTCGGTCAAGGAGGCCGTCTTCCCCTTCGTCAAGTTCCCGGGTGTCGATACCATTCTCGGCCCGGAAATGAAGTCGACCGGCGAAGTCATGGGCGTCGGCGTCAGCTTCGCCGAAGCCTTCGTCAAGTCGCAGCTGGCAGCCGGCGTCAAGCTCCCGAAGGCGGGCAAGGTGTTTCTGTCAGTCAAGGACAGCGACAAGGCCAAGGCGATCGAAATTGCGCGGCACCTGCATGAAGCCGGCTTCCAGTTGGTCGCCACCCGCGGCACCGCGCATGCGATTGAAGCCGCGGGCTTGCCCGTTGGGCCGGTTAACAAAGTTACGGAAGGTCGTCCGCACATTGTCGATATGATCAAGAACAACGAAATTGCCTTGATCATCAACACGGTTGAGGAGAAGCGGGGCGCGATCAACGATTCGCGTTCGATCCGTACCTCCGGTCTGCAGGCGCGGGTGACGATGTATACGACGATCTGGGGTGCTGAAGCCGCAGCTGAAGGGATTCGCAACCTGGGCGAACTGGTGGTCTACCCGATTCAGTCTCTGCACGAACAACTTCACTAAACTCAACCCGAACCGCCGGGTGGCCCGATTCGGGCGCCGGCGGTTTTGCTTTTGTTGGAAAAAACATGACCAAAACTCCGTTGACCGTAAGCGGTGCCGAGAAGCTCCGCGATGAGCTGCACCGTTTGAAGACGATCGATCGCCCGTGGGTCATCGCTGCCATCGCCGAAGCGCGTTCGCACGGTGACCTCTCGGAAAACGCTGAATACGATGCTGCCAAAGAGCGTCAGGGCTTCATCGAAGGGCGAATTCAGGAAGTCGAGGGCAAGCTGTCGAACGCCCAGATCATCGACCCGAAACTGCTCGACGCGGATGGCCGCTGTGTTTTCGGGGCGACGGTCGAGATCGAGGATCAGGACTCTGGCGACGTTTTTACCTACCAGATCGTCGGAGAGGACGAGGCCGACATCAAGGCCGGCAAACTGTCGGTGGCGTCGCCGATGTCGAGGGCACTGATCGGCAAATACGCCGGCGACATCGCTCAGGTGCAGGCGCCGGGCGGCATGCGCGAATTCGAGATTCTCGACGTTCGTTACGAGTGATTTAACATTGCGCAGTCTGTCCGAAGCCCTCTACCTGATAGCCATCACCCTCTGGGTGGGTGGGCTGCTGGCCATCGGCTATATCGCGGCGCCAGTACTTTTTGCCAGTCTCGGCGACCGACAACTCGCCGGGTTGGTAGCCGGCAAGCTGTTTGCGTTGATCGGCTGGGTCGGCCTCGGCAGTGCCGCCTACCTGTTGATCTTCCTGACCGGGCGCTGGGGCGGTAGAGTGTTCAAGCGCGCCGTATTCTGGCTGGTGATACTGATGGCGCTGATGACAGCGGCCAGCCAGTTAGGCATCCAGCCATTGATGGCACAGCTGAAGGCCGATGCGCTTCCGCGGGAAGTGATGGAAAGTGTCCTGCGGGACCGTTTTGCGACCTGGCATGGCGTGTCGAGCATTCTCTACCTGATACAGAGCCTGCTCGGACTGTGGCTGGTGGTCTGGAACGGCCGCGGCTTGCGCTGATCAGCTTTGAAAGGCGCGTTTGGTCTTGCGCGGTGCGCTGCGACGCGATTTTTGACCTTTTTCCGTGTTGACCGCAGCAGCGTCAGCCGGAGCCGGGCGGAAAACCACCAGCAGCTTGCCGATGTGTTGAACCTGGGCGGCGGCGAGTTGTTCGCAAATCTGTTCGTAATAGGCGATCCGGTCGTCACGACTGTCGCCATAAACACGAATCTTGATCAGTTCGTGTGCCTTCAGGCAGACATCGATTTCCTTGAGGACAGCTTCAGTGAGACCATTCTCGGCAATGGAAACCACCGGATTGAGGCCGTGGGCGCGGGCGCGCAGCTCGCGGCGCTGAAGTGAAGTAATTTGCAGCATATTCAACCTTTCAAAAACGGCATTTTACCGAATGAAGAGAACCAGAACCAGCAAAGCCTGGATGATGGAGCATGTGAATGATCCTTACGTCCAGCTCGCCAAGAAGGAAGGCTGGCGTTCGCGCGCCGCCTTCAAGCTGATGGAAATCGACGACAAGGACAAACTCCTGCGTCTCGGCGAAGTGGTCGTCGATCTGGGGGCGACGCCCGGCGGCTGGTCGCAGGTGGCCGCGAAGCGGGTCGGCAGCGGTGGCTTAGTGTTTGCGCTTGATCTGCTTGAAATGGAGGTGATCCACGGGGTCCAGTTCATTCAGGGCGATTTCCGGGAAGATGCAGTGCTCGCGCAATTGGAAAATTTGCTCGGTGATCGACAAGTGGGCCTTGTAATGTCCGATATGGCACCCAATATGTCGGGTGTGCCCCTTGTCGATCAGGCGCGGGTCATGCACTTGGCAGAACTGGGTCTGGAGTTTTCTCAGGCCCATCTGAAACCGGATGGCGCTTTTCTGGTCAAAGTTTTCCAAGGAAGTGACTATGAGAGTTTTCTTAAGGCCATGCGCGCTGTGTTTCAAACGGTGGTAGTGCGAAAACCTGATGCTTCTCGTGATCGCAGCCCAGAGCTTTATCTGCTTGGCCGCACATTGCGCTGAGAAGTTTGTTTAGAATGCTGTTTTATCGCCCGTAGTAGTCGAAGGAGTGCACGCTTGAACAACATGTTCAAAAATCTCGCGATCTGGTTGGTCATCGGTATGGTCCTGATGACTGTTTTCAATCAGTTCAATACCCGCCAGGTCGCCACGGGCTCGATCGAGTACTCCCAATTCATCGAAGAGGTGAAGCAAGGGCGGATTTCCAAAGTGGTGATCGAGGGGCGCACGCTCAAGGCGACGACGACCGAGGGCAAGCGCATAACCACCTACGCACCGCCTGATCTGTGGCTGGTTTCTGACCTGCTTAAGAACGGTGTCAAGATTGAAGCCAAGCCGGAAGAAGAGCCGTCAATGCTGATGAATGTCTTCGTCAGCTGGTTCCCGATGCTGTTGCTGATTGGCGTCTGGGTGTTCTTCATGCGCCAGATGCAGGGCGGTGGTAAGGGCGGTGCCTTTTCCTTCGGCAAATCACGCGCCCGGATGACTGACGAAGCACAGAACACCATCACCTTTGTTGATGTCGCCGGTTGCGATGAAGCGAAGGAAGAGGTTCAGGAACTGGTTGATTTCCTGCGCGACCCGTCCAAATTCCAGAAACTCGGCGGTCGTATCCCAAAGGGTGTGCTGATGGTCGGCAACCCGGGTACTGGTAAGACGCTGCTCGCCAAGGCAATCGCCGGGGAGGCCAAGGTGCCTTTCTTCTCGATTTCCGGTTCGGATTTCGTTGAAATGTTTGTCGGCGTCGGTGCGGCTCGCGTTCGCGACATGTTCGAGAATGCCAAGAAGCACGCTCCCTGCATCATCTTCATCGACGAAATCGACGCGGTCGGCCGCCATCGTGGCGCTGGCCTTGGCGGTGGCAATGATGAACGTGAGCAGACGCTGAACCAGTTGCTGGTCGAGATGGATGGCTTTGAAGGCCACTCTGGGATCATCGTCATCGCTGCAACCAATCGTCCGGACATTCTTGACCCAGCGCTGCTGCGTCCTGGTCGTTTCGACCGCCAGGTTGTCGTGCCGTTGCCGGATATCCGTGGCCGCGAGGAAATCCTCAAGGTGCACATGCGCAAGGTTCCGATTGCAGCCGACGTCAAGGCGGACGTTATCGCCCGTGGTACGCCCGGCTTCTCGGGCGCCGATTTGGCCAACTTGGTCAATGAGGCCGCCTTGTTTGCCGCGCGTCGCAACAAGCGGTTGGTTGACATGGATGACTTCGAGATGGCCAAGGACAAGATCATGATGGGTGCCGAGCGCCGCAGCATGGTCATGACCGAAGATGAGAAAATGAACACGGCTTATCACGAGTCCGGTCACGCCGTCGTCGCCAAGCTGGTTCCGAAGTCTGATCCGGTGCACAAGGTTACGATCATCCCGCGCGGTCGCGCGCTGGGTTTGACCATGCAGCTGCCGGAACAGGATCGCTACGCCTATGACCGCGAATATCTGATGAGCCGTATCGCGGTTCTGTTCGGTGGCCGGATCGCTGAAGAACTGTTCATGAATCAGATGACTACCGGGGCTTCCAACGATTTCGAGCGGGCGACGTCTATGGCGCGTGACATGGTCACACGTTACGGCATGTCGGATCTCGGTGTGATGGTCTATGGCGAGAATGAAGGCGAAGTCTTCCTCGGTCGTTCGGTCACGCAGCACAAGAATGTTTCCGAAGCGACCATGCAGAAGGTGGACGCCGAGATTCGCCGTATCATCGACCAGCAATACGCACTTGCCCGCAAACTGCTCGAGGAGAATCGCGACAAGGTTGAGGCGATGACCAAGGCCTTGCTTGACTGGGAAACCATCGATGCCGATCAGATCGACGACATCATGGCCGGCAAACCGCCACGGGCGCCAAAGCCGGCGCAGGGCGCATCGCGTCCTTCCAACACAAACGACACGCCGGGTGCCGAACCAAGCGCCACCGTCGCTATTTAATCTATTTCGCCAATGAACTCAGGCCGGGTTGCACCCGGCCTCTTTTTTTATGACTACGCTGAAATGCGGTAAATATCGCCTCGATCTGAGTCGTCCCCAAGTGATGGGGATCGTCAATCTAACGCCAGATTCATTCTCCGGTGACGGCTTGCAGGGCGATACGGTACGGGCGATCGAACATGCCCGTCGTCAACTCGAGGCCGGGGCGGATATCCTTGATGTCGGTGCCGAGTCCTCGCGGCCAGGCGCAATCCCGACGCCGGAAGACGAAGAGCAACGGCGCCTGTTGCCGGTGCTGGCCGAGATTTGTCAGTGGGGCGTGCCGGTCTCCGTGGATACCTACAAACCGGTGGTGATGCGTGCTGCGTTGGCAGCTGGCGCGAGCATGATTAACGACATCACCGGCATGTCGCAGCCGGCGGCACTGCAAGCTGTTTCTGCCACGGATTGTGCCGTGTGTGTGATGCATATGCGTGGGGTGCCGGGCACGATGCAGCTGGCGCCGGTCTACGATGATGTACTTGGCGAGGTCAGGGGTTTTCTAGGAGATGCCGTCGCGCGCTGTCGGCAGGCGGGTATCGAGGATGAGCGGATCGTGCTCGACCCCGGCTTTGGCTTTGGCAAAACACTCGAGCACAATTTGGCCCTGTTTTTCGGGTTGACCGCAGTTGCTGTCGATGGCTTGCCGGTTCTCGCCGGTTTGTCGCGCAAATCGATGCTGGGGGCGATTACCGGGCGCGAGGTTGGTGAACGACTGCCGGCGAGCATCGCCGCGGCGGTCATTGCCGCGCAAAAAGGTGCGAAAATTATCCGGGTGCATGATGTGGCCGCCACATGCGATGCCTTGGCAGTCTGGTCGGCGGTTGAACAGGGAGCGAGCAATGAGTAGAAAATATTTTGGTACCGATGGTGTGCGCGGACGTGTCGGACAATCACCGATCACGCCGGATTTTGTCATGCGTCTCGGCTACGCTGCCGGCAAGGTTCTGCTGGGTAGAAGCTGCATGCCTAGCGGCGAGCGTCCGGCGGTATTGATCGGCAAGGACACCCGGCTCTCGGGTTACATGCTGGAATCCGCTCTCGAGGCCGGTTTCTCGGCAGCCGGCGTCGATACCTGCCTGGTCGGGCCGATTCCGACGCCAGCCGTCGCCTATCTTACCCGTGCCTTGCGCCTGCAGGCGGGGATTGTCATCTCGGCATCGCACAACCCGTACTACGATAATGGCATCAAGTTTTTCTCGGCTCAGGGTACCAAACTCCCGGATGAGGTCGAGCAGGCTATCGAGGACGGGATCGATCAGGAAATGGCCTGTGTCGGTGCTGCGGATCTCGGGCGGGCCGTGCGCATCGAAGACGCGCGCGGTCGCTACATCGAGTTCTGCAAGAGCACCTTCCCCAATGATCTCGATCTTCGCGGACTGAAGATCGTCGTCGATTGTGCCCATGGCGCGGCCTACCAGACGGCGCCCAGCGTCTTCCATGAACTGGGGGCGGAGGTCGTCACCATCGGTGTGCAGCCGAATGGCCTCAACATCAACGACGGTTGTGGCGCGACCTCGCCCAAGGCGTTGGCCGATGCCGTCCTGGCCCACCGTGCCGACCTGGGCCTGGCGCTCGATGGCGATGCTGACCGGATCCAGATGGTCGATGCGGAAGGCAATCTCTATGATGGCGACCAGTTGTTGTTCGCCATTGTCCGAAGCCGGGCCCGACATGCTCGGGTGAATGGCGTGGTGGGCACGCTGATGACCAACCTGGCGCTGGAGCATGCGCTGGCAAAGCTGGAGATTCCGTTTGCGCGGGCGGCGGTCGGTGATCGCTACGTCGTGGAGATGCTCAATGAAAAGGGCTGGTTGTTCGGGGGAGAAAACTCCGGGCACATCCTGGCACTTGATCGTCACACCACGGGCGACGGCACGGTCGCGGCGCTACAGGTGTTGGCGGCGTTGCGCGAAGCGGGTGGTGACCTGAAATCCCTGCTGGCCGGTTTGAAGCTCTACCCGCAGAAGCTGATCAACGTGCCGATCGTTAAAGGCTTCCCCTGGAAAGATCATCCCGCGATTACCGCCGAATTGGCAGCCGTTGAGTCACGCATGGCCGGACGTGGTCGGGTCTTGTTGCGCGCTTCCGGGACAGAGCCATTGCTGCGGGTCATGGTCGAAGGCGAGGATGCGGGCCAGGTGCTGGCCGAGGCGGAAACGCTGGCGGGCGTGGTTCGCGAAGCCGCGCAGTAGTGACCGGGAGCCCGATCTGTCGTTGCCAAAATTGACCGGAGCCTGCTCCGGTCGCTATAATTTTAGAGTTTTGACCTTGGTAACCCATCCCTCAGATGCGTAAAAAGCTGGTAGCAGGCAACTGGAAAATGAACGGAGCTCGCGAGAGCAACGCTGCCTTGCTGGCCGCCTTGGTCGGTGGGGTCGCGGATTGCGCGTGCGACGTGGCTGTTTGTCCGCCATTTCCGTACTTGGGCCAGGTGGCTGATCTGCTTGCGGGTTCGAAGGTTGCTTTGGGTGCACAGACGCTCAGTGAGCACGCTGCGGGCGCATTCACTGGCGAGGTTGCCGGGGCAATGCTGGCAGAGTTCGGTTGCCGTTATGTTCTGGTCGGCCATTCCGAGCGGCGCACCTTGTTTGCCGAGTGTGACGGTCAGGTGGCTGCCAAATTTGCAGCAGCGCAGTCGGCTGGCTTGATTCCGATTCTTTGCGTCGGTGAAACGCTGGCGCAACGTGAATCAGGTGAGACCTCCAGTGTTGTGGCAGCGCAGATGGCAGCGGTGATTGACGTGGTCGGTGTCAAAGCCTTGGCCTCGGCAGTGGTTGCCTATGAACCGGTCTGGGCGATTGGTACCGGGCTGACGGCAACGCCCGCGCAGGCGCAGGCAGTGCATGCGGCAATACGTGCGCAAGTTGCGGCGCTGGATGCTGACGTGGCAGCAGGCTTGCGCATTCTGTATGGTGGCAGCGTCAAGGCGCAAAATGCGGCGGATTTATTTGGGCAGGCGGATATCGATGGTGGTTTGATCGGTGGCGCCGCTCTTGTTGCGGAAGACTTCCTGGCAATCTGCCGGGCAGCGAACTGATAGGCGTTTTTTCATGAATTGGTTTTTTTCTCTGGTACTGACCATCCACATCCTTGTGGCGCTCGCTATCATCGGCCTGGTGCTGATGCAGCACGGCAAGGGGGCTGACATGGGTGCAGCGTTCGGTAGCGGTGCGTCCGGCAGTCTGTTTGGTGCCTCCGGGTCTGCGAACTTTCTCAGCCGCACGACTGGCATCCTGGCGGCGGTATTTTTCGTGACCAGTCTGACGCTGGCGTATGTTGCTTCCAGCAAGCCAAAAACGTCTGGTAGTGTCATGCAAGAAACGGTACAATCGCAAACTGTTTCGCAGCCTGCTCAGGCAGGTGGTGATACGCCGGCGGTGCCTGCAGATGCAGGCTCCAAGGCGAAGGAAGTACCGAAGTAACGCAAGGTGAATTGCTCGGCAACAATCCTCGCCGGGTAATTCAGAAAAGTAGTGCCGACGTGGTGAAATTGGTAGACACGCTATCTTGAGGGGGTAGTGGCGCAAGCTGTGCGAGTTCGAGTCTCGCCGTCGGCACCAAAAATCGGGGCAGTGGTCGCAAGACACGCTGTTTCTTAAAAGAAACTGAATATTGGCGGCGGATCATGGAAAACTACTTTCCAATCCTGATGTTCGTCCTGGTGGGGGTCGCGGTAGGCGTTCTGCCTGTTGCGATGGGCTTTTTGCTCGCGCCCAGCCGGCCGGACCCGGAAAAGCTCTCTCCCTATGAGTGTGGCTTTGAGGCATTCGAAGATGCGCGCATGAAGTTCGATGTGCGCTATTACCTGATTGCCATCCTTTTCATTCTTTTCGATCTCGAAATCGCCTTCCTGTTCCCTTGGGCGACGATCTTCAAGGATATCGTTGCAACGGACTCGATCAAGCTCTTTGGCTTTATCGAAATGTTGATCTTCGTAACCGTGCTTGTTGTGGGCTATGTCTATGCCTGGGCCAAGGGCGCGCTGGAATGGGAATAAGGACCGGTCATGGGTATTGAGGGAATCCTTCAGGAAGGCTTTGTCACGACGACGGCCGACAAGCTGATCAACTACATGCGCACCGGTTCGATGTGGCCGATGACCTTCGGTCTCGCCTGCTGTGCGGTGGAAATGATCCATGCAGGCTGTTCACGTTACGATCTGGATCGCTTCGGCGTGGTGTTTCGTCCCAGCCCGCGGCAATCCGACGTGATGATCGTTGCCGGTACGCTGACCAACAAGATGGCGCCCGCACTGCGCAAGGTTTACGACCAGATGTCCGAGCCGCGTTGGGTGATCTCGATGGGTTCCTGTGCCAATGGTGGTGGCTACTACCACTATTCCTACTCGGTGGTTCGAGGTTGCGATCGTATCGTTCCGGTCGATATCTATGTTCCGGGCTGTCCTCCAACGGCCGAGGCGTTGTTGTACGGGATCATCCAGTTGCAGAACAAGATCCGTCGTACCAACACCATTGCCCGTTAATCGTCGAGGCTGAACCTTATGTCTGCAAAGCTTGAAACACTCAGCCAGAATCTGCAGACGCATTTCGGCGACAAACTGAAATCCGTCAAGCTGGCCCTGGGTGAACTGACTATTGAAGTGGCTGCCGCCGATTATCTGGCGGTGATGACCACGCTGCGCGACGCGGCAGATCTGCAATTCGAAGAAATCATCGATCTTTGTGGTGTCGACTATTCGACCTACGGCGATGGTGTGTGGGAGGGCAAGCGCTTTGCCGCTGTCTCGCATTTGCTGTCGATCGCTCATAACTGGCGTTTGCGGGTTCGCGTCTTCGCAGAAGACGATGAATTCCCTGCGGTCGATTCCGTGACTGGTGTCTGGACGAGTGCAAACTGGTTCGAGCGCGAGGCGTTCGATCTCTTCGGTATCGCTTTTGTCGGCCACGAAGATTTGCGTCGCATCCTGACTGACTACGGCTTTATCGGTCATCCGTTCCGCAAGGATTTCCCGATTTCCGGTCATGTTGAAATGCGTTATGACCCTGATCAGGCGCGCGTGATTTACCAACCGGTAACCATCGAGCCACGTGAGAACACCCCGCGCATCGTGCGCGAAGACACCTACGGGGATCCGGCACATGGCTGATATCCGCAATTTCACACTCAACTTCGGTCCGCAGCACCCGGCGGCCCACGGGGTATTGCGTCTCGTGCTCGAACTGGACGGCGAAGTCGTACAGCGCGCCGATCCTCATATTGGTCTACTGCACCGGGCAACCGAGAAGCTCGCCGAAACCCGCACCTGGGTACAGTCCGTTCCATATATGGATCGTCTGGACTATGTTTCGCCGATGGCCAATGAGCATGCCTACTGCCTGGCAGTCGAGAAGCTGCTGGGTGTCGAGGTGCCGGAGCGGGGCAAGTACATCCGGACGATGTTCGACGAAATCACCCGGATTCTGAATCACCTGTTGTGGATCGGCTGTCACGCACTGGACGTCGGTGCGATGACCATGGCGCTCTACACCTTCCGTGAACGCGAAGACCTGATGGATGCCTATGAGGCTGTGTCGGGCGCGCGTCTGCACGCAGCCTACTATCGTCCGGGTGGTGTCTATCGCGACCTGCCGGACCGCATGCCGCAATACACCGAGTCGACCTGGACCAGCGCCAAGAAGGCGCGGGAGATGAACGACAATCGTAGCGGCTCCCTGCTCGATTTCCTCGAAGATTTCACCAACCGTTTCCCGACTTACCACGCGGAATACCATACCCTTCTGACCGATAACCGGATCTGGAAGCAGCGTCTGGTAAATATCGGTGTGGTGACTCCGGAGCGCGCCAAGCAGATGGGCTTTACCGGTGCCATGCTGCGCGGCTCCGGGATTGCCTGGGATTTGCGCAAGAAGCAGCCCTACGCGGCTTACGACAAGATTGATTTTGATGTCCCGGTCGGCGTCAATGGCGACAGCTATGACCGCTATCTGGTGCGAATGGAAGAAATGCTCCAGTCCAACCGGATCATGAAGCAATGTATCGACTGGCTGCGCAAGAATCCGGGGCCGGTGATCAGCGACAACCACAAGGTCGCGCCGCCGCCGCGTGAAGGCATGAAGTCGAACATGGAAGAGCTGATCCACCACTTCAAGCTCTTTACCGAGGGGATTCACATCCCGCCGGGCGAGGCTTACGCCGCTGTCGAGCATCCGAAGGGTGAGTTTGGTATCTATTTCATATCGGATGGTGCCAATAAGCCCTACCGCATGAAGATTCGTGCGCCAGGTTATGTCCACCTGGCTGGCATGGATGAAATGTCCCGTGGCCACATGATCGCTGACGTTGTGACGATCATTGGCTCCCAAGATATCGTTTTTGGCGAGATTGACCGCTGATGTTTTCCGCTGAAACCCTGACTAAATTCGCCCGCGAGGTCGCCAAATATCCGGCCGACCAGAAGCAATCCGCCGTCATGGCCTGTCTGGCGCACGCCCAGGAAGAAAAGGGCTGGTTGCCGCCGGAGGCGATCGAGGCGGTTGCCAACTACCTCGACATGGCGCCGATGGCCGCTTATGAAGTGGCCTCGTTCTACAACATGTACGACCTGAAGCCGGTCGGCAAGTACAAGCTGACGGTTTGCACGAACCTGCCCTGCGCACTCTCTGGTGGTTATCACGCCGGTGACTATATCCAGAAAAAGCTGGGCATCACCTACGGTGAAACGACTGCTGACGGCAAGTTCACCCTCAAGGAAGGTGAGTGCATGGGCGCTTGCGGCGATGCACCGGTGTTGATTGTCAATAATCGTTCGATGTGCAGCCACATGCATCCGGAACAGATCGACAAGCTGCTCGAGGAGTGCAAATAATGGCCATGCTCGGCTCGATCAATGGCGTGCTGATGGAAGGTCTGGATGGCGACAATACCTGGCGCCTGAAGGACTACGTCGCTCGTGGTGGGTACGCGCAATTGCGCCGTATCCTCGAAACCAAGATGACTCAGGAAGACGTCATCGCAGAGGTCAAGAAGTCCGTTCTGCGCGGTCGTGGTGGCGCCGGCTTCCCGACCGGTCTGAAGTGGTCCTTCATGCCGCGCTCCTTCCCGGGAGACAAATACGTTGTCTGTAATACCGATGAAGGCGAGCCCGGTACGTTCAAGGACCGCGACATCATGCGTTACAACCCGCACTCGGTCATCGAAGGCATGGCAATCGCCGCTTTCGCCATGGGCGCGAACCGCGGTTATAACTACGTTCATGGTGAGATCTGGGAGATCTACAAGCGTTTCGAAGAAGCGCTGGACGAGGCGCGAGCCGCCGGTTTCCTCGGCCAGAATATTCTCGGTTCGGGTTTCAATTTCGAACTGTTTGCGCACCACGGTTACGGCGCGTACATCTGTGGCGAAGAAACTTCATTGCTCGAGTCCATAGAAGGGAAAAAGGGGCAGCCGCGCTTCAAGCCGCCTTTCCCGGCCTCCTTCGGTCTCTACGGCAAGCCGACCACGATCAACAATACCGAGACTTTCGCGTCGATTCCGTTCATCCTGAAGATGGGCGGCGAGGAATTCCTCAATCTGGGCAAGCCGAATAACGGTGGCACCAAATTGTTCTCGGTCTCCGGCCACGTCAATCGTCCGGGCAACTACGAAATTCCGCTGGGTACCCCGTTCTCGACGCTGCTCGAAATGTGCGGCGGCATGCGCGGTGGCCGCAGGCTGAAGGCCGTCATTCCCGGTGGATCGTCGGCGCCGGTATTGCCGGGCGACGTGATGATGGAATGCACCATGGATTACGACTCGATCAGCAAGGCTGGATCGATGCTCGGCTCCGGGGCAGTCATTGTCATGGACGAAACCGTATGCATGGTCAAGGCACTCGAGCGACTGTCCTTCTTCTACTACGAAGAGTCCTGCGGCCAGTGCACGCCCTGCCGCGAGGGCACGGCCTGGATGTACAAGGTGGTGCATCGCATCGAGAACGGCCAGGGCAAGCCAGAAGATCTGGATCTGCTGAACAGCGTGCTCGGCAATATCGCTGGCCGTACGATCTGTGCGCTTGGCGACGCTGCGGCTTTCCCGGTCCAGAGCTTCATCAAGCATTTCCGCAGTGAGTTCGAGTACCACATCGAACACAAGTCCTGCCTTGTCCCGAAGGATGTCCAATGGGCGGGCAGCGGCTTTCACAAGATTCCGGCCTGACAGGCCAGGTTAGTTACGATAGAACTGGCTACAAGGTAGCGACATGCTAGAAATCGAAATCGACGGCAAAAAGGCGCAAGTGCCCGATGGCAGCACGGTGATGGATGCCGCGCAGCAGGTTGGGGTTTACATTCCGCATTTCTGCTACCACAAGAAACTCTCGATTGCCGCGAACTGCCGCATGTGCCTGGTGCAGGTCGAGAAGGCGCCCAAGCCGCTCCCGGCTTGCGCAACACCAGTGACCAACGGAATGAAGGTGTTTACCCATTCCGACTTGGCGGTCAAGGCGCAAAAGGGCGTGATGGAGTTTCTGCTCATCAACCACCCGCTGGATTGCCCGATTTGTGATCAGGGCGGTGAGTGTCAGTTGCAGGACATGTCCGTCGGCTATGGTCCGATGAAGAGCCGCTACACCGAGGAAAAGCGTGTCGTTTTCCACAAGGATGTCGGTCCGCTGATTTCGATGGAAGAAATGAACCGCTGCATTCACTGCACGCGTTGTGTTCGTTTCGGTCAGGAAATCGCCGGCATCATGGAATTAGGCATGGCGAACCGTAACATGCACTCGGAGATCCAGACTTTCGTCGGTCGCTCGGTGGATTCCGAGTTGTCGGGCAACATGATCGACCTTTGCCCGGTCGGCGCCCTGACCTCCAAGCCCTTCCGATACACCGCACGCTCCTGGGAGCTGCAGCGCCGCAAGTCGGTCAGCCCGCATGATTCTGTTGGTGCCAATCTGGTGGTTCAGGTCAAGCATGACGCCGTCGTCCGTGTTTTGCCGCGTGAGAATGAAGACGTCAACGAATGCTGGATTTCCGACAAGGAGCGCTTTGCCTACCAGGCGCTGAATTCCGATGAGCGCCTGACCAAGCCCATGGTCAAGCAGGGTGGTCAGTGGCGTGAAGTCAGCTGGAATGTCGCCCTGGATTATGTTGCGCATGGTCTCAAGGATGTTTCGCGCGAGTTTGGCGGAGATGCCGTGGCGGCATTGGCTGCGCCGAATTCCACGCTGGAAGAATTCTCACTGCTTGCCAAACTGTTGAAGGGCCTCGGTAGCGGCAATCTGGATTTCCGTCCCCGTCAGAGCGATTTTTCTGCTGATGGCAAGCGTGCAGGTACGCCGTGGTTGGGTCTGAAGCTCTCCGAAATCAAGGATCTGGATTCGGCGCTCGTGATTGGCTCCTTCCTGCGCAAGGACCATCCGCTGATTGCCCAGCGCCTGCGTCAGGCTGCCAAGAAGTATCTCAAACTGAGCATGATCTCGGTCGGCGCTGATGATCAATTGATCAATCTGCATGCCCAACTGACGCTCGCGCCGTCGCAGCTAGCCCTTGGGCTCGGTGCCGTGGTCAAGTCGGTTGCCGCGATCAAGGGTGAGGCCGTGCCCGCCGGTCTGGAAGGGGTTGAGCCCTGTGAGACGGCCAAGGCAATTGCACAGAGCCTGGTTGATGGAGAAAAGAAAGCCATCCTCCTTGGCAACGTCGCCACCAATGTTCCCGACGCTGCCATGCTCCATGCCCTAGCGCTGACCTTGGGAAAGCTGACCGGAGCATCGGTCGGTTTCCTTGGCGAAGGGGCAAATACCGTGGGTGGCCATGTCGCCGGCGCCTTGCCGACCGGTGCCAACGCACGCACGATGTTCGAACAGCCACGTCAGGGCTATGTCCTGATGGGGGTCGAGCCGGAATTTGATTGCGCCAACCCGCAACTTGCGGTGAACGCCTTGAAGCAGGCGAAACTGGTCGTCTTCGTGTCGGCCTTCAAACATGCGCCGGCACTGGAGTACGCAGATGTGATGCTCCCGGTATCGCCCTACACCGAGACTGCAGGAACCTTTATTAATTCCGAAGGCCGTGTCCAGAGCTTCAACGGCGTGGTTCGCCCGCGTGGTGATGCCCGTCCTGCCTGGAAGGTCTTGCGCGTGCTGGGTAACGTGCTGAATCTTGCCGGCTTCGATTACGAAACCAGCGAGTCGGTGCGTGATGAAGTGCTCGGAAACGCCGCCGAATTTGTCTCCGGTTTGAGCAATGAACTGAGTGGCGTCGGCTTCTCGCTGCCCAGCAAGCCATTTGCCGGTATGCAGCGCGTCGCCGATGTTCCGATCAATTTCGCTGATGCCATGGCGCGTCGCTCGCCGGCCCTGCAGCAGACTGCGGACGCTGTCGCACCAACCGCACGCATTCACTCCAAAACCCTCGCCGAGTTGGGCTTGGCCTGCGGGCTGCAGGTTACCGTACGTCAGGGCAATGGCGCCGCCAAACTGGTGGTGAAATCTGATGACCGCGTACCGGTGGGTTGTGTGCGGGTTGCTGCCGCCCACGCCACAACGGCGATGCTGGGTGAAATGTTCGGCCAAATCTCTGTGGAGCGAGCATAAATGGACGCACTAATGAATTTCGGACAAGGTATTTTCGGTGGCGCCTGGCCGGCCGTCTGGACATTGTTGAAGATTGTCCTGATTGTCGCGCCGTTGATGCTCAGTGTGGCCTACTTGACTTACTTTGAGCGTAAGGTGATTGGCTACATGCAGGTTCGCATCGGTCCGAACCGCGTCGGTCCGCTCGGACTGATCCAGCCGATCGCTGACGGTCTCAAGCTCCTGCTCAAAGAGATTATCCTTCCGACCAAGGCCAACAAGGGCGTGTTCATCATTGCGCCGATGCTGGCGATCGCGCCAGCTCTGGCGGCTTGGGCTGTGGTTCCCTTCACGGACGGTCTCGTTCTTGCCAATATCGATGCCAGCCTGTTGTACATCATGGCCATCACCTCGATGGGTGTATATGGCGTGATCCTCTCCGGCTGGGCCTCGAACTCGAAGTATGCGTTCCTCGGGGCGATGCGTTCAGCGGCTCAGATGGTGTCTTACGAAATCGCGATGGGCTTCTCACTGATCTGCATCCTGATGGTTTCGAACAGCCTGAATCTGGTTGAAATCGTCAACGCGCAGGATCAGGGCCGGTTTGCCAGCATGGGGCTGGGCTTCCTCTCCTGGAACTGGTTGCCGCTGCTCCCGATGTTCCTGGTGTATCTGATTTCGGGTACCGCTGAACTTAACCGGGCACCGTTCGACGTTGCCGAAGGCGAATCGGAAATCGTTGCCGGTTTCCATGTCGAATACTCCGGTATGGCCTTCGCGCTCTTCTTCTTGGCTGAATACGCCAACATGATCCTGGTTGCAGCTCTGACCTCCATCATGTTCCTTGGCGGCTGGCTGTCACCCGTCGGCTTCCTGCCCGATGGCATACTCTGGCTGTTCGCCAAGATGTCGTTTGTCCTGCTGCTCTTCCTCTGGTTCCGTGCAACCTTCCCGCGCTATCGCTACGACCAGTTGATGCGTCTGGGTTGGAAGGTGTTCCTGCCAATCTGCATGATCTGGCTTGTTGTTGTCGGTGTCTGGATGTTGTCACCGCTGAATATTTGGAAGTGAGGAGAGACTAATGGGTTCGATGAAGGAAGTCTTCAGCAGCCTCTTCCTCAAGGAATTGTTGAAGGGGATGTCGGTTACGGGCAAGTATTTCTTCGCCCGCAAGATTACGGTGCAGTATCCGGAAGAAAAAACGCCGCAGAGTTTCCGCTTCCGCGGACTGCACGCCCTGCGCCGCTATCCGAACGGTGAGGAGCGTTGCATTGCCTGCAAGTTGTGTGAAGCAATTTGTCCGGCCATGGCGATCACGATAGAAGCCGAGCCGCGTGACGATGGATCCCGTCGCACCACGCGCTACGACATCGATCTGACCAAGTGCATTTTCTGTGGTTTTTGCGAAGAAGCCTGCCCGGTCGATGCGATCGTCGAAACTCGCATCTTCGAATACCACGGCGAGAAGCGCGGCGATCTCTACTACACCAAGCAAATGTTGCTGGCCAACGGCGACCGCTACGAGAGGCAGATCGCTGAAGATCGTGCCCTCGACGCCACTTACCGATAACAGGTGCCCGTGATGGATTTTCAGAGTTTTGTATTCTTCTTCCTGTCGGCAATCCTGATCTTTGCCAGCTTGCGCGTCATTACCTCGCGCAACCCGGTGTACGCAGCCTTGCATCTGATTCTCGCCTTCTTTACATGTGGTGGCATCTGGGCGCTGCTGCAAGCCGAGTTTCTCGCTATCGCGCTGATCCTCGTCTATGTCGGCGCGGTCATGGTGCTCTTCCTGTTCGTCGTGATGATGCTCGACATCAATATGGATCGAATCCGCGAAGGTTTCTGGAATTATCTGCCCCTCGGTGCCGTGCTCGGCTTGCTGATGGTGATGGAGATGGGCCTCGTGCTGGGCAGCAAGTATTTCCAGGTGCCCGCTTCCGAAGCGATTACGCCTGCCGGTATTTCCAACACCAAGAGCATCGGCGCACTGATGTTCACCGAGTACGTCTATCCGTTTGAACTCGCCTCCATCATCCTGCTCGTCGGCATGATCGCTGCGATCGTTCTGACCTACCGCGGGCCGAAGAAGAGCCGTTACACCAATCCGAATCAGCAGGTCTTCGTCAAGGCGAAGGATCGCGTACGCGTGCTGCAGATGCCGGTAGAAAAAGACTGAATGTCGGGGCGCCAATGCTAACTCTTACACTTTCGCATTTTCTGATCCTGGGCGCGATTCTCTTCGCGATCAGCGTCGTCGGTATCTTCCTTAACCGGAAAAACCTGATTGTGCTGATGATGGCCATCGAATTGATGCTGCTTGCGGTGAACATGAATTTCGTGGCGTTCTCGCACTATCTGCAGGATCTCCACGGGCAGATTTTCGTTTTCTTCATCCTCACCGTCGCCGCTGCTGAAGCTGCAATCGGTCTGGCCATCCTGATCGTGCTGTTCCGTAACCTCAAGAGCATCCACGTGGATGACCTGGGCAGCCTGAAGGGTTAATCATGCAAATGCAAAAACTCTACCTGCTCGTACCGCTCGCCCCGCTCATCGGGGCGATGATTGCCGGTCTCTTCTGCCGGGTTATCCCCCGCTGGGTCGCGCACACCGCGACCATCACCGGCGTTGCAGTTGCCTTCATCGCCTCCGTACTGATCTTCCAGGACGTTCAGGCTGGCAACACCTTCAACGGCCCGGTCTACACCTGGCTGACCTCCGGTGACTACAAGTTTGAAGTCGGTTTCATGATCGACACCCTGACGACCACGATGATGCTGGTCGTGACCTTCGTGTCGCTGATGGTCCATATCTACACCATCGGCTACATGCAGGAAGATCCGGGCTACAACCGCTTCTTCAGCTACATCTCGTTGTTCACCTTCTCCATGTTGATGCTGGTGATGAGCAACAACTTCATGCAGCTTTTCTTCGGCTGGGAAGCTGTCGGTCTGGTCTCTTACCTGCTGATCGGTTTCTGGTACACCCGTCCGACCGCAATTTTCGCGAACATGAAGGCCTTCCTGGTTAACCGTGTCGGCGACTTCGGCTTCATCCTCGGTATCGGTCTGATCCTGACTTATTTCGGTACGCTGGATTACGTCGAGGTTTTCAGGAAGGCGCCCGAGTTCGCCAATACCATGTATCCGCTGATGGGCGAGGGCAGTGCGGTTTCGTTGATGACGATCACCTGTATCTGCCTGTTCATCGGGGCGATGGGTAAGTCGGCACAGGTTCCGTTGCACGTTTGGCTGCCGGACTCGATGGAAGGTCCGACCCCGATCTCCGCGCTGATTCACGCAGCAACCATGGTGACTGCGGGTATCTTCATGGTCTCGCGCATGTCACCGCTGTTCGAGCTGTCGACTACTGCACTGTCTTTCGTCATCGTCATCGGTGCCGTCACCGCGCTGTTCATGGGCTTCCTCGGGATCATCCAGAACGACATCAAGCGTGTGGTTGCCTACTCGACGCTGTCCCAACTCGGCTACATGACGGTTGCGCTTGGTGCATCCGCCTACTCGGTAGCGATCTTCCATCTGATGACGCACGCCTTCTTTAAGGCGCTGCTCTTCCTTGCCGCCGGCTCGGTCATCATCGGCATGCATCACGATCAGGACATCCGCAATATGGGCGGCCTGCGCAAGTACATGCCGATTACCTGGATCACCTCGCTGATCGGTTCGCTGGCACTGATCGGTACGCCCTTCCTCGCGGGTTTTTACTCCAAGGACTCGATCATTGAAGCGGTCAAATTCTCGAACATCCCTGGTTCCGGCTTCGCTTACTTTGCTGTGATGGCCGGCGTCTTTGTCACCGCTTTCTACTCCTTCCGTATGTACTTCCTCGTCTTCCACGGCGAGGAGCGCTTCGGCAAGGGCGATCACCATGACCACCATGACGATCATGACGACGAAGAGGCTTCCCACGACCACCACCACGGTCTTGCGCCTGGCCAGAAGCCACACGAGACGCCGTGGGTGGTTACGCTGCCGCTCGTCCTGTTGGCGATTCCTTCCGTTGCGATTGGTTTCATCGGCATTGGTCCGATGGTTGCCGGTGACTACTTCAAGGGTGTCATCTACGTCGATAATGCAGCCCACCCGGCACTGGCGACCTTCCTCGAGCACTTCCATGGTGCCGTGGCCATGGGCCTGCATGCCTTCTCGACGCCGCCTTTCTACCTCGCCCTGGCGGGTGTGGTGCTGTCGTGGTTCTTCTACATGAAGCGTCCGGACATTCCGGCGGCCATCCAGCGTCGTTTCAGCGCCATTCATACGCTGTTCGAAAATAAATACTATTTCGACAAAATCAACGAGTTTGTCTTCGCTGGCGGTGCTCGCGCACTGGGCAAGGGATTCTGGCGCGGCGGCGATGTCGCAATCATCGACGGCCTGATTGTCAATGGTTCGGCCAAGCTGGTTGGCTGGTTTGCCACCGTAATCCGCTTCTTCCAGACCGGTTACGTCTATCACTACGCTTTCACCATGATCATTGGCGTGTTTGTGCTGATGACCCTGTGGATCAACCGCGCATAGCGTGAATAGTTCGCAGAAAAGCAAGGAATAACATGTCGACTTACCCGCTGCTATCACTCGCAATCTGGATTCCGATCGTTGCCGGTCTGGTGGTTCTCGCCACCGGCAATGACAGGAACGCACCGCTGGCGCGAATGCTTGCCCTCGTAGGCGCAATTGCCGGATTCTTCGTCACCATCCCCCTCTGGACCGGATTTGATCCGGCCAACGGTGGCATGCAGTTCGTTGAACTGCATAACTGGATCCCCCGCTTCAACATCAATTATCACCTCGGTGTTGATGGCATCTCGATGCTCTTCGTGGTCCTCAACGCCTTTATCACCATCATCGTCGTCGCGGCGGGGTGGGAAGTCATCGAGAACAAGGTTGCCCAATACAATGCGGCATTCCTGATCATGTCCGGTCTGATGAACGGCATCTTCACCTCGCTTGACGGTGTGTTGTTCTACGTCTTCTTCGAAGCCTCGCTGATCCCGATGTACCTGATCATCGGTGTCTGGGGTGGCCCCAACCGCGTTTATGCCGCGTTCAAGTTTTTCCTCTACACGCTGTTTGGCTCGCTGCTTTTCCTGGTTGCGCTGATGTACCTGTTCGTGCAGTCGGGTGGCAGCTTCTCGATCCTCGAATGGCACAAACTGCCGCTCGGCCTGTCGCCGCAGATCTGGCTGTTCCTGGCTTTCCTAGTTGCTTTTGCCGTCAAGGTGCCGATGTGGCCGGTTCATACCTGGTTGCCGGATGCTCACGTTGAAGCGCCTACCGGCGGCTCCATCGTGCTGGCGGCCATCGCCCTTAAGCTCGGTGCTTACGGATTCCTGCGGTTCTCGCTGCCGATTGCTCCGGATGCCTCGCATGAACTGTCGTCGCTGGTGATTGCGCTGTCGCTGATTGCCGTGGTGTACATCGGCTTCGTCGCGCTGGTTCAGGCCGACATGAAGAAGCTGGTTGCCTACTCCTCGATCGCACACATGGGCTTTGTCACACTTGGCTTCTTCATGTTCAGCGCCATGGGTATCGAAGGCGCGCTGGTCCAGATGATCTCCCACGGTTTCGTTTCCGGCGCGATGTTCTTCTGTATCGGTGTAATGTATGACCGCGTTCATAGCCGTCAGATCGCGGACTACGGCGGTGTGGTCAATACCATGCCCAAGTTCGCCGCACTGTTCATGCTGTTCACCATGGCCAACGCTGGCCTGCCCGCGACCTCCGGCTTCGTTGGTGAGTTCATGGTGATCCTGGGCGCTGTCAAACTGAATTTCTGGGTGGCGTTTGCTGCAGCTTCGTCGATGGTGCTGGGTGCAGCCTACTCCCTGTGGATGTACAAGCGGGTTATCTTTGGTGACGTCGCTAATGATCACGTCAAGGAACTGACCGACATCAACGGTCGTGAATTCCTCATCCTCTCGGTGCTGGCCATCTGCACGCTGTGGATGGGTATCTATCCGCAGCCCTTCACCGATGTCATGCACGCTTCGGTCAATGACCTGCTGCGTCACGTTGCCATCAGCAAGATTCAATAAACGGTAGCCGACATGTTCGACAATTTCGTTGTTCCCGATCTCCTGCCGGCCGCACCGGAAATTTTCGTCGCGGTCATGGCGCTGGCCATCCTGTTGATTGACCTTCTCGTCAAGGATAGTCGGCGCACCGCAATCTTTGCCCTGACCCAGCTGACGCTGGTTGGCGCTGCGGTCATCCAGTTCATGACCAGCACCGGTGAAGTCAGCTACACCTTCAGCAACATGTTCGTTGATGATCTGATGTCGGATCTTCTGAAGCTGTTCCTGTACATGACGGTCCTCGTCGTGATGTTCTATTCGCGTGGCTATGTGCTGGACCGCGAAGCGATGAACAAGGGTGAGTACTACGTACTGGCGCTGTTCGCGACGCTGGGTATGATGGTGATGATCTCCGCCAACAGCTTTGTGACCATCTATGTCGGTCTCGAGTTGCTGTCGCTGTCGCTGTACGCCATGGTCGCGATGAATCGCGATTCGGTTGTCTCGACCGAAGCGGCGATGAAGTATTTCGTCCTTGGCGCTCTCGCGTCCGGCCTGCTCCTGTACGGCATGTCGATGATCTACGGCGCGACCGGTTCCCTGGAAATCACCGGTATCGCTGAACGCCTTTATGCTGGCGATGCTAACAAGACCGTGCTTGTCTTCGGTCTGGTTTTCCTGGTTTCCGGTCTGGCTTTCAAGCTGGGTGTCGTTCCCTTCCACATGTGGATTCCGGACGTGTATCACGGCGCACCGACCTCGGTCACGCTCTTCATTGGTTCCGCGCCGAAGCTGGCGGCTTTCGCGATCGTCATGCGTTTATTGGTGAATGGCCTGATCACCCTCGCCCAAGACTGGCAGGCGATGCTGATCATCCTCTCGGTTCTGTCGATGGCCATTGGTAACCTCGCCGCTATTGCCCAGACCAACCTCAAGCGCATGCTGGCCTACTCCGCTATCTCGCACATGGGCTTCATGCTGCTCGGTATTACCACCGGTGTGGTCAGCGGTGATGCGCGCTATGCATTGAATGCATACAGCTCGGCGATGTTCTATGTGGTCGCCTACGTGCTCACCACCGCGGCAGCCTTCGGCATGATCCTGATGATGGCGCATGCCGGCTTTGAGGCTGATAACCTCGACGACTACAAGGGCCTTAACCGCCGTAGCCCGTGGTTTGCCGGCATCATGTTGATGGTCATGTTCTCGATGGCGGGTATCCCGTTCTTCGTCGGCTTCTTTGCCAAGTTCTCGGTACTCCAGGCCGTGGTTGCTGCCGGTTACATGTGGCTGGCCATCGTCGCCGTGCTCTTTTCGCTGATCGGTGCCTTCTATTACCTGCGCGTCGTCAAGCTGATGTACTTCGATGCGCCGGCCGATGACAGCCCGCTGCAGGCAACGACCGACATGCGTATCCTGATTTCGGCGAATGGTCTGGCAGTCGCGCTGCTGGGTCTATTCCCGCAGGTCATCATGTCGCTCTGTGCCTACGCGCTGTTGCGTTCGCTCTGATCAGGATTACTTATCGAAAGCGCCCCGCGAGTCGGGGCTTTTTTTTTGGCAGGAGTTTTTCATGTCCCACGATGCGCATTTGATTGAATCCGAGATCAGCAGCGAAGCAGTGTTTGACGGCGTGCTGCTCCATGTCCGCAAGGATGAGGTGAGGCTGCCCAATGGCAAAACGTCCACGCGCGAATACGTGGTTCATCCCGGTGCGGTCGTTGTGCTCGCCGAGCTCGACAACGGCAAGCTGTTGTTCGAGCGTCAGTTCCGCTATCCGCTGCGCCGTGTATTTCTCGAACTACCCGCCGGCAAAATTGACCCAGGTGAGGCGATCATCGATACAGCACGCCGAGAGTTGCTCGAAGAAACGGGCTACGTTGCGGACACCTGGGAGTATCTCGGTGTGATGCATCCGTGCATCGGCTATTCCGATGAGAGGATCGAGATTTTTCGTGCGAGCGGGTTGCGAAGTATCGGTGCTCAGGCTCTCGACCACAACGAGTTCCTGGAGATCGTCGAGATTGCTCCGAATGACGCCAGGCAGGCCGTTTGGGATGGGCGTATTACCGACTCCAAGACGATTGCTGCGCTATTCTGGCTGGACAAGCCCTGATCTGGTATCGATGTGCTACGGGTTTGGGCTGCTGCGGTGAACCTGGAAAATCGCTCAATATTGGCAAGGCGGCTCAAGAATCAAATCTTCGCTAGCCAAAGAAAAACGCCCCGTTTCCGGGGCGTTGTCGTCTGAACAGCGTTGTGGGGTAACGCATAAGCTGCAAGTTGAAATGCCGCCAATCAAGGCTTTGCGGGGATATCCGTCACCATAAGGTGCTAGCGTCTTCTGGCATAAGCTGCAAGTTCCTCCACGGATTTACGCATAAGCTGCAAGTTTGGACAGCGGCCATCTGTGAGGCAATTAGAACGGCTTCTTGGTTGCCTTTTCATAGGCTGCCTGCAGCGCATTGGCTGCGTCGTTGAGAGCAGTGAGCTTGCTGGATGAGGTTTGGTCAGCGTTCAGGGCTATCCAAGCATCTTGTACATCAGCCATCGCGTCAGCCAAGTCTCGAGCTGGGGCGCCTTTTCGGTCTGCCGAATAGAGACCGATGAGTCCCGTCACCTTTCGCATAAGCTGCAAAAGGGATTCAGTATGTTGCGGGGTCATGATAGCCTTTCGAACAAAAGGGATATTCTATGCCCCATATGGGCCGAGCAACAGTAGCGGCCATGGCGGAAACTCGGTGTGGTCGGCTATGTGGCGAGGGCTTGGTCGATGAGTTTCTCGAACTGTTCACTCGCGGATTTCATGGCCCAGTTGTTTAAGGTTTCCCAGGCCGAACATGGACCGGTATCACCTTGTTCTTCAAATGCGTTGCCTAGCCAAGCGTACCAGTTGATAACCTGCTCTCGGCCCTGTTGCTTTGACTGCAGGCTCTGAATCAAGAACATCGTGCAAGCCTTTACGAGCGCCTTTTCAGCCACGTTGCGTGCTGCGACTGCTTTTGCGGTATTCCCCTTGGCCTTCGATTTCAGTGTTGGGAAGGTCTGGATGACCTTGAGGTCTGCGTCGATATACGCAGACAAGGCTTCGACCATGCCGAAAGCAATGTCAGCTTCAACGTCGGTGAGGCGGGGCATTGGTGCCTTACGCGGCTTCCCTGTCCCTGTAATGACAGTAATCGGCACGCCACCGTAGTCATCTGGTACGGCGCCGGCCGGTGCGTTACGCATTTCCCGGCGAAGGTTGTCCAGGTAGCGGAATATAGGGCGGTCGTGGTTCAACTTTGTCATGCAAGGTATTCCGCAGAGTGGGGGCGTGTTCGTTGTACCACAAGCTGCACTTATCTATGGATGGGTACATTCAAGTGAAACGGGAGTAGAAACGTGAATTATCGCGTCAATTATCTCCGCGATACGACCGCCGGCCTTTCCGGTGACTCGCAAGCCCAACTCCAATGAATACTCAAAAGACCACTTGTTCATGTTCGCTGACCCAACATACGCTGCCTTGGCGTCAACCAATACAACCTTGGCGTGGAACGTCTCGTAGCCCGCCGTATCCGTCCGGTCCAGTCTAAAGTTGTAGCACCGAACACCTAGGGAATTCAGTTGCTCGGATACTCTTGCTAAGCCTACAGGTAGTCCACCATCGGGGCCACTTCGAATAATCAGTTCGCGCCTCACGCCTGGGCGAGTATTGGCGAAAAGGCTGGCGATGATGTCTGCGCCGGTATCATCGACAAAGGGGGTCATGATGGCGAAACGCTGATTTGCTTGCTCTGCCATGATTGGCAGCAAATCTCTGGTATTGATGAGCCCCCAGTCGCCGCGAAGAGTGCTATCCAGTGCATGTGCTACCTGGCTGGAGCCTGACGGCTTGGTGAGCACTACATCCACCTTATCATTTGCGGTATGTACTTCCGAACGATAGACCTGGATGGCAAATAACATCGGAGCAAGCTCAGAGAGCTGTTTAGGTGCGTTCAGTGACCACGTAAGGCCGGACGTCCGCTCGACCAACCCGAGGCGCTGCGCTGAGATAAGAAAGGCTTCTACTTCAGCGCTGTTGGATTGTGATAGCCCTGACATCGTGCATACCTGCCGCAGATTTACCAGCCCACTCAAGCGCCCGTCGGTTATCGCTGCACAAATGGGAGCTCCAACTCGACTATGCGGAGCCAAGACCAACAGAAGATTCTTGTATTCAGTGAGCTGAGCCGCCATTGGCTACCTCGAAGAAACCAGGAATCCGCTGAGCCTTGTGGGTTAGGTCTTCGCGTGGAGCGAGTCCGCCACGAAGCACCGAACGAGAGAGCAGTTGGTTCTGAGCGATACATGTCGTTTCTGGCACCATGATGCAGTCTGGGCAGGCTCCACCATGGAAGTCGCATAAACTACCGGAGTTGCAGCGATGCGAGGCTGGCTCAAGGAGTAGGGAGAGGAATCGGTTGTTCTCGTTACGCCACAGCGATGAAAGATTACCCAAGTCCATTGTGGTGCCGTTGCGATAGACCACGAACGCAAGGTCGGCCGGAAACAGGTATTCGCCAAGCGAGCCCACATCCAGACCCGAAAGTTCAGCTACCGTTTTCGTGAATAGATGGGCATAGCTGTGCAACAGGGTGTAGACGTAGCGGTAGGTTCTTGCCTCCCCAGGGTGCAATGAAGAGAAGTAGCGTCCAAATGGCTCTGCGGTCTGAATCAAGGCACCGCCGAGTGAAATCTTGTCGGCAGGATTCCATGCAGGGAGGTCTGCCATCCCAACCTTTTGGAGCCACTCGTAGACAAGCTCCGGTTTCAACTGCACGTAAATAGCTTCGTTCGATTGGGTGACCACATAGAGGGGACGCTTGCCGTTGCGTAACGACTCAAAGAGCTTTAGCCGAACAGGAACATCATGCCCGCGCTTTTCCATCACTGGGGTAGCGTTTACACGGGTATAGCCGTGGGTGAACTTGCAGAGGTCGAACTCTCGAATCAGACCCAGTTCGGTCATGCCAAGCATTCCCATCAGCCGGCGGGTCTCCTGCTCCTGCGCTATCTTATCGTGCTCATCCTTAGGTGCTAGGTCGTTGTCCAAATGTTGGAAGCGAACAAAGGGAGCGCGTTCGCCACGCGCGGCGGTCCGACTTAGTTTGCTGCGCGTCAGGGCTTCGTGCTCCACGGACAGCACGAACGGGTCGTAGCGACTGGAGAATTCGAAACGGGAAGCCATCATCTCGTGAAGCACTTGGGGGAGTTCGCTCTTTATCGGAATCAAGGGCGGTTCACCCTCTTGCCAGCGCTTAACGAGCTTATGCTGCTCCTCTGCCATTTCCTTAGCGGCTGCGTGGTCACCCATGCCCTCTAGGCGCTCCTTCCACTTGTTGAGCTTTTCATAGCTTTCCCATTCGCCCTCATGGCCGCCGCGCAGGAGCATGTCCTTCATCTCAGCTTCCGTTGGCAGGCTGCCACCAAAGCCATATTGGCTAGCGATGAAGTTGGCCAATTCCGCTTCATGGCCTTCAGCGAGAAGCGCCAGCAAGCCTTGGTCCTTTTGCGAGAAGACCACGAACTGCTCAGACTGAGCGTAGAACGCAGAAGAGGCTCGGTATGAGATGGGCTCCATGCGGCGCTCCCCGACCCGCTTGCCGGCAGTGTCACGGAATACCTCAGTCGTGAAGGGGTCGTTCTGCAGCCACGTGGCCCGCTCCTGGTGGCCGCATTCGACACACTGGAAAGACCATTCGCCGATGCGCGGTGATTCAGTGTTGAGGAGAAAATCCTTTTTTCCGCAATGAGAACAAGCCTCTCCCGCGAGCCAGGCTTTGTTTTCCTTATCCGACCATTCCCACATGCCCGGCATGGCTGGCTGCCATTCACCGGACCAGTGCACGAAAATCACGTCGAGCTGTCGCCACTGGCACTTGCCCTTCGTTTTCGGGTTTGGGCAATGCTTGCGGGAAAGGTGGTCAAAATCCTCGGCAAGCTTTGCGACGGAATCGTATGTGCGGAACTGCTTGCAGGTATTGCAGACAAAGGTCAGTGGCGCCGGTGCATAACCTATCTTTGACGGATTGACGAAGGCGAGATTCGATGAGCCCAGGAAGGCGAGGTTGTCGTCCTTCAGGAGCATTTCATCTACGCATTGCCGTGGCGAAATCGGGCGGTCAGCGGTACTAATGGCGTGTGCCCGCGAGAACCAGCTTTGCCAAACCTCGCGCAGGCGCAACAGGATTTGCTCCTTGGTCGGCTCGTCAATTGGGGCCTCATCGATGACGTCAGCCTGGTCAGGTAGAGCAATGCAGGCGCCCAAGCCGCCTTCAAAAGTGAAAAACGAGCCCGGGGCGTACGCTGTTGCGAGTTGGTTGCGTGACCGGCTCATTACCGGCGTTGCGGGCTGTTTGCGGTCGTCGTCGTCAGCAAGTAAGGGACGTGGCATGGTTGGTCTCATTCAGATTCAGCAACGCCATGGCGTATAAAGTTCATGGCTTTCAAAACGTCGGCGGCCTGTTGACGTTTGCCCTTTGCGTCGCGAGGGGACATGACAATCCGACCGCCTTGGTCGACGTCGCGTAGCGACGTCATTGGGCGCTTCATGTTGTCTGGCTGGCCATCGAAATAGCTCTTCAGGGGGCCACTGCCGTGCATGGCGCTACTCGTCCAGAATTTGAGAAGGTCAGTCGTCATCTCATCAATCTTCTGCTTGTAATGCTCAGTTCCCGGAGGCATGTAGCCGGCACGTAAGCCCACCGCGAGCTCAATAAACGTGTTGATTTCGTTTGAGAATGCTGCTCGGCGGTCCTTGTATTCCGAGGTGATGTTCGGGATAAATCCGTAACTTGGAGCATCCTTCTTCTCGTTGTCCGGAAGTTCGATAACTTTGCGAGTGGGCAGCACCCCGAGCAGATACGCCTGGAAAAGACTTGGGAAGACGCGTTCAATGGCTTTCTCAGCCCAGCGGTCGATGGCCGCCGGCTGCACCATCCGCTCAAGGAAGCGGTGGAAGATGTCGAAAACCTCTACGATGTAGCGGTCACGTCGGCGCTGAGGCGTTGGCACCAGCACGACAAAACCGATGTGTGTCCGGCCAACGCGTGAGGAGGCCTGAATGTACTCTGCTATGTCCGAGGGCATGCCAGCAAAGAACATCGAGTTGAACTCTTCGACGTCGACACCGTGCGAGATGGCCGAGGTAGCGATAACCGAGCGCAGTACCTTGGAGAGCGGTGAAAATTCATGGCCTGGCTCATCACGCTCTTGGGCACGTGCCACAACAGCCTGAACCTCCCCCTGCTCGACAGAGCCGGTAATCAGCTTCGTGTCCAAGCCCTCGAGTGGCACGTTGCCATTGATGTGCCGCTTGCGAGTCTCCTCTAATTCAGCGGCCATGATTTGGTCGCCCCCCTTCTTGTTCGTCACATAGGTAAGGGCAATTCGATGGAGGTCGATAACCGTCATTAGGTCATCGACGCTCGCATCGCGAATCTTCTGCTGGTGCAGCGCCTGAAGCGGGCCACTGCATACGCACTCGACCAAATAATCTCGCGCAGATGCCTGGCGGGCATCGTCTCCATTGACTAGGTCATCGAACAACCGGCTGATGCAGAGGTGGAAGGTCGACAGAATCGCCACGCTGGTTGCGGTGTGTGGCTTCCCATTGGTCATGTACGCGCAGTAGATGCGCGCCTGGCGAGCACGTTGCTCTGGGTCATGTAGCTGACAGCGCTCGGTTTCTCCTGCTTCCGGTTCCTGGGGTGAGGCGTAGAACGAGTCATAGAGCGATGGCCCTGGGTGAGGGAACTGCATTGCAGGCACCTCGCGTTGATAGAGGTGTTCAAGCTGACGTTGCGGCTCGGCAACGGTCGCGGAAGCCGCTATGACCTTGGCTCGGCGACGCTGACCGCCCGGTGTCAGGGCAACAATGCCCGTCAGTGAGCGGGAGATATGGGTAAACACTGCATCGAGCGTGGACTCGAACAGCCCAGCGAACGTACCCAGGGATTCATCGAGGAGATGTGCCTCATCCTGAATAATCAGGCTGGGGAATGGGTCCAGGAAGAGCTTCAAGCCATGAGGGTACGCAGGAAACAGGGGGGTGCATCCTTTGGATTCTGGTGAATCCTTGAGCTCATCGTGCTTTGGAATGCGAAGGCGCTTCGTTGCCTTGTCACGCCACGGAGCTCCCCCGAGCATCCCATAGATTCGGCGGATGGTGCCTTCTGCATGGCCTATGAGCGCAAGCTTATCGACTGTGCCCAGCAGGACGGACGGCGCATAGTCATAAATGTCCTCGTCACAAATATAGAACGGCAGCGGTTGCCAGCCATCGTGGTTGACGGCGCAATCCTTATTCGAGCAGACATGAGCAATCGTTCCGCCGTGCGCGGGGAAAAGTCGCAATGCCGTTTTACTGCCGCAGAAGGGACAAGACGGAATCTTGTTCCAGGCCCGCCAGGCAACGAGATATTTGGAGTCGCTATCGTGCAAGGCATTCTCGGTTGCCTCATCTGCCGGCGCATCTTCAATGTTCGGGATGGCGGCGACACCTTTTTCATTGTGGCGGTTTGGTGAGCCACCACTCCCCACCCAGAAGCCGATGGAAAGTGGGTCGCCGCCGTAGTTATACTGGCGACGGAGAAGCTCCGCCTGCGCAAGCACCTTGGCGCAGCGCTGAGCTTGCTGAATGGTCAGGAGTCGAAGTGGGTAGCGCAGCATGGCGGTCACGCCCGTGTGCTTTCCGCGAAGCCGGTCGAACAAGAGGTTGAACACCAAGAGGCCGAAGAAAGCTTCTGATTTGCCGCCACCAGTAGCAAAGTACAGAAGCGTCACCGTGTCATCGCGGTTGGCAACATAGTGACCTTTGAATTCCGGCATCCGGGAAGCCAGCGCCGGTATGTTTGCTACGATAAATGCGAGCTGGAAGAGACGCCATTGCCCCGTGTCGGTCTTAAAGCGCTGTTTCATGAAGTTGGCCATGGCCTCGTTCATCGCAAGCCATGCTTCGAAGACGACGGCTCTTGGGTCCTTCTGCGAGCCGCGTGCCGACCAGGCAGCAGCAGACTCCTGGAGGATAGCGATGCCGGCCTCAATAGCGCTTTTCTCGTCCTTCCAACGTAAAAGGTCTTCTTGAAATTTCTGTTTTTCCGCAGCAATCGCATCCACATTTCTCGGGTCGATGCCCTCGGCCGTATCAATTCGGCCGGGTAACCCATCTATCCAAGTCTGCATTTCCTCAACAATTGGTGCGAGGCGCTTGAGACCTTCTGGCTTGCTCAGTTCTCGCACGCAACGTTCCACCTCGTTGCCACCCGTCGGGACAATACGCGGTTGAACGTAGCGGGGCGCCCAAGTGGTACGCATATGGACGATATCGCCTTCAATCGGTTTTACCTGTTCTACGCCACCGTTATGCCCCATTGCCGGGTAGCGCAGATAGGCGTTGAACCTGTATGAAGGTGTTACCCGTTCAAGCTGCAGGTTGCGGTGTAGTAGCTTTGGCAGGGTGACGTCCAGATTGGCTTGGAAAATGGCGGGGTCAGTTTCGTCGACCTTTGCGCGAGGCTCTTTGCTCTTGTTTTCAAGCGCGATAAGTACGTTCTTGCAGCTCGGGTTGAGCCAGTCTTGGACAAGTTCGATGTTCCAACCCAACTCTATGACCGGCAGTGAAATTGGACTGGAGGTCTTTCGGGCCAGTTCGAGGACTTCAGACCACTTCTTATACTGGCTCGGCTTGAAGGTCAGCTCGCTGCGATAGGCCCAGAGAGCACCGCCTGTCTCAGGATGAGTGCTTTTTGCCCATTCTGTTAGTTGGTCGGCAATCAGCTGGTTCATCAGCGACGCATGGGCAGCCGCCAGCTCCTGGCAGCGGACGAGCGGTTCATTAGGGGAGAAGACGAGTGGTGGGAGGTTGAGTTCTAAGCGCAGCCACTTTTGCGGAGGAACCATTGGCTCGAAGAGGCTATCGTTAAGCGGAACTGCACCTTCGGCTGGAACGACAACACCTTCGGCCGGCGGCGTGTCTTCGATGCTGTTACCTTCGGCAGTTTCCTCGGTATCGAGGCGCAGCAGGTTTTCTGGGATGCCTCGTTGGGCGTATACAGCTTTTCGAATGTCCTCCCGAATGGTTCGCCACCCAGGGTGTTTGGCCTTCGAGGGGTAACTGCCTTTCTCCTTCTCCCAAGCATCATCCAAACGCTTCTTGATGGTCTCCTTGATGCTTTTGGTTACTTCCTTCTGAAGGCGGAACACTGCGCGGCAGCCGGGTCGTGCCAGGTCTTGCTCGTTCGGCAGCACGCGGACGTAGGCAGCAAACTTCGGCTGGACGGAAATAGTGCCTTCCACGCCGGACTGAACCTGGAAATTGAGGCCGTGTGAAGAAATCCAAATGGGCGAGGTCACCTCATCTGCGCCTTCGACGTCCTTCTGGGGGAGGATAAAACCTGAGTTGAGCAGCAATCGTGGTCGGGCGCCGTAGAGGTATTTGCCGTGCCGCCCAGCGCCACTTACCTCGGAATGAACCATCGTCAGCAACGCGTCGACCACAGCTTCCTTCAGTGTTGAATGCAGTGTCTGTGGGTCGCTGCGAACAATCGGGCTAGGCATTGGTGGTCTCTCCAGTTGGTGGGCATACTGTTTCAACGGACACGATGTTTTCCCGGGCTTTGTTGAACAGCATCTTGATGGTTTCGCGCTTGATGCCGGAATGGACCATTACGGATTCCGGCTGCAGCAGCATATGGGTGTATAGGTCGGACACGTGACGACCGTCGAGGCGACGTGCATTGCGCACAGGCATGATGACGCGGCGCCAGTAGTAGGCAGCCTCGAGTTGAGTGAAGCCCAGAACAGCCGTGAAGGCAGCGAAGTGTGCTTCCTTCATCGGAGCTTGGGGTCGGAGTTCGTCAAACGGTGTATCCGTGGAGTCGCCAAGATTGACCCAGTGCCGTACGGCCTGCTCACCCGGAAAATCCTTATTGAGCTTTTCGTTGGACTGCAGGATGCTGGTTCGAAGCTGCCGCACCTGGTCAGCAAGCTTGGCGCCGGGAAATTTTGTGTTCAGCGCCTTCAGAATGCTTTGATGGTAGTCGCGCAAAGCGCCCTCGAATGTCTTGTCATGCTCAATGGGAATACCTGCTTCCTTCAGCACGGCCTCTACGAGCTCACGCAGCTCTCCGGTCATCACGAAAAGTTTGTCGCCGGGTTCCAGGCTTTGAACTTTGCAGCCACGGAAGCCGCGGTCCGTGGCATCTGCGCTTGCTGGGTCGTACACATATACATCGTGGGTCGGGCGCCTATGCAGCACAGTGCCGGACTCCAGGCGGATACTCCAGGCTTCTGGGTCATTAGCGTCCTCAGTTGCACCGACTTCTGTTGATAGGTCGACACGGAACGCCGGCAGCACGAAATCAGCATTTATCAGGAGCTGATTACCTTCCGGTAGATGCTCGAGATGATGGAGGATGGATTCCATGCGTGGCTTCCATTGCCGAAACGCTGGAAATTCGTTAACAAGTGGCTTCAGTGTGCCGCGTAGGCTTTGCCCGTTACGCTGGGTGAGGAGCAGTTGCGTATGTGCCGGAATCCGGTCATCAGTGATGACAAGCCGCAATCCGTCCTCGTCAAGGCCAGAGAAGAGCAGCTGAGCACCATTCATGTGTGCAAGGGCTGTTTCGAGTTGCGATGACGAGATTAGCCGCAGGCGCTCCTGGAAGTCCTCGAATTGTGTACCTTGTGGGTAATCCCGGTAGCCTGCAAGATAACGCTCTGCTAGGCGGCGATAAACAGGGCTCGTGAAGACAACAATGAGTGATTTACGCTGCTTGCCACAGACCTGGCCGACAATTTCAGTTAATCGGTGCGCAAGCGGGGTGCCTTGCTGGTAGTTTTCATAGAGCTTTGTACCAAGCTGCATGCATTCGCGCAGCACCGCACGCTCGAATTCGGCCTCTGCCGTCGCGTCGAAGGTTACAAGCTTTGCGTGGAACGACGACCAGCTATAGGCCTCCCGCGTGCGGTCACGAATTCCGCTCTCACCGAGCCACTCGACGAGCGTAGCCACACCACAAGGCAGCGCTGCCAGTCGGGCAAGATAGTTTGCGGCGTCCCAGAGTGGCTTGGCCAAGTCTTGGTGATTGGGAATCTGCCCTGCCAGCCGGTAGAGTTTGTTGATAACCTTGGCGGCGTCGGCGTCTACCACCGAAACGTCGAGCGTACGGGGAAGCGGCGCGCGAATTTCAGTCTGCCCAGGAGCAACCAACCCATCTTCTTTCAGTGCATTGGCAATACCTGTAATGGCGTATTCATCAGGTCTCGACCAGCGCTGTTCCTTGCGCTCATTGTTGACACGCCAGAGGTCATCCTTCAAGGCGTAAGCGCTACGTGGGTCATCCGTTATTACCAGAACCCCTGGGCGATTTGCGCCAAATATTTCCTCTAGCAGTATTAGGAACCTGCTTAATGCACTACGCCATCCGCGTGCTTCCATGCGAATTTGGCGAGTGGCATTAACGATGACGACTTCTGGAGCCCCCTTCTTTTTCAGCCGCAAAAGTGCCGTGCGCAACTCATCCCGGGTTAGTCGGCCATCGAGCGCGAACAGGGCATCTGGAGCTGTTTGGGCGTTGCCTATGAACTGGCAGTTACTTGCCAATGCCTTCTTCTGGGAGCGACGAGCTAGCTTCGCACGAACGTGTTCGAGAAGGTGAGACGCACATGACTCCCAGGAAAGGTCGCCCGGCGTTGCAAGAAAATGGGGAATCAGTTCACCCATGGTGGGATTGGTGTGCTCCCCCTCGGCGGTCATCGAAACAAGCGAGAACAGAAACGCGTCTTTGTCGTTGCACTTTCGCTTGAGTTTGCTTGTGTCAACTCCACCGACTTCAGCCAACCGGCTGGCATGGCGGAGCACGTCTTCTCGCCCCAACATCAGGTGATTAAGTGGATAGAAGGCATTGGTCTTGGTCGGGAATAGCAAACCACGAACGCCGAGCTTGTCTCCGCGGGCCCAGCGCTCCAGCGTTGCCAAGGCATGCACTGCAGCTAGGGTTTTTGGGCACACTGGCCACAAAAGGGCAATGTGGCGGGTACGATTTTCTGCTGCCGACAAGTAGAGGTTAATCAGTTCGACTAGGGCAACGCCGGGAACGCTGGGAGCTGTATCGTCTTCACGGTAAACACAGACGCGCGCTTCGCCATACCAAGAGGCAATCTCGGGCGTTGATGAGATTTCGATGGGTTCTGCCGGTGCCACCCGTGGGGCGTCAACAGGTGGCGCTACCACAGCATCGGGTTTCTTTGCCTTGCGTTCAAGGAGCTGCTGCACAAGTTGCTTCTTGCACTCCTTTGCACTGGTCTGTTTTTGGGTTGCGTCAAAGCGCTTCCCTTTGGCCGAGAAATCCATGGCTGCTATGCGTTCTCTTGAATAGGCAGGCCGTAGGCCTGACGTACAGCAAGCTCGATGTCGAGCCCCTGGGCCATGGCGGCAACGAGTAGTTTAGGGAGGGGTAAAGGTAGATGTTGCAGCTCATAGGCTGAAACATTGGTTGCTCCAGAAATACATCGGAATAGCCGGTCTACCGTTCTGGTTCGGAGAATTTGTGCGAGAAGTTCAGGTGATATTTCGCAGTCATCAGCAATCTGCTCTAGGAAGCAAACATGATTTTCGCCAACGACACCGCCAAATTGCTCTTGCAGCTCCGGGGGAACTGCTGCACTTACGAGCCTTCGTGGCTGGTCTGTCGAGCTGACACGCTGCAGCACAACAGCTGGCTTGCGAACTACTCCTGCCGCTCCGAGTTCGACCATTTCGACAAAACGTTCAGTCGTTGAGCTCGATACTCTATCGAGCGAAAATTCGCCGTTTGGGCTGATATTCTTTGACCAAATCAAGGGCATTAACGCCTTGGTGTTGGTTGCTTGCTCCCGTGATACGAAGCGTTGTCTTTTATCTCTGTGAATGACAAGGACCCCAGTCTTTGCGCGGTAACCATAGTCACTAAGCGTTGCCTGGGTATGCGCGAACAATGATGAAAGCTCTTTGTCCGAAGCATGCCTTGGCACGGCCCAGGGCTGGGCCTCGCTATTCAGTTGCAACGTGCCTGCAAAGTCAAACTTGCCCTGCGACTCAAGGCAGTACACCTCAGTCGCTTTTTCGGTTTCCTGGGTTAGCGCGTTGCGCCAGGTGGTGATTACTGTGTCTTGCTCTGCGGAGAGGAAAATACCCTCTTTGTCGTGAATTAGGTCTAGCTGCTCAACGGTGCCTAACTCAACAAGCACTTTCCGAACAGGAATGAAGGATTGTCCTGAAAGAAAACTCATCGGGGTGAGTACAGCACCGACGCCACCCGGGCTGAGCAGTTGGGTTGTACGTCGGATAAACAAGCTATATAGGTTCGGCTGCCCTTTCACGACATCGGAGTAGGAGCCAAGATAGGGTTCCAAGTCTGCCCGGGTCATTTTGCGATATGGTGGATTGCAGAGAACCACTTGGAAGCCCCGCGTTCTGGCTTCAAATTGCTTCAAGCCGTCACCTTGCTCAATGTTGAACACGGGTTCGCGGCCGGCCTCCTTAATTGTCTTGGCGACTGCCATTCGCAAGAATGCTGCAGACAGCCAGCAGAGGAACTCATCGGCTTCGCAGCCAAAAACATTGGCTTCTAGGTGCGAGAGAATGGCTTCACCGCGTAACCCTTGTGCTTCAAGTTTTTCAACGATTCGAATGGCAGCTGGCGCGAGAAACGCACCTCCGCCACATGCCGGGTCGATAAGCGGCCCCGACTCAATCGCAATGCGGGCCTCAACGCAGTCCAGCAAGCGTGCTGTCAAACGCGGTGGGGTGAAGTACATGGCGCTGCTTTTGCGTTTTTCTTTCGGTAGCAAGGCGGCGTATGCCGAACTTAGCCAGAACGCTCCGGTAATCAAGTCGGACTCGCTTAGCCAATCTGCGAACTTGGCAACCCGGGCATCGCTGTTGAGCGAGGACGGCGCGATATCAAGTTCTAGGTCTGGGTAGGACACTGCCAGCCAGCGCGCGAGGACGCTCTTCGTTATTTCAGAAGGTGAGGCGCCCGTGGCCCTCAAGGCTCCAACTGATTTTAAGAGCCGCGAAAAGGCGGTGCTGTTATGGGGCAACATGTGTTACGGAATATCCAGATGAAATAATTCGACGCTTCTTATTGGTTATGTGCTGGGCTTGGGTTCTTGCCGAGCGGCCACTTCATCTCAACAGAAATCTAGCCTCCACTAGACCAATGGAATAGTAGAGTAAAACCCGGTATCTTGTCTCGATAACGACTTATGCGGGCTTGGCCGATGTCTGTTATTGAGTATAGAAGCATGCCGTAAAGCGCTTGGCCATCGCTTAACAAAGCCGGAGACGCGTCAGATTTTATTGAAAGACCAGTTGGATATTGCCCGAACCCTAATCACAGGCGGGCTTCTCGGCACCCTCGCCGCATTGTATAAATTGATAACGCCAGAGGTTTCGAACGAGGCGTTTCTTGTCTTTGCGGCAATATCGGCGTCTACAATCTGGGTAGGGGTGCGACTGAGGGAAGTAGTTATTGAGAGCTTTGATGCGATGGAAAAGCTGCCGTAGCTGGGGATTGTTGGATAGTTACTCGGAGGCGGCGTAGCTGGCTATCAATTCAAGTGCATCTTCGTTTCTGTAAAAGACACCTCGGTCAATGCCACAGGCTTTGGCAATTGCCAGACGGTGTGGCTTGTCGCCTCTGCGCGGCAAAGGTTCTCCGAGAGACCTAAGCTCAGCAAGGTACATCCGGACTGTCGCCACAGTTCGATTCTCATCAAGTGCTTTGGGCTTTCTGGCTGGATGCAAAATAGCGAGTCGCTTGAGCGTCTCAACGTCCTGGCGCAGAACAAATGAAGTGGGTTGCCCTGAGTTGCGCTGGACCTGCATCAACGGTACGGCCCCCATGTCGCAAAGGCGAAGCAGGCGGTTGGATGACGTGTTCATCTCCCTTGCGAGGCCACAGATAGACGCGTACATCGACGTGAATTGTTCAATGCGTTCACTCGAGATTCTGGAGCCTTCGCGGCCGACCTCCGCTTCCAGATGACCGTCTGCAATTAGCTTGGGCATCACTATCGGGTCGCAACCAATACGCTTCGCTGCGTCACGGAACGAATAGCTTCCACCGGCCGATTGCCGTCGGCTGTTGCTAACGAATGTGTCCACATCGGCTTTTCTAAAGTAGATGTCTTTGGATTCTCCGCTGTGTCGCTGGACGGCCGTCACCCGTCCTGACAGGTAGGCCACGACGAACTCGGCCTTGTTCTCTGAGCTGTGAAAGCGGTATTCAGCGAGAACCTGAAATAGGCTGATAAGAGAGTCGTCGCTTGCTGTCTGAGTGTCTGCCACCGGCACGGCGCCTAAAAGAAGCTTGAATTTCTCGAGGTCTGCTTGATGAAACGCCTTCTTCTGCTGCGCTTGATGCGTAACGGAGAAAGCGCCAGAGGCCTTCAGGCGAGTAAGCACGCTGACCGGGATGCCGAGGTAGGCAGCAGCCTTCCGCGCATCCAGTATGGCTCCATCCTGATGCTCCGGAACCTGGTTGCGAGCATCCTTGGTATCTGCGACATACCGTAGCTGTGAATTCGCTTTGATTACCTTGAGGTCGATTCGACCTTGTTTAACCCAACTTGCCAACGTGGCCTGGCTGACGTTCATAAGGCGAGCCAGTTCGCGCTTTGAAACGTATCGGCGGCCTGCTTGGTCGTTGCGGAGCATCTTCTGGTCTACGACTGCCTCGCTCCAGCTATCAAGGCCATACCGGACAAATTCATTACGGAGCCAGATGAAATCCTTGCCACAGGGGCGTGCGCTGAAGAAGCGCTTGTTGAATAGCTTGTGGCGCTTACCGAAGGTGTGTTGAATGTCATCGCCGATGGAAGAAAGCCTACCTAGGAACTCATGGAACCCTTCTGGCCAGTTCGACAAAACCTTTGCGGCGGCATCCAGCAGTTCGGTCGGACTGGCGGCCTCTGCAGCATGGCCCATGGAGCGGCGCTGAAAGCCGCCAAGGTCAGGAAGCTTAAGGGCCAATGCACGTAGCGGGGTGCCGAGTAAGTCGTGTGTCGGCCAATGAGTTTGCATGTTCAACAGGGCTTCCTGACGACGATGGAGTGTGGCCCAGACAATCGCCATGAGGTCGGCCAACTCGTCGGAAACCTTTGCCGTAGGCGCCTCTGCCAGAGAGGCGCCGCATTTGCAGGTAAGCAAACCGGGCCGAAACCAGCTCAGTGGGTCTGAGCAAGTTGGACAATGCGTGAGAAGCTCGCACCGATGGTGCGGACAAGCGACGGCCAGGCGTAGGTCGAAGAAAGCATCGATGAAGCCATGGTCTGCGATGCACTGCGGACAGATGGCTGGCTGATTCAGCCGTAAGGGCGTGGTGTTGAGGCCGCTTCCCAGCGGGTGACCAAGGAGTCGAAATTCACGATGGCCGTCGACGTTGGCACTGTATGCGATGCCGGCCAGGTCCTGGGCGGCGCGACCGAGTATTTTGGCCAGGCAGTCGACGGGAAACCCGGCGGTGAGCATTGCTCCTTGCGCGATTCCGGCATGGCTTAGCACATGCCAGGGCGTCTCGTAGCCATTTGTCTCGGAAAGGCGGAGAACATAGCCGAGCAGACTCTCGGTTGGGTGATGAAGCGGCGTCCGAACTAGCATTATCGCGCCGTCAATACCGCTTGGACGCCCAATTCGCCGGTTTGCCTAGCTGCTCGATTTCGAGGTATGCGGACTTCATCGGCTGGAACGCCAATCTTATTGATGCGTGCTAGAAGGTCATCGGTGACTTCGGTAGAAAATCTTCTGTCGAATGGACTGGGAAGTCCTGTTGGGCCGTCTTGTGCCCAGATGGATTGTGAGTGCGCACGCAGAAGGGAGGATAGGTCGATGGATTTACTATTTGCGTCGATTGCATTCCACACCGCTTGGCGAAGGAATTTCGAAAGATAACCAATTAGGCCGCCGGTGCCACAGTAGAAGCGGAAAGCCATTTCATCGCCAGTGAAACGTGGCAAATCGAAACACTGTCCGATAGATTCCTGAAACGCGCCAAGAATGGCGATAAATTCCTCCCTCTGGTCAATGTCCTGCCAATTAAATCTTGGCATGTACACAGGCGAGAGGAATCGACCAGCGAGTTGTTCATTCTGCTCGATAACGGCGCGACATGTGGGCAGGCCTGCGACCACAAGTGCGACCCGCGCGTCGTCGACCAGAATCTTCAACCAGTCGGCTACATGGTGCATAACCTTATGCGAGCCCTTGTCGTAGAAGTGCTGGAACTCGTCAATCATCACCATCATGACGCCCGACTCGACCATTAAGGTGAGAAGTCGTGCTGTTTTGGTGTTCTCGCTGCCGGTGTGTGCCTTTGGGTCGCCGAGCGCTCGCAACATCAGCTCAGCAAGACTCTTTACTGTTGGCTTGGAAGGTGTCTTGACCCGAAGAATCGGCGTGTTTAGCCCGTTGGCGTTTCTGATGCGGGGGTGCCGGGAAAAACATTCCTCAAGCACTCGGCTCTTGCCTGTGCGTGACTCGCCAACAAGTGCGATACAGATTGGCTCGCTAGCACCACTTGCGTAGGCGAAGCACTGTTCAAGCCGCTGCGTTGCATCTTCAAAGGCGGTATGTGGCACCAGAGTGGTTTCGACAATGGTTCGAAGGTTGTTCACGTCCGACCTCCCAGCAATTCTGCGTTTTCAACTTCTAGCACCTGAGCGCTGCGCTGGCGTTGTTGAGGCTGAAATCGCTTCGCTGTCCGAACAGATTTGGAGCCAGATATATCGGCCAGTGTCAGTGGTTCGGGTGTTGTTAAAGCTTGTGGCGCATCCTGTTGAGGAAATTCGGTGCGGGGCTTCTGTTCCGGTTTTGGGGCCGGCAACGCTACGTTCGGTTGGCTAGGCGGAGGTAATGCGTTGTCTTTGTGGCGAGCAATTTTGGTACGAGAGCGCTGCTTCTTATGCATGAACTCTTCGTCAATCAGTCGAGAAATCGCTGCCTTTGCCTCAAGCCAACCTTCTGGGTCGTACTTCTTGAGCTGTTTCGCAGCGAATTTCTTGCATACACGGTGCTGCCAACTCGAAAGGCCTTTGGCATATTGCGGTGATAAGGAAGGAACGGTAAACATCTGCCGCCCACCTGGAGACAGGACCACAATCTGGCCGAGGTCGCCATCGTCGATTCGTAATTCGACGTCAAGCTTATCGCCATGTCTGCGTCGAAGTGACGTAAGCGCCGGGGAGTTGTAAGTGAGGCCGCCGAGTTCGATACCCTTGTGCGTTAGCCGACGAGTTTCGCTTCGACCCATAATGGCGTCGAGTTCGGCCGGGTTGTCAGGTAGAAGGATGTCTTCGTTGCTGATGCCGGATTGCCATGCGACGGCTGGCGGTACGCCAAGAGTCCTGTGAGGTTGTTGATGGTAGACATCCACGACCCACATGTGGACGATTTCCTTGAGCACGCTGTATCGGATGACTGCGTTTTTTGATGGGTCGTAGTCTTCCTTGTCGAATATGTTGGAAAAAGTTGTTCCTGGGTTACCGTGGGCTATAGCGCGATTTAGCGTTCCTTGCAGTCGTTCAACCTTTCCCTTGAACCATGGAGTTTTTCTCGCGGAATAGTGAATCTCGATGCCGAGCGTGAAGCATGCATTCTCGAGGCTTTGGCTGTGAAACTCAGCCCCGTTGTCGACAACAAGTTCGCGCATTACGCCGTGGGCGGCCCAGTCATTTTTTATGCTGGGATACATTGCTCTCAAATTGGATTTCGGCAAGAAGGCGTGTTTAAGGCACCTGGCTACTGTGAGATAACTAGGGGGCTCGAATCCTATGTTGATGCCGAGCATGCATCGCGTGTTGTCGTCGACACAGCAGGTGAGATACGGGCGCCCTAATGGCAGGCCGGTATCGTCATCAATGACCATCAAATCCAGAGGTGTATGGTCGATTTCTGCACGCTCAAGTGGTGCTTGGGTGGTTCGGTGTGCTTGGACTGAGCGGAATCGTTTGGTAGCGGCTATTCGGCCATGCCTCGCGGCATAGCGGTCAAATGCAGGGATGTCAGCGATTAGGCCAGAAAGCAATCGGCGGCTTGGTAGTGGAAGTTGCATGGCATCAGGCCGAAGACGGTTCTCTCGAATGATTGCGGCCCGGCAATTGTCGAGAGTGTCTTGAAGGGTCCTTCGCTCTTCAGTGAGGTATCGAGCTTCAATCGCTGCTTTGGCCATCTCGATGACTTCCTGAGGATAGCGGTCGCTGCGATTGCCTTTTTTATGTTCATCCGCCAGTAAGGCACGAATGTCTTTCCCGCTTTTTTGTAGCTTAGTTTTCCAGCGATAGACCGATGTCCAGTGCGGTGGTTGCGCCGGCTGCTGCAATCGAGCCCAAACCTCTTGTATGACTGCTTCAATCGCAGATTGCGTATTTGGGATATCCATCGCCGCAAGCGCGTAAACCCGCCGAACCTTGGCTAAATCGAAGGCGGCATCCGATGGCAATATCGGAGCCGGCGTGCAATTTCCGTTACTTACTCGATTGTCGAAGACCAGTCTGCGGTTTGTGTAATGTTCCTGAAGTTCCGCAATCGTGAACTCAGCAACTCGGCTGGTACGAATGTCTTCTGCTTGCCAAGTTTGGTCAGGCAAAAGGCGTTGTAGCCTGTAGGTTCGTCCGTTGAGTTCGAATTGTGCGCCGGGGGAGAAGCTGGATGCGCCCATGACTACACCTCCAATTTCGGGGGCGCCGAGTTCGTGACAGCTTGAACAAGGGAGTTGGCGGTGAGCGGCGCCTCGATATTCAAACGCAGCGTCCCCTCGAGGATGAGCCGGCAGATATGGTTGATGCCATATTTGCCTAAGCCTCCGGCAAGAACGGAGCCCCAAGTGACTTCGGGCATGAGCAGAAAGGTTTGGCGGATTTGCTCTCTTGCTAACGCAGGGATTGGTGCTCGACCGAATTTGAGCAGCATCAGGACGTTGGAGAGTCTGGGTTCTTTCGCTAAATCTTCGGCAAGTACGATTCGGTAAGCGAAGCCAAGCTGGGGCAGGGCGTCTTCCATGAGGCGCGTGCGTTCGGCAACTTCAGGCCGGCTAGCATCTGTGGCTTCTTTGATTTCCCACAGTTCACGGGAGTCACCCCATTGAACCATGGTGTCCGGATAATGCCTATGAACTTCCCCGTTCAACCGGTATGTGATGGTCAGCGGTTGTTCGTGATACGCCAAGGCGGCGGGGTTCGCGTCGAGCAAGCGGTATGCATTGAGCTCGTTGATGGATTCCCATTCAATCATTCGACCCATCTTCCAGCTGGGGAACTTCCCTGTTGGGCGGGCTCTTGAGCGAGAGACGATTTGACGGGAGCGAACTTTGCCGGTCTGGGGGAAAGCAATTTCCAGTATGGGGTTGTTCATTCGGTCCACCACGTAGCGACATTGGCATTCCGCCTTTGCGCGTTCAAGAAACCTAAAGCCTTGGTAATTCATCATCGGGGAGCCCTTCGTCCGCAATTTCGTGGACGGCGTATAGTCAAGGGCTACGCGGTGACTTATGGGGAATCTTATCAAAATCCCATTTATGAGATAAGTAGCTTATAAGTGGGACTTGTTTCTCACGAACTGAAATGGTGTCGCTATAGTTCGCAGATGACTTGGGAAAACGAAGCTCGACTATTGTTGAAGGCTGAAATTGTTCGACGAGGAGTGACCTATGGCGTCCTTGCCAAGCGCCTTCAGGCGATGGGGGTGCATGACTCGGTTCGGTCAATCGCGAACAAGATGTCTAGGGGCACCTTCTCTTTCGTCTTTTTTCTCCAATGCATGAAAGCATTGGGAGCAAAGAGCGTAACCCTGGCGCTACCTGGTGATTACGATGAAGGTGTGAAAAAGGAGTAGATTTACTGCGCCTGAGGCTACGCCTGGCCCGTTAGAGTGACGTTCCGTATGCTCGCTCTAGTGCCGTTTTGTGACTCTCATCCATGTTTAGTTCAAGGGCATCTAGCCACGCCATGAATTTGTCCATGGAGTTTAGACTGAAGACTTGAGTGCCAAACCGCCTCGTGAGGTTGACTGAGCGCTGAGAAACCAGATTAGCCATCTGGTTATCAATAAACCTAAAAATCTCAGTTGATCACGTGCGGGGCGCCTGAAAAGCTGGCAGGCTATAGGATTGGCGTTAGTTGATGGAGTCACCCGATGGGTGAATCGAAATTGAAGCGCATTCGCGGCGAAGAAATGCT
>NKXK01000021.1 GCA_004379165.1 Rhodocyclaceae bacterium | reverse complement strand
CATCCACCTCAGCAGGGTTATCCACGGTGCCGGGCGCCGCAGGTCCCTCTGCACCGAAGACGACCGGCGCCGTGGATAACTCGTGTTCAGTGCTCACGGGGTGGGAGGCGTCCATTCAATTCTCCTGTGCGGGTATTGGGAAAGTCTGGCGGGTTTCATTTCTTCCGCCGTCAGTGCCATTAGAGCGCAGGGATGTAATTGGGGTATTTCTGGCGCCGGCAAAAGTGTTGCCGGATGTTTCTGGCGCGGGGTGTTGCCGGAATTCGCCGGTTTTTCAGGTTCACCGCAGCAGTCCGCTGCGGGCCAAACTCACTCGGCGGCGAACGGGGCGTCCTGACGCAAGGTGTCGAGGAGGCCAGCGAAAGAGTCTTCGTCGAGCGCCAATACATCGAGGCAGGCAGCGCCCAGCTTTTGCCATTCACTGGTCTGGCTGAGGCCGGTCGCGATCTGCAGCAGATGCTCGGCCGTTTGCGCCAGCGCGATCAGGCTGCGGGAGGCCGCGGGCAGCGAATTGCCGGATTCGTCGACGAGGTGTTCGAGGCTGTGATGGTGACGAATCGCCGCACAGATTTCCGGGGGCAATAACCAGCCCTCGGCGAGTTCGGCACCAACCACGGCGTGATTGATGCCCAGTTGCTGCTCTTCGATGTCGGTAAAGCAGGCATCCGTGGCGGCATTGGCCGCCTGCAGCACCTTGCTGTATTCCGGGAAGGGAATCAGCAGCACCGGGATGCCGCAGTCGCGGAACAAGGCAAACGTGTAGGCATCTGCGGGACGCAGACCGCCCGGCAGCTTGCACTTGCCGGCCAGCCAGGCGGCCGTGCGTGCCGTTTTGGCCGAGGCATCCCAGAAGCGTTCCAGGCTGGGAACGTGCGGAAAAATCTTCTGCAACGCCAGTCCGGCAATGGTGCGGGTGACGGTTTTCAGACCGAGCACGAGCAGCGCCTCATTGACTGTGCGCACGCGCTTGTTGAAGCCGAAAAACGGCGAGTTGGCGGTCTTGATCAGCCCGGCTGCGAGCGCGACATCCGAGGCGATGAGTTTCGACAGCAGGATGAAGTCAGGGGCATCCTTGCGCATCTCCTGTTCGATCGCGACGAGAATCTGCGGTCGCGGCGGAATGCCGATATCCTTGATCTCGATCCTCATTCTCGCGTCCACGTCCTGCGGGGGCGGGGCATTCTGTGCAGGTGCACGATCTCGGGTATTCATCAGGACCTGTGTCGAATCAGATGTTACAAAATGGATATGTCGAATCGGATAGGGCCAAATATACCATGGGGATCGATTCTGGCTAACTGCAAAAGGCGTAGTTCCTCAGCAGAAACGGCAATCAGCGAAGCTGAGTCATCTGTTCCGGGGTGCAAAAATCGACAGAAAAATAACAGCTATTCCAAAGGTCTTATTTAATGCTGCGCTGCAGCTAAAGTACAATGCGAGGTCTGAACCTAAGTCTGATTTTGAATGCCTTGGTGGCCGCTTCGAAAGCGGGCTAGGCATTCTTGCTTCCTTTGCACCAATCGTCCACGCATGTCTGTCTCGTTACTCTCGAATGGCCAAGATTAATCCAAGCTCCACGGTTGTCGATTCAATCGCCATCATCGGTTTGGCATTCCGTTTTCCGGGTGATCTCGGCACTGAACAGGACTTTTGGCAGGCGCTGACCCGTGGTGATGATTTGGTAACGCAGGTGCCTGATACGCGGTGGGCCACAGAAGAGTTGCAACATCCAAAGCGGGGCGAGGCCGGTCGTAGCGTTACCTTTTCAGCCGGGGTGCTCTCGCGCATTGATGAATTCGATGCAGGTTTTTTCGGCATTTCACCCCGCGAAGCAGCCTGGATCGATCCGCAGCAGCGCCTGTTGCTTGAACTCGCCTGGGAAGCGATGGAAAACGGTGGAATGCCTGCATCCCGTTTGGCGGGGGGCGACTGTGGGGTTTTTGTTGGCATTTCCGGCCTGGATTACGGCATTCGTAGTCTCGACGACCTGGCCAGCTTCTCGTCGCACACGATGACGGGAAATACACTCAGCATCGCCGCAAATCGTCTCTCCTATGTTTTTGACCTGCACGGTCCGTCGATGGCGATTGATACCGCCTGTTCATCGTCGCTGGTCGCACTGCATCAAGCCTGTAACGCGCTGCGTTGCGGCGATGCATCAGTGGCCATGGTGGGGGGCGTCAGCATCCTTGCCCACCCCTATCCATTCGTTGGCTTCTCTAAAGCCTCAATGCTCTCGGCAAGGGGGCGCTGCCGTACCTTCGATACCTCCGGGGACGGTTATGTCCGCGGTGAAGGCGGGGCGGTGTTGCTGCTCAAGCCCTTGGCACAAGCCGAGGCCGATGGTGACCGGATTCACGCGGTTATTCTCGCTTCCGGCGCCAATGCCGATGGCGGGCGCAAGACCGGGCTGACCATTCCCAGCCGCGACGGGCAGGTCGAATTGATGCGCGCGGTGCTGGCACGCGCCGGCATCGATGCAGCCGACGTCGATTACCTCGAAGCGCACGGCACTGGCACGGCGATCGGCGACCCGATCGAAACCTCGGCCATCGGCGCCGTATATGGCCAGGCGCGGCCGGCTGAACAGCCCTTGCCGATCGGTTCGGTCAAGACCAATCTCGGTCATCTCGAGCCGGCCTCTGGCATGGCAGGCTTGATCAAGGCGCTGTTGGTGCTCAAGCACGGCGAAGCGCCGCCGTCGATTCACCTGAATACCCCCAATCCAAAAATCGACTTCGCCGGCTGGCATCTGCAACCGGTGACGGCTGCGCTGCCGCTGGCAACGCCAAGCGACCGTCCACCCATCGTCGGTGTTAATTCCTTTGGCTTTGGCGGCGCGAATGCCCATGTGCTGCTGCAGGCCTATCGGAAAGCGCCAGTCGCTCACAGCGCTGCCATCAAGACTTTGCCGCCAATGATTCTCTCGGCGCGTAACGAGCCTGCATTGCGGGAAGTCGCCGGGCGTTTCGCAGCCCGCCTCAACGCTTGCGAGAAAGCCGATTATTACGATGTTGCCTACGCGGCGGCCTATCGCCGGGAGCGGCTGGAATATCGGCTCGCCATCGCCCCCGAAGGTCTGGCTTCGTTGCCGCGGGCTCTCTCCGATTATGCCCAAGGCGGAACGCCGGCGGATGTCGTTATCGAGAACGCGCCAGCCGAGGCCGGTCGACTAGCTTATATTTACGCTGGCAATGGTGCCCAGTGGGTGGGCATGGGCCAATTGCTGCTGGCCGAGTCCGATGTATTCCGGGCGGTCATCGACGATCTAGACCAGCGGATTGCTGCGACTGCGGGGTTTTCGGTCATTCATGAATTGATGGCCGATGTCGAAGTTTCCCGAATGGCGGATACCGCTGTGGCTCAGCCGTTGCTGTTTGCGGTGCAGGTTGGATTGACCGAGTTGCTGCGTGCGCAGGGTATCGCGCCTGAGGCCGCAACCGGCCATAGCGTCGGCGAGGTCGCGGCTGCTTGGGCGGTGGGGGGCCTGAGCCTTGATGAAGCGGTACGCGTCATCTGCGTGCGGAGTGCTGCGCAGGCGCAGACGCGCGGTACGGGACGCATGGCAGCCGTGAGCATGTCAGAGCGTGAGATGCAGGACTTGCTCGCCAACGGGCGCTGGCCTGACCTGGAAATCGCCGGCATCAACAGCCCCGGCAACCTGACCCTCTCCGGACCGCTGGCCCAACTGGAAGCAATGTCGATTGAGGCCAAGGCGCGCGGGGCGGCCTTCCGCCTGCTCGATCTCGATTATGCCTTCCATAGCCGTTGCATGGACCCTGTCCGCGATACGCTGGCCGAATCGCTGACAGATTTTTCGCCGAACAGCCAGCGCCGTGGTCTGTTCGTGTCGACAGTGACCGGCGGTGTCTGCGACGCCCCCCTGGGCGCCGATTACTGGTGGGACAACGTTCGCCAGCCAGTACGCTTCGAGCAGGCGATTTCGGCACTGGTCGCACAGGGATGTCGGACGTTTGTTGAAATTTCCCCTCACACCATCCTGCAACGCTACGTCAAAGAATGTGTGGCCGCGTGCGGTGTCAAGGCCCAACTGCTTGCGTCACTGAAAAAGAACGACGACGGAATCGACCGGGTACATGAACTGGCCTTGCGCCTCCATCTGCTGTCTGGCAGCGACACCTTGTCGGGCTTTTTTCCGGTGGTGGGCCGCTTTGTCGACCTGCCCGCTTACCCATGGCAACGCGAGCGCCACTGGTTACCGTCGACCAGCGAAGGCTACCGGCTGATCGAGCGGCAGCGAATCCACCCCTTGCTGGGCTGGCCCCTCAAGGATGCGGTTGCGGGATGGGAAAACGTTCTCGATCCACGCACTCAGCCCTGGCTGGCGGATCATTGCGTCGGCGGCGCTGTCGTCCTGCCGGGTGCCGCCTACATCGAGATGGCGTTGGCGGCTGCGCGCGAGCACTTCGGTGGCGAAACGCAAGAGCTGGAAGAGCTCGATATCGTTGCTCCAGTTGTTTTTGATGGGGAACACGGGCGCAGCATCCGTCTCGACCTGAATCCGCGCGATGGTAGTTTTCAGATTCGCAGTCGCCAGCGCCTGTCCGACGACGACTGGGTGCTCAACGCCTCGGGACGTTTGCTTGGTGCAGTCAGCGGCTATGCTTCCGGCGAAACTGCCGCTCCAATGGCCAGTGAGGTAATCATAGATCGCCAGACACACTACCGTCTGGCGCATCAGCTCGGCCTCGACTATGGTCCGGTATTTCAAGGCATGGCTAAGGCCTGTTTGTCCGGAAATGAACTCGAGGGGCAATTCGAATCGCCGATCGATTTTGCTTCGGAAGGAAAGACCTGGCTGTTGCACCCGGCCATCGTCGATGTGTGCTTCCAATCGCTGCTTGATTTTTTCCAGACCGAGATCGAAGCGGGCATCGGATTGCCCTTGCTGCCGGTCAAGGTTGGCCGGCTGCGCTTGCTCGGTAATCGGCCCATCGCCCGTTTTCGCACACGCATCCTGCGCCGTAGCCTGCGTTCCGTACTGGCGGAATTTGAGCTGCTTACGGTCGACGGCGAAGAGATTGCGATTTTGGAAAACTGCCGATTCCGTGCCGCAGCACTGCGTCAGGACAAGCAGCAGGCGCCAGCATGTTGGGAGATACGTCCGGTAATTCAGCCGGGAACCCTGCAGGCGGCAGCGACCGTTTTGCCCAAGGTCCGCACGCTCGCGCAGGGAGTCAAGGACTGGTTGGTTGGGCAGGAAGGCAACCTGAATCGCAATGTCTATTTCGGCGAGGCGCAACCGCTGCTTGATGCACTGGTCAGCGCCTTTGCCTGTGAGGCGATGCAGGCCTTATTGTCCGACATGCCAAACGAAGCGGCTGCCTGGCTGAGTGATTCCGATTTCGTCGATGACGAACGCCGCCGTTTGCTGAACTGGGTGCGTGACCTGCTGCTCGAGCAAGCCTATCTGGTGCGTGACGGCGATGCTTGGCACATGACCGAAGGCGATCTGCCGCCGGCTGCAGAAATCTGGCGTACCCTGCTGGCGGAATATCCCGCTGCGATGCCCGAACTGATCCTGATCGGGCGCATGGGTCGCGCTTTGAAGCCTTTGTTGGCCGGGGATCAGCATCCTTCGACGCTGGCCGCAGAGATGCAGCGTAGCCACCAGATCGAAACGCTTTTCGACGACTCGATCACCTACCTGGGTAGCCGCCTGGCGATCGAATACCTGCTCGAAGAATTGGCTCATGGCCTTCCGGCCAACCGTCGTCTACGCGTCCTGGAGATTGCAGCCGGCCTCAGCGAAGTGCCGCGGCAACTGGGGCATCGAATCGCTACCGGCAACGTCGATTATGTACTCGCGCATGCCAATGCCGACGCCTGTGATCATTTACGTCACGAGTATCAGGACGAAGAATGGGGCAACGTTGCCGAATTGGAGCATTCGCCGCCAACACTCAAGGCGAAGGGCAGCCTGCCGGTTTGTTACGACGTCGTGATTTTCCGGCATGTCTTGAACGGTGTTTCGGACCCTCGCGCGATGCTGGCCTGGGCCAAGGGCCGACTGGCACAAGGCGGCCTGCTCGTGTTGGCCGAACGCCATGCCGACCTGGCAGCCGATCTGGCCTGGGGAGCCGGGCATCTGGCTGCGCCGCAGGCCTGGCAGGCAGCGCTGGAAACCCTCGGTTTCGATGAGGTCGAAGTTTGCCGCGAACCGGCCGGCGAGGGCAGTCCGGTCGGAGCTTACCTCTTGCTCGCAAAATCGGCGGGCGCAACGCTAGTTGAAAGCCAACTAGAAACAGCACGCTGGCTTTTGCTGGCCGGCGACACCACGGCGGTTTCTTTGGCGGAGGCTTTCCAGCAACGCATGGTGAGTTACGGCCAGGTCGTCGTCTACGTTGAGGTTGGCCGTCATCTGGATGATCGCGAGTCAGCCGGTACCCTTCTGAACGATCTGCAATGTGAATTCGACGGCAGCATTGACCATGTTGTGTTTCTGGCAGGAGACCACGGTTCGGATGACACGAGCCTGCCAGTCGCGGTGCTGAATCTGGTGCAGGGCTTGGCAGGGCTGGCCAAGCCGCCGCAACTTCGTTTCGTCACCCGCGGTGGCGCGCTGGCTGATGGGCTGCTCGATGCGCGTAGACTGAATCCGGCCCATGCTGCCTTGTGGGGCTTCGGGCGCGTCGTAATGAACGAGTACCCGGGGTTGGCGTGCCGGCTAATCGATCTGCCGCTACCCGCAATTCCGTCGATCGCTTCCGCTGCTGAACGTTTGGTCGAAGAATTGCTGTATCCCGACGGTGAAAACGAAGTCATCCTTCAGGCCAGCGGACGATACGCCTTGCGTATGTTCAAGACCGCTTTGGCGGAACCGGCACAGCATGAAAAGGAAGCGCATTTCCGCCTCGATTTCCGGGTTCCCGGTCAGCTGCGTAATCTGATCTGGCTGGAGTCGCCGGCGCGCGAGTTGGCGCCTGACGAGATCGAGGTGCGTCCGGTCGCTACCGGCCTTAATTTCCGCGACATCATGTACGTCATGGGGCTGCTGCCGGATGAAGCCGTCGAACACGGTTTCGCGGGCGCAAGCCTGGGCCTGGAATTCTCCGGTGTCGTCACCCGCGTCGGCCAGCGGGTCGATGAATTTGTGCCGGGGGATGCGGTGATGGGCTTTGGTTCCGCCTGTTTCGCCAGCCATGTCGTGACCTCTGTCGTATTCACTGCGACGGGTTTAGGGGCTATTTCGCGATAGTAAGCGATGGCTAAAGTGATGTTTGGGAGTGATGCATCGGTGGGTGCGGAGGCCTTCAAGACGAGCAGTACGGAAACTAAAATGCCCGAGATATCACGGTTCCTTGGAATTATCATCTTCATGAATTGGGGCGATCATCCATTGCCACATTTTCATGCGCGATATGGTGACTATGTTGAGATCGAGACTGGCACCGTACGTGGCGAGTTCCCGAAGCGTGCCTTACGGGCGGTCTTGGAATGGTCTGACATGCATCAAGCGGAACTCATGCACGATTGGCAACTGGCTCAACAGCGCATGCCTTTGCAGCCGATATTGCCATTAGAGTGAAACATGTTTTTGCACACTGAATACATCGAGCCCAAGTCAGGATTCCGCTTGTTCGTCCGTTTCAACAATGGTGTTTCCGGCGAGATAAATCTTGAGAATGAACTTTGGGGTGAAGTGTTCGAACCGCTGCGCGACGAGGCACTTTTTTTGACTGCCCGGCAGGATCCGCTGATGGGAACCGTGGTTTGGGGAAACGGTGCCGATTTTGCACCTGAATTTCTCTTTGATCTGTTAGTTGCGCAAACCAACAAGGCGGCCTGATCCCCATGAATGTCCTCCCCATCTACAAAAATGGTCAGCTCGTTTTCGAACTCCAATGCATCCCTAGAAGAGGGGCCGTGGCTTTGGGGTACTACTCAATAAAACGCCATGGCTGAGAATTTGTTTTGGAGTCATGCCTCGGTGGGGGCGACTGATCGAGCCCGGTCCCTGGGTCAAAGGCCGATGTGTTTATGGCTGACCGGGCTATCCGCATGCCGTTCCACACAACTCATTTCGCATAGTCTGACGCCATGATTTTTCCTGCCGGTTTTTTGGTTGACCGCATCAATCTGGTACACCCGTTGCTTTCGGATTGTCTTTTCTATGGGAAGACAAC
>NKXK01000024.1 GCA_004379165.1 Rhodocyclaceae bacterium | reverse complement strand
ACCGCGTTTACACCGAAGGCAAGGGCGAGAAGCAGCCGGTCACCGGCGACAAGTGCAAGGGCAACGCCAAGACCGCCGCCCTGATCTCCTGCCTGCAGCCGGATCGTCGCGTCGACATCGAAGTCATTGGCACCAAGTAATCTGCCGACGCTTCAACGAAAAGCCCCGCGATGCGGGGCTTTTTTCTGCCTGTCATTCCGGAGCACTATGAAGCTGATCCTGCGTTACCTGCTGCTGAGCCTGCTGTTGTCGCTCGTCGCCAAGATGGCGGATGCGACGGAAGCGACGGAAGCGACGGAAGCGACGGAAGCGACGGAAGCGACGCGGCCGCGCGTCGGTCTTGTGCTGGGCGGTGGCGGTGCGCGCGGTGCGGCGCATATCGGCGTGCTGGAGGTGTTGCAGCGTCTCAAGGTGCCGGTCGATTGCGTGGCCGGGACCAGCATGGGCGCGCTCGTCGCCGGTGCCTGGGTGGCCGGCATGCCGCCGACGACTATGCGGCAGGCAATGGCGCAGGCGGACTGGAACGACATGTTCCAGGACAATCCGGAGTATTCCGAGATGAGCCAGCGCCACCGCAACATCTCGCGGGCCTACTTGCCCGGCTCCGAATCCGGGGTCAAGGCGGAGGGGGTTCAGTACCAGTCGGCAGTTGTCACCGGCCAGAAGATCAAGCTGTTCATCAACCAGCTGGTGCGTGCCAATCAGGAAGAACGGCCGATAGAAAGCCTGCCCTTGCCGCTGTCGATCATTGCCACCGATATCGGTTCCGGCGAGCGGGTGGTGTTTCGTGACGGTTCGCTGACCAAGGCGATGCGCGCGAGCATGGCCGTGCCCGGGTTGCTGGCGCCGGTGGATCATCAGGAGCGCAAGCTGGTTGATGGCGGGCTGGTCGATAACCTGCCAGTGGCCGAAGTCCGCGAGCGTTGCCAGGCCGATGTCGTGATTGCGGTGAATGTCGGCTCGCCGCTGCTCAACGCCAACGAGGTCGGCTCGCTGCTGACGGTGTCGGCGCAGATGGTTAATATCCTCACCGAACAGAATGTCAGCCGCTCGCTGGCCAGCCTCAAGGCACAGGACATCTATATCAAGCCGGATCTGGACGGCATCACCGCCGGCGATTTTGGTCGTAACGCCGAGGCCGCCGATCGCGGGCGTCAGGCTGCCGAAGCGCTGGCCAGCCGGCTGGCGCAACTGGCCGTCTCGCCTGAGCGCTATGCAGCGTGGCAGCGGGGCATCGAAGTCACGCAGAAAACTTCGCCTCACATTGATGAGATCGAGATCATCGGACTGCGGCGTGTTAACCCGTTGGCCGTCGCCCGGCATCTGCATGTCAAACCCGGCGAAACCCTGCGACCGTCTGTGGTCAACCCGGATTTGATGCGAATTTACGGTGACGGCTATTACGAGAGCGTCGATTACACGCTGCTCCGCGAACGTGACCGGAATATCCTGCGCGTGACGCCGACCGAGAAAGCCTGGGGGCCGGATTATCTGCGCTTCGGGATGAATCTCTACGCGGACAGCAATCAGGGTTCGTCCTTCGGCGTGCGGCTGGGTTATCACAAGACCTGGCTCAATGATCTTGGTGGCGAGTTGCTGGTCACCGGCGAGGTGGGCTCGAACAGCCGGCTGGGGGTCAATTTCTATCAGCCGATCGACCCGGCGCAGCGCTATTTCGTCGACCTGACCGTCGGTGCCGAGCAGCGTCGCCTGAACCTCTACGAAAACAATCACCGTTTTGCCCAGTACCGGGTCTTCGAGCGCAGCGCCTTCGCCAGCATCGGGCATCAGCTTGGCGTGCTCGGCACGCTGCGTCTGGGCTGGCTGCAGCGCGAGATCGACAGTACGCTCGATATTGGCCTGCCGCTTTTCCCCAATTTCGAGGAGCGCATCGCCGGTGCCAGAGTGTCGCTGGATATCGACCAGTTTGACCGCATGCATTTCGCGACGCGGGGCTGGGCGGCCAATCTCAGCTACTTTGAATCGCCGCAGGATAGTTATGGCAAGGCCAGCCTTGACCTGCGGGGCGCATATGCCCTCGGCGCGACGGTGCTGACCGGTCGCGTTGCCTATGTCGCAGCTACCCGCGGCGAACTGCCCCTGTTCGATGCCGGCTCGCTGGGCGGCTTTCAGAACATGACGGCCTTTGCCTATAACCAGTTGCTGGGCGATGACGTCCGTTATGCCGGTGTACGCGCCGAACGCATCGTCGGTCGCCTGCCACTCGGCCTGCGCGGCGACATGCGGCTGGGGGTATCCTTCGAGGCCGCCCGCATCGGCCGTCCATACACCGAGCGCACTGCCGACGGGCTGCTCGATTCGACGGCAGTCTATTTCGGCGGTGAAACGCCCTTCGGGCCAATCTATTTCGGCTACGGCCGTTCCACCAGCGGCGCCTCCAATCTCTTCCTCTCGGTCGGCACGCGCTGATTGCCAATGCCGACAGGCGCAGCCAATGCGCTACGGCTACGGCATACTGTCGTTTTTCCCGCACCGGAGAGCAAGCATGATCAAGCGTAGCCTGACCTTGTTGTTGAGTGGCCTGCTGTGGGCTGGCCTGGCTTTCGGCCAGATCAACATCAATACCGCCAGCCCGGAAGAGCTCGACGGGCTCAAGGGCATCGGCCCGACCAAGGCGCGGGCGATTGTCGATTACCGCCGGCAGAATGGTCCGTTCAAGTCGGTCGATGACCTGCAGAACGTGCCCGGCATCGGCCCGGCGACCCTCAAGGATTTGCGCAAGGAAGTCACGGTCGGTGCCGGCAAGGCGGCCGTTGCTACTACCCGCCCAGCACCGGCTGCATTAACACCGCCGCCCGCTAGCCGGCCAGCGCCGGTCGCTCCTGCCCCAGCCGCGCGCGCGCCCGAAGCCGCCGCACCGGCCCGCCCGGTCGGGGCACCGGCTGCGCCGGCAATGCCCTCATCCGCCGCTGCAGTAAAGCCCGTGCAACCTGCGCAGCCGGCAGCACCTGTGCAGCCTGCCAAGCCAGCCGTGTCCGGTGGCGGCATGGCGCCTGCGAGACCGGCGATGCCCGCAAAGCCGGCCAGTGCGTCGACTGCTGCTCCGGCGCCGGCAGCACCAGCGGCCCCGCGTCCGGCAATGCCGGCACCGGCACGACCGGCGGCGGTGCAGTAATCCTGCCGCAACTGTCGGATGTCCGATGAACTGATCCTCTGCGCCACGGCGCGCCTGGCGCAAACGTTGCGCCAGGCGCCGCCATCGGCGACGGTGCAGGTCTGGCGCACGCCGCGCGCGCTGACGCCGGCGCAATGGCTGGCCGGGCTGGCGGATGAAGCGCGACTGACTGGCATCGCCGACCTGCCGCCGGCCCTCGATCCCTTTGCCGAGCAGCTGCTGTGGGAGCAGGTGATCGCCACCTCGTTCGACGGGGCAGCGGCGTTGTTCGATATTCGCGGCATGGCAGCCTCGGCGGCCGAGGCCCACGCCTTGTGTCAGGTCTGGCAACTGGCGCCGGGCGGTACCATGGCCGCCGAGGAGTGCCGCCGCTTTGCGCAGTGGCGGCAGGCCTTCGTCCAGCGTTGCCGACAGGCGCATTGGCGCGATGTGGCCGGATTGCATCTGGCAGTGATCGGGCTCATCGAGGCCGGGGCATTTGTTCTGCCGACACACGTCATGCTGCTGGGTTTCGACCGCCCGTCGCCGCTGGAAAAGCGCCTCGCTGCGGCGCTGAGCACTCAGGGTGTGGCAACCGAATTTCGGACTTTTTTTCAGGTTGACCGCAGTAGCCCGCTACCGGCGGCAGTTCATGCCTGCGCCGACGTCGATGCCGAATGCGCCGCCGCGGTCGCCTGGGTGGCACAACGGCTGGCGGCCGATCGTGATTGCCGACTGGCGATCGTTGCGCCGGACCTGGCCGCCGTGCGTGAGCGGTTGGCGTATCGTCTCGACGACGTCCTGCATCCGACGCTGATCCGCCCTGACGGCGCCGAATTGCCGCGTTGTTTCAATTTCTCGTTTGGGCAGCCGCTGGCCGAGCAGCCGCTGGTGCGGACAGCGCTTGAAGCCCTCGCGCTGGGCGGCGGCGCCAAGCTGGAGCAGGCCCGCTTGTCGTCGCTACTGCTGGCCACTGGCTGGTCCACCGATGTCAGCGAAGCCGATGCCCGGGCGCGGCTGGATCTGGCGCTGCGCCGCGAGTTGCCTTACTTCACGTCCCTGCCGGCGCTGATCCGCCTCGGGCAACGCCATGCCGAATGGGCTGCAACTGGCGTCGCCGGCGCCAAGGCTGATGATTGCCCCGTGACGCTGGCCGCGCTGCAGGCGCTACATGAGACCCTCAGTGCGGCACCGCGCCGCCAGCCGCCTTCGGGCTGGGTTGGTGTCTTCCGCGCGGCGCTGCAGGGTCTGGGCTGGCCCGGTGAGCGGCCCTTGTCCAGCCGTGAGTTTCAGGCCCGTCAGGCCTTTGCCGAAACGCTGGATGCCTTCGCGGCGCTCGACGGCCTGCTCGGTCCGGTGGTGCAGGCCGACGCGATCCGCCGCCTGTCGCAGCTGACCGCACAGCGCATCTTCCAGCCGGAAACCCGCGGCCAGCCGTCGGTGCAGATTCTCGGCGTGCTCGAAATCGCCGGCTTGGAGTTCGATGGCCTGTGGGTGATGGGCATGAACGACGATCAGTGGCCGCCGGCGCCGCGTCCCAATCCCCTGCTGCCTGCCGAGTTGCTGCGTGCCGCCGGTGCCGCCCATGCCAGTGCCGATGTCGAACTGGCCTTTGCCCGCGCCGTGCAGCAGCGCCTGCGCCAGAACGCGCCAGAGCAGCATTTCTCCTATGCCCTTGCCGACGGCAGCCGCTTGCGCCGGCCCAGCCCCTTGCTGGCCGATCTGCCCGAAGCGTCGACGGCCCGCTTCGATGCCCCGCCGACCTTGACTCACGTGCTGGCGAACACGCTCGAAGGGGCGCTGCATGCCATCGATGATGCACAAGCACCGCCGGTGGCTGCCGGCGAGCGGGTCGCGGGAGGTAGCTGGCTGCTTCGGGCGCAGGCAATCTGCCCCGCCTGGGCCTTTTATCAGTACCGCCTGGGTGCCGAGGCCATGGATGCGCCGGTCGAAGGGCTCGATCCGGCCGCCCGGGGGACACTGGTGCATGCGGCGCTGGAGGCCTTCTGGCGGACAATTGGCAGTTCGGCGGCGCTGGCGGCGCTCGATGATGCAGACCAAACCGCTGCCATCGACACCGCCATTGCCGCCGCGCTGTCCGCCTTCGAGACCGAGCGGCGCAGCCCCTTGCCGGTGCGTTTCCGGCAACTGGAGGCCGCCCGCCTGCAGCGGCTGGTGGCCCGCTGGCTGGCGGTGGAGGCTGCGCGTGCTCTGCCCTTCGATGTACTCGCTTGCGAAGCGCCGGCCGAGGTCGAGATCGAGGGCATTCGCGTGCGCATGGTGGTCGACCGCATCGACCGGCTGGCTGACGGCCGTCAGGTGATCATCGACTATAAGACCGGCGCCAGCATCGACACCAGGAACTGGGCCGAAGCGCGGATTACCGAGCCGCAACTGCCGATTTACGCGGCGCTGGTCAGTGAAGCGGTAGCTGCTGTCGTGTTCGCCAAGGTGCTGCTCGACAAACCAGCATTCGCCGGCGTCGCCGAGGAAAAGGACATCCTGCCCGGCGTGCAGGGGCTGGATGAGGAGAAACGCAAGCTCTTCCCGGTGGATCGCTTCCCTGATTGGGCGGCGGTGGTCGCGCACTGGCGTGAGGCGCTGCATCGGGTGGCCGGCGAGGTGCGTGACGGCGAGGCTGGCGTGCGCTTTGCTGACGAAGGCCGGCTCAAATACTGTGACGTCTTGCCACTGCTGCGCCTGCCGGAGCGTCGGCGATTGCTGGCGCAGACACTGATGCACGGAGTTGAGACATGAGCCTGGACGCAGCTCGGCTTGAGGAGGATCGGCTGGCCCGCGAGCGGGCGCTGAACCTCGCCTCTTTCATCGTTGAAGCACCCGCTGGCGCCGGCAAGACCGAACTGCTGACCCAGCGCACGCTGCGCCTGCTGGCGGTGGTTCGGCATCCTGAGGAAGTGCTGGCGCTGACCTTCACCAACAAGGCGGCTACCGAGATGCGCGACCGCATTCTCGGCAGTCTCGAGCGGGCGGCGCGGGGCGAGGTGCCGACACAGCCGCACAAACGGCTCACCTGCGATCTGGCACTGGCGGTGCTGGCGCACGATGCGGCACAGGGCTGGTCGCTGTTGCAGCATCCGGGCCGGTTGCGGATCACGACGCTGGATGCGCTGTGTGCCAGTCTGGCGCGGCAGATGCCATACCTGTCGCGCTTCGGCAACCAGCCGGGTGTCACCGATGACGCCGAAGCGCATTACGCCACGGCAGCGCGACGGACGCTGGAGATGGTCGAGCAGAGCGATGCCGACGGCGAAGTTGTCGCTGCGGCGCTGGCGTTCATGGCCAATGACTCAGGGCGTCTGGAGCGTCTGCTGGTGAGCATGCTCGGCAAGCGTGACCAGTGGCTACCGCACGCGATGCGGCTGGGCGGCGCCGATTTGCGTGATGAAGTCGAGGCCGGTTTTGCCCTGCTGCTTGGTCGCGATCTGGCTGCCGTCGCGGCGCTGCTGGATGCTGACCGCCAGCGGGCGCTGTTGCCGCTGGCCCGATTTGCCGCAGCGAATGCCTCAGGTGTGCTCGATCCGTTGTGCGATCGCATGATGCCGCTGACCGCAGACCACGGTGACCTGCCGGCCTGGCGGGCGCTGGCGAAACTGCTGCTGACCGATACCGGCACGCTGCGCAAGTCGGTCGACAAGCGCATCGGCTTTCCGGCTGACACGGCTTTCGGCGAGCAGAAGGCTGCGATGAAGGCGCTGCTCGACGACCTCGCCGGCGTAACCGGACTGGCCGAGGCGCTGCAGGCGGTGCGCGAGGCGCCGCTGCCTGAATTTGGCGAAGATTCCTGGTTCACCGTCAGCGTCTTCACGCGTTTGCTGCGGCTGGCCGCCGGGCAGTTGTGGCTGGCTTTTCAGGAGGCCGGCGAGGTTGATTTCATCGAAATCGCCAGCCGCGCCAGCCTGGCCCTCGGTGATGACGAAAACCCGACCGATCTGGCGCAGGCGCTCGATTACCGCATCCAGCACCTGCTGGTGGATGAATTCCAGGATACCTCGCCCGGCCAGGTCGAACTGCTGGCACGGCTGACCCGCGGCTGGCAGGCCGATGATGGGCGGACGCTGTTTGTCGTGGGCGACCCGATGCAGTCGATCTATCGCTTCCGCAAGGCCGATGTCGGGTTGTTTCTCGACGTCCGCGAACGCGGCATCGGCGACATCCGCCTCGAACACCTGCGCCTGTTCCGCAACAACCGTTCGCATCCGGCGGTGGTCGACTGGGTCAATCAGGCCTTCCCGAGTATCTTCCCGGCGGCTGACGATACGGCGCTGGGAGCAGTACGTTACGCACCATCGGCTGCGACGCGTGAGGTGGTGGTAGATAGCGGTGTGCTGATCCATCCGGTGCTTGCCGACGGCAGCAACGGTGTCGAGGCCGATGAGGCGGTGCTGGTCAGGCAACTGATCGAGACCGCCCGCGCCATCGATCCGCAAGGCCGGGTGGCGGTGCTGGTGCGGGCGCGCAAGCATCTGGACGCGCTGGTCGCGGAAATTCGTCGTGCCGCACCGGCGTTGCGTTTTCAGGCGGTGGAAATCGAAGCGCTGGCCGATCGTCAGCACATTCAGGATCTGCTCAGTCTCTTTCATGCGCTACAGCATCGCGCGGACCGGGTGCATTGGCTGGCGATGCTGCGCGCGCCCTGGTGCGGGCTGACCCTGGCCGATCTGCATGCGCTGGTGGCGGGCAACAAAACGGCCACCGTTTGGGAATTGATCCATGAGCCGGACCGCCTCGCCGCGTTGTCCGTCGACGGCCGGCAGCGCCTGGCGCATGTGGCGGGCGTTCTGGCGCTGGCCTTTGCCGAACGTGGCCGGCAGTCGCCGCGGCGTTGGCTGGAGGCGGTCTGGCTGATGCTGGGCGGGCCGCAATGCCTGGAAACACCGGCGGGGCTGGCGGATGTGCAGGCCTTTTTTGTCCTGCTCGACGAACTCGCCGCCAGCCGTCGGCTGGATGCCGAAACGCTGGCGACGCGGGTGGCCGAATTGTTCGCACCACCCGACCCGATGGCCGGCGAGGCGGTGCAGATGATGACCGTGCACAAGGCCAAGGGGCTGGAGTTCGAGACGGTGATCGTTCCCGGCCTGCATCGCGAAACCGGGGGCAACGAATCGCCGATGCTGCTGTGGGATGAGGTGACGGACGACGATGGCCGCGATTATCTGCTGGTGGCGCCGATGCCGGCCAAGGGCGGTGACGATTCTGGGAGCGAGGAGCCCAGCCTTTACGATGCCTTGCGCCGCCTCGAAGCAGCGCGCAGCGCGCATGAGGACGAGCGCCTGCTCTACGTGGCCGCGACAAGGGCGATTCGCCGCCTGCATCTGGTTGGTGTCGCCAGGCTGGATGCCGACAAGGACGGCGGCGTCAAACCACCGGCGGCCGGCACGCTGCTGCGCCGCCTCTGGCCGGGCTTGGCTGATACGGTCTTTGCCGAAGCGGCAGCCCGGGTCGGTGCGGCGGGGGGCGAAGTCAGCACGACCGATTCAGGTATTGATCCAGCCAGCTTCGCGCCGCCGCTGCTCCGTCTACGCGCGGCGCAGGTTCCGGCAGCGCTGCAGGTCCTGCCCGATCTGCCACGGCCAGCCGAGAACCCGCCAGCCGCCGAGGCGCTGCCGGAAACGCTGACGCTGGAGGCGTCGGTCGGCACCTTGCTCCACCGTTGTCTGGAGTTGTTGGCAGCGCGTGATCTCTCGACATGGGATACCGATCGCATCACTGCTCAGCTGCCGGCTTATACCCGCTGGCTGCGCCAGCACGGGCACGGCGAAGCGGCCGCGGCGCAGGGGGCAGCCGTGGTCGTCGCGGCCTTGCAGACGACGCTTGCCAGCCCGGCCGGGCGATGGCTGCTGGCGGCACATGATGACGATGGCGCCGAGCAGGCGTGGAGCAGCCGCGATGGCGCATCTGCGGTGAACCACGTAATTGACCGGATTTTCGTGGCCGATGGCGAACGCTGGATCATCGACTACAAGACGGTGCGCGAGCCGCCGGCGCAATTGCCGGCACGAGCCGAGGCTTTCCGGCCACAGCTTGAGCGCTACGCAGCACTGTTTGCCGACGATCCGACGCCCTTGCGCCTGGCGATCTTCTTCCCGGTGCAGGGGGTGCTGGTCGAGTTGCCGCGTCGGGTCGGCTGACAACTCGGGTGCTGCCGAGTAGGCGCCGAATCGCGTTCCGCCTATACTGGACAAAAATACCCAAAGATATCCGGATGTTGATGGCAATTCGCGGCCTGTTGGCGGCAACTTTCATTGGCTGGCTGGTGCTGGCGAGCAGCGTCGCTGGGGCTGCTCCCGCCCTGCGTCTGCTGGTGCTGGAGTCCTCGCCGCCAATGTCGTATCGCGATGCCGATGGGCGTCTGACCGGTTTTAGCATTGAAATCGCCCGTGCGCTCTGCGCCGAAATGGGCGAGCAGTGCGTGATGGAAGTTACCCGACTCGATCAGGTGCTCGACCTGCTGGCGGGCGGCGCCGCCGATATTGCGGCGGTCAGCCTGCTCGATACGCCGGAGCGACGGCAGCGCATCCTGCTGGCGCAACCGTATTTCCGTTCCCGGACGCTGATGTTCGCGCGCCCCGGCGTACAACCGGGAGCACCGGGCGTGCGGGTGGCCGTGGTGCGTGGCTCGGCGCAGGAGCGTTATGCCCAGGCGCAATCCTGGGAACTGGTCGGGGTCGCTACCAACGGCGAGCTGGGCGAGCCAGTGGTGGCGGGCATTGCACAGGTCGTGTTGACCCCGATGGCAACGGCACTGGCCCTGCAGCGCCAACCGCGTTTCCAGCAACTTGGCATGCAGGCGACGGTGATGGATGTTCCTTCGCTCACCGGCGATGCGTCATTCGGTATTTCGCCGAAACGGCCTGAACTCAAGACAAAGGTGGATGCGGCGCTGGAGCGGATCAAGCGCAACGGCGTCTATGACCGAATAAACTCTCAGTTCCTTCCTTTCCGGGTGAATTGATGCGCCGGTATTTCTTTCCACTCGTCTGCGCCGCGGGTTTGCTCTCGGCAGGTGTTGTCTCGGCCGCCGAGTGGCGGGTGGCGCTGGGGGTCTACGATCAGGTAAATAGCCAGAAAAATCAGCTCGGTGGTGGGTTGGCCGGATTCAACGAGGCCTTGGCGCGTGAAATCTGCCGCCGCGCCGGTGCCCGCTGCGCCTTTTCCAGTCTGGAATTCAAGGCGATCCTCGATGGGGTTGCCCAGCGAGACTACCAGCTTGGCTTCGGTAATTTTCTGCGCACGCCGGAGCGTGAGCAGCGGGTGGGCTTCAGCGCGCCCGTCTGGCGTTCGTCATCGCGTCTGATCGGTACACCGGCAGCGGCGAAACGCTTTGCGCCCGAGACCGGCGGCGAGCTCCAACTTGATCGGCTTGTCGGGGCCCGGGTGATCACCATCAGCGGCACGGCCCAGTATCGCTATTTGCAGGCAAACGCAGCGGCCCGCAGCTTGAGCATCGTTGAAATGTCGGTATTGCAAGATGTCCCGGCCCGCCTGCTGGCAGGGGAGGCGGATTTCCTGCTGGCGCCGGCGCTGAGCGGCTATGCGCTGATTTCGAACCTGCCCGATGGCAAGCTGCAGTTCGTTGGTCCGGCGGTGGCCGAGCATGGCCTGGGTGGCTCGGTGCATATTGCCTTGCCGAAGGGCGATGCATCAGTCCAAAAGGCCGTCGATCAGGCAATAGCTTCGATCCGCGCCGATGGCACGTATCAGCGCATCGTCCGCCAGTTCTTTCCCTTCAGTCTCGATTAAGGCGCCAGCGTGAGCGATAGCACAGCGATCACGGGAAGACTGGGCGCCGGCAGGGCTTTCATAGCGTTGGCGGTGGTTTTTGTTGCCCTGTTCGGGTTCGTCGTGATGTTGATCTGGCTTGATCAGCAAAAGGTACTCGACGCGACCAATCGTCTTCAGGACGATACGGTGCCGGAAATTATCCGCTACCAGCGCCTGTCGCGGAATCTGGAGCAATTGCGGCAGGAGGGCGAGCGGGTGTTCGCCGTCTCCAGTCCGCAGGCGCGGCAGCAGGCCTTGTTCGTTGCGAAATTGGTGGCCAGTCATCCCAGCGTTTTGGATCATCGTCCGGCGGCCGAGCTGGCGCGTCAGGTCGAGCGTTTTCTTGCCGAAGTGCTGCGGCAAAGCGCCAGCGATGATCGGGCGATTGCGCGCAACTACGAGGCCTGGCGGCAACTCAGTGCTCAGGTCAGCCTGCTGGTCGACGATGTCTCGGTGCAAGGCGTAAACCTCGCCAGCCGCGATCTGCGCGAGGTGAATGCGGCGATGCAGGTGGCGCGTTACAAGCTGATTGCAGTCGTGCTTCTGGAGGCGGTGTTTCTGTGCGTGTTCTTGTTTTTCGTCCGGCAGACGCTGATCCACCCGCTGCAGAATATCTACCGCAAGCTGTCGCAACTCAGTGTCGAGCAGCCGCCGCCGGCCTTTCCCCCCGCGCACATGCTTGAAATCCAGGCGGTTGAGGAGTCCATTGTCGAACTGCATGCCTCGCTGGTGGCCAACGAGGCAGCGCGGCAGCAACTGGAGTTGCTGGCCAACCGTGATGGCCTGACCGGGCTGACCAACCGTCGTCATTTCATGCTGCTGGCGGAGCAGGAACTGGCTCGGGCTCAACGTTACCGCCGGTCGTTGACCGTGGGCATGGCCGATCTGGATCACTTCAAGCGCCTCAACGATACCTACGGGCATGCGGCCGGAGATGCCGTGCTCAAAGCCTTTGCAGCGCTGGTCGGCGATACCCTGCGCCAGTCCGATCTCTCCTGTCGCTATGGCGGTGAGGAGTTCGCCTTTTTGTTTCCGGAAGTGGGCATTGACGAGGCCCTGCGTCTGGCAGAACGTCTGCGCGAGCGGTTTTCCGGGGTCGAGATTCGTGTTCCCGATGGCCGCCTGGTTCGCGTCACCTTCAGCATGGGCCTGGCCGATGCCACCCTCCTGCCGCTGGAAGGAGCGCTGAAGCTTGCCGACGAGGCGTTGTACGAGGCCAAGCGCGGCGGCCGTAACCGGATTGCCGTCGCCGGCACGCTTTCGGAAGCCTGAAATGCATGTGCTGATCGTGGAGGATGATCGGGCGATTGCCGAGAACATCTATGACTATCTCGAAGCGGCCGGTCATCAGTGCGATTACGCGATGACACTCGCCGCGGCGAGGCGGCAACTGGCGACGCAGACCTTTGATGTGCTGGTTCTCGATCGTAATCTGCCCGATGGCGACGGCGCTATGCTGGCGCGCAGCCTGCGTGCTGATGGCGAAATTGTGCCAATTTTGATGTTGACCGCAAGAGATACCCTCGAGGACAAACTGCTGGGTTTCGATGCCGGCGCCGACGATTATCTGGCCAAGCCCTTTGCCCTGCAGGAACTGGCTGCGCGGTTGCAGGTGCTGGCTCGCCGCAGCCAGGTCAAACCAGCCGGGCCTGACGCTTTTACCTGTGGCGCCTTGCGCTACGACGCAACGGCGCAGCAGGTGTGGTTTGACGGGCGGTTGCTGTCCCTGCCGCCGAAAGCCCTGCGTCTGCTCACCGGCTTGATGCCGCATCCGGGGCGGCTGTTTTCACGCCGTGAACTGGAACTGCTTGTTTGGGGGCATGAGCAGGAGGCCAGCGACAATCTTCGCTCGGTACTGCTGACCCTGCGCAAGGCCTTGGCTGGCAGCGGGGTCGAGATCGAGAACGTGCATGGACTCGGCTACAAGCTCGTCATCGCCTGATCCGGCGCCGCGTCGCGCCCACAGTATGCGCTTTCGGGTAGCGGTGTCGCTGGCGGCGCTGGCGTTGATGGTCATTGTCGTTCAGTCGATTGTGATGTTCCGCCTTCTCGACCGAAAGGAAGAAGAGTTCATCGACCAGCAATTGAGTGAGCAGATCGAGCACAGCATGGCGCTGTGGCAGAAATCGCCGGATGCCGCCTTCCCGAACACGCCGTCGATGTGGCTCTACCGTATCGGCAAGGGTGAGGCCGGCCATGGCGTGCCACCGTTTCTGGCGCGCCTGCCGGTGGGTAATCACGAAACCTACCTCGGCAGCAAGGAATACCATGTCGCGGTGCGCGAGGATGACAATGCGCGCTACATTCTGGCCTACGATGTCGAGGATCACGAAAGCCGTCTCGACAGCCTGATCGCAGTTAACCTCATCGCCGCCGTTGGCCTGGCGCTGTTCACCCTGCTTGCCGGGTATCTGGTGGCCGGGCGGCTGACGCGGCAACTGGAATCGCTGGCCAGCCGGCTCGACGCCAGCGAGTCGCAATTGCTGGTCGAGCCGGGGATGTCCGACGAACTGCTGGCCGTGGCGAGCACGCTCGAACGATACCGGCTCAGGCAGGCGACAGCCATCGAGCGTGAGCGCGCTTTTGCAGCAAACCTTTCGCACGAACTGCGGACCCCGCTGACTGGCATCCGCACCGATGCCGAATTGATGGCGGGTTTGCCTGCGCTGCCGACCCTTGCCCAGCGCCGGGCCCAGCGCATCATTGCCAGTGTCGACCGCATTACCCGGCTGAGCAGCAGTCTGCTGCTGCTGGCGCGTGAGGGAACGCCGGTGGTCAAGGAAAAGGTGGCCTTGCGAGCACTGCTTGAGTCGCTGTGGCAGGAGCTTACTGCCGAACAGACACCTGCGCCGCCGCTGGTGCTGGCCGTTCCTGAGGCGCTGGCCGTTCAGGCTGATCCGGCCTTGCTGGCGCTGGTGCTGCGAAATCTGCTCGACAATGCGCTGCGTTACAGCGGCACCGGCCCGGTCCATTGCCAGATTGCAGATACCCGGCTGGTTGTTCGCGATTCCGGTCCGGGCTTCACCGAAGCCGACCTGAGTCGGGTGTTCGATCGCTTCTATGTCGGTGAACGGGGTATGCACGGTCTCGGATTGGCGCTCGTCAGGCATGCCTGCGAGTCCAGCGGCTGGCAGGTCACCGCTGCCAATGCAGCTGAAGGCGGCGGCGAGCTGACGGTCGATTTCGGGCCTGCCTGTTTGTTATTGAACTGAGTTTTTCGCCCTCACAAAAAACTCACAAATCCCTCACGGCTTCCTCACAGGCGGGTCGCTACATTGCCGGCAGTTCACTTTACGGCAATCGATCATGCATTTTCTTCGCGCAATTTCCGGCCCGGCGCTTCGTCTCTGGGGTTTTTCCACGCTGCTGGCGTTGGGCGTTTTTCTCATCACCCGCTGCGTTTTGCTGGCGCATGCCATGGTGGTCGGCCAGCAGTCGCTGGACAGCTTGCTACCGGCGCTAGGCACCGGTTTGATGCGGGATGTGCCGGTAGCTGCCGTTGTTGCCCTGCCATGGGCCATCTTTGAGTTGGTTATACGGCAAAAGTGGCGTGAGCGCCTGCGTTGGCCACTTTTCCTCCTTTATCTGTTCACGCTGCTATTCGTCGCCGTGGCAGAAACGGTGTTCTGGGACGAGTTCGCCGTCCGTTTCAATTTCATTGCCCTTGATTACCTGGTGTTCACCAACGAGGTGATCGGCAACATCCGTGAGTCCTATCCGGTCGGTCGGATCATTGGTGCATTGCTGGCGCTCAGCCTGTTGCTGGGCTGGGGATTGCGGCGCAGCCTGCGCCAGCAGGTGGTGACCGAGGCCCCGCGGGTGCCGCAGTTCGTCTGGGTCGCCGGACTGGCCGGTCTTGCCGGCATGCTGGCCTGGGGGCAGACGCCGCCGGAGTTTTCCGCCAACAGCTACGCCAATGAGCTGGCGGACAATGGCTGGCGCAGCTTCATCTGGGCTGCCCGCCAGAACAAGCTCGATTACCGTCAGTTTTACGCCATGCGCCCCGATGACGAAGTGCTGGCCGACCTGCGTCGCCTTTCCGGTCACGCCAAAGTCAGTGCGACGCTGCAACCGGTAAATCGTGCCGCCTACAAACCGGCCATCGGCGATCATGGTCGGGCACCGAATGTTGTCGTCGTGATGATGGAAAGCCTGTCGGCTGAATACATGCAGGCATTTGGCAGCAAGGACGGGCTGACGCCGAATCTGGACCGGCTCGCCGAAGAGGGCATGTCCTTCACCCGCCTGTATGCTGCCGGAACACGTACGGTTCGTGGCCTGGAGGCCCTGTCGGCCGCCTTGCCGCCGCTACCCGGAAAGTCCGTGGTGCGCTGGCCCGATGTCACCAACCTCAATACGCTGGGCGCGACGCTGGGCGCACGCGGATGGTCGCCGCACTTCATTTACGGTGGCTATGGTGCCTTCGACAACATGAATGGCTATTTTGGGGCGCAGGGCTACAAGGTCACCGACCGCCGCAATTTTGCCGATGGCATCATCGAATTTGAAAACATCTGGGGCGTTGCCGACGAACACCTCTTCGATCAGGTGCTGCTTGAAATCGACCGCGAACACGCCGCCGGCAAGCCCTTCTTCGGCCACGTGATGACCGCCTCGAACCACGTGCCCTTCACTTATCCGGCGGGCCGTATCGACATTCCGTCACCGGGCAAGCGTCCGGGTGGCGTCAAGTACGCCGACTATGCCATCGGCCGCTTTGTCGAAATGGCGAAAAAGAAGCCGTGGTTCGACAACACCGTCTTCCTTTTCGTCGCCGACCATTGCGCCTTCAGCTCCGGCAAAACGAAGATCCCGGTGCATCGGTACCACATTCCGGCGATCGTCTATGCGCCGAAGCTGGTTGCGCCGCGCAAGGTTGACACGCTCGCCAGCCAGATCGATCTGGTGCCGACCTTGCTGGCGATGCTCGGGCTGAGCGGGGACGACCATTTCATTGGCCGCGACATCCTTGCCATGCCTCCGGCAGAGGGACGGGCGTTGTTGTCCACCTACCAGAATCTCGGCTACCTCAAGGGCGATGTGATGACCGTGCTGCAACCGAAGCGGCGCATCGAGACCTTCCGCATCAGCGCCGATGGCCGCGAGGCACAGCCGATGGCGACTGACCCGGTCATGGCTGAGGAGGCAATCGCCTACTTCCAGGGCTCGGCGCTGCTGATGGCGCAGCACGGGCAGGATGGGGGCGGGACGAAGGTGGTCAGGCCGTAGCGGGCTTGGCGAAACGCACGGTAATCAGTGCGCCGCCGAGAGCCTCGCTTTCGCCGATGCTGACCCCGCCACCATGCTGGCGGGCGATTTCGCGGACGATGGCGAGGCCGAGGCCGCTGCCATCACCGGGGCTGGCAGGGGACCGGTAGAAGCGCTCGAAAACCCGCTCCCGCTCAGCCTCGGCGATGCCCCTGCCGCTGTCCTCGACGCTGAGCCAGGCGCACTCTTCGGATACGCCACAGGCCACGGTGATCTGGCCGCCGCTCGGGGTGTGGCGTAGCGCGTTGTCCACCAGGTTGCCGAGCAACTCTTCAAGCAGGAGCGTATTGCCAGTGATACAGACCGGCGCCAGTTCGAAGCCGAGGTCGATATTGCGGGCAATGGCTTTCGGCAGCCACGCTTCGGCAGCGGATTTTGCGATGTTTTCCAGGTTCACCGCAGCATTTGCCTGAGGTTGCGCCGGTTCGGCCCGGGCCAAGGCCAGCAACTGGTCGACGAGATGGGCGAGGCGGCGGGTGGCGCTGAGGATGCCGGCCATCTGCGAATTGCCGCCACCCTCCTGAATCAGCGCCTCGACCTGAGCCTGCAGTGCGGCGATCGGCGTGCGCAATTGATGCGCGGCATCGGAGACGAAGTTACGCTGACTGCTCAGCGAACGGTCAAGTCGGGCGAGCAGACCGTTGATTTCGGTTTGAACGGTTGCCATTTCCTCCGGGACGTCGACATCGAGAGGACGAAGGTCATTCGGCGACCGAACGGCCAGTTGTTCGCTGAGCGTCGTCACGGGGCGCAAACCGGTACGTATGCCGATCAGGACTACGACCAGGCTGACTAGCGCCAGCATCAGCTCGGGCAGCAACATGCCAAAGAGGATTTCACGTACCAGGGCGTTGCGCTTGACGGTGGTTTCGGCTGCGAGAATGGTCAGCTGATGGCCGCCGATGTCGCGACGCAGGGCGGCGAGGCGGACGGGCTCGTTGTCGACCACACCATCGTAATAGGAGCGTCCTTCGCTGCCCAGTGTTCGCCAGCTTTCCTGGATCGGCAGGGGCAACTCCGGGTTACCGTCGATCAGGCGGCCGTTCGTTTCATGGACGGCATAGAAAATCCGGTCATATTTGTCGGTCAGCAAGACATCCCGCGCCTGCGGGGCCAGGCTGAGTTGCAGTCGCCCGTCGCTGACCTGCAACTGGCCGGCGATCGCCAGCGCGATATCGTAAAGCGAACGGTCGTAGGCCTTGGTGGCACTGCCGTGGGCAACCCAGTAGGCGGTACCGGCGCCGGCGAGCAAAAGCAGCAACATCGCCGGCAGCAGACGCTCGAGGAGCGTCAGGCGCAGACTAGTCGTCGTGGTCATGTCCTTCCGGCTTCTCGAGGAAATAACCCAGGCCGCGTACCGTGCGGATGGTGATGCCGGCAGGTTCCAGCTTGCTGCGCAGCCGGGAGATGAATTTCTCGATCGCGTTCGGCGTGATCTCGTCATCCCAGCTATAAAGCGCCTGCATGAACTGCTCCTTGGCGACGATACGGTTCACCCGGCTGGCCAGATACTCGATGGCTGCCCATTCGCGGGCGGTGAGGTCGAGCGCTTCATCGCCCAGCCACGCGCGCTTGCCCTCGCGATCCAGGCGTAGCGAGCCCAGCGTCAAGAAGTTGGTTTCCGCCCCCAGCTGGCGGCGAATCAGTGCCCGGACGCGGGCCTCCAGCTCCGCCAAGGCTACCGGCTTGACGAGGTAGTCGTCGGCACCGAGATCGAGCAGGCGGACGCGTTCCTCGATCGCCATGCGGGCGGACATGACGAGCACCGGTGTCTTTTGCCGGCGGCCGCGCAGGCGGGTCAGCACCTGGCTACCATCCAGACCGGGCAGTCCGAGGTCGAGGATGGTCAGGTCATAGCCGCCGGCGGCAAGCAGGCTGTCGGCGCGCGGGCCATCGGCGGCAATATCCACCGTGTAGCCCGACTGGCGCAATGCCCGCGCCAGGCCATCGGCCAGCAGTTCGTCGTCTTCGACGAGCAGTATGCGCATTGGGTGTCAGAAATTGGTCAGGGGAGATTCATAGGATAGCACGTCCGTTCAGAAGCCTCATCAATGCGCCGTTTTTACGCCTGTCTGCTTGCCTTCCTTCCGGCCCTGGCCTGCGCCCAGGGTGCAACATCCCTCTCCCTTGCCGAAGTCGAGGCGCTCTGGCGTGAGCATAGCCGCGAGTTGCGTCTGGCGGCGGCGATGGTCGATGCGGCCGCAGGAGACCTGAAAGCCGCCGGGCAGGCGCCGAATCCCGAGTTGTCGCTTAATTTTCTGCAAATCAGTCGTAATAGCGGCACCACGACTGGCAACTGGCTGGACAAGAAAGTCGATTCGCAACTGCGAGTCGATCAGCTGATCGAGCGGGGCGGCAAGCGCGAATTGCGCCGGCGAAGCGCCGGTGCCCGTCTCGAGGCCGCCCATCTCGACCTTGCCGATACCTCGCGCCAGCAGTTGGCCGAATTACGTCGAGCTTATTTCGATCTCAAGCTGCTCCAGGAAAAGGCTGCGCTGGCCACTGAAACTGCGGCGCTCTACGCGCGCGGCGTCGACGCCGCCCAGAAACGTCTCAAGGCGGGTGATCTGGCGCCGGTGGACGTCGCCCGTCTGGGTATCGATCAATCGCGCGCCGACAGCGACGCGCGTGCAGTGCAGGCAGAACTGGTGCAGGCCAGGCAGGCGCTGGCTTACCTGATCGGGCGCGAGGCGACTGCCTCGGGGCTGTCAGCGAGTGACCCCTGGCCGCTGGCGGATGATGAGGTACTGGCCGATGGCCTGCCAGCGCAGCGCGCCGACCTGGAAGCGGCTCGCCGCCGCAGTCAGGCCGCCGATGCCGAGCGTGATCTGGCGCGTGCGAAGCGGGCTCGCGATATCACTGTCGGCGTCCAGTACGAACACTATGCGCAGAACACGCCGGTCAACAGCTATGGCATCGGTGTCAGCATTCCGCTGTTTGTCTGGCATGAACACGAGGGCGAAATCGCCCGTGCCGAGGCGGATGCCCTGACGGCCAGCCTGCAGGCGCAAAAGGTCGCAGCGATGGCGGGCGGGCAATGGGCGCAGGCGCGTGCGCAATTGCTGGCAGCACGTGAGCGCGTCCGGCGCCTCGATGGTGGCCTGCTGGCTGATGCCGAGCGCGTGGCGCAGGCAGCCGAGCTTGCCTATGCCAAGGGCGCGATGGGGTTGATCGACCTGCTCGATGCCCGGCGCACGCTGCGCCAGCTGCGTGTCGAAGCGGTGACGGCCCGCGCCGATTATGCAAAAGCACGGGCCGACTGGCAGGCCCAGATGGATTCCGGAAAGACACCATGAGAAAACGACTGATTCTCGCCACCCTGATCGCCGTCTGGTTGGGTGCATGCTCCGACGAGGCGCCCTCCCTCAAGGCGCCGCCGGTGCGGGTCGAGGGCGAAATCGTGACCCTGGTCGATGCCGAAAACGCCGGCTTTCTCAAGCTGGCGACTGTCGTCGCCAACTCCGGCAGCGAACTGCGCCTGCCGGGTCGGCTGATCTGGGACGAGACGCGCACCGTGCGTGTGTTTCCGCAGCTTGGCGGGCGCGTGAGCAGCATTGCGGTCGACCTGGGAAATGCCGTGAAATCGGGACAGACGCTGGCCGTGCTGCAGTCTGCCGACTATGGCCTGGCGCAGAGCGATGCTCGGCGGGCAGCTGCCGACTGGCGCGTTGCCGAGCAGGCACGCGAGCGCAGCCGGGTCCTCCGCGAGGCCGGCGTGGTCGCCGAAAAGGACTGGCAGCAGGCAGAGGCTGAGGCGGTACGGGCCCAGGCCGAAGCGGCGCGCACCAGTCGGCGGCTGGCCGGACTGGGCGGCGATGGCGATGGCAGTTATTTCCTCAAGGCGCCGCTGGCGGGTACGGTTGTCGAGCGCAACATCAATCCGGGGATGGAATACCGCGCCGAGCAGGCGGGTGCGCCAATGTTCGTGATCACCGACCCGACGGCGCTGTGGTTTCAGCTCGATGCCGGCGAGGGCGACGTCGCGGCACTGAAGCCGGGCGAACCCATCCATTTTTCGGTCAAGCAGTATCCGGGTGAGCTCTTCAAGGGGCGGATCACGCGCGTTGCCGACTTCGTCGATCCGCAGTCGCGGACCATCCGCGTGCGTGGCGAAGTGGGGAATGCCGACCGCCGATTGAAGGGCGAGATGTTCATCGAGGCGCGGGTTGAACTGCCGCCGAGTCAGGCGCTGCACGTGCCGGCCGGTGCGATCTTCCTGCAGGGCGACACACGTTACGCCTTCGTCGAGGAAGCCGCTGGACGCTACCGCCGGCAGAAAGTTGATGCCGGTAATGAACATGAGGGCTGGCTGGATGTCTGGTCCGGTCTGAAAGCCGGCGACAAAGTGGTCATCGAAGGCAATCTGCACCTGCTCAAGTACTTCAAGCCGCAGGCAGGCGCCCGCAAATGATCAAGCGCATTGTCCATTTTGCGCTGACCGAGCCGCTCTTCGTCCTGCTTGGGCTGCTGTTGTTCATCGGTGGTGGCGTCGCTGCCTTCCGGACGCTGCCGATCGAGGCGTTTCCTGACGTGACCGATACCCAGGTCACGGTGATTTCGCTGTATCCGGGCCGTGCCCCGGAAGAGGTCGAGAAGCAGGTGACGATTCCTCTGGAAATTGCCCTGGCGGGCGTGCCGAACTCGATCCGGATGTTCTCGCATACCCAGTTCGGTTTGTCCTTCATCGTCGTCACTTTCGACGAAAAACCGTCGCTGTTCATGGCCCGTCAGCTGATCCAGGAACGCCTGCGCGGCCTCGACCTGCCGCCCGGCGTTGAGCCGGAACTGGCGCCGCCGGCGACGGCCACCGGCGAGATCTTCCGCTACCGTCTTGAGGGCGAGGGGATACCGCCCAGCGAGTTACGCGCCATCCAGGACTGGAAGGTGTCACGCCAGCTGAAACAGGTGCCCGGTATTGCTGACGTTGTTTCTCTCGGCGGTCCGATCCGCCAGTACGAGGTTCGGCCGAATCTGGCCCGACTTCGCGACTACAAGCTGACCCTCGGGCAGTTATTCAATGCCCTGCAGCGGGCCAACGCCAATGCCGGCGGCGGTTCGGTGGCGCAGGGCAGGCAGCAGTTCCTGATACGCTCGCTTGGCCTCCTCAGATCCTCGGCAGAAATCGGCCAGGTGGTGGTGGCTGAGGTCAATGGCGCACCGGTGCTGGTCCGCGACCTTGCCGAGGTTGTCGAATCGCGGATGCCAGAGCAGGGCATCGTCGGTTACAGCGATGGCCTCGGTGATTTCGATGACGTCGTTTCCGGCATCGTCCTGATGCGCAAGGACGAAAACCCCTCTTACGTGCTGGAAAGTCTGAAGGCCAAGGTCGATCAGCTCAATGCCGGTGGTTTGCCCCATGGCGTCAAGATCACCCCTTACTACGACCGATCCTGGCTGATCGGTCGCACACTGAAAACCGTCTTCACCAATCTGCTCGAAGGCGCCTTGCTGGTGACGCTGGTGCTCTATCTCTTCCTCGCGGATCTGCGGGCGGCGGCGATTGTCGGCGCAATCATTCCGCTGGCGCTGCTTGGCACCTTCATTGGCCTGACCTTCGCCGGCATACCGGCCAACCTGCTGTCACTGGGGGCGATGGATTTCGGGATCATCGTCGACGGCGCGGTCATCGTCATCGAGAACATCTTCCGCCGACTCGGGGAGGCCCAGAAGGATGACGACCACAGGCCGCAGCAGCGAACCATTCTTGAAGCAGTCGTCGAAGTCGGGCGGCCGACGGTGTTCTCAATCATCATCATCATCGTCGCCCACCTGCCGATCTTCACCATGCAGCGGCACGAGGGCAAAATTTTTGCGCCGATGGCCTACTCGGTGGTGGCAGCGCTGGTGACCTCGCTGGTACTGGCGCTGACGCTGGTGCCCTTCCTGTCGAAGGTTGCTTTCCGCTCGCAGGTGCCGCACGAGGAGACACGGCTGATGCACTGGTTCATGAACCGCTATGAACCAGCCCTCAAGTGGACGCTCGCCAATACCAAACGGGTCTTGCTGGCGGCGCTTGTTGCGCTGGGGATCACTGCGGCAGCAGTGCCGCAGCTCGGAACGGAATTCCTGCCGGAGCTCAACGAAGGTTCGATCTGGGTCAATGTGACCTTGCCAACATCGGTCTCGGTCAGCGAAGCGCGCAATGAATTGCGCAAGCTGCGGCGGATACTGGCAGATTTCCCCGAGGTCAATGCCGTTGTCTCCAAGGGGGGGCGGCCTGAAGATGGCACCGACCCGAAGAACATCAACATGACCGAGATGCTGCTTGATCTCAAGCCCGAGTCCCAATGGCGCAAGGGGATGACCAAGGAGCACCTGGTCAAGGAGATGGAGGACAAGCTTAACGACATTCCGGGGATCGAACCGACCTTCAGCCAGCCGGTGCGTGACCAGATTCTCGAGTCGATTTCGCAGATCGATGGCCAGATCGTCATCAAGATATTCGGTGAAGACATGAAGCAGTTGCGCCTGTCCGGCAACCAGCTGCTTGACCGCATCGGCAAGGTGCCGGGCGTTGTGCGGGCCTTCATCGATCGCGATGGCGATCTGCCGCAGTATCGTCTGGAAATCGATCGTGCGGCGGCTGCGCGCTACGGCCTGAATGTCGCCGATGTCCAGGATGTCGTCGAAACAGCGCTCGCCGGCAAGGCGGCGACCGAGTTGTGGGAGGGCGACCGCCACTTCAGTGTGGTCGTCCGCCTGCCGGAAAGCGAACGCCAGCTCGACAGGCTGAAGAGCATACTCGTGCCGACGGCTTCCGGCGCGCAGGTGCCGCTGGCGAGTCTGGTCGACTTCACCATGAACAGCGGCGCGATGAACATCGCCCGTGAATCCGGGCAGCGGGTAGTCGCCATCGGTGTTTTCATCCGCGATCGCGACATGGGCAGCGTTGTCGCCGATATGCAGAAGGCGGCACAGGGGTTGAGCCTGCCTGAGGGCTATTCGATCACCTGGTCTGGCGAATTCGAGAATCAGGAGCGGGCAATGAAGCGCCTGATGCTGGTCGTGCCGCTGTCGATCCTGCTGATTTTCGTCCTCCTCTTCGATGCCTTCAAGTCGTTCAAGGATGCGTTGATCATCATCAGCAATATTCCGTTTGCGATGATTGGCGGCATATTTGCGCTGCTGATATCCGGCATTCCGCTGTCCGTGTCGGCGGCGATTGGCTTCATCGCACTGTTCGGGCAGGCGGTGCTCAATGGCGTGGTCATGGTGAGCTACATCAACCAGCTGAAGCGTGAGGGGCTGGATAACTACCAGTCGATCTTCCAGGGCGCGCTGTCGCGTCTGCGGACGGTGCTGATGACGGCCATGCTGGCGATGCTCGGCCTGTTGCCGATGGCGCTGTCTACCGGGATTGGCGCCGAGACCCAGCGGCCGCTGGCGCTGGTGGTGATCGGTGGCCTGATCTCGGCGACGCTGCTGACGCTCTTCGTGCTGCCGGCGCTGTGTCACTTCGTTGGTACGCACCCGCGCCTCGCCAAGGCGCTGCACTGAGGCATGCAACGGCGGCGGTTCTGCGGTGCCTTGTTCGCGCTGGAGTTGTTGTCGCCGGTAGCACGGTCGCAGAACCGATTTGCCGTTGAAGACGACGATGTCGACGTCGATTATCGCAATGGGCGCTATTTCGCCGAACTTACGGTGCCCTTGTCGGCCGCTCCAGCAATTGCGCTGGCGGTGCTCACCGATTTTGAGCGCATGCCGGCCTTCATGCCCGGTCTGCTCAGCAGTCGTATCCTTAATCGCACCGGCAGCGTCTGGCGCATCGCCCAGACGGGGGCGGCCACTTTTGGGCCCTTTACGCTGCGCTTCGACTCCGAGCGCCGGGTTGAACTGACGCCTGACGGCCGGCTGATCTCTCTGGCGCTGACGGGGAGCGCCCGCTATTTGCGTAGTGAAGTGCGCTTTGTGATGCGAACGGGTGTGCCGTCGCTAAATTACCGGCTGGAAATGGAGCCGGAGCAGTGGTTGCCTGCCGGTGTCGGGGTAGCCTTCATGCGACACGAAGTGGCTGAACAATTTACCGCCTTGCTTCGAGAAATGGCTCGCCGTGCCGCGCTTGAGGCGCAGGGGACGAAAAAAAACCCGCAGTAACGCGGGTTCAAGGCCTCTTTGGAGGAGAAGCACGGCAATTATGCGGATCGAATCTGACCGTTGCCTGACGCCATTGGCATGCTCAGCCGGCCGGCCAGAGCACGCAGGCCCAGATGACGGCGGCGTTGACCAGCGCCAGCAGCACGGCGGCGCTGCCCATATCCTTGGCGCGCTTGGCGAGCTCGTGCTTTTCCGGTGAAGCCTTGTCCACGACTGCCTCAAGCCCGGAATTGAGGATTTCTACGATCAGGATCAACAGGATGGCGCCGATGAGCAGGGCGCGCTCAATGCCAGACTTGCCGAGCACGACTGCCAGTGGGATGGTGATGGCGGCCAGCAGCACCTCCTCGCGGAAGGCGGCTTCGTTCTTCCATGCCGCCGCCAGTCCATCGCGCGAATAGCCGAGCGCATTGATCAGGCGCGTCAGGCCCTGCTTGCCCTTGAATTCCTCGAAACCGCTCATGCCCGAACTTTCGCCCAAGCCGGATTTTTGACGATTTTCAGGGTTGACCGCAGATGCGTCGGGGTCATGGCTTGGGTTTCTCCAGCAGGGGTTTCAGGAAGCGTCCGGTGTGGCTGGTCTTGCATTTTGCGACCTGCTCCGGCGTGCCGGCCGTCAGTATACGCCCGCCGCCTTCGCCGCCTTCCGGGCCGAGGTCGACAATCCAGTCGGCGGTCTTGATGACATCAAGGTTGTGTTCGATGACGACGATGGTATTGCCGTTGGCCGCCAGCCGCTGCAGCACGCTGAGCAGCATCTCGATATCCTGGAAATGCAGGCCGGTGGTCGGTTCGTCGAGGATGTACAGCGTGCGGCCGGTGTCGCGCTTGGACAGTTCGAGCGCCAGCTTGACCCGCTGCGCCTCGCCGCCGGAGAGCGTGGTAGCGCTCTGGCCGAGGGTGATATAGCTGAGGCCGACATCGACCAGCGTCTGCAGCTTGCGGGCGACGACCGGTACGGCGTCGAAGAACTCGCGCGCCTGCTCGACGGTCATGCCAAGGATGTCGTGGATGTTCTTGCCCTTGTAATTGATCTCCAGCGTTTCGCGGTTGTAGCGCTTGCCGTGGCAGACGTCGCAGGGCACGTAGATGTCGGGCAGGAAGTGCATCTCGACCTTGATCATGCCGTCGCCCTGGCAGGCCTCGCAGCGACCGCCCTTGACGTTGAAGCTGAAGCGGCCCGGCCCGTAGCCGCGGGCGCGTGACTCGGGTACCTGCGCGAAGAGTTCACGGATTGGTGTCAGCAGGCCGGTGTAAGTCGCCGGATTGGAGCGCGGGGTACGGCCGATCGGCGCCTGATCGACGTTGATCACCTTGTCGAACAGGTCGAGGCCGACGATCTCCTTGTGCGGCGCCGGCTCGGTGGTCGAACCGTAGAGGTGTTTGGCGGCTGCGGCGTAGAGCGTGTCGTTGATCAGCGTGGACTTGCCCGAGCCGGAGACGCCGGTGATGCAAGTGAGCAGCCCGCCGGGGATTTCCAGCGTGACATCCTTGAGGTTGTTGCCGTAGGCGCCGACCACCTTGAGCACCCGTTCCGGGTTCCACGGGCGACGCTGTTTTGGCGCCAAAATGGCCCGCCGGCCGGCGAGGTAGTCGCCGGTCATCGACAGCGGGTTGGCGCTCACTTCTGCGGGCGTGCCTTGAGCGACGATGGCGCCGCCATGCACACCAGCGCCGGGGCCGATGTCGATCACGTAGTCGGCATTGCGGATCGCGTCTTCATCATGTTCGACGACGAGCACGGTGTTGCCCATGTCGCGCAGGTTCTTCAGGGTTTCCAGCAGCCGGTCATTGTCGCGCTGGTGCAGGCCGATGGACGGCTCGTCGAGCACGTACATGACGCCAGTGAGCCCGGAGCCGATCTGCGAGGCGAGGCGGATGCGCTGCGCCTCGCCGCCGGAAAGCGTCTCGGCCGAGCGTTCAAGGCAAAGGTAATCGAGGCCGACGTTGATCAGGAAGGAGAGGCGGGCGGTGATTTCCTTGAGGATCTTGTCTGCCACCTGCGCCTTGGCGCCGGTCAGTTGCAGGCAGTTGAAATAATTGCGTACCTCGCCCAGCGGCAGGCGGCTGATTTCGTGCAGCGTGTGGCTGCCAACGCCCACATGCCGGGCCTCTGTGCGCAGGCGGGTGCCGTTGCAGGTCGGGCAGGTGGAGTTGCTGATGTACTTGGCCAGCTCCTCGCGCACCGCCGCCGAGTCGCTGCCGCGATAGCGCCGTTCCAGATTGGGAATGATGCCCTCGAAGGTATGGCTGCGGTCGAAGCGCGTGCCCTTGTCGTTGAGGTAGCGGAAATTGATTTCGGTGCGGCCGGAACCGTAGAGGATCAGCTGCCGGTGTTCCTCGGCCAGTTCCTGCCATGGCGTCTCAACCGAAAAGTCGTAATGCACGGCAATCGACTCGATGATCTGGAAGTAGAACTGGTTCTTCTTGTCCCAGCCGCGAATGGCGCCGCTGGCTAGCGACGCCGCTGTGTTGGTGACGACGCGCTTGGGGTCGAAGAACTGGATGACCCCCAGCCCGTCGCATTTCGGGCAGGCGCCCATCGGGTTGTTGAAGGAGAAGAGGCGCGGCTCCAGTTCCTGCAGCGCATACGAGCAGACCGGGCAGGCGAACTTGGCGGAAAACAGGTGCTCGGTGCTGGAATCCATCTCCAGCGCCACTGCCCGCCCTTCGGCGTGGCGCAGCGCGGTTTCGAAGGACTCGGCCAGCCGCTGGCGCATGTCGTCGCGTACCTTCAGGCGGTCGATGACGACATCGACATTGTGCTTCTGCGACTTGGCCAGCTTGGGCACGGCGTCGATTTCATACACCGTGCCATCGACGCGTACCCGCGCGAACCCTTGGGCGCGCAGTTCAGCGAAGAGATCCATCTGCTCGCCCTTGCGGTTGGCAACCACGGGCGCCAGGATCATCAGCTTGGTCTCGGCCGGCAGCGCCAGTACATGATCGACCATCTGCGACACCGTCTGTGCTTCCAGCGGCAGATTGTGGTCCGGGCAGTAGGGGGTGCCGGCGCGGGCGTAGAGCAGGCGCAGGTAATCGTGGATTTCGGTGACGGTGCCGACCGTCGAGCGCGGGTTGTGCGAGGTCGCCTTCTGCTCGATGGAAATCGCCGGCGACAGGCCTTCGATCAGGTCGACATCCGGCTTCTCCATCAGCTGCAGGAACTGCCGGGCGTAGGCGGACAGCGATTCGACATAGCGCCGCTGGCCCTCGGCATAGAGCGTATCGAAGGCGAGCGAGGACTTGCCCGAACCGGACAGGCCGGTGATCACAATAAGCTGGTCGCGCGGCAGGTCGAGGTTGATGTTCTTGAGGTTATGCGTGCGTGCGCCACGGATGCGTATGGTTTCCATCGCTGCTGTTCAATGTTGGAGGAGGGGGGTGCCAACTATACGCAAATCAGCGCGGTTTTGCATGGGTTAGCTGTATGAACATCCAGTTTTCGGGTGCCCGATTTTCGAGCATTTTTCGGGTTCACCCCGGGGGTCGGCAGTTATGTTTATGGTCGCAGCTGGCGGGTTTAGCCGCCTTTATCGACCGAAATCACCGGATGCGTTTCGTTATCCGACACCAGTACGGTCAGCAGGTTGCCGACGAGGTGCACTCGGTCGGCTTCGGCGAGTTTGACGACGCCTTCGCGTTCGAGCTGGTCGATGGCGAGGCGGACCATGCTGACGGCGCCTTCGACAATGTGGCTGCGGGCGGCGACAACGGCTTCGGCCTGCTGGCGGCGGAGCATGGCGTTGGCGATTTCCGGGGCGTAGGCGAGGTGGGCGATACGGGCTTCGACGATTTCGATCCCGGCGAGGGCGACGTGTTCCTGGATGGTGTCGGCGAGCGCGCCGGCCACGGCGTCGAGGTCGGCGCGCAGCGAGTTGCGGCCGTGCTCGTCGCCGTCGTACCAGCGGGCGCTGGCGACGACGCGGACGGCGGATTCGCTCTGGATGGCGACGTAGGTTTCGTAGTCTTCGACATCGAAGGCGGCGCGGGCGGTGTCGAGCACGCGCCAGACGACGACGGCGCCGACCTCGATGGGGTTGCCGGCGCGGTCGTTGACCTTGAGCGTTGGCGTGTTGAGGTTATGCACGCGCAGCGAGATGCGCTGGCGCTGGAAGAAGGGATTGGTCCAGAAGAAGCCGGATTCGCGCAGACTGCCGGCATAGCGGCCGAAGAAGGTGCACACCGCGCCGATGTTCGGCGGCAGGATGACGAAGCCCTTGGCGAGGAAGACCAGCACCGGCAGCGCGAGGAAGCCGCTGATGGCGGGGGGCTGCTTGTTGATGAAGATGTTGCCGAAAACCTGCCACAGTGCGCCGGCGAAGAAGGCGAGCCAGGCGGGCAGGAAGAGCCAGCCGGAGACGGCGCTGGCAGCGTGTTCATGGCGGGTGGCGGACATGGCGGTGACTCCGTAAGTTGATGGCGGCACTATACCCAGCCCGGCCGGGTGGCGTCACCTGCGCTGGCGCAGCCAGGCGACGCTGGCGTTGACCGTGAGCGGCCATTGCAGCGCGAGGGTGGCGGCCCACAGCGGATGGCCGTCGCGCCAGAGCAGCCAGGCAAGCAGGCCGAAGAGCGGGGGCAGCAGCCACATGATGAGGACGGTCACGCCGTGTAAACGCACCGGTGTGGCGCCCCGGCCGCTGAGTTTGCGCGACCGGCCTTTGGCGAAGGCGGCGTAGAGGAAAAACAGCACCCCGCTACCCATGCCGAAAACGAAGAGCATGCAGGCGCCAACTTCTCCCCAGCGGATCTCGGAGAAGGCGACGCTTTCAGCCGGGTCGGCCGGATTGACGCGGACGTGGATGGCGTTGCCCGGGCCGCCTAGATGGTCGGCAAGCTGCAAATCGAAGTCGTCGAGGTTGTAGGCGTGGATGATCGAGAAGGAGAGGCGCTCGCCGGTGTAGTCGCGACCTTGCCATTGATAGCGGTAGCGGCCTTCAAGGCGGCAACTGCGCTCGCTGTTCAGGCGCTGGCCGGCGACGGGGGCATGGCTTTCAAGGATTGCCGGATGTTCGACCCAGGCTTGGGCGCGCAGGTGGTTGATCAGGTGCAGTGCGGCGATGACCAGCGCCGCCAGCGCAATGGCAGAAAAGCCGGTGCCGATCAGCAGCAGCGGCCAGGTATCGGCGAGCGAGTTTTTGGAGCGGGCCACGGCGATGTTGACAGCCGCGGTGAACTTGAAAAATGGCCCTGTTCTGGAACCTCGTGCCTGGTTCGGCAATCTGGATTGCCGAACGCGGCTGATGGTCGCCGGCGGCGCGAGCAAACCTGCTAATATTTCTCCTTTCGCTGCATTGCACAACAAAACAATTACCATGTCTTCACCCAACGACCGCATGAGTCCCGAAGAGCGCCGCGCCGGTGCTTCGCTGGCGTCTATCTTCGCCCTGCGCATGCTGGGGCTGTTCCTGATCCTGCCGGTGTTTTCGGTGCACGCCAAGACCTTGCCCGGCGGCGACAACCTGGCGCTGGTCGGCTTCGCACTCGGTGCCTATGGCCTGACGCAGGCGGTTTTCCAGATTCCTTACGGCGTTGCGTCCGATTATCTCGGCCGCAAGCAGGTGATTGTCGCCGGGCTGCTGATTTTTGCGCTGGGCAGCTTCGTCGCCGCCTGGGCGCCGGACATGACCTGGGTCATCGTCGGCCGTGTGTTGCAGGGTGCCGGCGCCATTTCGGCGGCGGTGACGGCGCTGGCCGCCGATTTGACGCGCGAGGAACACCGGACCAAGGTGATGGCGATGATCGGTTCGTCCATCGGTCTCGTTTTCGCGCTGTCGCTTGTCGGCGCGCCGATCCTGTACGGCTGGATCGGCATGGCCGGGCTGTTCATCATGACCGGCGTGCTGGCGCTGGCGGCCATCGTGCTGCTGCTCAAGGCGGTGCCACCGGCCCCGCCGCCGCATGGCCATGAAAGGCTGCAGCTGCGCCGGGTGATTTTCGACGCCGACCTGCTCCGCCTGAATCTCGGCATCTTCATGTTGCACATGGTGCAGATGGCGATGTTCGTGGTCATCCCGCATGCGCTGATCGATCATGCCGGCCTGCCCGCCGCCGATCACTGGCAGGTATATCTGCCGGCGGTGCTGGTGTCGTTCGCGGTGATGATCCCGGCGATCATCGCGGCTGAGCGCAAAGACAAGATGCGGCCGGTTTTCCGCGGCGCCATTGCGCTGCTGGTGGTGGTTCAGGTGGGCCTGCTGGTTGCTGGTCAGGGGCTGTGGACGCTGGCGCTGTGGCTGCTGCTTTTCTTTGTCGCTTTCAATGTCCTTGAAGCCACCCTGCCCTCGCTGGTGTCGCGGACTGCGCCGCCGGCTGCCAAGGGCGCGGCACTCGGCGTCTATAACACGACGCAGGCGATGGGCCTGTTCATTGGCGGTGCGGCCGGCGGCTACATTGCGCAGCATTTCGGCGATAATGCCGTGTTTTCTGTCGGCGCCGGTCTCTGTCTGATCTGGCTGATCGTTGCCGGCACCATGAATTTCCCGCAGCGGCGCAGTGCGCCGGCGGCGGCCCCCACTGTTTAGGAGACAAAACGCATGGCTTCGTTGAACAAGGTCATTCTCATCGGCAATCTGGGCGCTGACCCGGACACCCGTTACACCGCCAGCGGCGACGCCGTCTGCAATATCCGCCTCGCCACCACAGAGAGCTGGAAGGACAAGAACAGCGGTGAAAAGCGTGAAATGACCGAGTGGCATCGGGTGGTGTTCTACCGCAAGCTGGCTGAAATCGCCGGTCAGTACCTGAAGAAGGGCTCGCAGGTCTATCTGGAAGGGCGCATCAAGACCCGCAAGTGGACGGATAAGGAGGGTCAGGACCGTTACACGACTGAAATCGAGGCCACTGAGATGCAGATGCTGGGCGGTCGTCAGGGCATGGGGGGCCCGGCATCCTCTGGCGGCGGAGGCGGCTACGATGATCAGGCCGACTACGCTCCGGCGCCGCCAAAGAACCGTCCTAAGCCGTCCTTCGATGATCTGGGCGACGATATTCCGTTTTAACGTTCAACCCGGCTGCCGCACAGGGGGCCGACCGTCAGGGGTTCGTGCATGAGTTCCGCTACCTTCAAAATTCTCGAAGACATCGCCAAGGACCTGTCCGGCAACGAGATTACTTTTCCGACCTTTCTCGATATCACCTTTCAGGTGCGGACCGCGCTCAAGGATCCGAACCTGAATGTCGAGCAACTGGCCAAACTGGTCGGTGCCGAGCCGCTGATGAGTACCAAGATCATCCGCATGGCGAATTCGGTCGCGCTCAACCCGTCTGGGCGCGAGATCGCCGATGTCAAAAGTGCCATTGTTCGCGTTGGCATGGAGGCGGTCCGTACCGTTTCCTTTGCCGTGGCCATGGAGCAGCTGATCAAGTCGAAGCAGATGCAGCCCTTCGAGGGCATCGCGCAGCGCCTGTGGGTCCATACGTCGCATGTCGCCGCGCTGTGCCGCGTGCTGGCGAAGAAGCTGGCCAGGATCAACGGCGACGAGGCGATGTTTGCTGGTCTGGTGCACGATCTCGGGGTGTTCTACCTGATGTCGCGAGCTGCCAACTTCCCCGACTTCCTCAATGACAAGGCCGAGTTGCATGCGCTGCTCGTTGGTTGGCACGACAACATCGGTCACGCACTGCTGTCGGCGCTTGGTTCGCCGGAGTCCGTCCTTGAAGCGGTGCAGATGCACGAAACCGACCGCGAGATTACCGAGGTCCGGAATCTGTCCGACGTGCTCTATGTCGCCAACAAGATCGCCAACCGGACGTCGGGCTGGCGCGACCCGGAACTCGACGGCGAGGTCGATACCTCGATTCTGGACGATATTTTCGATGCCGAAACCCTGGCCGAGATTATCGAAGAGTCTGAAGAAGAAGTTCAGTCGCTGAAGGCGGCGCTGGGCGGTTGATGCCGCTCGCGGTCAGGCGGCCCGGCAGAGGCGGCCAACTGCTTCGGGGAACTGTATGAGCAGTCAAATTAATGCGATCCAGCCCAGCGGCAAGCAGCTGGCCGCCATTGCCTTGGCTGCGCTGGGCGTCGTCTATGGCGACATCGGCACCAGTCCGCTGTATGCGATGAAAGAGGTGTTCGCCGGCAATCATCCGATTCCGGTGACCGAAGCCAACATCTTCGGCAGCCTGTCGCTCTTTTTCTGGGCGCTGATCATCGTCGTTTCGGTCAAGTACGTCAGCTTCATCATGCGTGCCGACAACCGCGGCGAAGGCGGCATCATGGCCCTGATCGCGCTGGCGCTGCATGAGGCGGAGCACAAGCCGAAGCAGGCCAAGGCGATCATGATCGTCGGCATTCTCGGTGCGGCCATGTTCTACGGCGACGGCATGGTGACGCCGGCGATCTCGGTGCTCTCCGCCGTCGAAGGCCTGGAGGTCGGCGCGCCGGCGCTGCACCCCTTCGTCATCCCGATCACGCTGGTGGTGCTGTTCCTTCTGTTTCTGGTCCAGAAAAGCGGCACCGCGGTCGTCGGTGCCTTCTTCGGTCCGGTGATGCTGGTCTGGTTCAGCGCGCTGGCGGTACTCGGCGTCATCAACATCGCCGAGCAGCCGGCGATCCTGCATGCCCTGAATCCGCTGTACGGCATCGAGTTCCTGCTCGCCAACAAGGCCATGGCCCTGCTGGCGATGGGCAATGTCGTCCTCGCCGTCACCGGTGCCGAAGCGCTTTATGCCGACATGGGGCACTTCGGGCGCAAGCCGATCTCGCGCGCGTGGTTCGCTTTCGTGCTGCCGGCACTGGTGCTCAATTACTTCGGGCAGGGGGCGCTGATCCTCGGTAACCCGGAGGCTGCCGACAATCCCTTCTACCGGGCCGCGCCCGAGTGGGCGCTGTATCCATTGATCGGTCTGGCGACGGTGGCGACGGTGATCGCTTCGCAGGCGGTGATTTCCGGCGCCTTTTCAGTGACCCGGCAGGCGATGCAGCTTGGTTTCGTGCCTCGCATGGAGGTCCAGCACACCTCGGAAAAAGAACAGGGGCAGATTTACCTGCCGGCGGTGAACTGGGGCCTGATGGTCGCAGTGATGATCCTCGTCCTCGGTTTCAAGTCCTCGAATAACCTTGCCGCCGCCTACGGCATTGCGGTGACCGGCGACATGGTCATCACCTCCATCCTCGCCTGCTACGTCGTCGCCAAGGTCTGGCGTTGGGGCTGGCTCAAGGCGGCGCTGCTGTTCTCATGCTTCCTTGCCGTGGAACTGATCTTTCTCGCTGCCAACATCCTCAAGATTCCTGACGGTGGCTGGTTCCCGCTGGTCGCCGGGGTGGGCGTCTTCGTGCTGATGACGACCTGGAAGCGCGGGCGGCAACTGTTGGCCGAGCGCCTCAAGGGCGAGCGGCTGGAGTTGATGATGTTCCTGGAGTCGCTGTCGGCTTCGATGCCGACCCGCGTCGAAGGCACTGCGGTTTTCCTCAACGCCGACCCGACCGGTGTGCCGCATGCACTGCTGCACAATCTGATGCATAACAAGGTGCTGCACGAGCGGGTGGTGCTGCTGTCGGTGCAGTTCTACGACGTGCCCTACGTGCCGGATATCGACCGCGTCGAAGTCCGGCCGCTGCGTGACAACTTCTGGAGTGTGGTGATCCAGTATGGTTTCAAGGACGAACCGAACATTCCCGAGGCACTCGGGCTATGTGCAGATGCCGGCCTGGAGTTTAATTCCCTCGACACGTCCTACTTCATCGGTCGCGAAACGCTGATTCCGCGTCTTGGCTCGGAGTTGGCGTTCTGGCGGGAAAAAATCTTCGTCGCCATGTTCCGCAACGCCAGTCCGGCGACGGCCTTCTTCAAGATCCCGAGCAACCGCGTGGTCGAACTCGGGACGCAGGTCGTCCTTTAACGGCCGGCGTTACAACCGGCGGATCTTTTCCAGCAGTGCCGTCGTCGATTTCTGATGGATGAAGGGAATCGAGTGCACGCTGCCGCCCCAGCCACGAACTTCGTTGCAGCCGACGATCTTCTCCACCGGCCAGTCGCCGCCCTTGACCAGGATTTCCGGACGGCATTCGAGGATGCGCTGCAGCGGGGTGTCTTCGTCGAACCAGGTCACCAGCGAGACGCAGCCCAGTGAGGCCATGACCGCGAGGCGGTCTTCAAGGGCGTTGACCGGCCGGTCGTCGCCCTTTCCCAACCGCTTGACTGAGGCATCGGTATTGAGCGCAACGACCATGCTGGTACCGAGTGCAGCGGCCTGTGCCAGATAGGTGACATGGCCGCAGTGCAGGATGTCGAAACAGCCGTTGGTGAATACCAGTGGCCGGGCGATGGCGGCAGCGCGGGCGGCCAGTTGCTCCGGCGGGCAGATTTTCGATTCGAAATCGGGGGCGGCGTAGTTCATTTGCGGTCAACCTGAAAAAGTGCCCAAAATCGGCTGGGCACACGAAACGGGATCGGCCGACATTTTAGATGGCTTCCAGATTCTGACGCAGCTTTTCGGCGTAATCGGTAATGGCGGATCGTTCAGCCTCGGACATCCGTGCCACATGCTTCAGCGGCAGGGCCATGCGTGGGTTGCTGGCGAAGCGAGGCTGGTGGCGGATGAGGAAGTCCCAGTAGAAGGTCGTGAACGGGCAGGCCGAGGCACCCGTTCGCTGTTCCGGGCGATAGCGACAGCCGCTGCAATAATTGCTCATGCGCTTGATGTAGGCCCCCGAGGCGCAGTAGGGCTTGCTGGTCATGCCCGGCCAGGCATTGAGCGCCATGCCCAGCGTGTTCGGCTCCTCGACCCAGGCGACCGCATCGACATAGACGGCGAGATACCAGTCGGCGACCGCACGTGGTTCGAGGCCGGCGATCAGTGCGAAGTTGCCGGTGATCATCAGCCGCTGGATGTGGTGGGCGTAGCCGTGAAGCAAGGTCTGGCCGATGCTGTCCGCGAGGCATCGAGCCTGGGTTTTTCCCGTCCAGTACCAGTCAGGCAGCGGGGTATGGTGCGCGTACTGATTGCTCTCGGCCAGTGCCGGCATGTGGCGGAAATAGATGCCGCGAACGAACTCGCGCCAGCCCAGAATCTGCCGGACGAAGCCTTCGACGGCGGGGAGCGGTGCCTTGCCGTCTTGCCAGGCCTGCACGGCGGCGTCGATCACCTGCCGCGGCGAAATCAGCTTCAGGTTGAGTGCTGCCGAAAGCAGCGAATGCCAGAGAAAGGGCTCACCCGCCCACATGGCGTCCTGCCAGCGGCCGAAATCGGGCAGGCGGTGGCGAATGAAATCTGCCAGCGCGGCCTCGGCCTCTGCCAGTGTGACCGGCCAGGCGAAGTCGTCGAGCGAGCCGGGGTGATCCGGAAAGCGGGCGCGGACCTCATCGATGACTGCCTGCGTCAGCGCATCCCGCGCAAAACGTGGCGCTTGGGGCCGTGGGGGCGGGCCTTGCCGGCCGAAGGGCTGGCGATTGTCAGCGTCAAAATTCCACTGGCCGCCGACGGGTTCGCCGTCGGCCATCAGAATGTTGTGGCGCTGCCGCTGCCAGCGGTAGAAGAACTCCATTCGCAGCCCCGGCTTGTCACCAGCCCAGCGCATGAAATCGTCGAGACTGCACAAAAAATGCGGGTCTGGCCGCACCAGCAGTGCGCTGCCGGCGGCGTCACAGGCCTGCCGCAGCGCATCCTGCAAGCGCAGGTCACCGGCTTCGAGCATCACTACCACCGAAGTCGGATGGGTCGCGAGATGCGCACTCAGTGCGTCGGCCAGTCTGGCGTGAGGATGGCTGCCAAGCGTCAGGTAGTCGATAGGCAGACCGAGTTGCCGGAAACCGTCGGCGCGGTGGCGCATGGCCGAGAGAAAAAGGGCGATGCGGGCGCGGTGGCTCCAGACATGCTGCGCCTCATCGGCCGCTTCGATCATCAGCAGGTGGTCGTGTGCCGGATTGAAATCGACCAGCAGCGGATGCGGGTCCGGGTGGAGTTGATCGCCGAGGATCAGGAAATGGCGGCGCATCTAGTTTGGGGGGGCGAGGAAATCAGCGCTCTCTCAACGGGGCGTCGGTGTCGCGGGCATTCGGGCGAGGCGGCGGCATGCCGCGGAGCAGTATTTCACGTCATGCCAGGTCAGGGCCCACTTTCGACGCCAGCTCATCGGGCGGCCACAGAGGAGACAGGGCTTACTCGGCAGTGCTGACTTGTTGCCCCGAAAGCCGCTGTCGTTCATGCGTGGGTGGCCTTCCAAGTGTTCAGCTCTCCGATCGCCTCCGGTAGTGATGCGAGGAGGCGTACTCCATCGATCGAGGGGCAGCGTCCGACACCCGCACCACCGGCCCACAGCGCGACGCCTGACGGCAGCAGCTGCCGCAATTGTTGCAGCAAAGCCGGTACTTGCCGGCTAGGGAACGCAATCGAGAAGGAGAGGGCGACAATGTCGGCACGGTGCGCTTCGGCCGCGCGGGCAATTTCGAAAAGTGGCATTTGCGTACCGAGCGGGATGCACTCGGCACCCTCCAGTGTAAACAAGGCCTCGACCATCAGCAGACCGAGGACGTGCTGTTCCTCGGGGACGCTGGTCAGCAAAATGCGGGCGCCGCCGCGGGCGGTCGGCAGCGCCGCGATGGATTGCCGCAAGAGTCGTTTGGTCAGTTCGGTGAACAGGTGTTCCTCGAAAACTTCGATGCTGCCCTCCTCCCAGGATTCGCCAATGCGATGGGTCAGCGGTGCCACAGTGTACTGGACAAAACGTTGCATCCCTTCGCGGGCCAGACGATGGTGCATTGCCTGCTGGTAGCCTGCACCGTCATGTCCCTTGATCAGGCCGATCAGCGATTCGAGTTCGTCGGCACAGCTTGGCGTCTCGGCCTGCGGGCCCGGCATGCTGCGCCGCGGCGCGAGTTCGGCCAGGGCCTCGGGCGGCATGGCCAGCAGCTTCCCCGGGCGGTGGCCCGAGTCCATCAGGCGTTTGATGACCCGCAGGCGCTCCACCTGTTCGGTGGGGTAACAGCGTTCGCCGTTACTGTCGCGGTCGGGGACCGGGAAGCCGTAGCGGCGCTCCCACATCCGCAGTACATCCTTGGACAGGCCGGTGTCACGTTCGACGGCAGCGATGTTGAATGTCGTATTGCTCATATTTGTCCTGTACAAACCATCAACAAAACGGTTGACAACTGAGTTATTGGTTTCTATATTACGAACAAAAGCGCACATTGTCTAGGACAAATTTGGTTAAGGAGCCGTAAATGATTGGACATTTCAAGCGGATGATCGGCCTTGCAGGTGTGCTATCCATCGGAGTTGTGCCTGTTGCCGAGTCTGCCTGCCCGGATTTGCTCAAGTACGAATTCACCGGGCTGAACGATGGGAAGCCGCTCCCCTTGTGTCAGTTCCGCGGCAAGGTGCTGCTGGTGGTCAATACGGCCAGTTATTGCGGCTTCACCAATCAGTACGACGGTCTGGAAAAGCTGCATGACCGCCTCAAGGAGAAGGGGCTGGTTGTTCTTGGCTTTCCGTCCAACGATTTCGGTGAGCAGGAGCCGGGTAGCGACAAGCAGATAGCCGACTTCTGCCGATTGACCTATGGCGTCGAATTCCCGATGGTCAGCAAGACCGTGGTCAAGGGCGACAAGGCCAATGCCTTTTACAAGGAGTTGGCCAAGCGCACCGGCAGCAAGCCCGCCTGGAATTTCCACAAATACCTGATCAGCCGCGATGGCCAGCAAGTGGTGGCATTCAGCAGCACCACGGCGCCGGAAGACAAGGCGCTGCTCGCCCGCATCGACGAATTTTTAATCAAGTAAGTATTGGCTGTATCTCACCCCGACCCCGACTGGAGAATGACCATGAACGCACCCGACCGCTTCTTCCTCCCCGATGTGCAGGCTTTCGCCGATACCCGCGCGCTCGCCATTCAGAATGTTGGCGTCAAGGGGCTGCGTTACCCGTTGCGCATCGAGGCTGGAAACGGCGAGCAAATGAGCACTGTGGCGACGCTGGCGATGACCGTCGGCTTGCCGCCAGAAGTGAAGGGCACGCACATGTCGCGCTTCGTCGAAATTCTCGAATCCCGCCATGGCCTGCTGACGCAGGATGGTATTTTCCGCATGCTCGACGAAATGCTGTTGCGACTCGAAGCGCGCAGTGGCCGCATCGAAATGAGCTTCCCGTACTTCATCCGCAAGGCGGCGCCGGTATCGGGTGTTGAAAGCCTGCTCGATTACGACGTCACCTACATCATCGATGCGCCGGAAGGCGAGTACGCCAGCATGACGCTTCGCGTTACGGCGCCGGTGACCAGTCTCTGCCCCTGCTCGAAGAAGATCTCCGATTATGGCGCCCACAACCAGCGCTCGCACATCACGCTGGAAGCCAAGCTGCGTTCGCTGATGTCGGTCGAGGAACTGGTCCGTATTGCCGAGGACGAGGCCTCCTGCGAGGTGTTCGGCCTGCTCAAGCGACCGGACGAGAAATGGGTGACCGAACGGGCTTATGACAACCCGAAGTTCGTCGAGGATCTGGTCCGTGACATTGCCCTCCGGTTGATGAACGAGCCACGCATTGCGTCGTGGAAGGTCGCCTCGGAAAACTTCGAGTCCATTCACAACCATTCCGCTTACGCCGAGCTATTCGGCAGTAACGACTGAACGTCCGGGGATAGGGGAGAGCAGCCATGAACAAAAAACAACGTATCGCTGTCGTCGGTGCCGGTATTTCCGGTCTTGCCAGTGCCTGGCTGCTTAGCCGCGAACATGAAGTCACCCTGTTCGAGGCGGGCAGCCACCTCGGCGGCCATACCAATACCGTTGATGTCACGCTGGATGGGAAGACGCATCCGGTCGATACCGGCTTCCTCGTCTTCAACGAGCGCACCTATCCGAACCTGATCGCGATGTTCGCGCTGCTCGGCGTTGAATCGGTGGAAACCGAGATGTCCTTCGCCGTCAGCCTGGAGAACCCGGATCTGGAATGGGCTGGCAGCAATCTGGCGACGGTCTTCGGACAGAAGCGCAACCTCGTTCGCCGCAGTTTCTGGTCCATGCTCTCCGACATCCTGCGCTTCAATCGCGAGAGCGTCGCCTGGCTGGCCTCCCACCCCGACAACCAGCGCAGCCTGCGCGACTTCTTGCGCGAAGGCCGCTACTCCGATGCCTTTGCCGACTGGTACCTGTTGCCGATGGCGGCGGCGATCTGGTCTTGCCCGACCGGCCAGATGCTCGATACGCCCTTGTCCACCTTCGTCCGCTTCTGCCAAAACCATGGCCTGCTGCAGATTTTCGACCGGCCGAGCTGGCGCACGGTACAGGGCGGTGGCCGCGAGTACGTGAAGAAAATCGCCGCGCTGCTGGACGACATTCGCCTTGCCTGCCCGGTGCACTCGGTGCGTCGCGAAGCGGACGGCCTGCGGGTGACGCATGCCGCAGGCAGCGAGATGTTCGATCAGGTGGTCATGGCTTGCCACAGCGACCAGTCGCTGGCCATCCTTGGCAATGCCGCCAGCGATGGTCAGCGTGGCGTGCTGGCATCGGTGCGCTATCAGCCCAACCGCGCGCTGCTGCACACCGACCGTGCGCTGCTGCCGCGCGATGAAAAGCTGTGGTCGGCATGGAATTACTTCGCCGGCTCCGGCGAACCCGGCCACCAGCCGGTTGGCGTCTCCTACTTGATCAACAAGCTGCAGCCGCTGCCCTTCAAGACGCCGGTGGTGGTGACGCTGAATCCGGCGCGCGAGCCCGATCCGGCCAAGGTCATTGCCGAGTTCGATTACGCCCATCCAATCTTTGACGGCCCGGCCATCGCTGCCCAGCAGCGGCTGGCATCGGTGCAGGGCGAGAACGGGATCTGGCTGGCAGGTGCCTGGGGCAGCTACGGCTTCCACGAGGACGGTCTGAAGTCGGCGCTGCGCGTGGTCAATGGCCTGGGTGTCGTGGCCCCGTGGCAAGGCGCGCCGGCCTTGGCGCAAGTTGCCGAGACCGCCTGAGAGAACGGCCATGAGCGCACGCCCGAAACTTCTCGTCGGCAACGTCATGCACAAGCGGCTGCGGCCGGTGACGCACGGCTTCGTCTACCCCGTCTTCTACGTGCAGGTGCCGCTGCGCGATCTGGATTCGGTAAATCGGGGCATTTTCTCGGTTGACCGCAGCAACCTGCTGACCCTGCGCAGCAGCGATCACGGCCCGCGAGACGGCAGTCCGCTGTTGCCGTGGATCCAGTCCCTGTTGCGCGAACGCGGTCTGCCCGACGATGGCGAGATCGTGCTGCAGACTTTTCCGCGCGTTCTCGGCATGCTCTTCAACCCGGTCAGTTTCTGGTTCTGCCGCAACACCGCCGGCGAGCTGATCGCCGTGCTGGCCGAGGTGAACAATACCTTTGGTGGCCGTCACAACTACCTGCTGCACAACCCGGATGGTTCGCCGCTGCGCGATGGCCAACTGCTGAAGGCGGAGAAGGCGTTTCATGTCTCGCCTTTCTGCGATGTTGTCGGCGGTTACCGTTTCCGTTTCCATATCGAGCGCGCCAAGCCGCTAGCCTGCATCGACTACGACGACGGCGAGGGCGATCTGCTGCTGACGGCGATCAGTGGTCGGCGCGTCGGCTGGTCGTCCACTGCGCTGCTGACCACCTTTCTCAAGATGCCCCTGCTCACTGCCGGGGTCGTCTGGCGCATTCACTGGCAGGCCCTGAAGCTGTGGCTGAAAGGCGTGCCCTTCCATGGCGTGCATCCGCCCGCCGCTGCCCAACCCTTGCAGGAACCGTCAAAATGAACAATACGCTGACCCTGGGGGGCGCTGCCGCCCTGAATCGTGACACCCGTCTGGTCTTTGAACTGCTCGAAAGCCTGTACGGCGGCCTGCTCGAAGTACGTCTGCCGGACGGCTCCAGCCGTCTCTTCGGCGAGGGTGAGCCGGGTGTGACGCTGATCGTGCATGACGAGGCGGTGTTCAGCCGCATCCTCGCCCGTGGCGACATCGGTTTCTGCGAAGCCTATCTCGACGGCCAGTGGGAAAGCAGCGATATCACCGGCCTGTTCCGCCTCTTCGCCGCCAACCGCGACACGCTGCGCCGGGCGGTTTATGGCAACTGGCGGCAACTGCTGTCGGCCCGCGTGCGCCACTGGTTTAACCGTAACAGCAAGGCTGGCAGCAAGCGCAACATCATGGCCCACTACGATCTGGGCAACGATTTCTACGCGCTCTGGCTCGACCCGACCATGAGTTATTCCAGCGCGCTGTACCGCACGCAGGATCACGAAGACCTGCCGACCGCCCAGCGTGCCAAGTACCGCCGTATCCTGCGCCGCCTGCAGGCGAAGCCGGGGCAGTCGGTGCTCGAAATCGGCTGCGGTTGGGGCGGCTTTGCAGAACTGGCAGTGGAGGACGGCCTGAAACTGACCGGTCTGACCCTGTCGCCGGCGCAGTTGGCTTGGGCAGAAAAGCGTGTACCGGCCGCCGACCTGCGCCTGCAGGATTACCGCGATACCCGCGAACAGTTCGACCACGTCGTGTCCATCGAGATGTTCGAGGCGGTCGGCGAACGCTTCTGGCCGGGGTACTTCAAGACCGTGAGCAAGGCATTGAAGCCGGGCGGCCGGGCAGTGATCCAGAGCATCACCATCCGCGACGACCTGTTCGCCGATTACCGCAAAGGCACGGACTTCATCCAGCAATACATCTTCCCCGGCGGCATGCTGCCGTCGCGCGCCGCTTTCCGTGCCGCCGCCGCACGGCAGGGGCTGGTCGTGCGCAATGAATACGCCTTCGGCGAGGACTACGCCCGCTCGCTGGCCGAATGGCGCCATGCCTTTGAAGCCAACTGGCCGCAGATTGCCGCCCTGGGTTTCGACGAAACCTTCCGCCGCCTGTGGCGCCTTTACCTCTGCTATTGCGAGGCCGGCTTCCGCGCCGGAAATATCGATGTCGTCCAGTTTGAACTCACGCATCGTTGATCTGGTCGCGCCCGCAGCGCGCTACGGTGAACCCGGAAAAACGCCTGAAAACGGCATGGCCTCCGCGGGACGTCGTCGCCTGCTGCTGGCGCTGTCGGGCGGTGCCGCCTTCGGCTTGCCCGCAATCACTTCGCCAGCCTTCGCCAACACCGATCCGACCGCCGGGCTCAAGCGCTGGGGCAACGGCGAGTTTCGCCGCTTCGGCTTCCTCGTCTACGAGGCGACGCTGTGGGCCGGTGATGACCCGCAACGCCCGCCACTGGCCTTGCGCCTCGACTACAAGCGCAATCTGTCCGGTGTCGCGATTGCTGAAGCCAGCGTCAAGGAAATGCGGCCGATGGGTGGCGACGAGGCCAGTCTCAAGCGCTGGGGCGAACAGATGGCGAAGATCTTCCCCGACGTGAAATCCGGTGACCACATCATCGGCCACTACCGCCCCGACGGTGCTGGTTTCATCTACAACGGCCGGCCCGCCGGCGAGATCATGGAGCCGGAATTCGCGCGCCGTTTCTTCGGCATCTGGCTCGACCCGCGTACCAGCGCCCCGGATCTGCGGGCGCTGCTGCTCAAACGGCCTGTGACCTGAGGCAGGGGGCGGCGATGACTCGCGGCACCGTCCTCGCTTACGGCCTGCTCGGCCTGCCGCTGGCCTTCGCGGCGTTGCCCATCTACGTCCATGTGCCACGCTTCTACGCCGAGACGGCGGGTATGGCGCTGCCGCTGCTCGGCGCCATCCTGCTCGGCGCCCGCCTGCTCGATGCCGGCATCGACCCCTGGCTGGGCTGGCTGGCTGACCGCGTGCGGCGGCCGACCATGGTCGCCGTCGCGCTGCTGCCGTTCGCGCTCGGCTTCGTCGCCCTGCTTAACCCGCCTGAGACTTACGTTGCTGCCTGGCTGCTCGCCTCGCTGGCACTGACTTACCTCGGCTTCTCGGCGGCGTCGGTCGCCTATCAGGCCTGGGGGGCGGATGTCGGCGAGGATTCCTCAACACGAACCCGCCTCACCGCCAGCCGTGAAGGCTTCGGTCTGCTTGGCGTGGTGCTGGCTGCGGCGCTGCCGACGCTCCTGGCACCAGAACTCGGCGAAGGTATTGCCCGGCTGGCCTGGGTTCTGCCGCCGGTGCTGCTGGTCGCTGCGGCCATCACCTTCTCGCGCGTCGCCGACGGCCACCCGGTCGTGGCGGCGGCGCAACCGCTGCTGCCCAGCTTGCGCCGGGTGTTTGCCGATCTCGCATTCCGCCGGCTGCTGCTGATCTTCGTCGCCAACGGCATTGCCGCCGCGCTGCCGGCCACGCTGTTTCTCTTTTTCGTGGCCGATGTCCTCGGCTCCGAAAAAGCCAGCGGCCCGCTGCTGGCGCTCTATTTCATCGCCGGTGCCGCTTCGCTCCCATTGTGGGTGCGGCTGTCTTCTGCCTATGGCCGACCTATGGCCTGGTGGGCGGCGATGTTGCTGTCGATCGTCGCCTTTGCCGGCGCCACCCTGCTCGGGACCGGCGACCTCTGGCCGTTTGCCGTGATCTGTGTCGCCTCCGGTCTGGCGCTGGGCGCCGATCTCGCCTTGCCGGCTGCAATTGCCGCTGACCTTGGCGAGCGTCAGGGGCAGGCCGGCGCCTGCTTCGGCGTCTGGAATTTCGTTGCCAAGCTCAACCTCGCCCTCGCCGCCGGCCTGTCGCTGCCGCTGCTCGGTCTGCTCGGCTATGTGCCGGGGCAGGACAGCGGCCTGGGCGCCCTCACTTTTGCCTATGCCCTGCTGCCGCTGGGCTTCAAGGCCGTTGCCGCGCTGCTGCTCTGGCGCTGGCGACATTCACTGGAGATCAAGTCATGAAACTTATCCTCGCTGCGGCGGCCTTCACCCTCGGCCTGGCCGGCTGCGCCACGACCGGCGTCGAGCAATACCGCGCCGAAACCCCGAAACTCGACCTGCAGACGTACCTCAACGGCACGCTTGACGCCTGGGGCATCTTCCAGGGGCGGGACCGCGAGGTACAGAAACGCTTTCATGTCGTCATCGAAGCCAAATGGACGGGCGATACCGGCGTGCTTGATGAGCATTTCAAGTGGTCCGACGGCACGACCTCGCGCCGGGTGTGGACACTGAAAAAGCAGCCGGACGGCACCTGGCGCGGCACGGCCGATGATGTGGTCGGCGAGGCACTCGGCGAAGTCGCCGGCAATGCGCTGCGCTGGCGTTACGTGCTGTCGCTGCCGGTCGATGGCAAGACCTACCACGTCAATTTCGACGACTGGATGTTCCTGATGGATGAGAAAGTGATGCTCAACCGCTCCTACATGTCGAAATGGGGCTTCAACCTTGGCGAAGTGTCGCTGACCTTCGTGAAGCGCTCGCCATGAAGCCTGTGCTGCGCCCTGCTGCGGTCAACCCGGAAAATAGCCAAGAATCGGGTGGTCAGTGCGGCGCCCTCTGGAGGCCACGATCATGAACCCGAAAATTTCCGATTGGCACGGCAACCGCGTCTGGCTGGTCGGTGCCTCGGCCGGCATTGGCGCCGCGATGGCGCACGAACTGGCGGGCCGCGGCGCCCGCCTCGCGCTGACCGCGCGCAGCCGCGACAAACTGCAGGCGCTGGCGATTGCCGACGCCTTGCTGCTACCCTGCGACGCCACCGACGCCGACGCACTGCGCGCCGCCCGTGACACGCTGGTTGCTACGCTCGGCGGTGTCGATCTGGTTGTCTATCTGGCGGGCGACTATGTGCCGATGCGCGCCGACGATTTCGATCTGGCGGTGGCGGAAAAGGTGGTCACCGTCAATTTCAATGCCGCGATGCGCCTCACCGCCGCCGTCCTCGGCGATCTCCAGCCGGGCGGCGGCATCGCCTTCGTCGCCAGCGTTGCCGGCTACCGTGGTTTGCCCAAAGCATTGTGCTACGGGCCGGGCAAGGCCGCGCTGATCCACTTTGCCGAAGTACTGCACCTCGATCTTGCGCCGCGCGGCACCGGCGTCTGGGTCATCAATCCCGGCTTCGTCGCCACCCGGCTGACCGCTAAAAACGATTTCGACATGCCGGCACTGCTGACGCCCGAGGCGGCCGCGAAGGCGGCGGTTGATGGCTTTGCCGACGGCCGTTTCGAAATCCACTTCCCGAAACGCTTTACGCGCATGCTGAAACTCATCGCCCACCTGCCGTATTGCCTCAGCTTTCCGCTAATCCGCCGCTTTACCGGAGCCTGACATGAATCTCGACCCGCTGATCCGCTTCTATCACGAGCTGACACCGGAATCCGTCGCCCGCTTCCCGGAGTTCTACAGCGCCGATGCCTGGTTCAAGGATCCCTTCAACGAAGTCCGCGGCCTGCCCGCCATCCAGCGCATCTTCAGTCACATGTTCACGCAGGTCGACGAGCCGCGTTTTGTCGTCACCGAAAAGGTGGTTGATGCCGGCGGCGCCATGCTGATCTGGGAATTCTGCTTCCGCGTCCGCCTCTGGGGCAAAGGCGCCACGCAGGTCATGCGCGGCGTCTCCCACCTCAAGTTCGACGGCGACGGCAAGGTCAATTACCACCGCGATTACTGGGATACCGGCGAAGAGCTGTACATGAAGCTACCGGGGCTGGGGACGCTGATGCGTGGCTTGCGGCGGGTACTGGCGGCGTAGATCTGACCTGAGTGCCTGATCGTCTGGCAGGTGGCTGATGACCGAAGTCTGCGGTCAATCCGGAAAAGTGGCGAAAATCAGGCCTGCCAAACATTGCAGGGCGTGGGGCAAAATGGATGCCCCTCATGAAATTTCCCGGTACGCACCATGGAGTATTCTGCCCTCAAGACGGTTGTTCAAAAATTCTATGCTGATGTATGGAACACGCGCGACAAGTCGGCAATTCCCGCGCTGCTTCAGCCAGACTTCACGTTCAGAGGATCTCTCGGTCAGCGTAAAACCGGACATTCCGAGTTTGCTGAGTACGTTGATTTCGTGCATCAGGCCCTTGGCGCTTACCAATGTGACATTCTTGACCTGGTTGCGGAAGACAACCAGTGTTTTGCCCGAATGCGGTTTTCAGGAATACACCGCGGCGACTTTTTTGGCTTCAAACCAACTGGGAAAAAGGTCGAGTGGGCGGGCGCAGCGCTCTTTTCGTTCAGGGACGGACGGGTTGCTGACCTATGGGTCCTCGGCGATGTGCATGGCTTGTTACAGCTGCTAGAAAAGAACAACGAGTAATCCTGCAAATCTCCGCTTGGGGTCGTTTCGAGTTGGTCAGGCGATCCGGTTTTGTGCTGATTTTGGCAGTGGCCTCACGGCCGCCTGCACAACTGGTCATTCACCCTTGACCGCCGCCTTTCCTGCGATTTTCTGCCACAACCAGCTGCCGGAGTCAGTGCGGCCATTGAGCACGTAATCGAGCTCGTTGGCGTTATCGACAGTGAATTCGAGATTGCGGCGGGCGTCGAGGCTGCTGGCGATGAGCAGGCGGTCGCCGGCATCGAGCAGGAAGTCGTCGTCGGGCAGGAGGTGGATCTCGCCGTTGCGCTTGACCAGCAGCACGATGGCTGCCAGCGGCAACGTGCGGTCGGTGCCGTCGCGCAGCAACTCGCCGAGCTTGAATCGCTGCCCCATGATCAGCGCGCGATGGGCCGCAGGGGTATCGCGTGCGGTGAAGTGCAGGCTGGAGATGGCCGGGGTCAGGCCGTCGCATAGCGTCTGCAGGCGCTGAACCAGCCGGGTGCACCAGTCTTCGTTGGTACCGTTCAGTTGCTTGAGGAACTCGGCGAGCAGCGGTGTGGTGAGCAGGGCAATGCTTTCCTGGGCGACGATGTGGCTGGGCACCATCGCGAAGTCGGCATCGAAGGCTTCGAAGAGCAGGCCGTTGGCGTGGTGGTTCTGGCGCAGCACGACGAAGAGGTCGGGGCGCAGTTCTTTGGCGGTGACGGCAATCGACAGGTTGTTCACGTCGTTGTCGGTGCCGGCGATGATGCCGGCGGCCGTCTCGATGCCAGCGGCGCGCAGCGTGCGCGCCTCGGTGCCGTCGCCGGGGATGGCGTGATCGGCGTCAGCGGCCGTCGGGTCGATGATGGTCAGCGTGATCCCCGTGGGTTCCAGATGCCGGGCGACGGCGTGTCCGAAACGGCCGAAGCCGCACATGATCCAGTGGCCGCGCGGCGGCCGGTGCGGTTCGGGAATCGGCGACTCCGGCAGGCCGGTGATCAGCTCGATCAGCCGGAAACGCTCCGGTGCGGCGATGGCCAGCGCCAGATGCTCGGCAAAGCGCTGGAAGGGATTGATGATGTGGTCGGTACCAAACGAGGCCATGTTGGCGGCGACGTTGTCGCTGCGCGCCCGGGCGATCACCGGAATGTCGGGATTGAGCAGGCGGACGCCGATGGCGACAGCGAGGTTGATCTGCTCGTCGTTGGTGACGGCCAGCACGCCACGACAATGCTTGTGGCGCAGGCCGGCAATGTTCAGGGTTTCCGGCAGGCGGGCATCGCCGGCCAGTGCCGGTGTGTCGGTCTTGAAGTCGAGCAGGTCGAGTTCTTCAACCCGCAGTTCGTCCTTTTCCACCACGACGAAAGCGTGGCCGATGCGGTCGAAGGTCTTGCAAATCAGGCTGCCGGTTTCTCCACAGCCGCAGACGATGTAGAACGGTTCGCGAATCTGCCGGACGCGGCGGATAAAGCGGTTGGTGGTCAGCGTATTCTGGAAGCCCTTGTCCTGCAGCAGCGCGATCAGCGTGACCACGGAATACGACCAGCCGATGACCGTCAGGTAGATGCAGACAATGACCCATAGCCGTTGCGCGTCGGAAAAGGCGGCGGGGATTTCACCGAAGCCGATGGTCGTGGCGGTGTAGCTGATGAAGTAAAAGGCGTGGAAGAAGCTGAGCGGTGCGGTGGCTTTGCCGTCGGCATCGACGCCGGGCACCAGCGTCAGGCCGAGCACCGAGATCGCATAGATGACGATGAGGACAATGATCGGCGCCCGCATGCGCCGCAGAACGAGGAAGAAGGCGCTGTTCACGCGCGTCGCTCCGGGGGCGGGGCGCTCAGCGCCGCATCATCACGGTTTCGGCGATAAGGATGATGACCGAGACAATATTGGCGAACAGCGCGCCGCCGGAAAGCGAAACGACGCTGGAGGTGACGCTGGCGGTCATGCCTTCGCCGGTGACATGGACGGCAACGGCCCAGGTGATCGCCGCGGCGATCAGCTGCAGGTCGGCGACGAGGCTGGTCGAGAGGTGGATGGCGCCGATCTGGGTACGGTCGCCGAACTTGAGCGCGGTGGCGATCAGGCTGACGACCAGTGCCGCCGCCAGTTCATAGACATGGTGCAGTTCGGGGCGGTCGATGTCGCCGATGAAGAAGCCGAAATTCAGCGTCGCTGCCAGAACGATGAAGAAACCGAAAATGACCTTTTCAAGATTCATGGCGCCCTCCCCTGAGCGTGTATCACTCTGCGGCCGGCTTGCCGCGTACTGGTGTCAGTCCCTTATCGCTTTTCAACCGGCGCCGACTGCGTCGGCGGGTTGCGCGCGCCCAGCGTCTGGTTGTCGATGCGGCGGGTTTCGTCTTCGCTGACCACTTCCATCACATTGACCACCTTGCGCACGCCGTCGGTGGTACGGGCAACCGCCACGGCAACCTTGGCTTCACGTTCGCTGACGATACCCATCAGGTAAACAATGCCGCGCTCGGTGACGACCTTGATGTGATTGGCTGAAACCTGATTGGTGTCGACCAGCCGTGCCTTGACCTTGGATGTGATGAAGCTGTCGGTGCTGCGGCTGCCCAGCGACGACGCCGGGCCAATGCCGAGTTCGTTGTACACCTCGCGGATGCCGTCGATCATGCGCACCTTGGCTTCGATGCCCGACTTCGCCTCGTCGCTCGGCACCTCGCCGGTGATCAGCAGTCGGCGGTTGTAGGAAGTGAAGTTGGCGTGCGTCAGTTCCTTGTACTGCGCGGGAGTGCTCTGCATCGCCTTCCACTCGGCCGTTTCGTCGTCGGTCTGGGTGCCGGTCGAGCGACGGTCGTGCGCCGTCAGCACGCCCGCCGCAGCGCCGCCGACGATAACTGCAGGCACGCAGCCCTGCAGGAAGGGCAGGGTGGCAACAAGTGCGGCGGCAGCGAGGGTCAGGCGGGGTTTCTGCATCATTCGGCTCCGAGAAGAAGTGCGTCGATACCGTCGCACAGGCAGTGGATTACGAGCAGGTGGGTTTCCTGGATGCGGGCGGTACGATCCGCAGGCACGCAGAGGTGAATGTCATCGTCGCGCAGCATCTCGCTGATCTGGCCGCCGCCCTTGCCGGTCAGCGCCACCACCAGCATGTCGTGATCGTGGGCGGCCTTGATCGCCTCGATGACGTTGCCGGAGTTGCCTGAGGTCGAAATCGCCAGAAGGACGTCGCCGGCATGGCCGAGACCGCGCACCTGCTTGGAGAAAATCTGGTTGAACGAGTAATCGTTACCGACGGCGGTGAGGATGGAACTGTCGGTGGTCAGCGCAATCGCCGCCAGTTCCTGACGCTCGGCTTCGAAGCGGCCGATCAGTTCGGCGGCGAAGTGCTGCGAGTCGCCGGCCGAGCCGCCATTGCCGCAGGCCAGAATCTTGCCGCCGTTTATCAGGCAGTTGAACATCGTTTCGATCGCGGCGGCAATCGGGGCGGACAGTGCCTCGACGGCGTGCAGCTTGGTTTGGGCGCTGTCTTCGAAATTTTTGGCGACGCGGGCAATCAGATCCATGTTTTTGTCAGCAGTTGGGGCAAATAATCGTCACATTCTACCTCACAGCTCGAGGTAGACCTCGAATGTCACCCGCAGCCAGGGGTTATTGTTGTGACTCAGCGACGATACGCGGGCGCTCAGGCGGTCGCCGGCATCCATGGCGGCTGCGACGGCGGCATTCTGTGCCCTTGGCACATAACCCAGCTTGTGGCCGCGCCATTCGACGCGAATGGCGTTGCGGTCATGGCGGTTGTCCGGCTCACGGATCAGCCTCAGCGGGTCGCCGACGCGGATGCCATCCCAGAAGGCGTCGAGGGCGTAATACTGGCTGCCGGCCAGCGGCGAGTTCTGGATCAGCAGGCGCACGCTGTCGGCATGGGCGCTGCCGAGCAGCAGCACCAGGCTAATCGTCAGCAGAAAACGCATTGCGCAGCCATTCGAGTTGCTCGCCGTTGATCAGCACGCAATCGAAGCGGCAGTCGGTGTCCGGGTGTTTGAGCAGATAGTGCCGGGCGGCGAGGATCAGCCGCTGGCGCTTGGCAGCCGTGATGCTCGCCGCGGCGCCGCCGAAATCGCTGCGGCTGCGCTGCCGGACTTCGACGAAGACCAGCACCTTGCCATCGCGGAAAATCAGGTCGATCTCGCCGCCGCGTACCCGAAAATTGCGCGAAATTTCGCGTAGACCGCAGCTCGCCAGATACGCCGCGGCGCGTCCCTCGGCTTCGCGGCCGCGGGCGGTGGTGGTATCGTCGGCTTTTGCTCCAGCGCTCAATCGCAAACCCGTAAATGACAGAAGAATCTGCCGCATTGTATGTCGTCCCGACACCGCTCGGGAACCTCGCCGATCTCACCCAGCGCGCCGAGGCGGTTCTGCGTCGGGTACCCTGGGTGGCCGCCGAGGACACCCGGCACAGCGCACCGCTGCTCAAGCATCTCGGTTCGTCGGCACGCACGCTGCCGGCGCATCAGCACAACGAGCATGAAGCCGCGGCGCGCATCGTTGAAAAGCTGCGGGCCGGCGAATCGGTGGCACTGATTTCAGATGCCGGTACGCCCGGCATTTCCGACCCTGGCGCCCGCGTTGTTGCTGCCGTTCGCGACGCCGGCTGCAAGGTTGTCCCTTTGCCCGGTGCCTGTGCTGCGACGACCGCATTGTCGGCGGCCGGGCTGCTCGACGAACATTTCCTTTTCTATGGCTTTCTGCCGGCCAAGGGCGGGCAGCGCCGGCAGGTGCTCGAAAGCCTGCGCGACACGCAGGCGGCACTGGTCTTCTACGAAGCGCCGCACCGCGTGCTCGAAACCGTGGCTGAAATGGCCGAGGTCTTCGGCAAGCGCACGCTGGTCATCGCCCGCGAACTGACCAAACTGTTCGAAACCGTGCATAGCCTGCCGCTGGCCGAGGCGCTGGCTTGGCTGAAGGAAGATGGCAACCGCCAGCGCGGCGAGTTCGTCCTCATTGTTTCCGGCGCCCCGGACAAGGCAGACAGCGGCGAAGGCGAGCGCGTACTCAAGCTGCTGCTTGCCGAGGGCTTGCCGACCAAACAGGCGGCCAAGCTGGCGGCAGCGATCACCGGTAGCCCGAAAAACGCGCTCTATGATCTCGCGCTGGCGATGAAAGGCTAAAATCACGGGATTACCAAGGATCAGAATCATGCAAATCACCATCACCCGTCCCGACGACTGGCATCTTCACCTGCGCGATGGCGAAGCGCTCGCCGCTGTGCTACCGCATACCGCCCGCCAGTTCGGCCGCGCCATCGTCATGCCCAACCTCAAGCCGCCGGTGACCACCGTCGAGCAGGCTGGCGCCTATCGTGACCGCATCCTCGCCGCCTTGCCGGCCGGCATGCGCTTCGAGCCGCTGATGACGCTTTACCTGACCGACAACACGCCGGCCAGCGAAGTGGCGAAGGCGGCCGCCTCCGGCTTCGTCAAGGCGGTCAAGCTTTATCCGGCCGGGGCGACGACCAATTCCGATGCCGGTCTGACTGACATCACCAAAGCCTATGACACGCTGGCCGAGATGGAACGCGTCGGCCTGCCGCTGCTGGTGCATGGCGAGGTGACGGATCAGGCGGTCGATCTGTTCGATCGCGAAAAGGTATTCATCGACACCGTCCTGTTGCCGCTGACGCAGCGTTTCCCAAAATTGCGCGTGGTCATGGAGCACATCACGACCAGTGATGCTGCCGATTTTGTCGCAAGTTCCGGGTTCACCGTAGCTGCCACCATCACCGCCCACCACCTGCTCTACAACCGCAATGCCATCTTCCAGGGCGGCGTGCGGCCGCACTGGTACTGTCTGCCGGTGCTGAAGCGCGAGACGCACCGCGAGGCGCTGGTGGCCGCGGCGATTTCCGGCAATCCCAAGTTCTTCCTCGGCACCGATTCGGCGCCGCATGCCAAGATGACCAAGGAAGCTGCCTGCGGCTGCGCCGGCTGCTACACCGCCTATGCGGCGATCGAGCTTTATGCCGAAGCCTTCGAGAATGCCGGCGCACTCGACAAGCTGGAAGGTTTTGCCAGTTTCCACGGCCCGGACTGGTACGGTCTGCCGCGCAACGCCGACAAAATCACGCTGGCGAAGGAGACATGGACCGTCCCGGCGAGCTATCCTTATCTCAGTACCGACGACATCGTGCCGCTGCGGGCGGGCGAGTCGCTGACCTGGAAAATGCTCTGAGGCCCATCATGCGTTTGCGCACCGTTCTCTTTGCCCTGCTGGCTGCGCCGGTGCTGACCGCTTGTGTGAATGACGGTGCGACTTACGAAATCGACGGCACCCGTGAGCACGGGCTGTCATTGATCCGCGAACAGCCATATTTCTGGGACAGCAAGGTCAATCTCTACATGGCGGTGTCGCGGATGCCAACTTGCCTGCGTCGGCACAGCATGGGGCAGGGGACCGAGAAGACGCGCGTCGAGGTTTATCGCGTGCCGTCCGGCGCCTTCATCATCAAGGCCGGCAAACGCATGTATGCCACCGAAACCCAGACCTGCGAGGGCTTCGCCAAGATGGATGGCGAGCCGGCCGAAGGCATGGGCACGCTGGTCGGTACCTTCCGTACCAAGAAGGGTGTCCTCACTTTCGTCAAGGAAGAGGCCGGGCAGGCCGACGTCGAAGAGTGAATGTCGCCTGCGATGCGCCGGCGAGCCTTGAACTGAATGGCGCTTCATCATTATTCTGGCCGGTACAGCGCTGGCTGGATGAACTGCCTGACGCCCCTGCCAGCGATTCCCTGCGTACCCTGACGGCGCAGTATCCCGTAGCTTTGCCCGATGGCCGGCCGGTTCGCTTCGTGTCACCCCAGGCCGACGGGATGCCCTACGAATGCCGTTTATGGGAGCGGGGCGAGGTCGAGACCCGGCCTGACAACTGGCATGACTTCTTCAATGCCCTGATCTGGCTGAGCTTTCCTGAAACCAAGCGGGCGATCACGGCTGCCCACGTTGCCGCCATGCAAAAGCCGGGTGAGCAGCGCAACCTGCGCCGCGACGCGCTGACACATTTCGACGAATGCGGCATTGTCGTGCTTGCCAGCGACCCGACGCTGCTCGATTTGCTGCGCAGCTTCCAATGGCAGTCGCTGTTCGTTGAGCGGCGCCAGGATGTCATCGCGCAGATGCGCTTCATGATCTTCGGTCACGCCACCTATGAAGCCTTGCTTAACCCCTTCCGCGGGCTGACCGCCAAGGCCATTCTGCTGCCGGTGACGCCGGTGTTTCTCAGGCAGGATTCGGGGCAATTGCTTGCTGCGGTCGACGCGAAAATCGCGCCCATTCTGGCAGGCGACACCTTTATCCGGCCACGCGATTTCCAGCCGCTGCCGCTACTTGGCATCCCCGGCGTGACGCCGGATAACGAAGATCCGGCCTACTACACCGATACCCGCCAGTTCAGGCCGGGGCGGCGCAGCGATCTGATGGCCGCCTGAGGCATCAGGCAACGGCGAACAGCAGCAGTTGCATCGCCTCGCTGCGGACCGGCAACAGCGCCTGATATTCCTTGCTATTCGCCCAGCGCTGTGCGTCTTCGCGGCTGGCGAATTCGATGTCCACAAAGGCATCGGGTGCGCCGCCGCCGAGTTCGTTCCAGAGTACTGCGTCGACACTGCCGCGCTGGCGGACGCTGCCGCCGTATTGCGCAATGGTGGCCCCGACCTGGCTGCGGTAGATCTCGAAGGCAGTCGGGTCGCAGAGTTTGATCAGGCCGATGATGCGATAGCTCATGGCGATGGTCTTACGCAGCCTGCGCTACGCGGCTGGCAGCGCCGAGGCGATTGACGCCGCTGATCAAGGCCTTGATCGAGGCGGTGACGATGTTGCTGTCGATGCCGATACCGTAGAGGTCGCTGCTGCCCTTGGTCGCGACCTCGACCATGGCGCAGGCGCGGGCGTTGCCGTCTTCGCCCATCGGCACCATCGAACGTTCTTCGTAGCTGCGCACCGAGAAGTTGAAACCGGCCGTCTGCAAGGCGTGCACCGTGGCATTGATCGGGCCGTTGCCTTCGCCGGTGAGGACGCAGGCTCGGCCGTCGATGTCGACCGCGAGGCGGATGCCCTGAGCTTCACCGTGTTCGAAGAGGTGATGCTCGCGGTAGCGGATCGGGCTGACAGCGTCGAGGTAATTGCTGGCGAAGAGATTCCAGATGTCGTCGGCGCTGACTTCGCCGCCGTGGGTGTCGGTGTGCTTCTGCACGACGCCCGAAAACTCGACCTGAAGGCGGCGCGGCATGACGACCCCATGTTCGGTTTCCATGAGGTAGGCGATGCCGCCCTTGCCCGACTGGCTATTCACGCGAATCACCGAGTCGTAGCTGCGGCCGACGTCGGCTGGGTCGATGGGGAGGTAAGGCACTGCCCACGTCTCATCCACCTTTTGAGCAGAGAACCCCTTCTTGATGGCGTCCTGGTGGGAGCCGGAGAAGGCCGTGAAAACGAGATCCCCAACGTATGGGTGGCGTGGATGGATCGGGAGCTGGGTACAGTGTTCGTAGGTGCGGGCAACGGCATTGATGTCCGAGAAATCGAGTTGCGGATCGACGCCTTGCGTGTGCATGTTGAGGGCGAGGGTGACAAGATCGACGTTGCCGGTGCGTTCGCCGTTGCCAAAGAGGCAGCCTTCGACGCGATCGGCGCCGGCCATGAGGCCAAGCTCGGCGGCGGCGACCGCCGTGCCCCGGTCGTTGTGCGGGTGGAGGCTGATGAGCACGCTGTCGCGGCGCTCGAGATTGCGGTGCATCCACTCGATCTGGTCGGCGTAGATGTTGGGCGTGGCAATCTCGACCGTGGTCGGGAGATTGAGGATGACCTTGCGCTGCGGCGTCGCACCCCAGGTTTCGGTGACGGCGTCGCAGACTGCCTTGGCGAAATCGAGCTCGGTGGCGGTGAAGAGTTCCGGGCTGTATTCGAGGGTGATCTCGGTTTCCGGCATCTCGTCGGCGAGCGTGCGGATGAGGCGCACGGCGTCGGTGGCCATGGCGATGACTTCCGCCTTGCTCATGCCGAAGACGTTCTCGCGGAAGGTTTTGCAGGTGGCGTTATAGACGTGGACGATGGCCTGCCTGGCGCCCTTGACCGATTCCATCGTTCGGCGGATGAGGTGCTCGCGCGCCTGGGTGAGGACTTCGATACGAACGTCGTCCGGGATGTGGCCGCCTTCGATGAGCTGGCGCACGAAGCCGAATTCGGTTTCCGAGGCGGAAGGGAAGGCGATTTCGATTTCCTTGAAGCCGATGGCGCAGAGCGTCTTGAACATGCGCATCTTCTTCTCGGCATTCATCGGCTCGAACAGCGCCTGGTTGCCGTCGCGCAAATCGGTGCTCATCCAGATCGGGGCCTGGGTGATGGTGCGGCCCGGCCACTGGCGGTCGACGAGATTCACCGGGGGGAAGGGGACGTACTTCCGGGAGGATTGGGCTTGAGATGGTTGCATGGTACTGCTCCGGTAAAGTCTTTTTCGATGGCGAAATATTACGCAAAAGCAGCTGGCAGGTGATTGCGAATTCGGTTTCATTGTTGCTATTAATTGGCAGATAATTGCGTAAATTAAAATTTAGGAGCAACTGGATGCAGATGGATCGTTACGACAGGGAAATTCTCGCTATCCTGCAGGCCGATGGCCGTATCAGCAACCAGGATCTGGCCGACCGTATCGGCCTGTCGCCATCGCCCTGCCTTCGACGGGTGCGGGCGCTGGAGGATTCCGGCCTGATCGCCGGCTACCGGGCGCATCTCGATGCCAAAAAACTCGGCCTGACGCTGATGGCGCTGATCGGTATCTCGATGGACCAGCACACGCCGGAGCGCTTCGCCAATCTGGAGCAGGCGATTGCCGATATTCCCGAAGTCCTGGAATGCCTCCTGATCACCGGCCAGCAGTCGGATTACCAGTTGAAGGTGGTGGTGCGCGACATGGATGCCTACCAGGATCTTTTGCTCAACAAGATCACGCGGATTCAGGGGGTGACCGGCGTGCACACCAGTTTTGTGTTGCGCCGCGTGGTCGAGCGCTTTTCGCTGCCGCTGTCTGAGGTCTAGCGCGTTGCCGGAAAAAGTCCGGGCAGGGCGTCGCTCGATAGGGCTTCTTCGCGATGCCGCGGTTCTTGCCAGGGGCGGTCGGCAGCGGTCACGGCCTTGATGCTGATCACCGGTGGTGGCGAACTGACGCTGCCGAAAATCGTTGCAAAGGACACATCGGCGGCGTCGCGACCGGTACCGATACGCACGAAACCCATTGGAATGGCGGTGCCGGACGGGTCGAAGAGATACCAGCGCTGTTCGAGGAAGACTTCGACGTAAGCGTGAAAATCGGTCGGACCAAGTGCCGGGTCGGCGCCGTAATCGATGCCGGTGGTGAAGCGTGCCGGAATGCTCAGCGCCCGACAGAGGGCGATCATCAGGTGGGCAAAATCACGGCAGACACCGGTTCGTTCGGTCAGCGTGTCGATCGCCGAGGTCGTCGAACTGCTGCTGGCACTCTTGAAGACAACGTGATTGCTCACCCATTTGCAAATGGCCTCGACGCGCCGGTAGCCTTTGGGTAAATGCCCGAATTCGCGCATGGCCAGTTGTGCCAGACGGTCTGACTGGCAGTAGCGGCTCGGGTAAATATAGGTCAGTACGGACAGCGGCAGGTTGGCTACGGGCGTTTCAGCGATTGCATCGGGTGGCGCCGCGAAATGATCGATATCGACGGTCGCGCGATATACGACATTGAGTGGCCCCGGGTTGGCCGTCAGGCGCAGGAAGCGGGCACCGGTCGCAGGCTCGATCTCCAGTCGGGTGGGCACATGCTGATCGATGACCAGCGACTCTTCAAGCACAGTCTGGCTTGCCGTGAGCGCGGCGTGGAAGTTGAAGACAAAATCCGCGGCGGGCGGGGTGATCTGGTACTGGAGATCGATACTGAACTGGAGGCGGACCATGGATTTCCTGTAGTTGAGTGGCCGGTCAAGGGGCACAACAGGAAAGCAGTTGGAGAGCCGTTTCGCGTTGATGCTGCGCTTTTTGTGCGGTGCAGCGTCCGATGTTACGTTGCGCCGACGCCGGTGACAAGCGAGTTGCGGTGAACCGGAGAAACTCCCCCAATTGGTGGCGCAATTCTTCCGGTTCTCACAAGCCAATGACGTCGGTGGCGGTGCTATTGGGTCAGAAGGCCGTCTTCCAGAGCATGCCAAATTGTGTCGCGTTATTACCGGCGATATTCAAGGCATCGCGCTGATACATGGCTTGCATTGCGAGCGAACTGGTTTTGCCGGTAGGCCGGACATAGCTCAGGCTGAAGTCGATTTCGCGACCATCGGGAACCAGACTCGCCCACTGCTTCTGATAAACCGGTTCGCCGTTGGCATCGACGTCGGCGCTGACAATGGCGACTCGCCCTGAAGAGACGCGAAGCGGCTGGCGAATCGATGCGAGCAACTGGTCCTTGTCTGTCCAGAGGTTTTGCTGGATGAATGTCACACCAAAAGCCTGGGCGCGGACATTGGATGTGGCGCCGAACAAGCTGCCGGTATTGCCTTCTCCGGTCTCGGTTTGCGCCATTTCGCCATTGAATAGGACGCTGCTGTTAAGACCGACTCGATAGGCCAGGCTCAAGCCGGCAACATTGCTTCGATTGTGCCCAAACGACAGCAGACTGTTGCCTGTGTTTCCGGCACCAAGCAATGAAGCGCTCTCTTCCATGTTGCTGTAAGTCAGGCCTGCCGTCAGGCGTTGGTTGACCCGATAGGATGCGCCGACCTTGATCTGCATGGCAGGGGCGTTCATGCGCTGGAGAGGGGTGTCGGTCGGCGTGGCGGAGTAGTGGGCTGCAAAACGGATCTCCGGATTGAACTGCATCCCGTAGCTCATCTGATATCCGTTTTGAGCGATGTTGTTGATGCTTGCGTTGTCAAAGTCCTGCATCTGGCGCGCAATCAACTCGTCATTGAACATTGCCTTGGCGAAGGGGTAGGCGGACGAAGCGCCATACCCGAGCCCGGTGACGCTTGCGGCCGAGTTGGTGAACAAGGTGTAACCGACGCTGGGGGAGGTTTCGAGGTCGGCACGATAGTCGAAACGGCCTAGATTTGCTGTCGGGTCGGTGGTCGCCGTCAGCGAAACTGCAAGTTCGCCATTCTGGAATTTCAACACTTTGGGCGCACTGAAGGCATTGCTGGGCAGAGGATTCAGGCTGGCCTTGTTTGTCGGAGATTGAATGAGCCCGGAGAGATTGACGGTGAAATTTCTCGTGTAACTGTCGAAAGCGGTGTAATTGGCCAGCTTGCTACGAATGCTGCTCATGCTGCCGAGAGCGCCGCTGGAAATGAGGCTGCCGGTAAGTGCATTGACATCGAGGCTGGTCCCTTGGGCAGTGGTGACTGTTAGCGCGCCCACCGGTGTGAAGGCCTTCTGCAGATTGACCAGGCCGTTGCCGTAGGTGCTATCCACGCCCTTGCTGCCAAGGTCGGTGCTTGTGGCGATCAGTAAGTCTGCCGTCGTACCGCGGGTTTTGAGAATCGGCCAGGCATTCTGGAGCAGCATCAGCGAGCCACTGACCACAGGAGCAGCCATCGAGGTGCCGGACCATAGCATGTAAGCGCTATTTCCATAGGTCGTGCTGGGAGCGATGATGGCTTCTCCGGGCGCCATCACCCAACGACCGGCATAGGTCGTACGTGAGTTGGTGGTGCTGACCAGGTTGCCACTGCCCGGCTTGTTGGTGAAGCTGGAGGCGACGTTTGCACTATTCACCGAGCCGGCAAATACGAGGCGCTGAATGGCGGCCTGCGTCAAGCCGACGGTATTCTGGTTGGACAGCAGGTTCTGGGCGCTATTGCCACCAGCCCAAACGATAAAGGCACCCTTGGAGGCAGCGTAGTTGATGGCGGATACGGTAGCGCTGTCATTGCCGTAGGTGATCGAAACATTGATAACCCCCGCGCCGGCATCGGCTGCTTTGCGAATGCCATTGGCGACATCGGTGGAGTAGCCACTGCCTGATGCAGCGAGTACCTTTTCGGCAACGATGTTCGCTGCCGGCGCAACGCCAATGAAGTTGCCGGCGACCGTGGTGTAACCGCCAGCGGAAACGTTGGCAAATTGCGAGGGACGGTATCCAGCCGCGATACTGGCGACGGCGGTGCCGTGTCCATTGTCATCGGCAACGCCATTGGCGCAACGGAATGTGACGGCAGCGCAACTGCTTAGGCTGGCCGAAACCTGACCCGGGGCGAACTGTGGGTGCGTGACGTTGATACCGGTATCGACCACGCCCAGTAATTGGCCCTTGCCCCATGCGGCGGCGGATTCGATGGTGTTGGTGATGCCGATCTGGCGTAGCCAGGGGGCGTAGGTCTGGGCGGTACTGTTCTGGCTCCATGCGCCGATGATCGCAGCCAGAAGGAGTGCGGACGAACTGATGCGGAATTGGTTCGTCGAGCGAATGGTGGTGATCATGAAAGTCTCCTGTGCGCGTGGACGAAGGCCGGAGACGATCAGCGATGCGGTCAATATGCACTGCTGGCAACCCCGCTAGCTTTGACGACTCGAAGGTGTCGTCAGTCAGCCCGGAAGCTTTGCGTCCCTTGCTTTCGCGAAGGTTTGCCAAAAAATATTTCGTTAATGTTATCACATTTGCCGCATTAATATCAACAACTTACTCGTGCTCTCTTGGTCCTGTGCGTATAATCCGCCCCGGAAAGTCGGCCAGGCAATCGCTGGACACGAAAGTGTCGGGAGGAAAGTCCGGGCTCCATTGGGCAGGATGCCAGCTAACGGCTGGGTGCTATACGGTCGCGAGACCCAAGGCAACGGAAAGTGCAACAGAGAACAGACCGCCGATGGCGCCGTAAGGCGCACAGGTAAGGGTGAAACGGCGAGGTAAGAGCTCACCGCGTCCACGGTAACGGCGGACGGCACGGTAAACCCCATCCGGAGCAAGACCAAATAGGGAAGCTGAGGCGTGGCCCGCGCTGCTTCCGGGTAGGTTGCTTGAGCCTGTCGGTGACGACAGGCCTAGAGGAATGATTGCCGAACCTCGCAAGAGGGGAACAGAACCCGGCTTATCGGCCGGCTTTCCAACGATCACTGATTTTTGCCCGTTTTCCGGGTTCACCGCAGATGACCCGCCGTATCATCACCCCATGAGCACACAGATCGAATGGCTGGAAAACGGCCAGACCCGCCGCGCCCGCTGGCGATCCGAAGCCGCTTTGCCGGTGCCGGCAGCGCTGGAATGCGTGCACAGCATCGACCCGGATGTGGCATGGCCGATGCTGGCCGGCGGTGCGGCCATCCTTTGGCGTGGCGACTGGCCGACGGCGAGGCGGCTGATGCAGGCCTTGACGCAACGGGCCGACCGGGAAGCCGCCCGGGCCTGGCGTGCCAGTCTGCCAATGGCTCCGGCCGAGGCGTTTAACCGGCATCGCGAGATCCAGGGACAACGGGCCGCGGTGCTGGCGCGCCTGCTGGTACCCCTGGGGCCGGACTACAAGCTGCCGCTGAAGCGGGAGCAGGACGTACGGCAGGCCTGCCGTGACGCCTGGGGCAAGCCGGATGGCAGTAACAGCGTCCTTGCCTTGCGCGAATTGCTGGCGGTGGTCAGTGCCCATGAATGGCGCAAGAAAGGGGTGCCGGTAGCTGCGTTGCAAGGCAGCATTCACCCGCACTACGGGGTTTTTTCGCCGGTGCGTGGCGAATACGTCGATCTGGTGGCAAAAGCCCCGCTGCCGGCGGGCTGCGATCTGGCCTTCGATGTTGGCACCGGCTCCGGCGTCCTGGCCTTGATCTTGGCGCGCCGCGGCGTGGCGCGGGTGATCGCCACCGATCAGGATCCACGGGCGCTGGCCTGTGCTGCCGAAAACAGCGAGAAACTCGGGTTGACCGCAGCCGTGACGCTGCAGAAATGCGACCTCTTCCCGGAAGGCCGCGCGCCGCTGGTGGTCTGCAATCCGCCCTGGGTGCCGGCGCAGCCGAGTTCGCCTATCGAGTACGCGGTGTACGACCCCGATTCACGCATGCTCCGGGGCTTTCTCGGTGGTTTGCGGGCGCATCTCGCCGCGGGGGGCGAGGGCTGGCTGATCATTTCCGACCTCGCCGAGCATCTCGGCTTGCGCAGTCGCGATGCGTTGTTGGTCTGGATCGCCGACGGCGGGTTGCGCGTGCTTGGGCGTATCGATACCCGGCCAATGCATCCGAAAGCCCGGGATGCCAGCGACCCGCTGCATGTTGCCCGTGCCGCCGAGGTCACGTCGTTGTGGCGGCTGGGCGCGGCATAATTTCCCTGGTGATGGAATAAGGCGGGGGCAAGTGGCGTTTACCTTCATGCAAGCCCCCCAAAATCCCAAGGAGAATCCCATGAAAAAAACGACAATCCTCACCGCCGGCAGCCTGCTGCTAGTGTTGGCTGCCTGTGCCGGTGTGCCGGGCACCCCGGCGGCGCCGGCCATGGTCAGCGATGGCGTGCTGACCGGCAGCAATGGCATGACACTCTATACCTTCGACAAGGATGGCGCCGGCAGTGGCAAGAGCGTTTGCAACGGCCCCTGTGCCACTAACTGGCCGCCCCTGATGGTGGGCGATGCTCAGTCCGGTAGCGGCGACTACAGCGTCGTCGCCCGTGACGATGGCGCGAAGCAGTGGGCCTACAAGGGCAAGCCGCTGTACTTCTGGATCAAGGACCAGAAGCCAGGCGACCGGAGCGGCGATGGTGTAAATAACGTCTGGCGTGTCGCCAAACCCTGATCCCCGTGGATATCCGGGCGCTGCTCGCCGAAATCCCCCGTTTGCGCCGCTACGCGCGGGCGATGCTCGGTGAGCGGGCGGCGGCCGACGACCTCGTGCAGGACACGCTGGTGCGCGCCTGGTCGCGGGCCAGCCAGTGGCGGGCGGGGTCGGATCTGCGGGCCTGGCTGTTCGGCATCATGCACAACCTGCGCGTCGATCAATTGCGCCGCCTCGGCGTCCCATTGCTGTCGCTCGACGACGAGGCATTGACCGTGCCCAGCCGGGAAACTCAGGCCGATGCCCTGGAGGTCGGCGATCTGGCGACGGCGATGGGCCGCTTGCCGGAGGCGCAGCGGGCTGTATTGCTGCTGGTGGCGCTGGAGGAAATGAGCTACGCGGAAATCGCCGCAACGCTTGGCGTGCCGCTGGGTACCGTGATGTCGCGCCTGTCGCGCGGGCGTGAGCATTTGCGCGAGTTGCTTGACACACCGGCCGGCACGGCCAAAGGGGCGGAACAGCGCCCGGCTGACCTGCGGGTGGTGAAATGAAAACGGAAGTGATGACTGAAGACGATCTGCACGCCTATGTGGACAATGCCCTGACGCCGGCGCAGCGGGCGCGGGTCGAGGCGCATTTGGCCGCCTGCCCCGAGGATGCGCTGCGTGTGCGCGTCTGGTCGGCACAGAAGCAGGATCTGAAAGCGCTGTTTGCGCCGGTGCTCGATGAGCCGCTGCCCCACACGCTGCACGCGCTCAGCGTGCAACCGCTGGCATCTGCGGTGAACCCGGAAAAGCGGCCAAAATCGGACAATGCCCGCTGTCTGCAGATGGCGGCCGGCGTCGTGCTCGCCGTGCTGGGTGGCTTCGCCGGCTGGTTCGGCCATGCCCAATGGGCGGCGGGTGATCTGCCGACCCAGGCCAAGGTGCCGATGTACCGGCAGGCTGCCGTGGCGCACGTGGTCTTCAGCCCGGATGCCCGGCGCCCGGTCGAGATCGGTGGCGAGCAGGAGGAGGCGCTGGTCAAATGGTTGAGCAAGCGTCTCGGCGTCCCGGTCAAGGTGCCGAAACTCGGTGCGCTGGGCTACGAACTGGTCGGCGGGCGTTTATTGCCGGGCAATGCCGGGCCGGTGGCGCAGTTCATGTATCAGGAGGCGAGCGGCCAGCGGTTGACGCTCTACGTGACCACCGAAGGGGCCGGCAAGGGGCAGTCCGGTTTCCGCTTCGCCCAGGAGGGCGAGATCAACGTCTTTTACTGGCTCGATGGCCGCTTCGGCTACGCCTTGTCCGGCGGCATCGCCAAGAGCGAACTGGCGCGCGTCGCGACGGCGGTTTACGACCAGTTGGACGCTGCAGCGCCGGTCAGGGCGCCCTGAGGTTCAGCCGACCAGAATCAGGTTGTCGCGGTGGATGATTTCCGGCTCGTCGACATAACCGAGCAGTTCTTCGATGTCCGGCGTCGACTTGCGGGCAATCAGGCGGGCTTCGCCGCTGCCGTAGTTGGACAGGCCGCGGGCGATCTCGGCGCCGTCAGGTGAAACGCAGGCGACCGCCGCGCCGCGCTCGAAGTCGCCCTCGATGGCGGTAACGCCAATCGGCAGCAGGCTTTTGCCCGACTGAAGTGCCTTGACCGCACCGGCATCGAGCACCAGACGACCGGCCAGTTGCAGGTGGTCGGCCAGCCATTGCTTGCGGGCGGCCAGCGGCTGCGTGGTCGACACCAGCAGTGTGCCCACCGGCTCCCCGGCTGCGAGGCGGATGATCGGGTCGGGTTCGTGACCGCTGGCGATGGCGGTGTGGGCACCGCTGCGCGCCGCACGCTTGGCCGCGATGACCTTGGTGATCATGCCGCCGGTGCCGACGCGGCTGCCGGCGCCGCCGGCCATTGCTTCCAGTGACTCATCGCCGGCAGTGGCTTCCTCAATCAGCGTCGCGTTTGGATCCTTGCGCGGGTCGGCGGTGTACAGCCCCCTCTGGTCGGTGAGGATGATCAAGGCTTCGGCTTCGACCAGATTGGCGACCAGCGCGCCCAGCGTGTCGTTGTCACCGAACTTGATCTCGTCGGTGATCACGGTGTCGTTCTCGTTGATGATCGGCACGACGCCCAGTTCGAGCAGCGTCGTCAGCGTCGAGCGGGCGTTGAGGTAACGCTTGCGGTCCGTGAGGTCTTCGTGGGTGAGCAGGATTTGCGCGGTGTTCAGGCCGTGCTTGCTGAACGCGGCTTCGTAGGCTTCCACCAGCCCGGCCTGACCGACGGCGGCGGCGGCCTGCTTTTCATGCACGGTCTTCGGCCGGCGACCCCAGCCCAGGCGCTGCACGCCGCACGCCACGGCACCGGACGACACGAGGATGATTTCCTTGCCTTCTTGCCGCAGCAGGGCAATCTGGCGCGCCCAGTCGGCGATGGCATTCAGGTCGAGGCCGGTGCCGTTGTTGGTGACGAGAGCGGAGCCGACCTTGACGACCAGTCGGCGGGCAGAGGCGAGGCGGGTCTGGCTCATGCTTCTTCGGGGGTGGTGGGCGCGTCGTCTTCGGGGTCGTCGATGACTTCCGGGCGGGCCATCTGTTCCAGGGCTTCCGAAATGGCGTAGATCAGCGGCTTGGTGCCTTCGCCGTTGATGGCGGCGATGGTGAACACCGGGCCGTCATACTTCGTCGCCTTCTTGTAGGCCTTGAGGAAGTCGTTGACCGCCTTCTCGCGGTCTTCCTCGGGGATCAGGTCGAGCTTGTTGAGGACCAGCCAGCGCGGCTTGTCGGCCAGCGCCGGGTCGTGCTTAACCAGTTCATTGACGATGGCCTTGGCGTCGCGCACCGGGTTGGAATCCGGGTCGATCGGAGCGATGTCGACGAGGTGGAGCAGGATGCGCGTGCGCTGGAGGTGCTTGAGGAAGCGGATGCCGAGGCCGGCGCCGTCGGCGGCGCCTTCGATCAGGCCGGGAACGTCGGCCATGACAAAGCTCTTTTCGTTATCGACGCGGACGACACCGAGATTCGGGTGCAGCGTTGTGAAGGGATAGTCGGCGACCTTCGGGCGGGCGGCGGAGATGGCGCGGATCAGCGTGCTCTTGCCGGCATTGGGGAGGCCGAGCAGGCCGACGTCGGCCAGCACACGCAGTTCCAGCACCAACTCGAATTCCTCGCCCGGTTCGCCATTGGTCTTCTGGCGTGGCGCGCGATTGGTCGATGACTTGAAATGCAGGTTGCCGAGTCCGCCCTTGCCGCCCTTGGCGATCAGCACTTTCTGGTCGTGCTCGGCAAGGTCGGCAACGATGTCGCCGGTGTTGAGGTCGGAAATGACGGTGCCGACCGGCATGCGCAGGATAATGTCGTCGCCGCCGGCGCCGTACTGATCGGCGCCGCCGCCGTTTTCACCGCGCTTGCCGATGAACTTGCGGGTGTAGCGGTAATCGACCAGCGTGTTGATGTTGCGGTCGGCGATGGCGTAGATGCTGCCGCCCCGGCCGCCGTCGCCGCCGTTCGGGCCGCCCATCGGAATGTACTTCTCGCGCCGGAACGTCGCCGCGCCATTGCCGCCGTCACCGGCCTTCACGTAAATCTTGGCTTCGTCGATAAACTTCATTGCTATTCTTCCTGCCGGCGATCCGGCCTTGATGCCTTATTGGGTCGGGCTCTCGCTGAGTGTTCGGGTGAAAGTCCGGGCCGATAAAGCAAAAAGCCCTATCCGGCGGATAGGGCTTTTCATTCCGCGGGGCCGGATTACTCGGCGGCCGGGACGATGGTGACCGTGCGGCGCTTGAACGGGCCCTTGACGGCGAACTGGATCACGCCGTCCTTCAGTGCGAAGAGGGTGTGGTCCTTGCCGCAGCCGACGTTTTCACCGGCGTGGAATTCGGTACCGCGCTGGCGAACGATGATGTTGCCGGCGAGGACGAACTGACCGCCGTAGCGCTTGACGCCCAGTCGTTGGGCTTGTGAGTCGCGGCCGTTACGTGAACTACCGCCTGCCTTTTTGTGTGCCATTTAGCTAGCTCCTTCTCTGAACTCAGGCAGCGATCGTGTCGATGCGCAGTTCGGTGTAGTTCTGACGATGGCCCTGACGCTTCTGATAGTGCTTGCGACGGCGCATCTTGAAGATCTTGACCTTGTCGTGACGGCCGTGGGAAACCACGGTGCACTTGACAGTGGCGCCAGCAAGGAAGGGGGCGCCGATCTTCACGGACTCGCCTTCGCCTACCATGAGGATCTGGTCGAGAGTGACTTCTGCGCCAACGTCTGCCGGTATCTGTTCTACTTTGAGTTTTTGGCCAGCGGAAACGCGATACTGCTTGCCGCCGGTTTTTATGACCGCATACATGGGTTGGACTCCGAAAATAAACCAAAGGGTGCTACAAAGAACCGCGCATTATACGGAACAATTCGGATAAGTCAAAGGCTTTTCAATGGCTTATGTTAGACTTTCGGCCTTTTGCAAAGGAGCTTTTTATGGCTGAAATCACCACGGCCTCCGGCCTGATCTACGAAGACACCGTTGTTGGCGGCGGCGCCGAGGCCAAGGCTGGCCAGTTCGTCACCGTGCATTACACCGGCTGGCTGACCAGCGGCAGCAAGTTCGATTCGAGCAAGGATCGCAACGATCCCTTCCAGTTCCCGCTCGGCCAGGGTCACGTCATCAAGGGCTGGGACGAAGGCGTGCAGGGCATGAAGATTGGCGGCACCCGCAAGCTGACCATCCCGGCGCATCTCGGTTACGGTGCCCGCGGCGCCGGTGGCGTCATCCCGCCGAACGCGACGCTGGTTTTCGAGGTTGAGCTGCTCGATCTGCAATGAGCGGTAGCGACGATCCCTGGGCCAAGTGGCGCAAGCCCGACACCCCGGCCGAGGCGCCGGCGGCAGTCAAACCGGCTGCCGAGCTGGTCGCTAAGCCGGTCACCGAGCCATCGGCTGCGGTCGACCCGGAAAAGCCGGCAAAACGGCCGGCCGTTCGCGTGGCCGATGCTGGTGAAAAACCAGCCGGCACTCTGGGTCTCAACAAGGCCGCGGTAGACCGCGAAGCCGGCGACAAACCACCCCGCAAGCCCCTGCGTGGCGGCCCGCCGCGGGTGCGTCAGACGTTGCAGGAGAAGCAGGAGGCCGAGGCGAAAGCCCGTGCCGAGCGCGCCCAGCGCGAGGAGCGCCCGCGCGATGACGGTCGTGCCAAATCCCGGGACAAGCCCTATGACAAGTCCGCCAAGCCGCGTGACGATCGGCGCAGCGCGCCGGTCCGTGGCGAAGGCAAGGCCGATTCGCCTTGGGCACGGGGGACGACGCCGCCTCCGGAAGGGCGTCGTGACGATGCGCCCCGCGTTCGTGCCGACCGTCCGCCGCGCCGTGAACCGCGCAGTGATTCCGAATCCCGCCCGGTGCAACCCGTGCGCCCCGCCGGCCCGCCGCCGGAAGGCGTTCGCCTGTCCAAGGTGATGTCCGAGCGCGGTTTGTGTTCGCGTCGTGAGGCCGATCTGTGGATCGAACGCGGTTGGGTCTTCGTTAACGGCGAACAGGTGGCCGAGCTGGGATCGCGCATCGACCCCGATGCCGAGATCACCGTCTCGCAGGAAGCCAAGAAGGATCAGGCCAAGGCCGTCACCATCCTGCTGCACAAGCCGGTGGGTTACGTCTCCGGCCAGCCCGAGCCGGGCAGCGTGCCGGCCGTGACGCTGATTACTGCTGAAAGTCAGGTACCCCAATCCGGCGGTCCGGAGTTCAAGCCGTGGATGCTGCGCGGTCTGGCCCCGGCTGGCCGGCTCGACGTTGACTCTACCGGCCTGCTGGTGCTGACCAGCGACGGTCGTGTTGCCAAGCGCCTGATTGGCGAGGACAGCGATGCCGAGAAGGAATATCTGGTGCGTGTCTCCGGCGAGATGATCAAGGGCGGCCTGGAACTGCTGCGCCACGGTCTGGAACTCGACGGCAAGCCGCTCAAGCAGGCCTGGGTCAAGCAACTCAACGAGGACCAGCTGCACTTCATCCTCAAGGAAGGCAAGAAGCGCCAGATCCGCCGCATGTGCGAACTGGTCGGCCTCAAAGTCATCGGCCTCAAGCGCGTCCGCATCGGCCGCATCCGTTTGGGCGACCTGCCGATGGGACAGTGGCGATTCCTGCGCGAGGACGAAGCCTTCTGATTTTTGGCTGTTTTCCAGGTTGACCACAGCAGGTCAAAAAAACGCCGGCAGGGTAACCTGACCGGCGTTTTTCATGGCTTCAGGCACTCAGTAATTCGTTCGCCCAGATCAGGGCGGCAATGTGCTCCTGGTTCACCGTCTCTGCGTCGAGCTGACTGCTTTGGGCATGGTGTTCAAGCGCTGCTTCGTCATTCTCCTCGACCGCCCTGGCCAGCGTTAGTAGCGGGGCATGATGGCCATGGCCTTGCAGCAGTGCCATCCGGACGGCCACCGGCAAGTCGGCCTGCTGCAGGATATCGGCGAGCGGTTGCGCCAGAAGCCTGTCGAGAAGCGAAAACAGGCCGGTAAGGAAAAGTTCGTCCTGTTCGCTGGCGGCAAGGCCGCAGCGCTGCCCGAGTCGCTCAAGCAGACGGCCGCGCGAGAGTGCTTGTTCGGTCAGTACCTGTTCTACGTAACTGCGTTTCTGTACATCAAACAGCAATAGCGACAGCCAGCGGTAGAAACGATCCCGCCCGAGGAGTAGCAGTGCTTGTTCAATGGAAACAACGTGCTGAGTCAGGCCATTGGCCGCGGCGTTGATGTAGCGCAGCAGCTTCAGGGTGATCACCGGGTCCTGGCAAATTGAGGTCGCCAGCTCTGTGCCCGAGGCGCCAGCCCTGAGTTGCCCGAGAATCCGCAGTACCCGGTTCAGGTCCACCTGGGTGCGCGGGGCATGGTGATTGATGGCCTGTGCAAAGTATGGCCCGTGAAAATAGTCGAAGCCTGAGCGGAAACACATTTCAAAGTCGTCCCGGCTCTCAATGTCAGCGGCCATCAGGGATTTGTGAGCGGAATCCCGGCGTAACCGACGTGCATAGTCGGCAATCTCCAGACCGTCCAGTTGCGGAATCGACAAGCTCACAACGCTACTCGCTGCGAGTAGCGTCGAATCGGTATCATTACGGTTCAAGACGCAGCCAAGCCGGGCTTTTTTTTGTAGTTCGCACAGGCTGTCCGCTGAGGCAGGATCGTTCGCCCCGTTACTGGCGAGCAGCATGAGGCAGGTGGTGTCGTGCAAAAGTTCGGGCAGCAGGGGATGGTGTAAGGAGCCTGGCGACAGCTCAATGAAGGCGAGCCGGCCACCGAGCGGGCCTTGCGCTCCGGTGTGAGCCGCCAAACTGCTGATCAACCCGGCTTCGTAGGCTAGCCGCAAGCTAGGTGCCTTGTCGCGCAAGCGGCGCTGTGTTTGCGGGCTGAGAAAAAAACGATAACCGACCACGCTCTCATGCCGATCTAGCACAGCCTCCCGGCCAATGAACGCAGCGACGGGGGGCGAAGCAGCTGGGGCGGGCGGCTGCTTGGGCGGCGGTTCTGGCCTGCTTGTCGATGCCGGAGGTGCGGGCAAGGGGGCGGGTCGCGCATCCTCACGGTGGAAAAGCGAACGTAGGAAATCGAGCATGGCGAGGGCTGTTGGATGAGGGTGTGACGGCCGTATGGTACAGGGATGGCAAATCTGGGCGGGAAGAATCGCCATTTTGCCCGGTTTTCCAAGTTGACCGCAGCAGATCAAGAACTGCCGGCAGAGTCCGCTGACCGGTTTTTTTTGATTCCGCCGGGTGGCCTTAATCCGGCTGGCTGCGCTCCAGTCGCTTGAGATCGAAACCGCGCGCGGCCAGACGTGCCAGCAGCGCATCGTAGGCTGCAGCCTCGACCGTTGGCGTACGGGCTAGTATCCACAGGTAGTCTCGGCCCGGTTCGCTGATCGCCACCAACTGGTAGGCCTCGTCGAGGTCGATCACCCAGTAATTGCCCCAGACAAAGGACAGGAAAGACAGCCACGCCGGGGCAAAACGGACCTGCAGCTTCGGCGAGGTCGCCGGCCCGATCTGGCGCGCCAGACCCATTGCTTCGATGGTTTCGCCGTCGGCCGTCCTGCAGCGGTTGGTGACAGTGACTTGCCCCGCCTCAGCAAGCTGGTAATCCGCCCGAGTGTCCTTCGCGCATTTGCGCTGGAAGCGGTTCGGATATTTGGCAATTTCGTACCAGGTGCCCATGTAACGGGCTACGTCGAGGGCGGCGATGGTTTCCAGCGCGGCGCTGGCATCGCCACGCTCCTGAGCGTTGGCGGTGAAGGTGAGGGTGAGGGCGCCGAGGAGCAACAGGGTGGTGAGTTTTATTTTCATTCGGCTACGACAACGGTGATGTCATTACGTTTTCGTATGCAGGCAGCAAAAGTGTTCATGGCACTGTCCCTGTTTTCCTGCCAAAGCTTGCTAAGGGATCGAAAATAGCTTTTTCTTCTCGTAATTGAACTCGTCTTGCGTAATGGCGCCGGAATCGAGAAGTGTCTTGAGTCTTTCCAGTTTGGAGATATTGTCACCGGAATTCACTTGTGTTGAATTCTCTAATGATGCAACACACTCAAAAACGAGTTCAGCACGCGGGAAGTTGCCTAAAACGTGCAGGCCTGTCGAACGTGACTCCTCAAGAGCGCGCATTTTCTTTCCGTTGCTGGAGCAGAACCGACTGGCTCGCTCATAAGCATCTCCCATTTGGGCGTCTGCGGTAGAGAAGCCAGTGGCGGCTTGGTTGAACACCCGGAACGACTCTACGCCTTTGGTTGGTTTGTTGAGCGTATCGGTTCTGCCTGAATAGACGGCCCCTTCAAAACCTGAAGGGTTTATTGCTGAGGAAATAGGGCCGCTAATTCCACAACCGGAAACTAATGTTGTGCTGGTGAGGATTGCTACGAGGATCAAGCGCATAGGAAATTGAGCGGGTTATTGGCGGGCAAATGAAAGGATGGAGTAACTAAAAGGGGACAGACCACTGTTTTTCTCTGCTTAGCTCTTCATGAAGCCAGCCCGGATCCAAATCTGCACCATTTGGCCAAGTGAGTACCCCGAGTTCCACCGAAACCTGATTGAAAAAATCCTGAGAAGCCAGTGGGGTGTAAATTCCCGGATTGTCGCTGCTTAGAATCCGGCTGCAATCAACGATACCGGCTGTGCCATCACGGAACGAGACGGCCAGCTTGAAGTCGGGGAGGACGGTTACCGCCTGGATTCGCCACGGGGCTGCGGGGATTACTCCAGCGGCTGAATTTTCCTGGGTGGCTGTTTGGCTTGGCATAGGTTCCAGTCCTCCATGAGTTCTGTGCGATGCTCAATGGCCCATTCAATGGTGAGATTCAGGGCGCGCTTGGGTAGGTGTCCGACGAGTACTTCCAATGTGCGAATGTCAATTTGCGCTTCATCCTCGCCGTACATGGCATGAAAGTGCGGTGGGGCATGTTCACGCCAAAACATCTGAATGACTATGCCGAAAAATTGACTGATCGTGGGCATGGGGGGCCTGAGTCCGCTAGGATCGAAGCGAAGGGGGCTAAGCCCCCCTGCCAAATCAGGCCTTCGGACGGACCGGCGGCATCATCAGGCATTCGCCGTCGATGACGGTCTTGCCGGCGACGGTGCAGACGGTGTCGAGGATGACGCGGTTCTTCTCGACGTTCACTTCGCGCACGGTGACGGTGGCGGTGACGGTGTCGCCCGGCTTGACCGGAGCCTTGAACTTGAGGGTTTGCGACAGGTAGATGGTGCCGGGGCCGGGCAGCTTGTTGGCCAGCGTGGCGGAGATGAAGCCGGCGGAGAGCATGCCGTGGGCGATGCGGGTGCCGAACATGGTGCCCTTGCAGTATTCCTCGTCCAGGTGGGCCGGGTTCACGTCGGTGGAGATGCCGGCGAAGAGGATGATGTCGGCTTCGGTGACGGTCTTGGACGTGCTGGCGGACATGCCCGGCGTCAGCTGGTCGATATGGTAAGTCATGCTGTGCTCCTGTGGGTTATGTGAATTGGAAGTGGAACTTTAGCATGCAGTCCGCGGGGCGGAATTGCCGGCGGGTGATTTTGGGCGATTTTCCGGGTTCACCGCAGCGGGTTGCTTTGCCCGCCGTTCATTCGGCCCGCAGGGCAGCAATGGGGTCGAGGCCGGCAGCGCGCCGGGCAGGCAGGACGCCGGCGGCGAGGCCGATGGCGATGGCCAGCCCTTCGGCCATGAGGACGAAGCTGAGCGGCGTATGCACCGGCAGCGCGGGCAGCAGCAGGTGGATGAGTTGCGCCAGGCCGATGCCGAGCAGCAGGCCCATCAGGCCGCCGAGAGCGGAGAGGGCGATGGCTTCGCCGAGGAAGAGGCCGAGGATGGTGCGGCGGCGGGCACCGAGGGCGACGAGCAGCCCGATTTCGCCGGTGCGCTCGCTGACGGCGATGGTCATGATGGTGACGATGCCGACGCCGCCAACCAGCAGCGAAATGCCGCCCAGCGCCCCGACGGCCAGCGTCAGTACGTTGAGGATGTTGGAGAGCGTGGACATCATCTCTTCCTGTGTCACCACCGTGAAATCCTCGCGGCCGTGGCGTTCGATCAGGTGTTTTTTCAGCGCGGCGGCGACGGTGGTGGCCGGTGCGCCATCTTCCAGCGCGAGGTTGATTTCATCGACGCCTTCGCGGGTGAACAGCTCCTGACCCCGGGCGGCGGGGATGAAGACGGTGTCGTCGAGGTCGATGCCGAGGAACTGGCCTTTTGGTTCCATGACGCCGACGATGCGGAAGTGCAGGCCGCCGATGCGCAGGCGCTGGCCGAGCGGGCTGTCGGCGCCGAACAGCTCGTCCTTGACCTTGGCACCCAGCACGACGAAGGCGCGGGCGCTGCCGGCGTCGTCGGGCGGAAGGAACTGGCCGCTGCGCACCGTCGACTTGAACACCTTCTGCGACTGGCTGGTGACGCCATAAACCAGCGTCCGCCGCGTGCGGCCGTTGCCTTCGACTTCGGCATTGCCGCGGATATTGGGCGTGACGGCAATGACGTGCGGCAGGCGCTCCAGCGACTTCGCATCTTCCAAAGTCAGTGGCCGGGCGCTGGAGGGCAGGCCGGAGGGGGCACCGCCGGTCTTGGTCTTGCCCGGCAAAACGCTGACGTTGTTGGTGCCGAACTGGCTGAACTCGCCAAGCACGAAGCGGTGGATGCCCTCGCCGATGGAGGTGAGCAGGATCACCGACGCGATGCCGACCGCGATACCGAGCAGCGTCAGGAAACTGCGCAGACGCTGGGCGGTGACGGCACGGACAGCGAGGCTGAGGGAGTCGGCGAGGAGCATGGTTAGTGCTTCATCAAGGCCTGCACCGGGTCGAGGCGGGCGGCGCGGCGGGCAGGCATGACGCCGAAGAGCAGGCCGGTGCCGAGGGCCGTCGCCAGCCCGGCGATCACCGCCCAGTCCGGCGGATAGGCCGGGAAGACCGGAAAAGCCTGGCGCAGCGCGAAAGCGCCGGCTTGCCCGAGCAGGTAGCCGACGACGGCGCCAACAGCCGAGAGCATGGCAGCTTCGGCGAGGAAGGCGCGGCGGATATCGCGGCCACTGGCGCCGAGTGCCTTGAGCAGCCCGATTTCGCCGGTGCGCTGGGTGACGGCGACCAGCATGACGTTCATCACCAGAATGCCGGCCACCGCCAGACTGATCGCCGCAATGCCGGCGACGGCGAGCGTCAGCGCGCCGAGCAGGCGGTCGAAGGTGGCGAGGACGGCATCCTGAGTGATGACGGTGACGTCTTCCTCGCCGCGATGGCGTTGCTTGAGCGTGTTGAGCACCGATTCCCTGGCGGCCGGGATAGCGTCGCGGCTGCTGGCTTCGACCAGCACGCGGAACAGGGTGTTGCTGTTGAACATCGCCTGCGCCAGCGCGACGGGGACGATGACCAGTTCGTCGGTGTTCATGCCCAGCCCCTGGCCGGTGGGCTTGAGGACGCCGACGATGCGCAGCCGCCGGTCGCCGACGCGGACGCGCTGGCCGAGGGCGGGCGTGCTGCCGAAGAGTTCTTCCTGAATCCTGGCGCCGATGACGGCGACCGGCGCGCCGCGGTTCCAGTCGTCGTCCGGCAGTGCGTCGCCCTGGGCAATCTCGAAATTGCGGATCGCGAAATAGTCGCGGGCGGTGCCGGCGACCATGGTTTCGCGCAGCCGTCCGCCGGCGCTGATTTCGGAGGTGCCGACGGCGAGCGGTGCGACGCGGGCAACGGCCGGCAGGCGGCGCAGGCTGGCGGCGTCGTCGATGGTCAGATCGCGCGGCGTGCTGGTGATGGCGGTGGCCGGGTTGAAACCGCCGGTGCCGGAGCGGCCGGGGAGGACGATGACGAGGTTGGTACCAAGCGAGGAAAACTGGCTGACCACATAGCGCCGGGCGCCGTCACCGAGCGCGGTGAGGACGACGACGGCGGCGACGCCGATGGCCATCGCCAGCACCGACAGCGCCGTGCGCGCCGGATAGCCGGTGGCGGCGGCGCGGGCGAAGTGCAGGGTGTCGGCGAGGCGCATCTGCGGTCAACCCGGAAAAGTGGCGAAAATCGGGTGTTTTGCCATGGGGTGCCGGTCAGGCTTCGGCGGCAGAATCGGACTTCAGGTGGCCGTCTTCCATGATCAGCCGCCGCCGGGCGCGGGCGCCGAGGCTGGCGTCGTGGGTGACGATGATCAGCGTCACACCGCGGGCGTTGAGCGCTTCGAGCAGATGGATGACCTCGTCGCCGGTGTGGCGGTCAAGGTTGCCGGTCGGCTCGTCGGCCAGCAGCAGCGGCGGCTGCATGATGGTGGCGCGGGCGATGGCGACGCGCTGGCGCTGGCCGCCGGACAGCTGGTCGGGCTTGTGGTCGGCGCGGTGGTCGAGGCCGAAATCCTTGAGTGCCTGATCGACGCGCCGCTGGCGCTCGGCGGCCGGGATGCCGGCCAGCGTCATCGGCAGGGCGATGTTTTCGGCGGCGGTCAGGCGCGGCACGAGATGAAAGCTCTGGAAGACAAAGCCGATCTTGGCGCTGCGCACGGCGGCCTGTTCGTCGGGCGACAGCGTCGTCACGTCGCGGCCATCGAGCCGGTAGGTGCCGGCCTGCGGGCGGTCAAGCAGGCCGAGCAGGTTGAGCAAGGTCGATTTGCCCGAGCCGGACGGGCCCATTACTGCGACGTACTCGCCAGCGTTGATCTGCAGGTTGAGACCGGCCAGCGCGTGGACCGTCGTGTCGCCGAGCAGGAAGCTGCGGTCGATGCCGGCAAGTTCGATCAGGGGCATGAAAAGGGTTGTCGTTCCCGCGAAGGCGGGAACCCAGAAGGTGAGGGAACCGGTTTCCCGCCTGCGCCCCAAAGGAAGTACCCCCGGGGTGCGCGGGAATGACGGTTAGGGGGCTGAACGGAAATGATCGAGTGGCGGATCATTTTTTTTCTTCCGGTGTCACCTTGGCACCGGCCTTGATCCCGGCGCGTTCCAGCGAGGTGGCGATGCGTTCGCCGGCTTTCAGGCCATCGAGGATCTCGGTGTATTCCCAGTTGGCGACGCCAGCCTTGACCACGCGGGCCTCCAGCTTGCTGCTGTCCGGGTTGTAGACCAGTACCTTGCTGCCCTCCTGCAGCGCGGCGGTGGGGATGCGCAGCACCTGTTCGCGGGTGTCGCGGATAATCTCGACATCGGCGCTGTAGCCGACGAGCAAGCCATCAGCCTCGGTCGGGGTGACGAAATCGACCTCGATATCGACGGTGCGCGCCTGTTTCTCGACCGCCGAGACATAGGGCGCAACGCGCCGCACCTTGCCGGCAAGTACCTTCCCCGGCAGGGCGTCGAGGGTGATGCGCACCGGCTGGCCGGGGACGATCTTCGGGGCATCGACTTCGTCCATCGGCGCCTTGACGTACAGGCAGCTGTCGTCGATCAGGTCGATGGCCGGCGGCGTCGGCACGCCGGGGGGCGAGGGCGTCGAGTATTCGCCGAGTTCGCCGACGATCTTGGCGACGGTGCCATCAAAGGGGGCGTAGAGCGAGACACGGCCCTGTTCACTGCGCGTGGCTTTGAGGCGAGCCTCGGCCTGGGCGATGTCGGCGCGGGCGGTGTTGCAGGCGGCGCGCCGCACCTCGGCATCGGTGCGGGCGCTTTCTTCGCGGCTGCTGGAGACGAAGCCTTTGGCGCGCAGTTCGGCTTGTCGTCTTGCCTCGTTTTCCGCGTTCACCGCAGCAATGCAGGCTTCTTCGCTGCGCTTGGCGGCCAGCACCACCTGTGCCTGGGCGAGGCCGGCGTTGGCCTGCTGGTCGTCGTTCCACAGCTTGAGCAGCAGTTGCCCCTTTTTCACCTTGTCGCCTTCCTTGACGGCGAGGATTTCGATGCGGCCGCCCATGATGGTGGACAGCTTGGTGCGCTGGCAGGCTTCGACGGTGCCGGCACGGGTATTGGCGAGCGTGGCTTCGACTTTGCCGGTGCCGACTTCGCTGACGACGACGGGCAACGGCTTGGGACGGGTAACCCAGAACAGGCCGCCGGCAAGAACGGCAACGATGACGACGATGAGGGCAAGGCGGCGCATGGCGGCTTTCTAACGGAATCCCGGCAGCCAGCCGGATTGGGCGTGCCCTGATGCGGCTTCGAGACTGCCTTGGTAGAGGGCTTCGATGACCGGCGGCTCGCGCCAGGGTTCGTTCATGAAAGTGAGGCCGATTTCTTCAACGGTGCGGCCCGACCAGTAATGCTCAGCGACCTCGTCGAGTGCCGATAGCGACAGGCTGTGCGGCAGGCGCAGATAGTCGAGCCAGCTGGCATCGTGGAAGGAGCAGATGTACGCACCCTTGGTCTTGGCGAAGGTCAGGTCCTTGCCGAAAACGCGTTGCGGATGCTTGTGGCGGAAAGTCATCGCATCGGTGCGCGTAGCGAAGAGAAGCAGCGCGTGCAGGCGGCTGGGGAAGTGGTTGTAGCGGCGCTGGCGGAAGTATTCGAGATGGTATTCGGCGAAGTAGTTTTGTACCGACAGGAGCTGGTCGCCCGGCGTCGGCTCGCCGCCTTCCGGGGTGGCCAGCGTGGCACCGAAGGGGCTGCCCTTGAGGATGTCCCAGCCCGGCAATTCGGCACCCGGTTCGAGCCAGCAGAAGAACTCGAGGTTGGCGGTGTCTTTGATCAGGTTGTCCATGATCCGTCAGTGAGGGGGAATGTGCCTATTCTGAACGAATGTCGGGCAATGTCCAGCCTCGTGGGAAGTGCCTGATGTCGAGGAATGGCGGCTCACCGGCAAAGACGAGGACGTCGTAAAAAAATGGTATATCACGCAGTTTTGATTCGAATTGCATTTTGAGGGGTGTTTTTTGAAGCAGGTCGACGTATTGGACGGGCGGAAAATAGCGCTGGCTTTTTTGCGATGAAGTGCTAATCTGAAATCGTGTCAGGCGTCGCAGCAAGTCAGGCACGAAGTGGCAGGTTCTGCTGCGTGGTTGGAGAATCTATGGCAGTTTTCGCAGGAAGTTGTTCTTGAGATTACCGTGTCGTACTCCCTGACGGCCCACGATGGCCGAATGCCTTGGCCGAGTGCGCCTTGGCTGCAGTAACCGAAGCCCATGCCTGAAACGCATGGGCTTCACGCTTTTGGAGCACTGAATGAGCATTCAACGTTTTGGCACGACAAAGCGGTATTCCGATAGCGTTGTGCATTCGGGTACCGTCTATCTGGTCGAGGTGCCGGCGACCGAAACTGGTGACATCGCGACGCAGACACAGAGTCTGCTGGCGGGGGTGGAGCGTTTGCTGGCGCAGGCAGGAAGCGACAAGTCGCGACTGCTGATGGTGACGGTTTATCTCGCCGATCTGGCGGATTATGACGGCATGAATGCCATCTGGGATGCCTGGCTGCCCCCTGATTGTGCGCCGACGCGGGCCTGCGTTCAGGCCCGTCTGGCGCGGCCGGGCTGGCGGGTGGAAATGGCGGTGGTGGCCGCTACTTCAATCGTTTCCTGAGCCACTCTCCATCACATTGCCAGCATCGGCGCTGCAGTCGCAGCCGTGGCCGGCAGCGATCCAGCGGGCGAACAAGCGCTTCAGCAGGCTTTCCGGCAAGGGCAGGCCACCGAGATAATGCCTTGGCCGCATCAACAGGCCACAGCGATAGCGGGCTTCGTCAACTTGCCATGTCAGTGCCGGACAGGGGCCATGCCGCTGCAGGAAGCGCAGCCGCGCCGCCGGGCAGGTTTCCAGGGCGCAGCAGACGCCGCAACCGTTGCAGGGTTCGCCTTCGGGTGGTTTTGGCGGTGCGTCGCGATGTAGGTGGATGATCTGTTGGGGCATGCTTGTTAATGAACCATGTTCGGCCATCATGTTCAAACGCTTGTTGTACAACCGAAGGAGATTGAGGATGAAGCGTTTGATGGCGTCAATGCTTGCCGCCGTGTTTGCTCTGGCCAGTGCCAGCGTGCTGGCGTGTCCGGGCGACAAGGTGAAGGACGAAAAACAGATGAGCACGCCTTCTAAACCGAAGGCTTGAGCTTGCTGCGTGCAAACCCTAGGCGGCTTCGGCCGCCTTTTTTCATGGGCGTTTCAGCAATAATTCCGGGTTCACCGCAGTATTGTTGAGAATGACCGTCCAGTGCAGGTGCGGGCCGGTCGACCTGCCCGTGGCACCGACGGCGCCGATGCGGTCACCGCGTGCCAGGCGCTGCCCTTCGCGTACGTCGATGCGCGAGAGGTGCATGTAGGCGCTGATCAGACCCTGACCATGGTCGATGAAAACGGTGTTGCCGTTGAAGAAGTATTCGCCGGTGTCGAGCACGGTACCGGCTGCCGGCGCACGAACCGGGGCGCCGGTGGGAGCGGCGAAGTCGAGGCCGTTGTGCGGGTTACGTGGCTGGCCGTTGAAGATGCGGCGCAGGCCGAAGCGAGACGATAGGCGCCCGTCGGCGGGGGCGTGCAGCACGGTGTCGGGCCGGTCCTTGCTGAACTTTGCCTTGATCGTTTCGGTGTGGGCCTTTTCGCGGGCGATGCGGGCGAGGTCGTCCGGGTCGGGATCGACCTTGCGCTGATCCTTGATGGTCAGGCGTTGTTCCGGGTAATTGTGCGGCCGGATGGCGACGCTGTGATCGCTTGCGGTCGACCCGAAAAAGCTGCGAATTTCGAGTTCTCCCGGCAGCGTATCGAGCGGGATGCCCAGCAGCGCAATCCAGCGGCCCTTGTCGCGCACCACTGCCAGTGGCTGCTCGCCCCATTGCGCGGAAGGGGCAGGTTGGCGATCGCTGCACAGGTCGATCAGGGCAATACCGCCGGGGACCGGCGTGTGCGGCGGCGAGGCAAGGGCACTGCCAGCCAGCAGCGTTGCCAAAGTCACGGAGAGTCGGGTGAGATTCATGTCGTTTGCCGGCTTGCCCACCATAGACGGAGGCGCAGACCGATTTCGCTGGTGTAGCCCACCGCAACAAAGCGGATGTTGCCATCCGGTGCGATGATGGCAAAGGCCGGCATGCCGGGCAGGCCGAAGCGGCGCAACCATTCGCCCCGGGTGTCATTGACGGTCGCCCAGCGATAGTCGCTGGCCTGCATGTGGCGGGCGACGGCAGCATCTTCGCCGGATTGCACGGCGACACTGATCACCGGCCAGTCGGCGTCAATGCTGCTGACGCTGCCGGCGGTGGTCTTGCAGACCGGGCACCATTCGGCCCAAAAGTAGACCAAGCCAGCCTGGTTCGGGTGGCTGTTCTGCCATTCGAGCAGATGGAAGGGGGTACCGCCGAGGTCGTGGCCGGAGATGTCCGGTGCCGGCCCGCGGGCGGCATCGCGCAGTTGCCAGAGCTGGAAGGCGGTCAGGACGGCGATGAAGATGGCCGCCTCTACCAGCCAGCGGCGCCAGCGCGGCGTGGCTGGAGCCGGCGTTGCCGTGCTCACCGGCTCACAGCGACTGGGTGTTGAAGGTGTTGCATTGGTTCATGTCACCGCTTTCAAAACCGCGCTTGAACCAGCGTACGCGCTGTGCCGACGAGCCGTGGGTGAAGCTTTCCGGAACGATGCGCCCTTGCGCCTGCTGCTGCAAGCGATCGTCGCCAATGGCTGAGGCGGCGATCAGTGCTGCTTCCAGATCACCCGGTTCAAGCACGTTCTTCATCGTATCGGTGCGCTTGCCCCAGACGCCGGCCAGACAGTCCGCCTGCAGTTCAAGGCGCACCGACAGCGCATTGCCTTCGCGCTCGCTGACCCGCTGCCGGGCCTGATGCACCTTGTCGGAAATCTCCAGCAGGTGCTGAACGTGATGCCCGACCTCGTGCGCAATCACATAAGCCTGCGCGAACTCGCCGGGGGCCTTGAAGCGGCTCTTCAGGTCGTTGAAGAAGCTGAGGTCGATATAGACCTTCTGGTCGCCCGGGCAGTAGAACGGGCCCATGGCCGACTGGCCGGTGCCGCAGGCGGTTGGCGTGACGCCGGAGAAGAGCACCAGCTTCGGTTCCTGGTATTGCTTGCCATTGGCGCGGAAGGCCTCGTGCCAGGTGTCTTCGGTCGATGCCAGCACCTTGGAGACGAACTGTGCCGTTTCGTCGTCGGCCGGGACACTGCGTCGGGCAGGCGCGCTTTGCTCGATGGCCGGCAGGCCGCCACCACTGAGCATTTGCAGGACGGTCAGTGGATTGACGCCAAGGAAGTAGCTGGCGGCCAGTGCGATGGCGATGGTGCCCAGCCCCATGCGTCCGCCGCCCAGACGCAGGCCGCCGCCACCCATGCCGCTGCCACGGTGGTCTTCGACGTTGTCGCTACTGCGTTGGTCATCCATGCGCATGGCGGCTTCCTTTACTGGCGCTTAACGGTACTGGTTGATCGCATCTCGGGTTTCCTGCGCTGCCTTGCGGGCGGCGGCGGCAAAGCCGTCGTCTTTTCCGGCGTAGAGGATGGCACGCGAGGAATTGATCATCAAGCCGGTGGCATCCGCGGTTTTACCTGCCTTTACAGTCGCCTCGACATCACCGCCCTGGGCGCCGATGCCTGGCACGAGCAGCGGCATGTCGCCGACGATGGCGCGTACGCGGGCGATTTCGGCCGGAAAGGTGGCGCCGACGACGAGGCCGATCTGGCCGGTGCTGTTCCATTCGCTAGCCGCCAGACGGGCGACGCGCTCATACAATTTTTCACCATTCACATCGAGGAACTGCAGGTCGGAGCCGCCCGGATTGGAGGTGCGGCAGAGCAGGATGACGCCCTTGTCCGGGTAGGCGAGGTAAGGCTCGACCGAATCGCGGCCCATGTAGGGGTTCACCGTGACGGCGTCGGCCCGGTAGCGCTCGAAGGCTTCGACGGCGTACTGCTCGGCGGTCGAGCCGATGTCGCCACGCTTGCTGTCGAGAATGACCGGAATGCCCGGGTGCTTCTCGTGGATGTGGGCGATCAGCGTTTCCAGCTGGTCTTCGGCGCGGCGGGCAGCGAAGTAGGCGATCTGCGGCTTGAAGGAGCAGACGAGGTCGGCGGTGGCGTCGACGATGCCCTTGCAGAATTCGAAGATGGCGTCGTCACGGCCCTTCAGGGCGCCAGGAAACTTGGCGGGATCGGGATCGAGACCGACGCAGAGCAGGGAGTTGTTTTTCTGCCAGGCGGCGGCGAGCTGTTGAGTGAAGGTCATGACTGATCCTTGGGCAGATAACGGGCGAATTTGTCCGGCAGCAGGCAGGTTTGCAGGCTGCGCTGGGTGAAGATGAAGCGGCCGTCGCAGACGAAGCCGAGTTGCTGCCAGTCCACTTCCTTGTTGAGCATCATCGTGCACTCGATCAGGTCGCGACGTGCCATCCGGCGATTGTTGGGGAATAAGGCCAGGATGGCGCCATCGAAAGCATGGCAGTCGTGCAGGAAGAAGGGTTCCGGCCGGCGGGTGCGGCTGTTCAGGTAGATGCGCGGCAATTCGTTGATCGGGAAATGCCGCCCCCATTGCCACCAGTTGCTTTCGTCGAACTTGCGCACGCGACGGGCGAGCAGTTCGTCCTTGTATTTGTCGAGATGCGGGTGTTTGATGCCGTAGAGCATGCGCCGGGTTTCCCCTGTGTCGATGGTCTTGGAACAGACGAACTCCATGTTCCCTTTCGGGTGGGTGAAGATGTGATCCGCCCCGGACACGGCGCCGACCTTGACGGTGAATACATCGGACAGGCGCACACCGTGGTCCTGACGCAGGAACATCAGCTGCCCGTCGACTTCGGTGAACGTCCGGCCGTCGGCCATGGTCCGGTCGAAACGGCCTTTCTCGAAGCGGAAGATGGCGCAGTTGGGCGTCGCGCCATTAAAGACGCGGACGTCGCCGGTTTCGTAGAAATGCGTGATGCTGCCCTGCTGGTAAAGCCAGGCATTGAGCTTCTTGGCGGCGGTCAGCTTGATGAATTCACGCGGCACGATGAAAACCAGCTCGCCGCCCGGCTTCAGGTGCTGGATGGCTTTCTCGATGAAGAACAGGAACAGGTTGCTGCGGGCATCGAACAATGCCGATTTCAGGCGTTTTTTCGTGTCGACCGTAACATCCTGATAACGCACATAAGGCGGGTTACCGACGATGGTCTCGAACTGCTCGCTCAGCGGATAGGCGAAAAAATCGCCGATGCTGACGCCTGCGGGCGCCACCTGATTGTCGATCTCGATCGCCGTGACATCGGCAGTGCGCTGGCGCAACAGATTGAAGAAAGCACCGTCGCCGGCCGATGGCTCAAGCACACGGCCCTTGTTCTGGCACAGGTCGAGCATGAAGGCGACGACGTTGGGGGGCGTGAACACCTGTCCGAGTTGTGCGACGTCCAAAGGCATGTCAGTGGTGATCGTCAGGCTTGGCCGGGGCAGCCTGCTCCCGTGCCTTCTTTTCCCAGTAACGCTCGTTCTTGCTCTCGTCGACAAAACGGTAGCGGCCGGCCAGTTCGCAGCCCTTCATGCCAGGGTTGCACGGCAGGTTGTTGATCTTGGTGCAACGATCATTCACTTCGTGCGGACAACCCCAGCTGCCGGCCATTTCAGTTCCCCTTCGTGCCCCAGGAGTCCTTGAGGGTCACGGCACGGTTGAAGACCGGGGCGCCGGGCTTGGAGTCGACACGGTCAGCGGCGAAGTAGCCGTGGCGCTCGAACTGGAAACGCTGTTCCGGTTGGGCATCCTTCAGGCTCGGTTCGAGCATGGCGGTGATGACGGTTTTCGACGCCGGGTTCAGATCGTCGAGGAAGTTGCGCTCGAGTTCCGGGGCATTGCCCTCGCGCCGCCCGCCAGGGGCGGGGACGCTGAACAGGCGGTCGTAGAGGCGGACTTCAGCCGGGTAGGCGTGTGCCGCCGAGACCCAGTGCAGGTTGCCCTTGACCTTGACGCTGTCGGCGCCCGGCGTGCCGGACTTGGTATCGGGCAGGTAGGTGCAATGGACGGCGATGACCTTGCCGTTCTCGTCCTTGTCGCAGCCGGTGCATTCGACGATGTAGCCGTACTTCAGGCGCGCCTTGTTGCCGGGGAAGAGGCGGCGGAAGCCCTTTTCCGGCAGTTCCTGGAAGTCTTCACCTTCGATCCACAGCTCGCGGCCGAAGGGCATGATGCGGGTGCCGAGTTCCGGGTGCAGCGGATGATTGGTGACCGCGCAGTCCTCGAACTGGCCTTCCGGGTAGTTGTCGATGATCAGCTTGAGCGGATCGAGGACCGCGACACGGCGCTCGTCGGACTCATTCATGACCTCGCGCATGGCGTCTTCGAACAGCACGTAGTCGATCAGTGAATCATTCTTGGTGACGCCGATGCGATCCATGAATAGTTTGAAGCCGTCCGGCGAGTAGCCGCGGCGACGGGCGCCGACGAGCGTCGGCATGCGCGGGTCATCCCAGCCGGAAACGTGGTTTTCCTGCACCAGCTGGATCAGTTTGCGCTTGGAGAGGACGATGTAGGTCAGATTCAGGCGCGAGAACTCGATCTGCTGTGGCAGCGGGCGTTGTAGCAGGCCGCCTTCGGCCAGGCGCTCGAGCAGCCAGTCGTAGAAAGGCCGCTGGTCTTCGAATTCCAAGGTGCAGATCGAATGCGTGATGTTCTCCAGCGCGTCCTCGATCGGATGGGCGAAGGTGTACATCGGATAGATGCACCACTTGTCGCCGGTATTGTGGTGGGTGGCGTGGCGGATCCGGTAAATGGCCGGGTCGCGAAGATTGATATTGGGCGAGGCCATATCGATCCTGGCGCGCAGGATGTGGGCCCCATCGGGGAATTCGCCGGCCTGCATGCGCTTGAAGAGGTCGGCGTTTTCTTCAATCGAGCGCTTGCGGAAAGGCGAATCCTTGCCCGGTTGAGTCAGCGTGCCGCGATTGGCCCGCATTTCCTCGGCACTTTGGCTATCGACGTAGGCGTGGCCGGCCGAGATCAGGTATTCGGCGAACTGGGCCATCCAGTTGAAGTAATTTGAGGCCTGGTAGAGATTGGTTTCGCCTTCATTTTCCCACGAGCAGCCGAGCCAGTGGACGGCGTCGATGATCGAATCGACGTATTCCTGCTCCTCCTTCTCCGGGTTGGTGTCGTCAAAACGCAGGTGGCAGCGGCCGCCAAACTGTTTTGCGAGGCCGAAGTTGAGCAGGATGGACTTGGCGTGGCCGAAGTGCAGATAACCGTTCGGCTCGGGCGGAAAGCGGGTGCGGATCTTTGCCGGGTCGAGTGGCGCGGCAGCGTGGTCGGCGGCGGTGCCAGGCTGGCCCGCCCAGCGGCGCTGGGCATGTTTGCCGGCGGCGAGGTCGGCCTCGACGATGTTCTTGATGAAGTTGGCGGCGGGCGGAAGCGGGGTGGGTGTGTTGGACATGAATCGAAGCCGATAAAGCTGGGGTAGCCTTACATTCTAACAGTGGCCAGTGCCCCTTAAAGCAAAACAGGCCGCAAGTTGCGGCCTGAAATCGCTGGCGGTGCCGGTTCAGAGAATCAGCGTGCCCAGGTACCAGCTAATGGCCGCAATCAGACCGCTGCACGGGATGGTCAGAATCCAGGCCCAGACGATGCCGCCGGCGACGCCCCAGCGGACGCGCCTGGCGCCACGGGTGGTGCCGACACCGGCAATGGCGCCGGTGATGGTGTGCGTGGTCGACACCGGAATGCCAAAGGAGGAGGCGAGGAAGAGCGTGATCGCGCCGCCGGTATTGGCACTGAAGCCGCGGGGCTGGTTTAGCTTGGTGATGCGGTTGCCCATGGTTTTGACGATGCGCCAGCCGCCGAACATGGTGCCGAGGCCCATTGCGGTATAGCAGGCGAGCACGACCCAGGGCGGGATGGGCGAGCTGGTGGTCGACAGCCCGGCGGCGATCAGGATCATCCAGATGATGCCGACCGTCTTCTGGGCATCATTACCGCCGTGACCCAAACTGTAGGCAGCGGCCGAGAGTAGTTGCAATCGCCGGAAATGCTTGTCCACTTTTTTGGGGGGCATGTTCCGGCACAGCCAGGAAACGATGACCATCAACAGCCCGCCGATCATGAAGCCAAGGAAGGGGGCGACGAAGATGAAAGCAACGATCTTGAGCACACCGGCTGTAATCAGGCTTTCTACGCCTGCCTTGCTGACCGCCGCGCCGACAAGGCCACCAACCAGCGCGTGTGACGACGACGAAGGAATGCCGTAGTACCAGGTGATGATGTTCCAGCTAATCGCGCCCACCAGCGCCCCGAAGATCACATAGTGATCGACAATCGACGGGTCGATGGTGCCCTTGCCGATGGTGGAGGCGACTTTGAGCTGGAAGAGAAAATAGGCGAGGAAGTTGAATGCAGCGGCCCAAAGTACCGCGTGGTGAGGCTTGAGCACCCGGGTGGAAACGATGGTCGCAATAGAGTTGGCGGCATCATGGAAGCCGTTCATGAAATCGAACAGCAGGGCAACGGCCACCAGGGTCACGAGGACCCAGAGGCTCATGTTGAGGGTTTCCATTGTCTGGCCTGGTCAGGAGTTCTCGAGAACGATGGCTTCGACGGTGCCCGCAACATCTTTGCAGCGGTCCGTCACCGCCTCGACCAGCTGGTATATTTCCTTGAGCTTGATGATCTCGCGGACATCGGGCTCCTCTCGGAAGAGCTTGGACATCGCGCTACGCAACTGGCGGTCGACCTCGGTTTCCAGGTCATCGATTTCCTTGCATAGCTTGAGGATACCCGGGGCGTTGTCCATGTTGCTGAGCAATCGGACCAGTTCGGCAACCTTGGCGCAGCAACGCTCGGTCGAATCGCACATCTCCATCGCATCCGGCGGGACGCGGTGGATGTCGTACAGCGACATCGCTTCGGCAACGTCCTGGATGGTGTCCAGGATGTTGTCCATGCTGTTGATCAACTCGTGAATTTCATCCCGGTCGAACGGGGTAATGAACGAGGTGTGCAACTGGGAGAGGACGTTGTGCGTGATGTCATCTGCCCGGCTTTCGATCTGATCGATTTCATCGGCCAATCGTTGAGCATCGCCGGACTCGCTGCTCAGGGCGGCGATCAGCTTCGACAAGGTGGTGCCTCCCAAAGCAACCAGATCGCCGTGTGCGTTGAAGGACTCGAAATATTTGCCCTCTTTGGGCATTAAGGCGCCGAACATGACATTTTTATTTAGTAATTATTACAGCCTGACATTTTAGCACCCCGCGTCTTTGGGTGCTTGCCTCCTTGCAGAGCAGGAGTGTTGCGGCGACTTGGGCTAGAATCAGCCTCGGGAGGATGGGCTTATGGGAAGCGGATTCGTGGCGGTCGGTTTGGGGGCGGCGCTGGGCGCCTGGATGCGCTGGTTGCTCGGATTGGCGCTGAATCCATTATTCGTTTCCTTGCCGCTGGGCACGCTGGCAGCGAATGTCATTGGTGGCTACCTGATTGGCGTCGCGGTCGGCCTGTTTCATTTCAACGCGCAATGGCCGCTGGCACTCAAGCTGTTCGCCATCACCGGTTTCCTGGGGGGGCTGACCACCTTTTCCACCTTTTCCGCCGAAGTCGTTGAGCGTATGCTTGCGGGCCAGCCCTTGCTTGCGTTCGGCTTGGCCAGCGTCCATCTGCTGGGTTCGTTGACCGCCACCTGGCTGGGCTTGTTGACCGTGGGTGCGACGCGCATCTGGTCATGATTTCATCGTTTTATTAGGAAAGCTGGATGACAAACTCCCACGAAGACGAAGTTGGCATCCTGGCCGCGCTGACCAGCCGTTTTGAAAGCCAGCGCCTGCCGCGCCTGCTCGATATCCAGACCGCGGTGAATCGTGGCGAGTGCTTGCCTGACTACGATTTGAGTTTTCTTCAGGAGGTCTTCAAGGATGCCGCGAGCTACAGCGATTTGCTTAGCCGTCATCCGGAGTACGAGGCCTTGTCGTCCAAGGTGGCGAGCCTGTATCACGAGATCACGACCAAGGCACTTGCGAACGAGGAAGCCGCAAGTAAGTAACGGTGGAAGGTTGGCTGCAGCTCGCAGAGCCATTGCGCCGCCTGCGGGCGGCGTTTGTACGGATGGGCGCATATAATTCGCCCCCATGGCGAATACTGCACCAGCGCGCCCGGCACGTGGCCGGGCTGACTTGAATACCCTGACGGCTGACGCGCGGCGTCTGCGTCGCCTGCAAAGTGAATTGCTGCGGTCAAGCGCAGAAAAGCGCGAAAAACAGCAGGCTGAATTAGCCGCCTTGATGACGGCTTCTCAGGCGGCGGTGCTTGCGCGTCGGGCAAAGCTGCCCAAGCCGGAGTTCCAGGTCGACCTGCCGGTCAATGAACGGCGCGATGAAATCGCCAAGTTGATTGCCAACAACCAGGTGGTCATCGTCTGCGGCGAGACCGGCTCGGGCAAGACGACGCAGTTGCCGAAAATCTGCCTCGACCTCGGCATCGGCGCCCGTGGCCTGATCGGTCACACGCAGCCGCGCCGGCTGGCGGCGCGTTCGGTGGCCACAAGGCTGGCGCAGGAGCTGAAGACCCAGGTTGGTGCCGGCGTCGGCGTGAAGATCCGCTTCCACGACAAATCGACGCCGGAGAGCTGGGTCAAGCTGATGACCGATGGCATCCTGCTGGCCGAGTCGCAGTCCGATCCGTATTTGAACGCCTACGAGGCGATCATTATCGACGAGGCGCACGAGCGTAGCCTGAATATCGATTTCCTGCTCGGCTACCTGAAGCAGTTGCTGCCCAAGCGGCCAGACCTGAAGCTCATCATCACCTCGGCGACCATCGACGCCGAGCGCTTTTCGCAGCATTTTAACGGCGCGCCGGTGATCGAGGTGTCGGGGCGCCTGTACCCGGTCGAAGTGCGCCATCGCCCGGTCGAGGATATCGACAAGAAGGACGACGAGCGCGATCTGTACGACGCGATTGTCGACGCCGCCGACGAACTGGCGCGGCTGGGCCCTGGCGACATCCTCGTCTTCCTGCCTGGCGAGCGGGAAATCCGCGAGGCGGCGGAAGCGCTGCGCAAGCACGCGCTGGCACGACCCGGCTTGAGCACCGCGCACGCGCCGGAAATCCTGCCGTTGTTCTCGCGACTTTCTGCTGGAGAGCAGGACCGTATCTTCAAGCCTAGCGGCGGCCAGCGGCGCATCGTGCTGGCGACCAACGTCGCTGAAACCTCGCTCACCGTGCCAGGCATCCGCTACGTCATCGATACCGGCCTGGCGCGGGTAAAGCGCTATTCCTACCGCAACAAGGTCGAGCAGTTGCAGGTCGAGAAAATTTCACAGGCGGCGGCGCGGCAGCGCGCCGGTCGCTGCGGCCGGGTGGCGGCCGGCGTGTGCATCCGCTTGTACGACGAGGCCGATTTCAACGCCCGCCCGCCATTCACCGATCCGGAAATCCTGCGTTCCTCGCTGGCCGGCGTTATCCTGCGCATGAAGTCGCTGCGCCTGACCGATGTCGAGAGCTTCCCGTTCATCGAGCCGCCGCCGGCCAAGGCGATCAGCGATGGCTATGCCTTGCTGCAGGAACTCGGCGCGCTCGACGACGACAACAAGCTGACCAAGGTCGGCGAGGCGCTGGCGAAACTGCCGCTCGACCCGCGAATCGGCCGCATGCTGGTCGCCGCCCGCGACCTCGACTGCCTGAGCGAAGTGCTGATCATCGCCGCCGGGCTATCGACGCAGGACCCGCGCGAGCGGCCGCAGGAGCGCCAGCAGGCGGCGGATGAGAAGCACAAGCAATTCGCAGATGAGAAATCGGAATTCTTGAGCTGGGTGAAGCTGTGGGCCTGGTTTCGGAATGCGGTCGACCATAAAAAGTCGAACAAATCGCTGGTCGATACCTGCCATGCGCATTTCCTCTCCTACCTGCGCCTGCGCGAATGGCGGGAGGTGCATGGCCAGTTGCACGCGATGGTGACGGAACTCGGCTGGAAGGAAAACGAGATTCCCGGCACCTACGACGCCATCCACATGGCGCTGCTGTCCGGGCTGCTCGGAAATATCGGCTGTAAGTCGGACGAATCGGGCTATTACCTCGGTGCGCGCGGCATCCGCTTCCTCATTCACCCCTCGTCGCCGCTACAGAAGAAGGCTGGCAAGTGGATCATGGCCGCCGAGATCACCGAGACGACGCGGCTGTTCGGCCGCTGCGTTGCCCGCATCGAGGATGCCTGGATCGAGAAAGTGGGCGCACACCTCATCAAGCGCCAGTACTTCGATCCGCACTGGGAAAAGAAGGCGATGCAGGTCGCCGGCTGGGAGCGCACGACGCTCTACGGCATCGTGATCAACCCCAAGCGGCGCATCCATTACGGCCCGCTGGCGCCGGCTGAGTCGCGCGATATCTTCATCCGCCAGGGCCTGGTGGCCGAGGAAATCGACGAGAGCTTCGCCAAGCGCTGGCCGTTCTTCCAGCACAACCAGAAGCAGATCCGCGATATCGAAAAGATCGAGCACAAGCAGCGCCGGCAGGACGTGCTGGTCGATGACGAGCTGATTTATGCCTTCTATGATCACCTGATCCCGGAGGACATTCACAACGGCGCCACCTTCGACCATTGGCGGAAGACCGCCGAGCAGGAAAACGCCAAGTTGTTGTTCCTCGCCAAGGACGACCTGATGCGCCACTCGGCGGCTGGCGTCACCACGGAAGCCTTCCCCCACAAACTCAAGGCAGGGGGGATGGAGTATGTGCTCAGCTATCACTTCGAGCCTGGTTCGCCGCGCGATGGCGTGACGCTTACCTTGCCACTGGCGCAGCTCAACCAGATTCCGGCGGCACGCATGGAATGGCTGGTGCCGGGGCTGATAAAGGAAAAACTGGTGCAGCTGATCAAGACGCTGCCGCAGAAGATTCGCGCCAAGCTGGTGCCAGTGCCTGATTTTGTCGAAGAATTCCTGTTGACCGTAGCCGGCAATGACAAAAAGCTGAATCAGGGGCTGATCACGCCGCTGATCGATTACATCCTTGAGGCGCGTGGCCTGAATGCCCGCGGCTGGGCGGTGACGCCTGACGCTTTCCGCCCGGATGCGCTGCCGCCCCACTTCTTGATGAACTACAAGCTGATCGACGAGCACGGCCGGCAACTGGACATGAGCCGCAGCCTGGTCGCCCTGCGCGGCGAGTGGGGCAAGGAGGCGAAGGAGGAATTCGCCGATCTGCACGAAACGCCCTCCGAATACACCCAACTGACCGACTGGACCTTCGGTGAACTGCCGGAACTGATGGAAGTGCCGGTCGGCAAGCAGACGGTGATCGGCTATCCGGCGCTGATCGACGACGGCGAGACAGTCAGCCTGAGGGTGTTCGATTCGGCGGAAGAAGCCGCCGAAGCCCACCGCAAGGGCTTGGCGCGCTTGTTCATGCTGCAGTTCCGCGAGCAGGTGAAGTATTTCGACAAGAATGTGCCGGGTATCACGCAGATGGGCATGCAGTTCATGGCGCTGGGCACAACCGATGAGCTGAAGCAGCAGGTCGTCGCCCTGACTTTCGAGCGCGCCTGCCTGACCGAACCGCTGCCGACGACGCCGGAGGCTTTCAAGGCCCGCTGCACCGAAGCCAAGGCGCGGCTGGGGCTGATCATGCAGGAAGTCTGCCGGCTGGTCGGTACGGTGCTGGCGGAGTGGCAGGCGGTGACCAAGAGGCTACCCGCCTTCAAGGCCCAGGCAGCCGTAGTCGCTGATATTGAGGCGCAACTAAAGCGTCTGATCGGCAAGCGTTTCGTCGTGGATACGCCTTTCGAGCGCCTGCAGCATTATCCCCGCTACCTCAAGGCGATTGCCGTTCGCCTCGACAAACTGAAGGCTGCCCCGGCGCGCGACGTACAAGCTATGGCCGACTACGGCAAACTGTGGAGCAATTACGAGCGCCGAGCCTTGCAACTGGCCAAGATGGGCGCCGTCGATCCGCAGATCGAGCAGTTCCGCTGGCTGCTGGAGGAATTGCGGGTAGGGCTGTTTGCCCAGGAACTCCGGACGCCGGTGCCAGTCTCGGTCAAGCGTCTGGAAAAACAATGGGAGGGAATCCGCAATGGGTGACGTGATGCTCGCGCTGGCGCGTACCTTCGGTAGCCTGCGCACGGGCAAGGTCTGGTTCTATGTGCTGACGCCGGCGCTGCTGTCGCTGCTGATGGCGATCGTGCTGGCCATCTGGGCGCTCGGCTGGGCGGTCGAGCAGATGATGGCCTTCCCGCCGATGACCCTGCTCGTCGGCTGGGGGCTGGTCTGGCTGGCGCATATCCTCGCCTACATCGGCGGCTGGATGGCGATTTTCGCGCTGGCTTATCTGATGGCCTCGCTGCTGGCGGCCATTGTCATCATGCCGCTGATGTTGCGCCATCTGTCACAAGGCGAATACCGCGACGTCGCGGCGATGGGCAAGGACAGTTTCGTGGCTGCAGCCGTCAATAGTATCGGCGCGTCGCTGATTTTCGTCATTGCTTGGGTGGTGACCATTCCGCTGTGGCTGATTCCCGGCTTGTCCTTGCTCGTGCCGCTGCTGCTGATGGGCTGGCTGAACCGGCGCACCTTTGCCTATGACGCGCTGTCGATGCATGCGACTGAGAGTGAATGGGCGAGCCTGCGGGCGGCACAGAAAACACCGCTGTTCATGCTCGGCCTGACCATGGCGCTGCTGGCCCACATCCCCCTGGTCGGTTTGCTGGCACCGGCGCTGGCGGCGCTGTCATTTGTTCATTTCGGGCTGGAAGCCTTGCGCCGCTCGCGCGGTGAGGCTGTTGTGACCATTGAGGGAGTACGGATATGAGCCGGACCTTTGGCGCCATCATCATTGGCGACGAAATCCTGTCGGGAAAGCGACAGGACAAGCATTTTGCGAAGATTGCCGAGATGCTCGGGCAACGAGGGCTGCGCCTGAGCTGGGTCGAGTACCTCGGCGATGACCGCCAGCGCCTTGCAGCAACCTTCAAACGGACGATGGCCTCCGGTGATGTCGTATTTTCCTGCGGCGGTATTGGCAACACGCCGGATGATCACACCCGGCAGGCGGTGGCGGCGGCGCTGGGTGTCGGGCTGGAATTGCATGCTGAGGCCTTCGAGGATCTGAGAATCCGCTTTGCCGGCGAGGAGATTACCGATCAGCGCAAGCTGCTGGTGACCTTTCCGGCTGGGGTGCAGATGATTCCCAACCCTTTCAACCGGATCGCCGGCTTCATGACCAACGAGCATTACTTCGTGCCGGGTTTCCCGCAGATGGCGCATCCGATGATCGAATGGGCGCTCGATACCTTCTACAAGGGTGAGTTCCAGCCGGTGGCCGATACGGTGGAAAAGGCTTACCTGCTGACCGGCCCGACGGCCTACGAGAGTGCGCTGCTCGACCTGATGGAGCGCATTGTTGCCGACTACCCGACGTTGCGCCTGTTCTCGTTGCCGTCGCTGGTGGGCAAGGAGCGCAAGCATCTGGAACTGGGGGTCGAGGGGGCGCCGGCGCTGGTTGATAAGGCGATGGAAGAAATCCGGATCGAGATTGAAAAACGCGGCATCATCTGGGTCTGGCGGCCGTAATCAAGGCGTCTGCGGTCAACCCGGATTTGGGTCGAAATTTCGGGTTGACCGCAGACGCCAAAAAGCAAAAAGCCCGGACGCATCCGGGCTTTTGATCGGGCGAGACGCCGGTATTACTTGGCAGCCTTCTTGGCAGCAGCGGCGGTCGCGCTCTTCTTGGCCGGCACGGCAACGCTGCTGGCAGCCTGGATGTTGGCTTCAGCGATGTCGGACAGTTGCTTGGCCATCGAGGTCATCTGGTCGAAAGCCTTGGTCGAGGCGCCGAGCATGGATTGCATCGTGGCGGCGAAAACGTCACCACCGACCGGTGCGGAGGCCTTGGCCTTTTCGACGGCCGTAGCGGCATTCTTGGTGAAGCTGCTGTACTGGGCTTCCATGACCGAAGTGACTTCCTTCTGCATTTCGGAAACCAGATCGTAGACGCTGCGTGAGTAGTCCATCAGCTTGTCAACGTTCGGCTGGGCCAGTTCGCTGTTCAGCTTGGCGACCGCGTTGGCATCCTTGGCGGCCATCAGTTGCTGGGCGTTGGCAACCGTATTGTTGAAGAACTCGCGGGAAGCGGCCATGTTCAGGGCGGTCAGGCGCTCGACGCCGTTGAAGGCGGTGCGCAGCAGGGCCATCATGACTTCGGCGTTGGCTTTCTGGGCGGCGGTCAGTTGTTCGATATTCGGGTTGCTCATCATCTTCTCCAGTTTGTTGTGTGGTGGTGCGGATGAAACGAAAACCCCTGCCGTAGCAGGGGTTGATCCGGCGAATTACTTCTTCTTGGAAGCGGCGGCGGTGGCGCCAACAGCCTTGACGGTGGCGTTGGTGGCAGCAGCGACGTTGGCTTCGGCGATTTCAGCAACTTGCTTGGCAGCCTTGTTCATGTTGTCGAAGGCAGAGTTGGCAGCAGCGATAGCCGACTTGACAGCGGCAACAGCAACGTCGGAACCAGCCGGAGCAGACTTGGCGGCCTGGTCGAGCAGACCGGCAACCGTCTTCTGGAAGTCGCCGAATTGGGCTTCAACCATCTTGGACAGTTCTTCCTGGGTCTGGGCAGAGATTTCGTAGACGCTGCGGGAGTAGGCAACGGCCTTCTCGACATTCGGCTGAGCCAGCGAAGCCTGGATGGCCATGGCTTCCTGAACGTCCTTGGCACCCATCAGGGCCTTGGCGCCGGAAACGGAATCTTCCATGACCGAACGGGCGGTGTTCAGGTTCAGGGCAGCGATGCGCTCGGCAGAAGCCAGAGCGGTGTTGGCCAGCGACAGCAGGGAATCAACAGTAGCCTTGTTGGCGGCGGCGAATTGCTCGGGGGTCTTGAACATGGGTATCTCCTGAATAAAAGGTTGTGCGAAACAGTAAAAACCGTCGCAGCGCCTCCGGTGTGACACCAATGTTGCGCTGCACCATGACCTCAATTATAGGAGTGATGTCCATAATGTCAACAGGTTTTTTGTGCGGTGCACAAAAATATTTTTCCTTTTGAAAAACAGTTGCTTGGCAATGCTTTCTTGGCCTGATTTGGCGGGGGTTTACGGCGCCTTCTGCCGCGGATGCACTATTGCTGTGCGTTGGGCAGGCTGAGGCCGCCGGCGCCCCTCAGGTCAAGGCGTTCGCCGCGTGGCGCCGGCTGCGCTGGTTCAGCACCCTTGGATTTGGGCTGGATAACCGCACGGACACGTGCCGGCCCAGACTTGGCATCACGCGCTTCGCCAGCGGTGACCAAGTACTTTTCACTGATTGCGTCGTACCAGATGTAATCGCCCTTGACCTGGTCCTCACCGCTCCTGACGAAGGCACGATGGAAGAGTTCGGCCACTTCGTTGGCCGTGTTGTACTCGATGCGCTCGGCTTCGCCATCGACATAGTCCTCGCTGCCTTCCCGCTTCTGACGGAAGCGCGCCAGGCCGCCCTTGCCGCCGAAGGCGGTGCCTTTCTGGAAACCGTACTTGTCCTCGGTGATGACCACGCGATCGGCGCTCAGCATCATCGTGCCCTTGGTGATCAGGACGTCGCCTTCAAGAATCTGTATCTTCTTGGCGTCGTCAATCGACATCCGGTTCGCTTCGAGCAGCATTGGCTTGTCGCGGTCGGCACGTTCGGCAAATGCCGGTTGGGCGGCAAGCAGGCAGAGGGAAAGCGTGGCGAGTCGGAGGATCATGGCTGGGCTTTGGGTCGGATGTACATGCCGCGCACCTGCGAGCGCAAGACGAGCGTCGAGGCATTGTGGTCGAGATCGGCACCAACGCCCTTGAGCCAGGAGGCTCCTTCGGTCACTTCAACCGGGCTGTTGGTAAAGGCGGTGCCGGCTTCCGGTTGGGCGACCAGATCCGGCATACGGGCAATCATGGCCGGGCGCTCGGAGGTCGCTTGGCGCGTCGCAACAACCTCATTCCAGAGATAGACCGTCTCCCCCTTGCTGCTGATGCGGGCATGGCGAGCAGTCAGTGTCACCGGTGGCGCTGCTTCCCGGAAGGCGGTGAGCAACGGATTTTTCAATTCGGCGCTGTCGTCGTCGGGGAAGTGAATCATCGACGGACCGGCCAGCTGGTACTTGAGGATGCCGTTCTCGTCAAAGCGGCGGGCAACAAAGTTTTCCGCCATCGAATCGATTTCGTGGCGCGGTGTGTGGTCACGCGGGGCATGGTCGCGGTCAACCGATTTTTGCAGCCAAAACGTCAGTCCTGCCAGCACGGCCAGCAGAATGATCGGAAACAGCTGACTCGGCCAGTGTTTCATGTCTGGAGCCGTGCGGCGCGGAAGGAACTCTGATCGGCGCGAACAGTAGGGTTCATCAGATAACCTTCGCAGTGAACAAGTCGTGCATGTTCAGGGCGCCGAGCAGGTGGTTGTCAGCATCGGTGACCAGCAAGGCGTTGATACGCAGGCGCTCCATCATTTCGACGGCTTCGACGGCCAGCTTGTCGGCGCCGATACGATGGGGCATCGGGTGCATTACGCTGGCGATGAGGCCGTGCTGGAGGTCGATACGCCTTTCGAAGGCACGGCGCAGGTCGCCGTCGGTAAAGATGCCCGTAACGGCATTGTTCTCGACAACGGCCACCAGACCCAGTCCGCCGCGGGACATGGCGATGATCGCGTCGGTGATCGGGGTGTCCGGAGCAATGCTGGGGACGCGTTCCGCGGGTCGCATGACATCGCGGACGTGGGTGAGCAGCCGCCGCCCGAGCGAACCGCCCGGATGCGAGCGGGCAAAATCCTCCGGGCCGAAGCCGCGGGCATCGAGCAAGGCGACGGCCAGGGCATCACCCAGCGCCAGCGCGGCCGTCGTGCTGGCGGTCGGTGCCAGGTTGAGCGGGCAGGCTTCCTGTGCAACGCCTGCATCAAGATGGATGTCGGCTTCGCGGGCCAGCGTCGAATGCGGCGCGCCGGTCATCGAGATCAGCGACGCCCCCTGGCGCTTGACAGCCGGTACGATGCGCAGCAACTCTTCCGACTCGCCGGAATTGGAGAGCGCGAGCAGCACGTCGTCGCGGGTAATCATGCCCAAGTCGCCGTGGCTGGCTTCGCCAGGATGGACGAAGTAGGCCGGCGTTCCCGTGCTGGCCATGGTGGCGGCAATCTTGCGGGCGATGTGTCCGGATTTGCCCATGCCGCTGACAATCAGGCGCCCGCGACTATTCAGGATCAGCGCAACAGCGGCGGCAAAATCGCCATCGATCCGCGACTTGAGTGCTTCGACGGCAGCGGCTTCGATGCCGAGTGTCTGGCGACCGAGATCCAGAGCGCGTTCCGGTGAGTAGCGGTCGGGCGTTGGGCTTGGGTTCATGGGCTGGCTACGGTTATGATGCCCGAAGTATACCCGAATCGAGAAAACGCCCTTGAGCGCGCTGTCACTTGTCCTCCTGTTGCTCGGTGCCTCGGTACTAGCCGTGGTCATCTTCCGTCGCTTCAATCTGCCGCCGGTGCTCGGGTATCTTTTCGTTGGCAGCCTGATCGGTCCGCATGCGCTCAACTTGATGGGCGATGTCCATCGTCTGGAATATCTCGCCGAGTTCGGCGTCGTTTTCCTGATGTTCTCGATCGGCCTGGAATTCTCACTTCCAAAGCTCTATTCGATGAAACGCATCGTCTTCGGGCTGGGCTTGCTGCAGGTCGCGCTGACCATGTTGCTGGTCATCGGTCTGGTGATGTTGCTCGGTTTCAGCTGGCAATTGGGGATTGCTCTCGGCGGCGTCTTCGCTATGTCTTCGACGGCGGTCATTACCAAGTTGCTGACCGAGCGCATGCAACTCGACTCAGCGCACGGGCGTGAAATCATGGGCGTGCTGCTGTTTCAGGATCTGGCCGTCGTCCCGTTGCTGGTAATCATTCCCGCGCTCAATCAACCGCCGGAAAAGCTGGCGGTTCTGCTTGGCGTGGCGATGGTCAAGGCGGTGCTGATGCTGGCGCTGATCCTCGTCTTCGGCCAGCGCTTGATGCGCAAATGGTTTCACTTCGTCGCGCGCGCCAAATCCTCAGAAGTGTTCGTACTCAATGTGCTGTTGATTACCCTCAGCCTGGCGACGCTGACACAACTCGCCGGCCTCTCGCTGGCGCTGGGGGCTTTTGTGGCCGGTATGCTGATTTCGGAAACCGAGTACCGGCTGCAGGTGGAGGAGGATATCAAGCCATTTCGCGATGTGCTGATGGGCTTGTTCTTCGTCACCATTGGCGTGAAGCTTGACCTGCAGATTCTGGTGGGATTGTGGTGGAAAGTGTTGCTGGTGCTGGCAGCGCTGCTGGTGATCAAGGCGCTGGTGGTCGGTCTGCTGTCATGGCGACTGGGTTCGACGCCGGGCAATTCGATCCGCTCGGCACTGTGGCTGTGTGCTGGTGGCGAATTCGGTTTCGTGCTTCTTGGGGAAATCACACGCATGCCCAAGGCAGTCGAGCAGGTTGCCCTGACGGCCTTGGTGCTGTCGATGCTGCTGGCGCCCTTTGTCGTGCATTACAGCGAACGCATTGTGATGCGGTTTGTGGCCAGCGAATGGCTGATGCGCTCGATGCAATTGACGCAGATTGCGGCACATTCGATGGGAACCGAGAAACACGCATTGATCTGCGGCTTCGGGCGAAACGGTCAGTATCTCGCGCGCTTTCTTGGGCAGGAAGGGGTCAACTATCTGGCGCTCGACTTGGATCCGGATCGCGTTCGCGAGGCCGCCGCCGCCGGGGAAAGTGTGGTTTTCGGCGATGTCAGTCGCAAGGAGGCGCTGGTCGCGGCGGGCTTGATGCGCGCGAGCGTGGTGATCGTCACCATCAACGACACGGCGCTGTCGGAAAAGCTGTTGCACCACGTCCAGGCATTGCGGCCGGAGTTGCCCGTGGTCGTGCGGACCGCTGATGAGCGTGACATGGGGCGCCTATCCCGGGCGGGGGCGGCCGAGGTGGTTCCGGAGGCGCTGGAGGCCAGCCTGATGCTGGCGTCGCATGCCCTGGTGTTGGTCGGCGTGCCGATCAATCGTGTGCTCAAGCGCATCCGGCAGACCCGTGCCGAGCGCTACCGCCTGTTGCGTGGCTTCTTCCATGGCATGAGCGATCGTGATGAAGATGAAGAGCAGCGCCTGCATTCCATCTGGCTGACCAAAGGTGCAGGGGCAATCGGGCAGACCTTGGCCGACCTGAATTTGCAGATCTATGGCTGCGAAATCAGTGCCATCCGTCGCCGCGGCATCCGCGCCATCGAGCCGGCGCCTGAAACGCGGCTGGAAGAGGGGGATGTGGTGGTCGTTCTGGGTGATCCGGAAGCCGTGGTGGCGGCGGAGGATCGTTTGCTGCAGAAATGAACAAGCCCGCCGAAGCGGGCATATTGGACCAGTTATAGGGCGAATCAGAGGCCCATGCAGACGATATAGCTGGTGGCGTCTAGGACGTTGGCATTCGTCAGCGCCTGATTGCCACGGACGTGAGTCAAGGCGACTACGCGCATTGAACCAGTTGCCGTGTTGCCGTCATCCATCGTCGTGTCTAATTGCTTGGCGAACTTGCCGAGAATGCCTTCTGAGCAAATTACGTAGGCACCTTGCAGGAAGGTGACGTCATCGGTGTTCTTAATGAAATTGGCGCTGCCGCTTTCGATGCCGATGCGACCGCCATCGGCGTTCGTTGGCCAATAGGTGTTGTTTGCTGCCACAACGGTGCTTCCGGTTGCTAAGCCGGCAAGGCGAACGTGTTGCCAAAAAAGCATCGATTCGTCGGTAGTCGTGACCGTGTTCCAGTCGCCATTGATGACGCCGTTACCCTGCTGGCTGGCTGGCGTCGTAGCTTGAGTTGCACCCGTCAAATGTGCTGCCACGTTGGCATCGTCACCTGGCAAGGCCTTGAACTTGTCCTGAAAGCCGTAGATGAAAAGTGGAATATTGCGAAAATCGGTGGCGAAATTCTTGACCTTTGCGCTATTGATCAATTCTTGGCCCTTGAGCACGCCACCCAGCAACAAGCCGATAATGACGAGTACGATGGCAATCTCAACAAGGGTGAAGCCTTTTTGATGGCTTTTCATGGCAATCTCCGTGTAACTGGTTTGCGATCATTGAAGCAATTTATGTGCCCGCGGGATGGGCGGTGCTTTTTGCCTGGTTTTTCGAGAAACAATTAAAAACGTGTCGAAAAATCGACAGGGGTGTCATGAAATGAACCGTATACGTGAGGCGGTGGCTCAGCGTTTGCTGGCGCGGCCCAATCTGCTGTTGATGTTCCATCTGGCGATGATTCATGTGTTGGCCTTCGGTGGCTGGCAGGATGCGTCCTTAAGGCTGCTTTGGGTCGCGGCTTTTGGTATTTTTTTGCTATGGCAACCCTTTGTTGCCTCCAGCAACACCCTTCGACCACTTCAGATAGTTCTTCTCTGGATTGTGGTTACGCTGTCTACGGTATTTCTCGGTCCCTGGCTTTTGCTGATCTGGTGTGGTGTTCTAGCGGCTGCGATTGGTGGTCGGGTGCTGAGGACAGTTCGTCGTGGCGAACGAGCCGGTTACCTGTTTGCCTTTGGCTATCTGATTGTCGTCACCGTTCTCGGGGCGATACCCGAGATTTCAGCCGGCGTCGACACCTCGCCGCTGTCCAGGCAGGCCATCGCCATGGGGTTGCCGATGCTGTTGCCGATATTGCTGTTTTTCCCGGCACGGTTGGTGCCGGAGCGCAGAGCACGGGGCTTTGATCTGCTTTATGGTCTCCTTGTCTTTCTGGTACTGGCGGCTTTTGTGCTTGGCGCGCTCTCCTACATGTTGATCGGTCGGGTGGGCTACCTCGAGTCATTGATCAAGACCTCCTGGGTGCTGGCGATGGCGCTCTTACTGGTCGCCTGGGCCTGGAATCCTCGGGCGGGTTTCGCCGGGATCGGTGCTTCGCTGTCGCGGGCTTTGCTGACGGTAGGCATGCCACTGGAAGATTGGCTGGCGCAATTGGGAGAGGAAAGCGAGCGGGCTCAGGATCCGGATGACTTTGTCGCTGGGGCGATGCGTCGTTTGTTTGAAAACCCGTGGGTGGCTGGGGTGAGTTGGCAATCACAGCGTCAGGAAGGCGTTCTCGGTCTGCGCCAGGCGCACGCCTGCGACTATCGCACGGAGGGGCTGCAACTCGGCCTCTCGTTTCGGCATTTGCCCACTGAGCCGATCCGCTGGCATGCGGAATGGCTGTTGCGTCTGGTCGCCGAGTTTTATCAGGTCAAGCGCCAGGCGCAGGCTTTGCAACGCCTGGGTTATCTGCAGGCGGTGTATGAGACTGGTGCGCGTGTGACCCATGATGTCAAAAATCTGTTGCAGTCCTTGCAGGCGCTCTGTTATGCAGCAGGTCAGCCTGGCGATCCAACGCAAATTACGGCGCTGCTTGGGAGGCAATTACCGCTTATTGTGGAGCGATTGGCGGCCACGCTCGACAAGTTGAAGTCGACAGAGGGTGTAGATCGCATGCTGATTCCTGCGAATAGGTGGTGGCATGGAGCGCGGTTGCGCCATGAGCATTTGCATTTGTCTTGGCAGAGTTCCGGGGATGCATCGACGCCGATTCCAGCTGCATTGTTCGACAACGTGCTCGACAATCTGATTCACAACGCGCTGGCCAAGCGCCAGCGTGAGCCGATGTTGCGAATTGAGGTTGTGCTTGATAACGGTGCGCTGGTAGTCACCGATGATGGCAGCCCGATTGTTGAGTCAACGGCCGGGCATCTGTTCGAAGGTCCGGTGTCTTCAGAGGATGGTCTGGGTATCGGCTTGTATCAGTCGTTCACGCTCGCCCAGGAATTTGGCTACTTGCTTACTTTGGCCGATAACCGCTCAGGCTGTGTCAGCTTCAGGCTGTCAGCGCGCTAGCTTCGCCGTTGCTGGTGCCGGTGGCGCCCAGAAGGCGATAAACGACGGTGTTGCCCTTGCCTTTGAGATAAATGGTCTGCGGTGGATGGAAGTCGAAATGTTCTGCCAGGCGCTGATAGGTGGTCTCGTCTACCTGAATCATGCCGGGAACACCTTCGCTGGTGATCCGGCTGGCAAGATTTACGGTATCGCCCCACAAGTCGTAGATGAATTTTTTCTTGCCAAGCACGCCGGCGACGACGGGGCCGGTGCCGATACCGATGCGGACATCCAGATGCATCGCATTGACTGAAAAATCGCGTTGTAATAATTCCCGCATGGCGATCGCCAGATCGGCAATGGCCCGGGTGTAGTTGCTGCTTTCGTTGTTTAGGCCGCCGGCAACCATGTAGGCGTCGCCGATGGTCTTGATCTTTTCCATCCCGAATTGCTCAGCCAGTTCGTCGAAGGACGAAAAGATCCCATTGAGCATCGAAAAAACCTGTTGCGGCGTCATCCCTTCGGCAACCCGGGTGAAGTTGACGATATCGACGAACATCACCGTAACGTCTGCAAAGCCATCGGCGATCGTCTGGCTTTGCTGCTTCAGTCGCTCGGCGACCGGGCCGGGCAGGATGTTGAGCAGGAGGCGCTCGGATTTCTCCTGTTCCAGTTGCAGGAGTTGGTGGGTACGCGCCAGATTCGCTTGAGTTTGGTCTTTCTCAATGACCGCATAACGTAGCAGCAGGTAGACGATGCTCGAGATGGCGGCGAAGTTGAGCGCAAAAAAGAAAACACTGGTCTGCACCGGGATGTGCACGGCGCTACCGGCCTGATTGCCAGCCAGGAAATAGTCGAAAAATCCGGAAAGCGCGGTCATGGCGATGTAAGCGATGAACCAGGCAATGGATTCGCGCGGGCCAAAGAACAGAACGGCGCCAATGGGGGCTAGCAAGCCCCAGAGACTGGTGCCGCTGGCCGTGATGAAATTGCCGATACTCCACTGCACGGCGAAGGGCGCAAACAGGAATAGCGCCAATTGCGAGTAACGGAAAAAATTGAAGTTGCCGGTCTGGAAGTAGAGCAGCAGGTTGCCGGCGAGGAGGAGTTGGAAGACCAGCGGTGCGGTCACCGAGAACTGCGGTCCCATCTGCCCATAGAGAAAGACCCACAGCATGGAGCCCAGGCAGACGAGCCCAGTCGCGAATACGAGCAGGGACTTCTTGAGGCGGATCTCCGCGTCGTCTTCGGGCTGGATTCCGCCGCTGCGCAATGCGGCCAGGAATGTTGACTGCTTCACGTAAGGCCTCGCTGGTTGGGTCGCGATCAGTGTGGCAGTCGCTGCCAGTGCGGTCAATATGCCAAAGGTTTGGCTGTGCCTTGCCTCAGGTTGGGCGATAGAGTCGGACAGTAACGATGCTGCGATCCTGGGTCTGCAGGACTTCAACAGGTACGCCAGCAAGCTTGATGCTCAGGCCGGCTTCGGGAATGTCCTGAAGGTGCTCCAGAACAAGGCCGTTGAGGGTTTTCGGGCCATCCAGAGGGAAGTCGAGGGCGAGCATGCGGTTGATGTCGCGCAGCGGCCGGGTGCCTTCGATGACAACGCTGCCATCGTTGCCCCAGTGCAATCGCTGTTCGAGTCCGGGGAGTGAGGTGGTGAAATCGCCGACAAACTCCTCGATGATGTCCTCCAGTGTCAGCAAGCCCTGGATTTCACCGTATTCATCCACGACGAATCCAATCCGCTGCCGATTCTCTTGAAAGAAGGCAAGCTGCGAGAAAACCGCCGTGCCGCCCGGGACGTAATAGGGCGCCTGCAATTGTTCGAGCAGGGCTTCTTCGTCAAAGTCTGGGTCGCCAAGGCTGCCGAGCAACCGCCGTACCGGCAGAACGCCGACGAGTTGGTCCAGCGACTCGCGGCACACCGGCAGGCGACTGTGGTGGCTGGTGGCCAACTGCGCCCGCACTTCCGGCCAGGGGCGGTCGAGGTCAAGAATCTCGATGTTGCCGCGCGGCGTCATGACGTCTTCGACGGTGATGTTGCTGAGGTCGAACAGGCTGCTGAGGATTGCGTGGTGTTTTTGCGGAATGGCCTTGGACGACTCTAGGACCAGCGAGCGAAGCTCCTCGGGCGACAGCTGTGTGGCCTCGTTGGAGGGCTTGGGCGCAAGGCGCAGGGCCTTGAGTAGACCGCTGGCAAACAGGTTGATGAACCAGACGATTGGATTGAAGAGACGCAGTAGCGGCGTCAGCAGGTAGGCAAAGACAATCGCCAGCCGGTCGGCGTAGGTGGCGCCGATGATCTTCGGGGTGATTTCGGAGAACACCAGAATGGCGAAGGTCACCGCCAGTGTGCCGGCGCCAAGTGCCCACTTGTCCTCGCCGAACAACTCGATGGTGATGATGCTGACCAGTGTGGCAGCGGCTGAATTGACGAGGTTGTTGCCTAGCAGTATGACGCCGAGCATCTTGTCGGTGCGGTCGAGCAAGTCAATGGCTTTTTGCGCCCCGCGGTGTCCGGATTGGGCGAGATGGCGCAGTCGAAAGCGGTTCGACGCCATCATGGCCGTTTCCGACATCGAGAAGAAGCCCGACATCGCCAGCAGGACGACCAGAATGCTCAGCAGGACGGAAAGCGGAATGTCGTCCAAGGATCAGATGCGGCCGAGGACGACCTCGGCAACGAAGCGGCTGCCCACGTAGGCAAGAACGAGCAGTGCAAAACCGGCCAGGGTCCAGCGCAGGGCGCGCTTGCCGCGCCAGCCCCAGGCATGGCGACCGACCAGCAGCGTGGCAAAAATGGCCCAGGAGGCGAAAGCGAACAGCGTCTTGTGGTCGATGGCAAAGGGCTTGCCGAACAGTTGTTCGGAGAAGAACAGCCCGCTACCGACGGTGACCGAGAGTAGTACAAAGCCGATCAGCAGCATGCGGAAAAGCAGCTTTTCCATCGTCAGCAGTGGCGGCAGGCTGGCCAGGCTGCGCTTCATGGTGCGTCGGTGCAGTGCATTCTCGGTAAAACCCATGAAAATGGCGTGCAGTGCCGACAGTGTCAACAAACTGTAGGCGAGCATGGCGGCCAGGAAGTGCAGCTTGAAGCCGGTGGCACTGGCATGGGCCACCAGATGAACCTGCGGGAAAGCCACCGGCAAGGCAGTACAGGCCGCCGCCAGTGGCAGTACCATCGGCTGCATGCCCTCCATGCGGGCCATAAAACTTTCCAGCCAGTAGATGAGGACGGCCAGCCACATCATCAGCGACAGCGCGAAGCTGAACGAAAAGCGCATCCCGGCCTCGGCAAACAGGCCGCCATAGAGTCCGTAGCCGTGCATGAGCAGGGCGAGGGCGATGACGCCGCGTTCCCATGTCTGCATCGGGCAGGCGACGCACTGGCCATCGTGTTCACGCCAGCGGGTGTTCCAGAAATGGAAACCGAGGGCGGCGTATGTCAGGGCGGCGAGAATGTGCGGCAGAAGCTGAATTACAATGTCGGCCATTCGCGAATTCTACTAGAAGCCCACCTGACATGCTCGACAACCTGACCACACGCCTTGCCCGCGTCATGAAGACGCTCAAGGGCGAAGCCCGATTGACCGAATCCAATATTGCCGACGCGCTGCGTGAAGTGCGCATGGCCTTGCTCGAGGCCGATGTCGCCTTGCAGGTGGTCAAGGATTTCATCGCCGCCGTCAAGGAAAAGGCGGTCGGCCAGGAGGTGATCGGCTCGCTGAATCCGGGGCAGGCGCTTATCGGCGTCGTGCATAGCGAGCTGACCAAGATCATGGGCGATGCGCACGAGGGCATCAGCTTCAATACCCAGCCGCCGGCCATTGTGCTGATGGCCGGTCTGCAGGGGGCGGGCAAGACGACCACCGTCGGCAAACTCGGCAAGTTCCTGAAGGAAAATCACAAGAAGAAGGTGCTGGTCGTTTCCTGTGACGTCTATCGTCCGGCGGCTATTGAACAGTTGAAATCTGTCGCCGGGCAGGCAGGGGTGGATTTCTTCCCGTCTACGACCGGCGAAAAGCCGGAGGCGATTGCCGCGGCCGCCATCGACTGGGCCAAGCGCCACTACCACGACGTTCTGCTGGTCGATACCGCCGGTCGCCTCGCGGTCGATGAAGAGATGATGGCGGAAATCAAGCGTCTGCACGCGGTGATCAATCCCATCGAAACCCTCTTCGTGGTCGATGCCATGCTTGGCCAGGATGCGGTCAATACTGCCAAGGCTTTCAACGAAGCGCTGCCGCTGACCGGTGTCGTGCTGACCAAACTCGATGGCGATGCGCGCGGCGGAGCGGCACTGTCGGTGCGGCACATTACCGGCAAGCCGATCAAGTTCGCCGGTGTCGGTGAAAAACTGAGCGGGCTGGAGGCCTTCCATCCGGAGCGGATGGCCTCGCGCATTCTTGGTATGGGCGACGTGTTGTCGCTGATCGAAGAAGCGAAGAAGGGGATCGACGAGGAAAAGGCGGTTGCCTTTGCCAAGAAACTCAAGTCCGGCAAGGGGTTTGACCTCAACGACTTCAAGGATCAGATCGCCCAGATGCGCAACATGGGGGGGCTCAGTTCGTTGATGGACAAGTTGCCAGCCCAGTTCGCGCAGATGGCAGGGCAGATGCCGGCAGGTGCCGAGAACAAGGTGATCGGCCGGGTCGAGGGCATCATCAACTCGATGACCCCTGCTGAGCGCGCCAAGCCGGAACTGATCAAGGCCAGCCGCAAGCGCCGCATCGCGATGGGCGCGGGCGTGCAGGTTCAGGAAGTGAATCGCCTGCTCAATCAGTTCGAGCAGACGCAGAAGATGATGAAGCAGTTCTCCAAGGGCGGTATCGGCAAGTTGATGCGCGGCATGAAGGGGATGCTGCCCGGCATGCGCTGATTCAGGGCCGATTTTCGGGCTTTTTCCGGGTTCACCTTGGCTGCTGTGGTGAACCCGGAAAACCGTCAAAAATCAGTAAGCCCGGTCAGAAAGCGCCAGCCGTGCCGGCCGCTCGTAGCCCCACTGATTCTGCCAGGCGGCGCGGACCATGTTCGGGTACTCCGGCTTGCCCAAACTTCCGTTGTAGCGGCCGAGTGCGCGGTAAAGGTCGCCCTTCTCGATATCCAGATAGTGGCGCAGGATGGTGCAGCCGTAGCGCAGGTTGGTGCGCAGATCGAACAGGCTGTCGCCGGGGCGGCCAAGCAGCTTCAGCCAGAAGGGCATGACCTGCATGTAGCCGCGGGCGCCGGCTGACGAAACCGCGTACTTTCTAAAACCGGACTCAACCTGCATCAGCCCGAGGACCAACTGTGGATCCAGTCCGGCGCGGGTGGCTTCGTAGTGGACGCTGCGCAGCAGGTCGATGCGGTATTCGCGGTTGGGAATCCGTTTTTCCAGGCGGCGCGACATTTCGCCCAGCCAGTCGGCTGCTTCGATCGGTGACTTGAAGGAACTGACCGCTGGCCGAGAGTCGGAAACTGCCTTGTGCAGCACTGCTTGCGCGCTGGCAGAGAGCACTTCGTATTTCTGCGCCCCGGCGTGGGCTACCGGGGCGGCGCAGATCAGCAGGGCCGCGATCAGGCGGCGCACAGCTTTCCTTGCAGGAAGGGCAGGACGTCGCCTTGCGCGATCATCGTCGCTTCGGCGTCGGTTCTGCCCTTGTACTCCAGCTGGTCTTCCTTCAGGCCGCGTTCGCCAATGACGATGCGGTGGGGGATGCCGATCAGCTCCATGTCGGCAAACATCACGCCCGGCCGCTCGTTGCGGTCGTCGAGAACAACGTCGACACCGGCCTGCTTGAGTTCGGCATACAGCTGGTCGGCGGCGGCCTTGACAGCGTCGCTCTTGAAGTAGCCCATCGGCACGATGGCGATGGCAAAGGGCGCAATCGAGGCCGGGAGCACGATGCCGCGCTCGTCATTGCCCTGCTCGATGGCGGCGCCGACGATACGCGACACGCCAATTCCGTAGCAGCCCATCTCCATGATCTGGCTCTTGCCGTTTTCGTCAAGGAAGCTGCAGTTAAGCGCCTTGGCGTACTTGCTGCGCAACTGGAAGATGTGGCCGACTTCGATGCCGCGGCAGATGTCCAGCGTGCCCTTGCCGTCCGGCGACGGGTCGCCGGCGACGACGTTGCGGATGTCGAAAACTTCGGGCTCCGGCAGGTCGCGGCCGAAATTGACGCCGGTGAGGTGGAAGCCGGCTTCGTTGGCGCCGCAGACGAAATCGCTCATCGCGGCGACCGTGCGGTCGGCGAAAATTGCAACCTTTTCGGCGTTGACCGCAACCGGCCCGATATAGCCCGGCACACAGCCGAGGTATTCCTGTACTTCGCCATCGGAGGCGAAGCGGAAGGAACCGAGCGCCGGGATCTTGCCGGCCTTGATTTCGTTCAACTCATGGTCGCCGCGCAGTAGCAGCAGCGCGAATTTCTTGCTGCCGTCTTTGCCTTCGCTGACGACGGCAATCGATTTCACGATCTTTTCCAGGTTCACCTCAAGGCATTCTGCAACGTCGGCGCAGGCGGTCTTGCCCGGTGTGGCGGCCTTCTCCATTGCCTTGGCGGCTGTGGCACGCGGGGCAGCCGGGCCGACGGCTTCGGCCAGTTCGACGTTGGCGGCGTAATCGGAGTCGGCACAGAAGGCGATGTCGTCCTCGCCAGAATCAGCAAGGACGTGGAATTCATGCGAGCCGTCGCCGCCAATGGAGCCGGTGTCGGCCGCCACAGCACGGAATTTCAGGCCGAGGCGGTTGAAGATGCGGCTGTAAGTCGCGTACATGTTGCCGTATTCGCGCACCAGATCCTCGAAGGAGGTGTGGAAGGAGTAGCCGTCCTTCATCAGGAATTCGCGTCCGCGCATGACGCCGAAGCGGGGGCGGATTTCGTCGCGGAACTTGGTCTGGATCTGATAGAGGTGAATCGGCAACTGGCGATAGCTCTTCACATCGCGGCGGACGACGTCGGTGATCACTTCCTCGTGCGTCGGGCCGATGACAAAATCACGCTGGTGACGGTCCTTGAAGCGCAGCAGTTCCGGGCCGTAGGCCGGGCCACGACCGGATTCTTCCCAAAGCTCGAAGGGCTGCACGGCCGGCATCAGCAACTCCAGCGCGCCGGCAGCATTCATTTCATCACGGACGATGTTTTCAACCTTGCGCAACACGCGCAGGCCGAGCGGCATCCAGGTATAGATGCCGGCGGCCGAACGCTTGATGTAGCCGGCGCGGAGCATCATTTTCTGACTGATTACTTCGGCATCCGCCGGGGCTTCCTTGAGGGTGGTGAAAAAGAACTGGCTGGTGCGCATGGGATGCTCTTGATTTCGTTGCAAAAGCGCAATTTTACACGGACGCCGTTCTTTGCATGTCGACCGGCTTTGTGAAAGAATCGCGGTAACCAATTAATTTTTGCAGGATTATCATGCTCGACCGTGAAGGCTATCGCCCGAACGTCGGCATCATTCTTTGTAACGCCAAAAACGAGGTTTTCTGGGGCAAGCGCATACGTGAACATTCCTGGCAGTTCCCACAAGGTGGCATCAAGCGCGGCGAGTCGCCCGAAGAAGCCATGTATCGGGAGTTGCATGAAGAAGTCGGGCTGCAGCCCGAGCACGTGCGTATCCTGGGGCGGACCAAGGGCTGGCTTCGTTACGAAGTGCCGACACACTGGATCAAGCGCGAATGGCGCGGCTCTTACAAGGGGCAGAAACAGATCTGGTTCCTTTTGCGTCTCGTCGGTCGGGACAGCGATGTTTCGCTGCGGGCCACGCCCAAGCCGGAATTCGACGCCTGGCGCTGGAACGACTACTGGGTGCCGCTTGACGCGGTGATCGAATTCAAGCGTACCGTCTATGAGCAGGCGCTGAGCGAACTGGCGCGCTTCCTTGATGCGGATCGCCGTTCGCTCAGGCCGCGCCGTCTTGACGAAGAGCCAACGTCGTCCGGGGAGGCGTGATGCGCAGACTGCTTTTTGCCATGCTCTCGCTGGTTTCGGTCGCTACGCAGGCGGCGCCGGATGATTTTGACGAAGAGTACGAGAAGAAACCCTGGCAGGAACTGGCGCTCCGCTTGCCGCCGGCGCCCGACCATGCGGCGCAGATACCCTTCTACGTCAGCGCTGCGACCGACAATCGGTTCTCGATTGATCCGAAGAGCCTCAGCGTGGATAGCGATGGCGTCATCCGTTACGTGCTGATCATCACAACTTCGGGTGGGGCGCGCAATGTGACCTACGAAGGCATGCGCTGCGAGACGCGGGAAAACAGGATCTACGCATCCGGGCGTCTGGACGGGTCGTGGTCCAAGTCGCGCAACAACGAGTGGACGCGGATCAAGGATGTGGTTGCCAATCGCCACCACGCGGCGCTGTTCCTTGAGTATTTCTGTCCGGGCGGCGTGATCGTCGCTAACACCGCCGAGGCGCTGGACGCCTTGCAGCGGGGCGTTCATCCGCTGAACAAGCGTTGGTGAAAATGGGTATCGATCAATTCATTATCGAAGTCGACCGGGCGCTGCGCACCATCGCCGCGCCGGCGAGAAGCCAGAGACCGATTCCCGGAGCGTCGTCTCCGGATGTTGAATTGGATGATACGCAGCGACGGCATGTGGCCGGACTGATGCGCGTCAACCATTGCGGTGAGATCTGTGCCCAGGCGCTTTACCAAGGGCAGGCGTTGACCTCACGTGATCCGGCGGTTCGTGACGCCTTGCGTCAGGCGGCGGACGAAGAAACCGAGCATCTTGCTTGGACTGCCTCTCGGATCAGCGAACTGGGCGGGCGGCAGAGTTTTCTCAATCCGCTTTGGTATGCCGGGTCGCTGAGTCTGGGGGTGGCGGCCGGCTTGCTCGGGGATAAATGGAATCTCGGCTTCCTTGCTGAAACCGAGCGGCAGGTTGAAGCGCATCTCGATGGGCATCTGTCCGAGATTCCGGAGGATGACGAGCGCTCCAGGGCGATTGTCGATCAGATGCGTCTGGACGAAATCCAGCATGCGGAAACTGCCATCGCGCATGGGGCGGCAGAGCTGCCACCGCCGATCAAAGGCGCAATGCGTCTAATGGCGAAAGTGATGACCGGGCTCGCCTACCGGTTGTAGCCCGCCATGGGTAGCGGCTTACGCCTCCTCGACGATTTCGAAGTCGTACGTCAGTTCGGCGGTTTGCGCCATCATGATCGACGCCGAGCAATATTTGTCTTTCGATAACTCAATCGCGCGGGCAACGGCATCGCGCTTCAGGTTGCGGCCCTTGACCCGGTAATGGAAGTGAATGCGTGTGAAGACCTTCGGGTCGGTTTCGGCACGCTCGGCATTCAGGCTCACTTCACAGCCGTTCACGGCATGGCGCCCCTTTTTCAGAATCAACACCACATCAAAAGCACTGCAGCCGCCGGTGCCTGCAAGAATCATCTCCATCGGGCGCATGCCCAGGTTGCGGCCACCGGCTTCGGGCGCGCCATCCATGACTGTCGCGTGCCCGCTGCCACTCTCGGCAACGAAAGACATCCCGGCATCGTTGCCCATCCATCTGACTGTGCATTCCATAGTGCTCTCCAGTTAAGGCGTGAGATTCTAGCGGAATCAATGGCGGGAAGGGGTTCGGAAGATAATGTTGCGGCGCAGCATAAATGTAAAAAAATGTCAGTTCGAATCTTGTGATCGAGTCTGGTTTTTAATCATGCAATGTATCGTTACCGTGTTTATTAAACAAAATTAAAACATAGATATAGAAAGCATAAATATAATCAATCGACAGATAATTATGTCAGTTGTGCGTCGCACAAATTTGGCTTGCCTCCAGGCGTGCTTTCCTTCACAATGCGAAGCGTACGAACTGTAGTGACTAACAGCGATGGGTTCTTCAGTTCAGATTTGTCTCCTCCACCCTCCTCCTTTGGTGTGGATTTAACGCGGCTCAGCGAGCCGCGTTTTTTTTCGACTGCAGGATTTTCTGTAATACCGTTGACGTTGTGCGGTTTGATCGGATAAAATCCTCGGCTTTCTCCGATCTGCGCCCAATTTTTTCAGGACGGCACACACATGAAAACGTTTTCCGCCAAGCCACATGAGGTGAAGCGCGAGTGGTTTGTGGTAGACGCCACAGACAAGGTGCTCGGCCGCCTCGCTACCGAAATTGCCAGCCGTCTGCGTGGCAAGCACAAGGCCATTTACACCCCGCACGTTGATACCGGCGATTTCATCGTCGTCACCAACGTCGAAAAGCTGACCGTGACCGGTAACAAGGCTGAGGACAAGAAGTACTTCCGCCATTCCGGTTATCCCGGTGGTATCTACGAAACCAACTTCAAGAAAATGCAGCAGCGTTTCCCGGGCCGCGCCCTCGAAACCGCCGTCAAGGGCATGCTGCCGAAGGGCCCGCTGGGCTACGCAATGCTGAAGAAGCTGAAGTGCTACGCTGGCGATCAGCATCCTCACACCGCCCAGCAGCCCAAGGCTCTGGAAATCTAAGGGGTCATCATGGCTGAAAGTTATTTCTACGGCACCGGTCGTCGCAAGAGCGCAGTCGCTCGTGTTTTCATGAAGCGTGGCTCCGGCGTCATCATCGTCAATGGCAAGCCTGTTGATCAGTTCTTCTCCCGCGAAACCGGTCGCATGATCGTTCGTCAGCCGCTCGAACTCGTTGAGCAACTCGCTGGCTTCGATATCAAGGTTAACGTCACCGGTGGTGGTGAGTCGGGTCAGGCAGGTGCGGTCCGTCACGGTATCACCCGTGCCCTGATCGAGTTCGATGCTGCGCTCAAGCCGGCGCTGTCCAAGGCTGGCTTCGTGACACGTGACGCTCGTGAAGTTGAACGTAAGAAAGTTGGTTTCCGCAAGGCTCGCCGCCGCAAGCAGTTCTCGAAGCGTTAATTCGATTCAGTTCGAAAAAGCCGCCTCAGGGCGGCTTTTTTGTTTATGATCGCCGGATGATTCGTTTCACCAGAACTCATCGCGGCGGCTACTGTACATTGCAAGAGCGTGCGGCATGGCGCTGCGCTGACTGATGCCTGTACGCGCTGTCTCGCGGCGTCTGCGTAACGTCAAGCGCCATTTTGGTTTGGCCGCACCCCGGGTGGTCGTCCGGACGCAATTCCCCAGGCGCTGGGTGTGGGTGGCGGCCTTATTGGCTGCTGTGTTTATTCTGGTATTGGTCTCTCTCTCCGTTGAACTGGTTCGCTCTCGCGCCGGAGGAGACGAGTTTGAGCATCTCCGTCAGACAGTGGTACAGCAACAGGAAGAGTTGTCGCTTCTGCGGTCAACTTCAGGAACCGGCCAAAATGCGGTGAGTATCGAGCGCGCTGCGCAGCAAAAGCTCTTGCTCCGAGTGGCCGAGCTTGAGCAGGAAAACAGTCAGCTCAAGGAGGATCTGCTGCTGTTTGAGCGACTGGTTCCGGCAGCGGGGGAGGAGGGCGGGGTGCGTGTTGAATCCTTCCGCTTGCAGCACGAGGGCGATGGTCGATTTCGCTACCGCATATTGTTTGCTTACCAAGGGGGGCGGCAGTTGCCGGAATTCAAAGGGCGATTGCAGCTGACAGTTGCGTTTACGCATGCGGGCAAAGCGCAGCAACTGGTTCTGCCGGAAAAGCCCGGCGACGCAGATTATCAGCTTGAGTTAAGGAATTTTCGCCGCCGTGAAGGTGGGTTCAAACTGCCGGACGGCGCGGTTATCGCGGCGGCTGATGTACGTGTGCTGCAGGGTGATACACTCAAGGCAAAGAAATCAGCTCAGCTTTAGGAGGACGCATGTTCGGCAAGGGGCGTGATAACAAGCCACAGGCGCGTATTGATAGCCTGATTGGTTCCGGTACGGTTGTCGAGGGCAATATCCGTTTTACCGGTGGGCTACGCGTTGATGGTGTGGTCAAGGGCGCCGTGGAGGCTAGCGATGGTGCAAGCGCCGCCGTTCTGGTGCTCAGTGAGCATGCCCGGGTTGAAGGGGCGGTGAAGGTTGCACATCTGGTCAGCAACGGCGTTATCGTTGGCCCAGTCAGCGTTTCGGATTCTCTGGAACTGCAGTCCAAGGCCCGGATCCTCGGCGATGTTGAATATGCGTTGATCGAAATGCATCAGGGGGCGGTCATCGAGGGGCGTCTGCTTCATCTTGATGGCAAAACGGTGGAACTTAAGCTGGCTGCAGCGAACTAAGTCAGTTGACCGAGCTAGTGCGTGCTCTCATAATTCCGCACACTTTTTTCAGGAGTAATAGTCATGAATGCAGTTGCCGAAATGGTCGGGCCGATTAACTTTACCGACAGTGCAGCCAATAAAGTCCGTGAGTTGATCGAAGAGGAAGGCAATCCGTCCCTCAAGCTGCGCGTGTTCGTTACCGGTGGTGGTTGTTCCGGCTTTCAGTACGGCTTCACATTCGACGAAGAGGTTGCCGAGGATGATACGACCATGGAAAAGAATGGCGTCACCCTGCTGATCGATCCCATGAGCTATCAGTATCTCGTTGGTGCCGAGATCGATTATTCAGAAGGCCTCGAAGGCTCCCAGTTCGTCATTCGCAATCCGAACGCGACTTCCACCTGCGGTTGCGGCTCTTCGTTCTCCGCCTGATCGCCTGAGGCCGGATTGCTCCGGCATTCAGTGCCAAAGAAAATGGCCTACGATTGCTCGTAGGCCATTGTTTTTTGGTGGGCCCGCAGGGACTTGAACCCTGGACCAAAGGATTATGAGTCCTCTGCTCTGACCAACTGAGCTACAGGCCCTGGTGATTAATTGTTGCCTTGGTCGAGGAAGCTGCGCAGCTTGTCCGAGCGGCTCGGGTGACGCAGCTTGCGCAGGGCCTTGGCTTCAATCTGGCGGATGCGTTCGCGGGTAACGTCGAACTGCTTGCCGACTTCTTCCAGCGTATGATCGGTGTTCATCTCGATGCCGAAGCGCATGCGCAGCACCTTGGCTTCGCGTGTAGTCAGAGTGTCGAGGATGTCCTTGGTGACGCCGCGCAGGCTCGAGTACATCGCCGCATCGGCCGGCGCCAGCGTGGACTGATCCTCGATGAAGTCGCCCAGGTGGGAGTCATCGTCGTCGCCAATCGGTGTTTCCATGGAGATCGGCTCCTTGGAAATCTTCATGATCTTGCGGATCTTGTCCTCCGGCATCTCCATTTTCTTGGCCAGCGTTGCAGGATCCGGCTCGGCGCCGGTTTCCTGAAGAATCTGGCGGCTGATCCGGTTCATCTTGTTGATCGTTTCGATCATATGGACCGGGATACGGATGGTGCGCGCCTGATCGGCGATGGAGCGGGTGATGGCCTGACGGATCCACCAGGTGGCGTAAGTCGAGAACTTGTAGCCGCGACGATATTCGAACTTATCCACCGCCTTCATCAGGCCAATATTGCCTTCCTGGATCAGGTCAAGGAACTGCAGGCCGCGGTTGGTGTATTTTTTGGCGATGGAGATCACCAGGCGCAGGTTGGCCTCGGTCATCTCGCGCTTGGCGCGACGGGCCTTGGCTTCGCCGGTGGACATCTGCTTGTTGATGTCCTTGAGTTCCTTCAGCGAAATGCCGATGTGGTCCTGCAGGGCGATCAGCTTCTTCTGCTCTTCCTTGATGTCCGGCGCGTTGCGGGTCAGAATGGCGACGTAGGTCTTGGGGGCGGCAGCGATTTCAGCGTCGACCCAGTCGAGATTGGTTTCGTTGCCGGGGAAAACCTGGATGAAGTGCGGACGCGGCATCTTGACGCGATCGACGCAGAGTTGCTGGATCTTGCGCTCGCAGCCACGGACCTTCTCGACCATGCCACGCACGCTGTCGCACAGGCGCTCGATGGCGCGCGAGGTGAAGCGGATGTTCATCAGCTCTTCGGAGAGCTGGGTCTGTAGCTTGACGTAAGCCTTTTCCTGCGTGCCCTTGTTCAAGGCCTTCTGCATCTTGGTGTGCAGGGTCTTGATGGTCTTGAAGCGTTCCAGGGCTTCCGTCTTCAGTTGCAGCAAGGACGCAGCCGCGGCACCGCCGCCGCCTTCGCCGTCGCCATCTTCATCCTCATCCCCGTCCTCGGCGGCGTCGGCCATTTCAGCAGCCGGTTCGGCTTCGACGGCATTCGGGTCGATCAGGCCATCCACCAGTTCGTCGATGCGCATTTCGTCGCTCTCGACCTTGGCGGCCATTTCGAGAATGTCGTTGATCGTGGTCGGGCAAGCAGAGATCGCGATGATCATGTGCTTGAGGCCCTCCTCGATACGCTTGGCGATCTCGATTTCACCTTCGCGGGTGAGCAGTTCGACGGTGCCCATTTCGCGCATGTACATGCGCACCGGGTCGGTAGTGCGGCCAAATTCCGAGTCGACCGTAGACAGGGCCTGTTCAGCCTGGGCCTCGACTTCTTCGTCGTCGGTGGCGGCTGCGGCGGTGTCCGACATCAGCAGGTCTTCGGCCGCCGGGGCTTCGTCGAAGACCTGGATGCTCATTTCGCTGAAGGTCGAGATGATGGCTTCGATACTTTCAGCATCGACAACATCGTCCGGGAGGTGATCGTTGATCTCGGCGTAGGTCAGGTAGCCCCGCTCCTTGCCCAGCTTGATTAGCGCCTTGAGGCGCATCTTGCGCGCTTCGGCATCAAGCGGTTCGGGAGTTTCAGCCATTGCACCCTCGAGCAGCGCCTTTTCGGCGGCCTTTTCCTTGGCTTTGCTGGTGCGAGCCTTCGGTGCTTCCTTAGCGGTGTCTTTTGCCTTAGCCATGAACACGATCCATCGGATTGGGGAAAACCATAAATTATACCACAACTTAGCTTCGGTCGGGACGCGAGGTCAGCAGCTGAATGTAGCGCTGCTTTTCCTCGGCGGAGAGGCCGGCTACGCCAAATTGCTGGGCTTTGGCCTGAAGTTGTTCGAAGTGGCGTTTCTGTTCGCCGTCACGGAGTTTTTCGAGCGTGTCGCGAAACTCCGCATCAGCCTCAGCTTCGTCAAACGGCAACCCGAGAAGTTCCGCTGCGGCTTCCTCGATCTGTGCTTCTTCCGGCAGGCCGCGCAATTGCTCGCGGAGGGCGGCGTAGCTGATCTCGCCCTCGTGTGCCGCTGTCAGTGAATGCAGACGCAGGAGCGCGGGACGTTCGGCGGTGTCGGGCAGCAACTCGCAGGGCAGTTCGCGGGCGAGCGCCGGTTTTTGGAGAACGATGCGCAACAGGTTGCGGGTCAGTGAGGGGGCGACCCGGCGCGCCCGCGGTGGTGCCGGCGGGGCATAGGATTTCAGCTCGCACAGCCGCTCGACTTCTTCCTGGGCAAAGCCGCTCGCCTCGGCGAGACGCTTGACCAGTTGCAGGCGAAGCAACGGGGTCGGCAGCTTGAGCAACAGTGGCTTCGCTTCGTAGATCAGTTGCGCCTTGCCTTCGGCGCTGGTCAGGTCGCAGCGGTTGGCGAGTTCGCGGAGCAGGAAATCCGATAGCGGGGTGGCCTGGGTGACCTGGCGGTCGAACTCGGCTTTGCCGAATTCGCGGATGTAACTGTCGGGATCATGTTCTGCCGGCAAGAAGACAAACGCCAGGCGCTTGTTGTCGACCAGTGCTTCCAGTGAGTTTTCGAGCGCCCGCCACGCGGCCTTGCGGCCGGCGCGGTCGCCGTCAAAGCAGAAAACGATGCGATCCACCTGGCGCAGCAGTTTCTGGACGTGGGTTGCCGTGGTGGCTGTGCCCAGTGTGGCCACGGCATTGCCGACGCCGGCCTGGGCAAGGGCAATGACATCCATGTAGCCCTCGGTGACGATGGCGGTATCAGTGTCACGCAAGGCCTGGCGGGCTTGCGGCAGGCCGAAGAGTTCGCGGCCTTTTTCGAACAGCGGTGTTTCCGGGGAATTCAGGTATTTCGGCTCGCCCTGATCGATGACCCGGCCACCAAAGGCGATGATGTCACCCTTGGGGTTGATGATCGGGATCATCAATCGGTCACGGAATCGGTCGTAGCGGCGGCCGGCTTCGTTCTCGATGACCAGGCCGGCTGTCAGCAAGGCGTCGGCGTGGTACTCCGGAAATACCGCCTGCAGGTTCTGCCAGCCGTCCGGGGCGTAGCCCATGCCGTAGCGGGCGGCGATTTCACCGGTCAGGCCGCGCTTCTTGCAGTATTCAATCGCCTTCGGCGAGCGTTTGAGCTGCTCCTTGTAATGGGCGGCAGCGCGGCTCATTACCTCGACCAGATTGCGTGTCTGCCCCGCCTGTTCGGGCTTGAAGCCCTCGCTCTCCGGCACGGTCATGCCGCTTCGTGAGGCCAGTTCGCGCACGGCATCGACGAAGCCGATGCCCTGGTACTCCATCACGAAGCCGATGGCTGTGCCGTGGGCGCCGCAGCCGAAGCAGTGGTAGAACTGCTTGGTCGGGCTGACGGTGAAGGAGGGGGTTTTCTCGTTGTGGAATGGGCAGCAGGCGGCGTAATTGGCGCCCGCCTTCTTCAGCGGCACGTAACTGTCGACCAGGTCGACGATGTCGACCCGGGCGAGGAGGTCCTGGATGAAACTTTCCGGGATCACGGCAGCGGGGTGCGATCAGCCGGCGAGTGCCGCCTTGACCAGCTTCGAAACCTCGGCCATGTCAGCCTTGCCCGCCAGTTGTGGCTTGAGGACGGCCATCAGCTTGCCCATGTCGGCCGGGCCTTTGGCGCCGGTGGCGGCGACCGCGGCGGTGACGGCGGCGGCGATTTCGTCGTTGCCCATTTTTTCCGGCAGGTAGGCGGAGAGGATGGCGATCTCGGCCTTTTCGACATCGGCCAGGTCGGCGCGACCGGCGGCTTCGTATTGGGTGACGCTGTCCTTGCGTTGCTTGACCAGTTTCTCGATGACGCTGCTGACCGCGGCGTCGTCAAGCTCGGTGCGCTCATCTACTTCCTTTTGCTTGATGGCAGCGAGCAGCAGGCGGATGGCGGCGAGGCGGCCGGCTTCCTTGGCCTTCATGGCCGATTTCATGTCTTCGGTGATGCGTGCTTTGAGGCTCATGGCAGTCTGTCCGGGAAATTCAAAGAAAAAAGCCGCCGGCTGTTGAGGCGGGCGGCTCTTTGTGCGGCTGAAGCGACGATTAGTACAGCTTCGGCGGCAGGGTCAGGCTGCGGAGGCGCTTGTGTTGACGCTTTACAGCGGCAGCAGCCTTGCGCTTGCGCTCGGCGGTGGGCTTTTCGTAAAACTCACGGGCGCGCAGCTCGGTCAGGAGACCCGTCTTCTCGACAGTGCGCTTGAAGCGGCGGATGGCAACTTCGAACGGCTCGTTTTCCTTGACGCGAATATTCGGCATGTAATTCACCCCCTTCCGTTAGGCGCCCATCCGGTCAAGTATTGGATGGTGCGCGCAAAATTGTTCCGCAGAGTTGCGGGTAGCCAAACATTCTAGGCGATAAAGCATGGCCGGATCAAGTGTTAAAATCGCGCCCCTATGTTGATCCTCGGTGTTGAATCTTCCTGTGACGAGACGGGTATTGCGCTTTACGACAGCGCGGCCGGTCTGCTCTACCATGCCTTACACTCGCAGGTGGCGATGCACGCCGAGTACGGCGGTGTCGTGCCGGAGCTGGCTTCGCGCGACCACATCCGTCGCGTCGTGCCGCTGCTGCGGTCAACGCTGGAAAATGCTGGGAAATCGCTGACTGACATTGACGCGGTGGCCTACACCCGCGGTCCGGGGCTGTCCGGCGCGCTGCTGGTTGGTTGCGCCTTTGCCGAGGCGCTGGCGGTGGCGCTGGACAAGCCGACGGTACCGGTGCATCACCTCGAGGGGCATTTGCTGTCGCCGCTGCTCTCGAAAACGCCACCCACCTTCCCGTTTGTCGCGCTGCTGGTTTCCGGTGGCCACACCCAGTTGATGAAGGTCACCGGGATCGGTGAGTACGAATTGCTCGGCGAGACGCTGGATGATGCCGCCGGTGAGGCCTTCGACAAGAGCGCCAAACTGCTCGGCCTGCCTTACCCTGGTGGCGCCTTGCTGTCGAAGCTGGCGGAGCAGGGCGTGTCGGGTGTCTACAAGTTGCCGCGGCCGATGCTGCATTCCGGTGACCTCGATTTCAGCTTTTCCGGCTTGAAAACCGCCGTGCTGACGCTGGTGCGCGAGCAGGGCGAGCCGTTGGCCGAGACCTTCCGCGCCGATGCGGCGCGCGCCTTCCAGGAGGCGATTGTCGAGGTGCTGGTGAAGAAGTCGCTGGCAGCGATGAAGCGTACCGGTCTCAAGCAACTGGTGGTCGCCGGCGGTGTCGGTGCCAACAGGCAACTCCGGGCAACGCTCGATGACGAAGCGCGGCGCAAGCGCTTCCGCGTCTACTACCCGGAACTGGAGTTCTGTACTGACAACGGCGCGATGATCGCGCTCGCCGGATGCCTGCGGCTGCAGGCCGGGGCGCAGGCCAAGCCGGCGGGCGTCTTTGCAGTGCAGCCGCGCTGGCCCCTGATGGATATTGCCACCGGCGCGAAGGTCTGACCGGCTGCGGCGACCGCTCCCGTTTTTTGGGGTTTTTTCAGGTTCACCGCAGAAGACGGCTTTTTACAGTCGCCAGCCCGGAAAACTCGCAGATCTCTTCCGTAGCGGGCAATTCTTGCAGCGTGGTTTGCTGCGGCGGCATTTCCGGCTCATGGACGTGGCTCGCTAATAGTTGTCCGGCAAGCCGGCGAAGATGTCCACGTAGTTGTCCCAGGCCTGGTCTTCGCTGAGCAAACGCTCGATAAAACGCGCAATCATGATCGCTCTCCTTGAATGGCATTCCGTCGTAATCGACGGCATGTTTCCAGTCTAGGTCGGCGAGGTGTATGAGTCGATTTGATTGTTCGTATCTGTTTGATAATTTTTGGCTATGGCGGGGGCAGAAAAAAACGCCGCCTAAAGCGGCGTCCGGCATCCGAACTCAGGCCTTTTTCTTGCCGCCGATTTTCGATTCCTGACCCGCGAGCAGTCGCTGGATGTTCTGCCAGTGCTTGCCGATCAGCGCCATGCCAAGAATGCCGACGACGATGGTCTGGTTGGTGGCGCCGTGCATCAGTGCCGCAAACAGGGGCGCGGCCGCGGCGGCGACCAGAGCGGCGAGGGATGAATAGCGCGAGACATAGGCCACCAGCAGCCAGGTGCCGGCGACGGCCGCGCCCAGTAGTGGGTCGAGCGCAAACAGGACGCCGGCGGCGGTGGCGACACCTTTGCCACCCTTGAAGCCGAGGAAGACCGGGTAGAGGTGGCCGAGAAAGACGGCGAGGGCGACGAGGGCGATGGTGGTGTCATCCAGCCCCATCTGCTTGGCGACGACAACGGCCAGCGTGCCCTTGAGGGCATCGCCGATCAGCGTGAACAGGGCGGCCTTCTTGTTGCCGCTGCGCAGCACATTGGTGGCGCCGGGGTTGCCGGAGCCGTAGGTGCGCGGGTCGGCCAGGCCGAAAATCTTCGAGGAGATCATCGCGAAGGGGATGGAGCCCACGAGGTAGGCGGCGATGATGGCGAGGGCGGTTTGCATGGGTGTTTGAGTCGCTGAGGTACAATCGCGCCAAATTTTACACCGCCGCTGCGGTCGACTGCCTCATGGACATCATTTTCATCGAAGACCTGCGCGCCGAAACCTGGATCGGCATCTATCCGCGTGAAAAGGCCATGCCGCAGACGGTCGAGATTTCATTGCAGATCGGCGTATCGACCGCCTCCGCCGGCGCCAGCGACGACATTCGCGATACGGTCGACTACGCTGTCGTCGTCGAACGGCTAAGAGCCGATCTCGCTGCCGGTCATTTCAATCTGCTGGAAAAGCTGACCGAGCACATCGCCACCTGGCTGCTGGAAAATTTCGCGGCGCAGTGGGTCCGGGTCTCGGTCGCCAAACTGGGCATGATGCAGGGCGTGCGCCGCGTCGGCGTGACCATCGAGCGCTCGATCTAAACAGCCGCGGGTTGCCGGCGCCAATGCCGGGCCCTTGTCGGCAATGCGGAGTGCCGATTTTGAGCACTTTTTCAGGTTCACCGCAGGTGGCCGGCTGGCTGCCATTCGATGCCATCAAATGGCAGCGGCGAGTCCGGTCATCAGCGCAAAACCAGCCAGTAGGCCCGTGCTTGCCGCATGCTTGCGGCCGGCCTGATAGGCGCTCGGCAACACTTCATGGGTGACGACCCAGAGCATGGCGCCGGCGGCCGCAGCGAGCGCCAGCGGCAGTGCGGCGCCGGCCAGCGTGCTGGCGATGACGCCGAAAAGCCCCCCCACTGGTTCGACGAGGCCGGTCGCCAGCGCCATCAGCGCAGCGCAAACGGGGCGCGCGCCCAGCGCAAGCATCGCACTGGCGACAATCCAGCCCTCGGGAATGTTCTGCAAGGCGATGCCGAGGCTCATGCCTTGATCGGCGCCCGCTGCCGCAGCGACACCAACCGCAAGCCCTTCCGGCACGTTGTGCAGGGCGATGGCCGCAACAACCAGCCCGACCTGTGGCAGGACAGTTGCGCCGTGCTCGATCTGCTCGACATGGGCGTGCGGCATCTGCCGGTCGAGGTGCTGCATCGCTGCCGCGCCGGCGATGAGGGCGATGACCGTCATTAGCGCCATCGGAAACACCGCATCGCTCTCCGCCACCGTCTGCACGGCCGGTACCAGCAGCGAAAAGAGGCTGGCAGCCAGCATCATGCCGGCGGCGAGGCCGAGCATGGGCGCCATCATGGTCTCCTGCGGTCGACGCCAGAAAAGTAACGGAACGGCGCCCAGCCCGGTGGCCAGCCCGGCCAGCAAACTGGCGAGCAGACCCTGGGAGGCCATGGGGTGGGCGCTCAGCCAGGCGATCGATTTCGAGATGCCAAAGCTGATGCCGACAATCGCGATGAGCAATCCTGCCCAGAGGTGACGGCGGGCAGCGGGGCGTTCGTAGTGGCGGATGACAAGCTGGGTCATGTTGTTCTCCTGACAGACGGAGATACTTTAGCGACCGGCTTGCGATTGCTCCAATCGATTGAAATAATTTGATCGATTGGATTTTTGTATTGCCTAGGGCAGTGCGGCTTCGACTGCGAGCGGCGACAGGGTGCGGACGATGTCGTGCGGATGCACGCCGACCAGATAGCCACGTTTGCCGCCGTTGATGTAGGTAAATGGAAATTAGCTGCGGATATTGAAAACTTAGGAAAACCGTTGTGCTACAAGGCATTGTAGCGATGCAGGCGCCATCGAGTATCATTTGCCGCATGAAGATTGAACACGCGCCAGAGACCCCCGCCACCAAGTATCTGAAGGCCCATAAGGTCGCATTCTCAAGCCACCTCTACGCCTATGAAGAGCATGGCGGCACCAAGGTGTCCGCCAGGGAGCTCAACGTTGATGAGCACGCCGTTGTGAAAACGCTCGTGATGGAGGACGAGCACGCCAAGCCACTCATCGTGCTGATGCACGGCGATTGCAAGGTGTCCACCAAGGAGCTGGCCAGGCAGGCCGGTTGCAAGAAGATAGAGCCCTGCAAACCAGAGGTCGCAAATCGGCACACTGGCTTCCTGGTTGGCGGCACCAGTCCTTTCGGTACCAAGAAGGCGATGCCGGTCTTTATCGAGAAGAGCATCCTGGCGGAGTCAGTCATTTACATAAACGGTGGCCGTCGCGGCTATCTGGTCGGCATCCATCCCCACGACCTGATGCAAGTGCTCAAGCCGACAGTCGTCGAGGTTGCGCTCGAGGCCTGAAACGAAAAGACCGCCCCGAGAGGTGGTCATCGTTTAAGCCAGCGCCCGCTATGGCGACGCGAGGATGGATGGCAGATCCCGCGCCAGTTGGAGCACCTAGGTCTACGCGCAGTCGAGGGTCTTCAGACCCTTTTCATCCTCCGCCCGTTCAATGCCCGTCAGGGTGATGACGTCGACGGACCAGTGCAGTAGTCGATGGCAATACCGTCTCATAGTCCTTGACCCGACCAAATCGCAGCACAAAGTGCGTCTGGAGGGTATTGACGCCCCGGAGAAGCGGCAGCCGTTCGTTCACCCGTCAGAGCAATTGCTTCGTAAGGAAAGTCGAGCCGAGACTAAGTAGACCAACGATATAGCTTGACCACCAAATGCTGGCTGGACAATTCATATTCGGCAATACGTACGGCCGCAGCCACATCTGGTGCCATTAGTTGAGCCAAGGCACCTTTCAGGCGCCGCCTGAACTCTCGGAGGTCGCAAACAACGCCGCTGTAGCGCCATAAATCTTTGACTTGCAGGGGGTAGGGTTTGGCATGGGTACTGTAAAAGTTCGCCAGCCAAGCTGCCACCCCTGAAAATCCGTGAATGGCACTTTCATGGACGGCGCTCCAGTCTTGTGGGCCGAACAGATTGGCCATCGAATCCTGCACCCTGAAAGCGATGACGTCACTGCCTTTCATCGCACCGTGGTTTCCATTTCCCGGTTGGTAGCCATCGACGTAAAGGTGTCTACAAAGGCCTTGCGCCAGGTGGCGGAGTATTGCGGGTTGGAGGCATCGAATGCGATACCGACGCGTTGCAGCTTGCGTTCGCGCAGGATGCGGGCGTGCTCGATGCCGGCTTCGGTGGTCGTGCGGTTGACACGGAAAAAGCGGTCATCCTTGCCATGGAAGTCGGGCGACATGACCGTCGGGCTGATCAGCGTCAGTTGCGCTTCATTCATCAGCGGTACGACCACGGCGGCCATCGAGCTGGTCACCGGACCAATGACGACTTCCGGCCGCAACTCGATCAGTTCACGCGCTGCGCGCCTGGCCTGTTCGGCGTTCTGGCCGTCGTCACGGACGATCAGCTCGATCTTGCGGCCCTTGATGCCACCGGCCTGGTTCTGTTGTTCGAAGGCGAGGATGACGCCGTTGCGCACACTTTCGCCGAAATCCGAACCGCGGTTGGAAAGGCCGGCGATCAGGCCGATACGGATCGGCTCCTGCGGCCCGCAGCCGCCAAGTGTCCATGCCAGCGTGACGATGCCGGCGAAATTTGCAATCTGCCGTTTCACGGTCTGTGCTCTCCCCCGCTGTTCTCTATGACCTTTGTAACACCCTGTCTGGAGCCGGTCAATCCGGTATCGCCGCCTTTTGCCTCATCCGCGCGGGTGATGTTGGGCGTGCAAGGTCTTGAGGCGTTCTCGCGCGACATGGGTGTAGATCTGGGTCGTTGAAATGTCGGCGTGGCCGAGCAACAGCTGGACCACCCGCAAGTCGGCGCCGTGGTTGAGCAAATGGGTGGCGAACGCATGGCGCAGCACGTGGGGCGACAGTTTCTCCGGCGCGATGCCGGCGAGCAGCGCGTAGCGTTTGATCAGCTGCCAGAAGGCCTGGCGCGTCATCGGGCCGCCGCGGCCGGTGACGAACAGGGCGTCGCTGTACTGCCCATTGAGGATTTCGCTGCGGGCTTCGTTAAGGTAGCGCACCAGCCAGTCGATGGCGATCTGGCCGAGCGGCACCAGGCGCTCCTTGCTGCCTTTGCCGAAGGCGCGCAGCACGCCGTCGGCGAGGCTGATTTCGTGCAGGTGCAGGCCGACCAGCTCGGAAACGCGCAGGCCGGTGGCGTAGAGGGTTTCGAGCATGGCACGGTCGCGCAGGCCGAGTGGGGCCTCGAGATCGGGGGCGGCGAGCAGTTGTTCCACCTGCTTTTCCGACATCGTCTTTGGCAGTCGTGACGGGCGGCTGGGGTTGGCGAGCTTGAGCGTCGGGTCGATGGCGATGTGGCCTCTACCAACATGCCAGCGATAGAAGCGGCGCAGCGTGGACAGATAGCGGGCCTGCGAACTGGCGCGGGTCTGGCGTGCCAGTTTCGCAATAAAAGCAGTCAGCGTCGTTTCGCGGGCATCGCGCAGCGCTTCGGCTTGCGTTTCGGCCAGCCAGCCGGCCAGACGGCCGAGGTCGGTGCGGTAGCTGTCGAGCGTCGCCTTGGCCAGGCCATCCTCCAGCCACAGCGCATCGCAGAAGGTGTCGATATCGGCGAGGTCAGCGGGTCGGAGCGTCAAGCGGGATTCCTTCGTGGCGCAGCAGCCAGCGTTTGACGTCGAGCAGGAAACCGCCGCCCTGACGGTTGAAGCCGCCGAGGCCGCCGCCGGCGGCGACGATGCGATGACAAGGGACCACCAGCGGATAGGGGTTGGCGCCGCACGCCTGGCCGACGGCACGCGGTGCGTTTTTGAGCCGTTTTGCGAGTTCACCGTAGGTGTCGGTGCGGCCGGTCGGGATGGCGGCAATTTCCTGCCAGACGCGGCGCTGGAAGTTTGTGCCGGCGGGCTTGAGCGACAGGCCGAAGGTGAAGCCGGGGTCGGCGAGGTAGGCGCGTAGCTGGCGGACAGCTTCGCCGGCCAGGGGCGTTTTCGCCGCGACCTCCGGCTGGGCCTCAAGGAATTCGATGGCCGTGATTTCGTCAGCATCGCAGCGGATTCCCAGCGCAAAGCCGGGCGCGGCGACGATGGCCTGATAGGCGGGCGAGGTTTCCGAAGGCAGGTTCATGGCGATCATCCGAAGTGGGCGCAGGCTGCATTATCATCCCGAAGACAGTAGCCGGACAGGGGGCGCAGGGGATGGAAAGCACGGAATCGGACAAGGGGGCGGGGCTGCGGCTGGCGGCGGTGCAGTTCGTCTTCACGCTGGGGTGGACGGTCTATGTCGTCTTCCTGCCTGCCCTGCTGGCGAGGGCCGGCTTGCCGGCGAACTGGTTGCCCTGGCTGCTGATCATCGACCAGGCCATTTTCGCGATCATGGACATCGCCTTCGGCCTGATGGCCGATCGCATCGGGCAGGCCTGGCAGCGGCTGGCGCGGGCCATCCTCTGGCTGAGCACCCTCTCGGCGCTGGCTTTTCTCGCGCTGCCCCTCGTCAGTGGCGTGGCGCCGGCGGCGATGCTGGCAGTGACATTATTGTGGGTGGTGACGGCTTCGGTGGTCCGGGCGCCGACCATGGTGCTGCTTGCCAAGCAGGCGCGCGCTGCGCAGCAACCGGCGCTGGTTGCCTGGTATTCGGGCGGTATGGCGCTGGCAATGGCCTTGTCGCCCTTTTTCGGTTTGTGGCTCAAGGGCAGCGATCCGCTGCTGCCTTTTGCCGTCTCGGCGGCGGTGCTCTGGCTGGCGGTCGTGGCGCTGCTGCGCTGGCAGCAGCCTTTGCCGGCCAGCGACGAATCCGCGCTGCCGCCGCTCCCCTTCGCCAGCTATCGACCGCTGCTGGCGGGCCTGTTGCTGGCGGCTTTCGGCCTGCAACTGCATGCTTTCGTGAACGCCGGCCCTTTGTTCGGCAAGCTCGCCGAACCTGCACGCCTGCCCTGGCTGTTGCCGTGGCTGTGGGTCGGCTTTGCCGCCGCGATGCCGATGGTGGGTGCGCTCTGCAAGCGCTGCGGGGCGCTGCGGGTGGCGGGCGGCGGACTGTTGGCAGCTGCCGCGATGATCTCGGTGGCACCTGCGGTGAACTGGGAAAACAGCCTGATGTTGCTGCAACTGCTGGCCGGCTTTGGCTGGGGGCTGGCCTTTGCCGGTCTGATGAGCTTCGCCAGCGCCGCCGGTAGTCGCGGCGCCGAAGGGTTGTTCATGGGCAGTTTTTTTGCCATGACGGCGGTTGCCGCCGTGGCCCGTATCCTGGTCGCCAGCCAGTGGCTGCCTGCGCTGGGTGACAGTCGCTACACCCTGCCTGCCACCTGTCTTTTCATCGCCGCCTGCGGCACGCTGTGGCTGGCCCGGCGCCTGCCGGACCGCCACTGAGCCCCGCGGTGATCAGCCGCGAACGTGCCCGTCGCCGAGCACGATCCACTTCTGACTGGTCAGGCCTTCGAGGCCGACCGGACCGCGGGCGTGGATTTTGTCGGTCGAGATGCCAATTTCGGCACCCAGTCCGTACTCGAAGCCATCGGCAAAGCGTGTCGAGGCGTTGATCATCACCGATGACGAATCGACCTCGCGCAGGAAGCGCATCGCCTTCGGGTGGTTTTCGGTGACGATCGCTTCGCTGTGGTGCGACGAATACTGGTTGATATGGGCGATGGCTTCATCAATGTCGGCGACAACCTTGACCGAGATGATCGGTGCGAGGAACTCGGTGTAGTAATCCTCGTCGCTGGCCGGCACGGCTTCCTTGACCAGCGCGCAAGTCTCGGCGCAGCCGCGGATCTCGACGCCCTTGCCGGTCAGCATGTGGGCGATCGGCGGCAGCAGCATGGCAGCGACGGCACGGTCGACGAGCAGCGATTCGGCGGTGTTGCAGGTGCCGTAACGCTGGGTCTTGGCGTTCTCGACGATCTTCAGCGCCTTGTTAGGATCGGCTTCCTCTTCGAGGTAAACGTGGCAGTTGCCGTCGAGGTGCTGGATCATCGGCACGCGTGATTCGGCCAGCAGGCGGGAGATCAGTCCCTTGCCGCCGCGCGGCACGATGACGTCCACAAATTCTCGCATGGTGATCAGTTCACCGACGGCGGCGCGGTCGGTGGTGTCGATCACCTGCACGCACTCGGCGGGCAGGCCGGCCGCCTTGAGGCCTTCCTGAACCAGCGCGGCAATGGCGCGATTGGAGCGGATCGCCTCCGAGCCGCCGCGCAGGATGGCGGCGTTGCCGGACTTCAGGCACAGCGCGGCGGCGTCAGCGGTGACGTTCGGGCGGGCTTCGTAAATGATGCCGATGACGCCGAGCGGCACGCGCATCTTGCCGACCTGGATGCCGGAGGGGCGGAACTTGAAGTCGCCCATCTCACCAATCGGATCCGGGAGCTTGGCGACCTGTTCGACGCCTTCGGCCATGCTATCGACCCCCTTTTCGGAGAGCGTCAGGCGGTCGAGCATCGCCGGCTCCAGACCGGCGGCACGGGCGGCAGCCAGATCTTCGGCATTGGCGGCGACCAGCGTAGCCTTTTCGCGGCGGATGGCGTTGGCGATATGTAGCAGCGCCGCGTTCTTCTCAGCGGTGGTGGCGGTCGCCAGCCGGCGTGAGGCACTGCGTGCCTGGCGACCGACGGTTTGCATGTATTGCTTGATATCCATGATGGTTCGGACGGTACGAAAAAGATCATTATAGCCAGCTAATTCAGCGGGAACTTCTGCAAGCGGGTAAACTCTTATCCGCAACGACAACAGGGCTTTCCATCGAGGACGAGATGGCTGAAAAAATCATTCTGCCGACCGAGGTCAAGGTCTGCGCAACCTGCAGCTACTGGGATGGCGAACGCCGGGTAGATGAAGACATGAAGGTGGTGGTGGTCGCCGAGGGTTGCGAGGGCGAATGCCTGGTGCAAGGCGAGGCCAAGCCGGGCCTGCATGATGTCCGCAAGGAGTGTTCCTGCATCTGGGAAGACCTCGAACCGGACGAACCCGCTGCCGACAAGGCGGCCTGATCCTCCATGCCACCCGGCGCTGACAGCCGGGTGAGGCGGCTTTAACGCCAGGCCAGCTTGTTGCGCCCCGTCGCCTTGGCGATGTACAGGGCAGTATCGGCGCCGCGGAAAAACTCCGGGCCAGCCGTCGCATCGCCCGGGATGACGGTTTTTCCACCCAGACTGATGCTGACCCAAGCCGGTACCGGCGATGCCGGATGGCGTATCTGCTGCGCCTCGACGCCCGGGCGCGCTTCCTGCGCCAGCGGTTCGCCGGCTACGGTGTCGATTTCCGGCAAGAACATCACGAACTCTTCGCCTCCGTAGCGGGCGACCAGATCGCCGGGGCGGCCGCCCGTCTGCTGCAGGGTATCGGCAACCCGGCGCCACACGACATCACCCTCGGCATGGCCGAGGTGGTCGTTGCAGGCCAGGAAGTGATCGACATCGACGACGATCAGCGACAGCGGGCTGCCATTGCGGCCGCAGCGCCGCCATTCATCTTCCGGTGCAACATCGTAGCGGCGGCGATTGGCGATTTCGGTCAGGCTGTCGATCATCGCCAGTTTCGCCAGCTGGTGTCGCTGATGCACCGATAGCAAATGGTTGCGTACGCATTTGCGGACGATCGACGGGAGGAAGGGTTTGGTGATGTAATCGACGGCGCCGAGGTCCAGTCCGCGTTCTTCGTCAGCGGGACTGTCGAGCGCCGAAATGAAAATGGCCGGAATTTTGCGCGTGTTGTCGTCGTGCTTGAGGATCTGGATGACTGGTGACCATCCATATCCGGCATCATCACGTCAAGGAGGATCAGGTCGTGTGCCTGATCGGCCACGCGCTCCAGCGCCTGCTGTCCGTTCTTGGCGAGGATGATGCGACAGTCCGGTTGCAGCAGCTCGGTCAGCAGGTCGCGGTTGGATTTCTCGTCATCGACGATAAGAACGGTCTGTTGCCGGTTCATGGCTCGGTATTTTGTGCGGAGGGGGCACGGCGGGCGCGCCACTGCCCCGGCAGGTCACGCACTGCACCGTATTCGATATCTTCAATCAGCCACTCGATTTCGCCAAGCGCTTCCTGGTGCTCGGCTGGCGCGGCGTACTGCAAGCTGCGCCAGGCACCTCCGCTGCGAGCATCTCCATGATCGAGGAGGTTTGCCAGTTCCTCGATCATTGTCAGCAGTTGCGGGGTGTCGGAAATTTCGGCAGGCGCTTCAGCGGGGAGCGCTGGCAGGTGGATCAGGCCATCAAGCACTTCGCCGAGCGCGGCTTCGGTCTCCTCGAGGGCTGCCAAGTCGGCGTTGCCGCTGGCCAGCAGATTTTCCAGTCGCCTTGCGGCTTCGGACAGGCGGTGCGCCCCCAGGCTACCAGCGACGGATTGCAACGAATGCGCCAGCCGCCGCGCTTCCGGCCATTGGCCGACAATCAAGGCTTCGCCGAGGTGCCGGGTGCTGCTCGCAAAATCCCGGCGGAAATCGTGCAGCGAGCGCAGGTAGAACGTCGGGCGATTCATGTGCAGCAGCAGGCCGGCCGTCTGGCGCTGGTCCTCGACCGTAGGGTGGGCGGTCATCGCAATGACCGGTAGGCCGCGCAAATGCGGGTTGGCACGGATCTCGCGGGTCGCGGTGAGGCCGTCCATGACCGGCATTTGCACATCCATCAGGACGAGGGCGACGGGGTCCCGGGAGAGGGCCGCCAGCGCCGCCTCGCCATCATTGGCGGTCAGCGCGCTGAAGCCGACTTTCTGCAGCAGGGCGGCGGCGATGGTGCGGTTGATGGCGATGTCTTCGACAACCAGAATCCGTTCGCCTGCCCGGCGGGGCAATTTTCTGCGGCTTTTTCGGGTTCACCGCAGCAACACGGGGCGGCGCTGCTTCGGTTGCACGATGGAGGATGACGTTGAAGCGGAAGGTGCTGCCCTTGCCAGGTTCGCTATTGACGCTGATCCCGCCCCCCATCTGTTCGACCAGTTGCCGGTAGATGGCCAGCACGAGGCCGGTGCCGCCGTAGCGGCGGGTAATGCTGCTGTCGGCCTGGGTAGAGGGTGCGAACAGCGTGGCCTGATGCTCGGGCGCGATGCCGATGTCGCTGACGGCAAACTCCAGGTTGAGGCGTTCGTCCGGCAGTTCGCCGATGCAGCATGCGCTGACGGCAATTTCGCCGCTGGCGGTGAACTTTAGTACATTGCCGACCAGATTGATCAGGATTTGCCCGAGACGCAGCGCGTCCCCTGATAGCCGCTTCGGGAGGTCGGCGTCGGGTTTTAGCCGGATCGGCTGGCGCGCGCAGCAAACAGGCTGTCGAGGGCACTGAAGATCTCGTCGGTGCCGAACTCGGCCGTTTTAAGTGACATCGCACCGGCTTCGATCTTCGAGTAATCGAGAATGTCGTTGATGCTGCTGGGCAGGGTGTCCGACGAGCGCAGTACCTGTTCGAGGTACTCACACTGCAGGGCATTGAGCGGTGAGTCGAGCACCATGCGCGACAGGCCGATGACGGCATTCATCGATCCGGATTTCAGCGACCGGAATCTTGCCGCCAGCGGGGTGGTCGATGCACACGCCGTCGAGCAGGATCAGGATCTTGTTATTACTAACGTGGCCCTGAAAGACGAAGTTGTTGTATCGCGACGAGCGGGTGGCCCGCTGGAAATCGACACCGGGTAGGTCTTCGCGCAGAGCGGCGAGGCTCTTGTGGCGGCGGTCACGCATCTGCTCGCGGCCCTCGGCGCGGCGCGAGGCGGTGACGACGGCTGTCGCCAGCAGTTCGTAGGGCGACAGCGGCAAGAGGTTGCCGACGGTGTCGGCAGTCCGGGCTGACGGCTGCGCAAGCAGCGCGATTGCGCACATCCAGGCCAAGGACGGTGTCATGCGTAGCTAGGTATGCATTATTTCCCCCCGGGAGGATTCTCCAGAGCGTAGCTTACACGCTGAGCGGGCTCGCTGTCTTCTGTCCGCAGAGGCGCAGTCCAAGGCGCAGGAAGGCTTCCCAGATGTTGCCCTGGGCCGCGCCCTTGGCCATGCGGTCAATGTGGCCAGTGTCGCGCAGTGCTGCCTCCAGCGTCGTGCTGTTGAGGCGCTGCACGGCTTTTTTTACCGGCACGGCCCGTGGTCCCCAGACTTTGGCGTCCTTGAGCAACAGGTCAATCGGCCGCCCGGCATCGAGGCCGGCGCGGATGCCGGCCAGGGCGCGGATTTCCTCGCTCATCGCCCAGAGCACCAGCGGTGGCGCTTCGCCTTCCTGCATCAGGCCGTCTAGGGTGCGGGTCAGGCGCCCGACATCGCCGGCGAGCAACGCTTCGCGCAGGCCGTCGAGGTCGTAGCGGGCGACGTTGAGCACGGCGTCGCGCACCTGCTGCAGGCTGAGTTTGCCGGCGGGGTAGAGCAGGGCCAGCTTCTGGATTTCCTGATGCGCCGCCAGCAGGTTGCCTTCAACCCGCTCGGCGATGAATTTCAGGCCTTCCATATCCACCGTCTGCTGTTGCCGGCGGAGGCGGCCGGAGATCCAGCTGGGCAGCTCCAGCAGCGGCGGGGCATTGAGCTTGATGGCAACGCCGGCATTGGCCAGCGAGGTGAACCACGCTGCTTTTTCCTCGCGCCAGTCGAGTTCGGGCAGGGTGATCAGCAGCAGGTTGTCGGGCGACAGCTTGCCGCACCATTGCTGCAGCGCGGTGCTGCCTTCCTTGCCCGGTTTGCCGGTGGGGATGCGCAGGTCAATCAGCTTGCGGTCGCCAAACAGGGACATGTTGCCGCCGGCAGCGAGCAGTTGTCCCCAATCGAATTGCGGCAGCACGGTGAGAACTTCGCGTTCGGTGTAGCCGCTGGTGCGGGCTTTGGCGCGGATGGCATCAGCAGCTTCGAGAACGAGCAGCGGGTCGTCGCCGTAGAGCACATACAACGGCCGCAACTCGCGTTCGAGGTGCGCCGACAGCTGTTCGCCCTTGAGCAGCATTACTCGTCGTCTTCTTCGTCGGGGTTCTTCGGCTTGATGATGGTCAGCCGGCGCATGATCTGGTTGACCAGATCATTGTTCATGTCGCGCCAGAGCAGACCTTCTTCGAGATCCTTGGCGAGAATGTTCGAGTCGTCGAAACTGATATCGCGGCTGAGCTGGATTTCGTTGGGCGGGATCAGGATCTGGCCCTTGGAGTTGGTGACGCGGAAACTGTAGGTCAGTTGCAGCCGGTATTCGCGCACGCGGCCCTGGGCGTTGACGCTGAGGATGGTTTTCAGGCGGCTGTCAGTGATCTGCTGGAAGATCGCTTCGGCTGCCTTGCCGTCATCGACGATCTCTGTGCTGCCTGCCGCCTTGATGTAGCGCTCCAGCCAGACCCGCACATCGGCGGTTTCCGGCAGGGCGATATACATCGTCTTGTAGGGCAGGTTGCCGCTGCCCGAACCGCGCAGTCGGAAGCCACAGCCGCCCAGCAGCAGGGCGGGCAGCGTGGCGGCGATGAAGCGGCGGCGGGACAGCGGCATGATTGGCCTCAGACGACGATATTGACCAGACGGCCCGGGACGACGACAACCTTCTTCGCCGGGTTGCCTTCCATGAACCTGACGGCGCCTTCGGAGGCCAGCGCGGCGGCTTCGATGCTCGCCTTGTCGGCATCGGCGGCGACGCGGATGCTGCCGCGCAGCTTGCCGTTAACCTGCACCATCAGTTCGATTTCGTCCTGCTTCAGCGCTTCCGGATCTGCCTTGGGGAAGGCGGCGAGGCCGGCATCGGCGCCCGGCTTCAACTCGGCGTAGAGCGCCTGGCCGATGTGCGGGACGATGGGGAAAAGCAGCAGCGTGACGGACTCCAGCACTTCCTGCGCCAGCGCACGGCCGGTGGCATCCTTCAGGTCGCACTTGTCGTAGGCGTTGAGCAACTCCATGACCGCGGCAATTGCGGTGTTGAACTGCTTGCGCCGGCCGTAGTCGTCGGCCACCTTACCCATGGCCTGGTGCAGCTTGCGGCGTAGGTCGGCCTGTGCGGAGGAGAGCGATTTTTGCTCGATTTCCGGGTTCACCGTACCCGACTGCACGTGGTCGTGCACCAGCTTCCACAGACGACGCAGGAAGCGGAAGGCGCCTTCGACGCCGGCGTCAGACCATTCCAGTGACTGATCGGGCGGCGAGGCGAACATGATGAACAGACGCGCCGTGTCGGCGCCGTACTGGTCGATCAGGGCCTGCGGATCGACGCCGTTGTTCTTCGATTTCGACATCTTCTCGGTGCCGCCGATCACCACCGGCAGGCCATCGGCCTTGAGCGTCGCGCCGGTCGGCCGGCCGCGCTCGTCGGTGACGACGTCCACGTCGGCCGGGTTGAGCCATTGCTTTTTGCCGCCATCCAGCTCGCGGTAGAAGGTCGGGGCGACCACCATACCCTGGGTCAGCAGGTTGGCGAAGGGTTCGCCAAGGTCGCCGATAAGGCCGACGTCGCGCATCAGCTTGGTGAAGAAGCGCGAGTACAGCAGATGCAGGATGGCGTGCTCGATGCCACCGATGTACTGGTCGATGCCGCCCTTGCACCAGTACTGGACGCGCTCATCGACCATGGCCGAGGCGTTGTCCGGGCATGCGTAGCGCAGGAAGTACCAAGACGACTCGAAGAAAGTGTCCATGGTGTCGGTTTCGCGCTTGGCCGGGCCGCCGCACTTCGGGCAGGCGCACTCGTAGAACTCGGGCATCTTGGCCAGCGGCGAGCCGGCGCCGGTGATCTCGACGTTCTCGGGCAGGACAACCGGCAATTGCTCGTCGGGCACCGGCACGTCGCCGCAGCTCGGGCAGTGGATGATCGGGATCGGGCAGCCCCAGTAGCGCTGGCGGGAAATGCCCCAGTCGCGCAGGCGGAACTGTACCTTCTTGTCGCCGAGTTCCTTGGCGGCGAGGTCGGCAGCAATGGCGTCGACGGCGGCTTCGTAGCCGAGGCCGTCGTATTTGCCGGAATTGACCAGTTTACCCTTGACCTTGTCGGCGTACCACTCGGCCCAGGCCTGATCGCTGAAGGTTTCGCCGTCAACAGCAATCACCTGCTTGATGGGCAGCTTGTATTTCAGCGCAAAGGCGAAATCGCGCTCGTCGTGCGCCGGCACGGCCATCACGGCGCCGTCGCCGTAACTCATGAGGACGTAGTTGCCGACCCAGACTTCGACCTGTTCGCCGGTCAGCGGGTGCGTGACGTAGATGCCGGTCGGCAGGCCCTTCTTTTCCATCGTCGCAATGTCGGCTTCGGCAACGCCGCCCTTCTTGCATTCCTCGATGAAATTAGCCAGTTCCGGGTTGTTCTCCGCGGCGCGCTGCGCTAGCGGATGCTCGGCGGCGACGGCGACGAAGGTGACGCCCATGATGGTGTCGGCGCGGGTGGTGAATACCCACAGTTTTTCGTCGGCGCTTTGGAAGCATTCGGCGGCCAGCGGGAAGGCGAAGCGCACGCCGGTGCTCTTGCCGATCCAGTTTTTCTGCATCAGGCGAACCTGTTCCGGCCAGCCGGGCAGGTTGTCGAGCTCAGACAGCAGTTCTTCGGCGTAGGCCGTGATCTTCATGTAGTACATGGGGATCTCGCGCTTCTCGATCAGCGCGCCGGAGCGCCAGCCGCGGCCATCGATGACCTGCTCGTTGGCGAGCACGGTGTGATCGACCGGGTCCCAGTTCACGGTGCCGAGCTTCTTGTAGACCAGACCCTTTTCATAGAGGCGGGTGAACAGCCACTGCTCCCAGCGGTAATACTCGGGCGTGCAGGTGGCAAATTCGCGTTCCCAGTCGATGGCAAAGCCGAGCGACTTGAGCTGCTTTTTCATATACTCGATGTTCGAGTAGGTCCAGCCGGCCGGCGGCACGTTGTTCTGCAGCGCGGCGTTTTCGGCAGGCATGCCGAAGGCGTCCCAGCCCATCGGCTGCATGACATTGAAGCCCTGCATCTTGTGAAAGCGGGAGAGGACGTCGCCGATGGTATAGTTTCTGACGTGGCCCATGTGCAGCTTGCCGGACGGGTACGGGAACATCGACAGGCAGTAGTATTTGGGCTTCGTGGCGTCTTCGACGGCGCGGGCGGCTCCGGTCAGATCCCAATGCTGCTGGGCGGCGCGTTCGATGTCGGCTGGGGCGTATTTTTCCTGCATGGGCATTGCCTGTTTTTCGTTTGGGGTGCGATAGATGAACACCCGATTATACCGTTTGAACCTGTCTGAAGAGGCGATGAAGACTGAGCTCGGTCGTTTCCTGCTGATTTTTGGGATATTTTCCGCGTTCACCGCAGCAGCGGCTCCGAGCGCCGTCGTTGAGTCGGTCCAGGCGCCAGCCTGGGTCGAGCACGGGGGGCGTCGTCTGGCGCTGCTGCCGGGCATGCAGCTCGACTATAGTGACCGGCTGGTGACCGGCTCCGGCGCCCGGGCGATCGTCCAGCTGGCCGACGGCAGCGCCCTGAAGTTCGGCGAAAACGCAAGCGTCGGCGTCAATGCGATGGCTGCCCGCTCGGACGGACTCTTTACCGCGGCACTTGATGTCGCCAAGGGTGCATTTCGCCTGACTACCGACGTCTTCCGCAAGTTCCAGACGCGCCGCGCGATCAATGTGCGGACGGGCACCGTCACTATTGGCATTCGTGGTACCGATGTCTGGGGGCGGGCGAATGATGAAAAGGATCTGGTCTGCCTGATCGAGGGCCGCGTCTCGGTGACGCATCCGATGGCGGAAGCCTCGGCCGAGCTCAGCGAGCCGCTGCAGTTCTATGTTGCCGACAAGGGCAAGGCGCCGGGGCCGGTGGCCAGCGTCGAGCATTCGCAGCTGGCCATCTGGGCGCTCGAGACCGAATTGCAGCACGGTGTGCCGACGCAGCGGCAGGGCGGCCGCTGGGCGCTGGATTTCGGCTTGCAGGACAAAGAGGCGGCGCTGGCGCTCCATGACCAACTGGCGGGCGCTGGCTATGGCAGCCGTCCGCTGCCAGAGCGCACGGGCGACGGCTATCGTTACCGGCTGCGTGTCGGTCACTTGGTCAGCGAGGCCGATGCCCGGCTGCTTGTACAGCGCCTGATGCAGCAACTGGCGCTGGAGACGCCGCCGACCATTCGTCGTTGAGTCCCGCGGGTGCCAGCTTTACTACTCGGCCGCTCGTCGGGGGCGCCGGATCAATGTCCTGCGGGGCGGGAATCAGGCGGCGCGCTGCTGCGTGGTGAAGTTTTCCCAGGTGTTCTGCCAGAAGCGGTAGGCGTTTTGAGCCGCCATCAGCGACAGCAGCGACATCCGGGTCTGGTGATGCCACATCCAGGACAGGCGCGGTGCCCGTGTCAGTGTGTATTCGGGCGTGGTGCCGACTTCGTCCTCGACGATGCTGAGGAAACGTTCAACCGCCAGCCCCCAGTATTCGGGGCCGTCGGCCTTGCCGGTGAGAAATTCGGCTTCGCTGATGGCGCGGCGCCACAGTTTAAGGACCAGTTCGTCGCTGATGCCGGCTTTCCTGGCGATCCAGGGCAGGATTTTCGGGGCTTTCAACATGCTGTTACTCCTTGATTTCACGTGGGGATAACCACGGTCTGCTAATCGACTGCCTTGTGGGCTAAAAGTTTTGTGCACTGCAATATTATTTGTCGCCAGTATACTTCGGGTGCCTGAAAAATCACGTAACGAATTGTTTTGCTGCGTTGTTGCGTTGCACAATTGCAACAGGCGCCAAGCGTCGATACCGTTTTCAGTTGGGGCGATATTCTAAGCCTTTCGTAATAATTTTTCGTGAAATAGTTCATGTCTGACCTCCTCGCCAAACTCAATCCCCCGCAGCTGCAGGCCGTGACGCTACCCACCGTGCACGCGCTGATTCTTGCCGGCGCCGGCAGTGGCAAGACGCGGGTGTTGACCACCCGCATTGCCTGGCTGATTTCCACCGGCCAGGTTGGGCCGCACGGGGTGTTGGCGGTGACGTTTACCAACAAGGCGGCCAAGGAAATGACGGCGCGGCTGTCGTCGCTGGTGCCGATCAACGTCCGCGGCATGTGGATCGGCACTTTCCACGGGCTGTGCAACCGCCTGCTGCGCGCGCACTACCGCGAGGCCGGCCTGCCGCAGAGCTTCCAGATCCTCGATTCCGCTGACCAGCTGGCGATGGTCAAGCGCCTGCTCAAGAACCTGAACATCGACGACGAGAAATATCCGCCGCGCGAACTGTGCCATTTCATCAATGCCCACAAGGAGCAGGGCATCCGCGCCGCGCAGGCCGAGGTCTACGACCACTACACGCAAAAACGCGTCGATATCTATGCCGAGTACGAGGCGCAGTGCAACCGCGAGGGCGTCTGCGACTTTGCCGAGCTGCTGTTGCGCTGTTACGAGCTGCTGCAGCGCAACGAGCCGCTGCGCACGCACTACCAGCAACGCTTCCGCCATATCCTGGTCGATGAGTTCCAGGACACCAACCGTCTGCAATACGTCTGGCTGCAACTGCTGGCCGGTGGCGGGGCCAAGGTTTTTGCGGTCGGCGACGACGACCAGTCGATCTACCGCTTCCGTGGCGCCGAAGTGGGCAACATGCGCGAGTTCGAGCGTGACTATTGCGGCGACAACATCATCCGGCTCGAGCAGAACTACCGTTCGCACGGCAACATCCTCGCTGCTGCCAACGCCATCATCAAGAACAACCGCGACCGCCTGGGCAAGAACCTGTGGACCGACGCCGGCGAAGGCGAGCCGATCCGCGCCTTCGAAGCCTGGTCCGATCTCGACGAAGCGCGTTTTGTCGTCGAAGAAATCCGCGAACTGGTGCGCGATGGCCTGCCGCCGACGCAGATCGCCATCCTCTATCGCTCCAACGCCCAGTCGCGGGTGCTGGAGCATGAACTGTTCACCAATAGCGTGCCGTACAAGGTCTACGGTGGCCTGCGCTTCTTCGAGCGGCAGGAAATCAAGCATGCGCTGGCCTACTTGCGCCTGTTGGGCAACCCGGACGACGACACCGCCTTCCTGCGCGTCGTCAATTTCCCGACCCGCGGCATCGGCGCCCGTTCGCTGGAAAACCTGCAGGCGGCCGCCCACCAGACCAATTCCAGCCTCTACAACGCCGCTGCCTCGCTGTCCGGCAAGGCCGGGCAGACCGTCGGCGCCTTCATCCGACTGATCGAAACGCTGCGCAGTGAAACCGACAAGCTGCCGCTGCCGGAAATCATCGAGCATGTCATCGAGAAATCCGGCCTCGCCCAGCACTACCGGCTGGAGAAGGAAGGCCAGGAACGGCTGGAAAACCTCGATGAACTGATCAACGCCGCTGCCACCTTCGTCGACGACGACGGCGTAGTGATGTCGGTCGAGGGCGAAGGCGGTGCGCTTGCCTCCTTCCTTGCCCACGCCTCGCTGGAATCCGGCGAGCATCAGGCCGGCGAGGGGCAGGAGGCGGTGCAGCTGATGAGCGTGCACGCCGCCAAGGGGCTGGAGTTCGACGTTGTCTTCATCACCGGGCTGGAGCAGGGCCTCTTCCCGCACGACAATGCGGTGAATGAAGGCCAGGACGGGCTGGAGGAAGAGCGGCGGCTGATGTACGTAGCCGTCACCCGCGCCCGCCAGCGCCTCTACCTCGCCTGCGCGCAGACGCGCATGCTGCACGGCCAGACGCGCTACTGCGCGCCCTCGGCCTTCCTGGAAGAAATCCCGGAAGCCCTGCTGCTCAAGCTCAACAAGCGCGTGGCTGCGACGCGAGCCGGCCAGGAAAGCTATGGCGGAGGTTACGGCGGTGGCCAGTCAGGCTACGCTGCGGCCACAGAGGCTGGCGGGCTGCGTGTCGGCCAGTCGGTCGAGCACGCCAAGTTCGGTCTTGGCGTTATCGTCGCCACCGAAGGTCGCGGCGACGATGCGCGGGTACAGGTCAATTTCGGCGGTGGAACCGGCATGAAGTGGCTGGCGCTGGAATACGCCAAGCTGACGCCGGTGTGACGCTGGCTGCCTCCGGTGAGACTGCCTTCGGGCTGCGGTGAACCCGGAAAAATGACCAAAATCGGGTGTTTGTTCGTGCTTCGACGGGCGGGTGACGGATATCCGCCATGACGTCGTTGGTTTCTGCTTGGCTCGGAAAATCCTGTTGCTTCAAGGCGTAAGGGTTTTCCGTAAGGGTTTGCCTTGGGGGGCGAATGTTAAAATCCGGCGGAACCTAATTCTGGAGCGTGGCATGAGCCATTTTCGCAAGTTGATCTGTCTGCCGCTGGCCTGCCTGGCTTTGCCGGCTATGGCTGCCGGTGGCCCGTCGGTGGCGGGCATCCCCGTCGAGTTCATCCTCTTTGCACTGACCCTGCTTGGTGTCGCGCTGTTCCACAACGCCACGCTTTACGTTGCCCTGACCGGCATGGTCACCATTTCGCTGTACAAGATCGTGTTCACCGGCTTCAAGACCGGCGTCGGTGTCGCCGGTTTCATTGGTCATGTCGGCCATGAATGGGTGACGCTGGCCAATCTTTTCTGCCTGCTGATGGGCTTTGCGCTGTTGTCGCGTCATTTCGAGAAGAGCCATGTGCCGGTGGTGCTGCCGAAGTACCTGCCGGACGACTGGAAGGGCGGCTTCGTGCTGCTGATCATGGTCTTTTTCCTCTCCAGCTTCCTCGACAACATTGCCGCTGCATTGATTGGTGGTGCGATGGCGCACCAGCTGTTCAAGGCGAAGGTCCATATCGGCTATCTGGCCGGGATTGTGGCTGCGTCGAATGCCGGCGGCGCCGGTTCGGTGGTCGGTGATACCACGACGACGATGATGTGGATCGCCGGTGTCTCGCCCTTCCAGGTGCTCGATGCCTACGTGGCGGCCTTTACGGCACTGATGATCGTCGGCGTGATTGCCGCCAAGCAGCAGCACGCCTATTCGCCGATCATCAAGAATGCCCACGCCCACACCCATGTGGATTGGACGCGGGTCGGCATCGTCGGCCTCATTCTGGTATTCGCCATCGTCACCAACGTCGTCGTCAATCTCAAGTTCAATCACCTCGCCGATCACTTCCCCTTCATTGGCGTCGCGGTCTGGCTGGCGATCATCATTTCCGTGGCCATGCGTCGTCCGGACTGGGAGGTGCTGCCGGAAACTGCCAAGGGCACGGTCTTCCTGCTGTCGCTGGTGATGTGCGCGTCGATGATGCCGGTTGAAGAATTGCCGCCGGCTTCGCTGGTCGTTGCGCTGGGCTTGGGCTTCGTTTCGGCGGTCTTCGACAACATCCCGCTCACCGCGCTAGCGATCAAGCAGGGCGGCTACGACTGGGGCTTCCTCGCCTACGCCGTCGGTTTTGGTGGCTCGATGATCTGGTTCGGGTCGTCGGCCGGCGTCGCGCTCTCCAACATGTATCCCGAGGCCAAGTCGGTTGGCCAGTGGTTGCGCCACGGCTGGCACGTCGCGCTGGCCTATGTCGTCGGCTTCGCCCTCATGGTGGCCGTGCTCGGCTGGCATCCGGAAGCGCCGCAACGCAGTGCCGATGCGGCAGCGGCCAACACCGCCATTGTCCAGCCAGCTCCCGCCGCTCAATAAAAAGGAAATCGCATGCCTGCCCAACTCCGTCGCCTGCTCCCGCTGATCTTGCTGGCCGCCGCCTGGCCGGCATTGGCGGCGGGTTCCGACGTGATCGGCGAAAACCTGCTTTGGCTGGCGCTCATCATCATCGCCGCCCGCCTCTTTGCACCGCTGGTGCAGCGCATCGGCTTCCCGGCGGTGCTCGGCGAGCTGCTGCTCGGGGTGTTGCTGGGTAACCTCAGCCTGCTCGGCATCCACTTTTTCGACAGCATTGCCGCCGACCCCATCATCAGGTTCATGGCCGAGTTGGGGGTCATTATCCTTTTGCTGCAGATCGGCCTCGAAACCCGGCTCGGGGATCTGGTCAGCGTCGGCGTGCGCGCTTCGCTCGTCGGTTGCGTTGGCATCATCGTGCCCTTCTCGCTCGGCGCCTTTGTCGTTGGGCCGATGCTGCTGCCGGGGCTGGATTTCAATGCCTACCTCTTCCTCGGCGCCACGCTGTCGGCCACCTCGGTTGGCATTACCGGCCGCGTTTTCCGCGATCTTGGCAAGCTGAAAATGCCGGAAGCGCAGATCGTTCTGGGGGCGGCGGTCATTGATGATGTGCTTGGGCTGGTCATCCTCGCCGTGGTGTCCAGCCTGGTGCAGGCTGGCTCGGTCAGCGTCGGGCAGGTCAGCTGGATCATCGCCGAGGCGGTGCTCTTTCTCGGCGGCTCCATCGCCATCGGCCGCGCCATCGCGCCGCGCCTGCTGGCCTGGGCCTCGCGTCTGGACAGCAGCCATTCCATGCTCTTTTCGCTGGTGCTGGTCGCCGGCCTGTTCATGGCCTGGCTGGCGCACGCCATCGGCCTGGCACCGATCATCGGCGCCTTTGCTGCCGGCTTGCTCTTCGAGCCGGTCTTCCTCAGGCACTTCGAGACGCCGAAACTGGTGCAGGAGGTTGAGCCGCTGCTGCCGGCTGCGGTGAACCCGGAAACCCAGCAAAAAATCCGCGACGTACTGGCCAAGCACACCAGCCACCAGCACGAACACATGATCGAGCCCATCGGCTATTTCTTCGTGCCGGTCTTCTTCGTGCTGACCGGCATGCAGGTGGACCTCACCGCACTGGCCGATCCCAAGGTGGTGGCGGTGGCGCTCGGTGTCACGCTCGCGGCGGTCGTCGGCAAACTGGTGGCCGGCTTTGCCGCCGGCCGCGGCAAGAATCCCTGGCTGGTCGGCTGGGGCATGGTGCCGCGCGGCGAGGTTGGCCTGATCTTCGCGATGGTCGGCAAGCAGCTGGGGGTGATGAACGAATCCATGTTCTCGGTCATTGTCATCATGGTCATCCTGACGACGCTGATCACGCCGCCGGTGCTGACCGTGCTGCTGCGCCGGGCGGGTGGTCGGTCATCTGCGGTAAACCCGGAAAATCGCTGAAAATCAGCCCTCCTGAAGCGGCGTTTGATTCCGATTGCGTTGACTTTGGTCAAGCTGGCGTCAGCCTGAAGTGCTAGATTTTTGTGCTTCCCTGCCCGCGTTGCGTGGGCAGGTTAAAAAAGCCAAAAACTATTGGCGCCAGAAGGCGCCCCAGGGGAATCATCATGCAGTCCAAACAGGCCTTGTCCACGCTGACGCTGGGCGCCATCGGCGTCGTTTTCGGCGACATCGGCACCAGCCCGCTCTATGCCCTGAAGGAAATCTTCAACGGCCATCATCCGATTCCGGTGACGCCGGACAATGTGCTCGGCATCCTGTCCATGGTCTTCTGGTCGATCATTCTGCTGGTGACGCTGAAGTACGTACTGGTCATCATGCGTGCCGACAACCGTGGCGAGGGCGGCTCGCTGGCCCTGCTGGCGTTGGTGACCGAACGCGCGAAAAACCCGCGCCTGACCTGGGTGGTGACCCTGCTCGGCATCTTTGCCGCGGCGCTCTTCTACGGCGACAGCATGATTACCCCGGCGATTTCCGTACTCTCCGCCGTCGAAGGGCTGGAACTGGTGACGCCGGTGCTTAAGCCCTACGTCATTCCCCTGACACTGGCCATCCTCACCGGCCTGTTCTTCATCCAGAAACGCGGCACCGGCGCCGTCGGCGTTTTTTTCGGGCCGGTCATGACCGGCTGGTTCGGCGTCCTCGGCCTGCTCGGCATCCTGCAGATCGCGCATAATCCGGCCGTGCTCTGGGCGCTCAATCCCGCGTATGCCTTGAGTTTTATCGGCGCCCACCCTGGCCTCGCCTTCCTCGCGCTCGGGTCGGTGGTGCTGGCGGTGACCGGCGGCGAGGCGTTGTACACCGACATGGGCCACTTCGGTCGCTTCCCCATTCGCCTTGCATGGTTCGGCTTCGTCATGCCGGCACTGGTGCTCAATTACTTCGGTCAGGGTGCATTGCTTCTCGCCGAGCCGGAAGCGATTCAGAACCCCTTCTTCCACCTCGCCCCGGACTGGGCGCTGATCCCGATGCTCGGGCTGGCGACGCTCGCCACCGTCATTGCTTCGCAGGCCGTTATCTCCGGCGCTTTCTCGGTCGCCCGCCAGTCGGTACAGATGGGCCTGCTGCCGCGGATGCAGATCGTCCATACCTCCGGCCATGAAGAGGGCCAGATCTACGTCCCCTTCACCAACTGGACGCTCTACCTCGCGGTCGTCGCGCTGGTCATCGGCTTCAAGAGTTCTTCCAACCTCGCCGCGGCCTACGGCATCGCGGTCACCGGCACCATGCTCATCGACACCATCCTCGTCGCCTTCGTCATGGCGCTGATGTGGCGCTGGAACATCGTGGCCGTCATCGCCGTGGCCGGGTTCTTCCTCGCCGTCGATATCGCCTTCTTTGCCGCCAACGCCATCAAGATCCCGGAAGGCGGCTGGTTCCCGCTGGCCATGGGCCTCGTCTCCTTCACCGTGCTGACCACCTGGAATCGCGGCCGTAAGCTGGTGTCGCAGGAAATGGCCAAGCAGAGCATCCCGATGGATGATTTCATCAAGGCCATTGACGGCGTGCACCGCATTGAAGGCACGGCGGTGTTCATGACCAGTTCCAAGGAAGGCGTGCCGCCGGCCTTGTTGCACAACCTCAAGCACAATCAGGTGCTGCACGAGCGGGTGGCACTGATCACCATCCAGACTGCCGATACGCCGCACGTCAACGACCTGGACCGGATTTATGTTCACCGCATGGGCAAAGGCTTCATGCGTATCATCGCCCGTTTCGGCTTCATGGAAAGTCCGGATATTCCGGCGGTGCTCGATATGTGCAAGCACCACGGTGAGCGCTTCGATCTGATGGAAACCACGTTCTACCTGTCGCGCGAAACCATTGTGCCGTCGATGACCAAGCGCATGACCACGCTCCGCGCGCGGCTCTTCGCGGTGATGTCAAAGAATGCCACCAGCGCCAGCGATTTCTTCCGAATCCCGACCAATCGGGTGGTCGAGCTGGGGACGCAGCTGGTGATCTGACGGGGAGGACGTCGTCTGCGGTGGACCTGAAAATGGCGCAAAAATCAGGTTCGGATGATGCCTGTTTCTGCCCGCTCTTCCATAAGTGCTGGCTCCTTTCCAATCGCTCGCTGTGTCAGGGGTGATGGGAGCATGGCAGGCCGGCAGGCTAGAGCGGAAAGGCGTCATAGGAGCCCGCGAGCGGCGGTAGCCCATGCAGACGCCGCGCATCGCCGCAGCGGTTGTCGCCCTTGCCGGCGTCGGCTTCCTGGGCGAATTCGCGGCAGGGGCTTGGGCGCTGTGCGTAGATTTCGCAACTGACCTGGACGCCGATGGTTCCCTTGAGGGCAGCGCAGCGTCTCGGTTGGTCGCGCGTTCCCCGCATGTGGGCGCAGCGGCTGAGGATGGTCCCTTGCTCGGCCAGCGTGCTGGGCACCCAGCCGCCAGCTTCGGAGTCCAGTTCCTGGCGCGAGAATGTCACCGGATACGAGGCGCAGCAGGCGCCACAGCTTGTGCAGTGTCCCATGGTTGCTCCCACTGACGACGTTTCCTGAGCGTCGTCCAGAATTTGCAGGATGTGTATCAAATCATCATCCTAGCCAAGAGAGTACGGCCCGACAACATTCCAGGCTGGAGAGTGGTTGTCGGAATGTACCCCAGACTGTTTCAATTAACGGCTGGCCACCTCCGGGTGCTGACCCACCCGCGGTGAACCCGGAAAACAGATCAAAAACGGGGTATTTCGCGCTAGATCGGCGGGCGGTCGGGTGATAACCTTTCTGCTCAGTTCAAATAACGAGGAGATGACCATGCCCCACGCCATTCGTATCCACCGCACCGGCGGTCCCGAAGTTCTGCAATGGGAGGCGGTCGATGTGCCGTCGCCGGCGCCGGGTGAGGTTCGCGTCCGGCACGCCGCAGTCGGCCTTAACTTCATTGACACCTATCACCGCACAGGTCTCTATCCGCTGCCCTTGCCGGCCGGGATCGGGCTGGAAGGAGCGGGGACGGTCGAGGCGTTGGGCGAGGGCGTCAGTGACCTGCAGGTCGGCGATCGCGTGGCCTACGCCGGCGGGCCGGTGGGGGCGTATGCCGAGGTCCGCAACATTCCGGCTCATCGCCTGCTCAAACTGCCGGATGGCATCGATTTCGACACCGCGGCAGCGATGATGTTGCAGGGCCTGACGGCGGCCTATCTTCTGCGCAAGACCTACCGCGTGCAGCCGGGTGATGCGGTGCTGATCCACGCCGCAGCGGGTGGCGTCGGGCTGATTGCCTGCCAGTGGGCGAAGGCGCTCGGGGCGAAAGTGATCGGCACCGTCGGTTCTGCGGCGAAGGCGGAACTGGCGAAGGCGCATGGCTGCGACCATGTGATCAACTACAGCACCGAAAACTTCACCCAGCGCGTGCGCGAGATCACTGGCGGCGAAGGCGTCGCCGTTGTCTATGACGGCGTTGGCAAGGATACTTTCATGGGCTCGCTGGACAGCCTGCGGCCGATGGGGATGATGGTGACTTACGGCAACGCCTCCGGCCCGGTGCCACCGCTGGATCTGCTGTTGCTGTCGCAGAAGGGTTCCCTGTTCGTCACACGGCCGACGCTGATGAACTACACCGCCCGCCGCGAGGATCTGCTGGCGCTGGGCGAGGAACTGTTCGCGATGGTCGTCGCCGGCAAAGTGAAGATCGAGGTCCATCAGCGTTATGCGCTGCGCGACGCGGCGCGGGCGCACATTGACCTTGAGGCTCGCAAGACCACGGGCTCGACCATCCTCATTCCATGATGGCGAAAATCAAGGCCGGCTTGCTGTCGCTGCGCGACCTGTTCGCGACGGCATGGTGGATATTCCTGATTGCCGGCATCGGCTTCGTCATCGCCTACCAGTTTGTCGAACCGGCGCCGCCCAAGCGCATTGTTATCACCACCGGCAGCGATTCCGGCGCTTATTATCATTTTGCCCAGCGCTACGCGACCATTCTCGCCCGCGACGGGGTGACGCTGGAGGTCCGCTCCTCCGCTGGGTCACTGCAGAATCTTGAGCGCCTGAAGGCGGACGAGGCGCAGGTCGGTTTTGTCCAGGGCGGGGTCATCGAGCCGAAGAGCGATCCGGACGAGGCCGACGATTCCGGCCTGCTGTCGCTGGGCAGCCTGTTCTACGAGCCGGTCTGGGTCTTCTATCGCGGCGAGCAGCCGCTGACGCGCCTGACCGAACTGCGCGGCAAGCGCATTGCCATCGGCGCCGAAGGCTCCGGAGTCCGCCAGCTGGCGCGGCAACTTCTGGAGGCCAACGATGTGCCGGTCAGTGATCGCCTGTTGCCGCTTTCCGGGCTGGTTGCGGCCGAGGAATTGCAGCAGGGGCGCATCGATGCCGCTTTCGTCATCGCCTCCGAAAAAGCACCGGTGGTGCAGGTGCTGCTGCGTTCGCCGGGGGTCAAGGTGATGAGCTTCGCCCAGGCCGGTGCCTACCAGCGTCGCTTTCCCTTCCTTACCAAGCTGACTTTCCCGCATGGCGTTGCCGATCTGGTGCGCGACTTCCCGCCCGAGGACATCAAGCTGCTGGCACCGACGGCCAATCTGATCATCCGCGACGATCTGCACCCCGCCTTGCAGACCTTGCTGCTGCAGGCGGCGAGCGAGGTGCATGGCAAATCCGGTTTCTTCCAGGATGTCGGTGAATTCCCCTCGTACAAGGATCAGATGTTGCCGCTGTCGCCCGATGCGGCGCGCTATTTCAAGTCCGGCGCGCCCTTCCTGCAGCGCTACCTGCCCTTCTGGCTGGCAGTGCTGATCGACCGGCTGATCGTGCTGCTGGTGCCGGTTTTTGCGCTGCTCATTCCGCTGCTCAAGGTGGCGCCGGCGATCTACACCTGGCGCGTCCGTTCCAAGGTCTTCCGCTGCTACGGCGAGCTGCGCTTTCTTGAGGACGACCTGAAGAACCATTTCGATCCGGCGCGGCTGGAGGATTACCGGCAGCGTCTCGATGCGCTCGACGAGGAAGCCAGCCAGCTGCATGTGCCGCTGGGCTTCACGGATCTGGTTTACACCCTGCGCGAGCACGTCAATCTCGTCCGCCACATGCTCGACAAGCACCAGGTACCCACATTATGAAAGCCTTCCTTGTTGCCAATCCCAAGGGCGGCTCCGGCAAAAGCACGCTGGCGACCAACCTTGCCGGTTACTTCGCCCAGCGCGGGCGCGACGTCATGCTCGGCGATATCGACCGCCAGCAGTCTTCCCGCGAATGGCTGAAACTGCGGCCCTTCGAGCTGCCGACCATCGACACCTGGGACATCGGCCCGGACAGCATCCTGCGTCCACCGAAAGGCACGTCGCATGTTGTACTCGACACGCCGGCCGGCCTGCACGGCAAGATGCTGGACAAAGTACTCAAACTGTCGTCGCGAGTGATTGTGCCAGTGCAGCCGTCCTTATTCGACATGCTGGCGACGCGGCAATTTCTCGAAGCCTTGCTCGAAGAAAAGGCGGTGCGCAAAGGCAGGGCCGACGTCGCGGTGATCGGCATGCGCGTTGACGCCCGAACCCGTGCTGCTGGTGAGCTGGAGCGCTTTTTCGCCACCTTCGACTTGCCGGTGCTGGCCTACCTGCGCGATACGCAGGTCTATGTCCAGGCGACGGCGGCGGGGATGACACTTTTCGACCTGCCGCCCTCGCGCGCCGAGCGGGACATCGAGCAGTGGCAGGCGATCATCGACTGGGTTGAGGGCGGCGGCCCGCTGGTCGGCGACTGAGGCCGCGTCGCGTGGCGGCTTCGGTCAACCCGAAACAATGCTGAAAATCGGACTTTCGCCGTGCTTCCCGGTCGATCTCAGATGCCGCGGGTCACGGTCGCGATGACTGCCGGGTCGGCCAGCGCCTCAAGGAACCACGCCAGCCCCTTGCCAACCTGCCGGTTGCGCCAGGCGATGGAGAGATCCAGCGCCGGCCGGGGTTCGGCCAGTTCCAGCGGCAGCAGCCGGCCGGCGGCGATTTCCGGGTCGGCCAGCCAGTGCGGCAGCGAGCCGATGCCAAGGCTGGCGATCTGGGCTTTTGCCTTGCTCTGCATGTCGGGTACGCGCAGGCTGTCTTGGCCGTCGAGCAGGCCGATGGTGCGGGCGGTGAGTTCTTGCGAGGTGTCGGCGATGACGACGGCGCGATGGCGATGTAGTTCGCTTGCCGGGATCGGGCCGGGGTGTGCCGCCAGCGGGTGGTTGGGCGCAACCACGAAAACCAGCTGGCTGCGTCCGATCTTGCGGCTGCTGATGCCGCTGCGTGCCGGCATGTCGCCGGGAGCGCCGATGACCAGGTCGGCGCGGCCGGTGGCCAGCGCATCCCAGCTGCCGCCCAGCACTTCGGCCGCCAGCCGGATGCGGGTGCTGCAGGCAGTGGCGTAGAAGCGTTCGAGCAGCGGAAAAAGGCGTTCGATGGGGATGATGGCATCGACGGCAATGCGCAATTCGGCCTCCCAGCCTTTAGCGATACGCTGGACGCGGCGTTCAAGCTCACCGGCGGCGCGGAGCAGTTGCCGGCCGTCGTCGAGCAGCGTGCGACCGGCTTCGTTGAGCGTTGCCTTGCGACCCTGGCGGTCGAACAACCGCAGGTCGAGGTCGTCCTCCAGTTTGCTGACGGCGTGCGACAGGGCTGATGGCACACGATGCAGGGCGGCGGCGGCTGCCGTGAAGCTGCCGTGGCGGTCGATGGCATCAAGAATTTGCAGTAGTTCGAGCGAAATTCTCATGTGAATAAAATTGAATGATTTGTCCAGAATAATTCGCTTTTTCTGGATGAACTCTACGCCTAACATGGCGAAAAAGCTATATCAATCATTCACAAGGAATTGCCATGATCCAGCTTCGCCCCGCTGCTGAACGCGGTTACGCCGACCACGGCTGGCTGCAGGCCCGGCACAGTTTTTCCTTCGCCGAATATTACGACCCCGACGAAATGGGTTGGGGCGTGCTGCGCGTCATCAACGAGGATCGTGTGGCGCCCGGCGCCGGCTTCGGCATGCACGGTCACCGCGACATGGAGATCGTCACCTACATTCTCTCCGGCGCGCTGGCGCACAAGGACAGTCTGGGCAACGGCGGCGTCATCCGCCGTGGCGAAGTCCAGCGCATGAGCGCCGGCAAGGGAATCATGCACAGCGAGCTCAATCCATCGGCAGAGGAAGAAACTCATTTGCTGCAGATCTGGATTCAGCCGGCAGTCCCCGGTGGCAAGGCGAGTTACGAGCAGCAGGCGCTGCCGATGGAAGAGATGTATGGCCGCTGGCGGCTGGTGGCTTCGCCGGACGGCGCCGAGGGCAGCACGACCATCGGTCAGGACGCGCGACTCTGGGCGACGCGGCTGAACGCCGGCGAGCAGATTGATTACACCCTGGTGCCCGGTCGCCTGGCCTATGTGCAGGTCATCTGCGGTGAACTTGAAATTAACGCGAAAAGACTGCGCGCCGGCGATGGCGCCAAGATTGCCGATGAAGCCGACTTGAATTTTCTGGCCGGCGAGAATGCAGAATTCCTGCTCTTCGACCTGCCGCCGAACAACTGACCACCACCCCAAGACCACAACAGGAGAAATCCATGAGCAAGACCATTGTCGTTTATCACTCCGGCTACGGCCACACCAGGCGCATTGCTGAAGTCGTCGCCGAAGGCGCCGGGGCCGAGCTGCTGGCTATCGATGCCGAGGGCAATCTGCCGGAAGCCGCCTGGGAACAGCTGGCTGCCGCCGATGCCATCATCTTCGGCACGCCTACCTACATGGGTGGCCCGAGCTGGCAGTTCAAGAAGTTTGCTGATGCGTCGTCCAAGGCCTGGTTCTCCCGTGCCTGGCAGGACAAGGTTTTCGGCGGCTTTACCAATAGCGCCAGCCCGGTCGGCGACAAGGGTGCGACGCTGATCCAGCTGCAGACGCTGGCTTCCCAGCACGGCGGACTCTGGGTCAGCCTCGGCATGCTGCCGGCCAATTCGAAGGCAGCGACCCATGCCGATGTGAACCACCTCGGCGGCTCGGTCGGCCTGCTCGTCCGTTCGCCGGCCGATGCCAGCGTCGACGAAATTCCTGCCGGCGACCTCGAAACGGCGAAGCGCTACGGCCAGCGCGTTGCCGAGATTGCTGCCCGCCTGCGTGGCTGAGTGATCCGGTCGGGCAGCCTTTCGGGGCTGCCCGCTGCTATAGTGAGGTCATTCTTTTTGGCGGATGACCGTAATGTCGCTGACCACCTCTCTCGTCGATCTCGCGGTGCTCGTTGTCGAGCCCTCGCAGATGCAGGCTCATCTTATCCAGCGCATGCTTTCGCATCAGGGCGTCAGGCGCATCGAGATCGTGGATTCCCTGGCCGCGGCACGGCAGGCGCTGCAGACCGATGTGCCCGGCCGGGTGGTGATCAGCAGCCTGTACCTGCCCGACGGCCAGGGCACGGATCTGGTCGCTGCGATGCGTGCCGATGCAGCGCTGGAGACCATGCCCTTCATCCTCGTCTCCAGCGAGACACGGCCGCAGATGCTGGAAACGGTCCGCCAGTCCGGCGCCTGCAGCATCGTCGCCAAACCCTTTACCGAGCAGCAGCTGTCACGCGCACTTTATGCGGCCGCTGATTATCTCAATCCGCCGGAGGATCTTGATGCCGGCGAAATCGAAGGTCTGCGCGTGCTGCTGGTGGAAGATAGCCTCGCCTCGCGCCGCCATCTGCGCCGGCTGCTCGAAGAATTGGGCATCGACAAGATCATCGAGGCAGTCAATGGCCGTGAGGCAGTGACGGCCCTGCAGGAGGCGATGGTCGATCTGGTGATTACCGACTACAACATGCCGGAAATGGATGGCCGCGAACTGACCGAGTACATCCGTACCCAGAGCTGGCAGGCCAACGTGCCGATCCTGATGGTGACCAGCGAACAGAACATCGGCCGGCTGGCCGCCGTCGAGCGGGCGGGTGTTTCAGCCATTTGCGACAAGCCGTTCGAGGCCGGCAGCATCCGTCGTCTGATCAGCGACGCGCTGCAGCGCTAGGCGCGCCGGCGCAAGCGCTTGATGCCGTGGTCGGCGGCAACGATCAACGCCAACAGGACCAGCAGCGGATCGATCAGGGCATCCCAGAGATTGGCGAGCAGCCCGCTGGCGTAGCCGGCGAGGTCGATGGCGAGGATGATCAGCCAGGCGTACTGGCCTCGCCACCAGAGCAACAGGCCCAGCGCCGCCAGCATGGCCAGCATCGGCAGCGGTTGATAGCCCGGCGCATAGGGGTCGATCGGCCCGAGCCCGAGCGTGGCGGTATAGAAAATCGCCGAAAATCCGAGTAGACCGCAGGCGATCCGCACATTGAACGGCGACGGCCGGCCGGCATGGGCGAGGATCGCCAGTTGCAGCAGGGTCAGCGATGGCGTCCCGAAAACGCCATGCATCGACGGCGCGATGCCGGCGACCAATGCGAGTGCTGTGGCACCGAGGGCGGCGCGATGGCGTAGCGGGCCCATCGGCAGCAGCGCGAACAGCGCCCCGAAAATCAGGGCGTGCGCCAGCAGGCCGTAGGCGGTGACGGCGCTCATCATCATGGCGCGGCTCCATCCAGCCAGGCTTCGCTGAAAGTGGCGTACTTGATGCCCTGCCGCCGCCAGGTGTAGGCGAGGTGGATACGGCCATCGCGGCCGAGCAGCAGGGCCGGGTAGGAAAACTCGGCGCCGCCGTCCGGCGCGGTTTCGACGGTGCGGCTGGGCTGCCAGGTCTTACCCTCGTCGGCAGAAACCCAAAGCAGCATGGCCTCGCGGCTGTTTTCCGGGTTGCCGGCGAGAAGCAGGCGGCCGCTGGCGAGGCGGATCAGTGCGACTGATGAATTCGGATTACGGACCGGCAGCGCTTCGCCGGCCTGCCAGTGCTGGCCGCCGTCGGCGGTGGCGGCGACACGCACGTAACCGGGGAAGGGACCGGCATCGCGCAGCAGCGCCAGCGCCCGCTGGCTGTCCTGCACCACCACCGCCGGTTGCAGCGTGCGTACCGGATGCACCATGCGCGCTTTGTCGACGATTTTGCCGTCAGGCGAAAGGCGCAGCCATTCCCCGTACTTGGCAATAAACTCGTGATACACCGGCAGGCCGAGGCCGCCATCGGCCAGCGGCAGCGGCGGCGTGCGCACCAGTGTGCTGATGTTGGCGAAGGGCGAGGTCTGCAGCTTGGTCGGCCAGGACCAGGTGTCGCCGCCATCGTGCGAAATGGTATGGTTGATCGAGCTGCCCGCCCAGCCGCCGACGGCGACGCTGACGAACCACAGGTGCAGGCGCTGGCCGTCGCTGTAGAGCAGGGGGTTGCCGAGTTTGCGGATACGGGCAAAGAGGGCGCCGGCCGTCGATTCGCGGGTGGCGATCGGGCTTGGTTCCTGCCAGCCCTTGCGGTCGAGTTTGGTGAACCAGACGGCGACGTCGTCCGCACCCTCGCGGCTGCCGGCGAACCAGGCGGCAGCGATGCGGCCGTCAGGCAGTTCGGCCAGCGTCGCGGCGTGGGCCGAAGCGGCGACCTGCGGCAGCATGGCGGCGGTGAAGTAAGCGGGCAGTGCCGATTGGCTGAGGGCGGCCGGCGCCACGAAGGCCGGCGCCGACGGGTTCGGGGCACGCCAGACAGCCGCGGCCAGCGCAGCCGCGAACAGCGCCAGGCTGGCGCGGCGGATGATTTGCAGCGACGGTGCAATCACGGCTTGCTGATTCCGAACCAGAACACGGTGGTCATGATCGGCTTCAGGTCGCGGGTGGCAAATGCGGCCTGCCAGTCGGCCTTGGTGGCGCCGACGCGGGCAAAGCGCAGGCCCGAGCCATGCGAGGCCAGCGTCTGGTAACGGCCGAGCTCGCTGGCGCGGAAGCTGTTGCCGTCGACGGTGGCGTGGAATTTGTCGAGATCCTTGTCCTCGACGAAAACAGGCGTGCCGGTGACGGCGATTTCCTCAAGGTCGAAGCGGTCCAGCTTGCCGTAATGGCGGTGCGTCTGGCCGCTGAGGATGGGCAGCATGGCTGGTTGCGGACCGTCGAACATCGCCACCGGCTTTTCGTGGCCGAGCTCGACGACACTGGCCGGTACGGCATTGACGCCGATGGCCGGGAAGACGGCACTCATCAGCGTCATCCATAGCAGCATCGGCGCTGCCAGCAGATGCCCGGTGGCGCGTGGTGACCACCAGGCCCAGAGCAGGTAGGCGGCTGGCAGCGGCAGCCAGTACCAGCCGCCGAGGCCGAACCAGAAAGTGAAGGCGGCGAGTGCGCCGGCAAAGAGCACGGCCAGTGTTGCGCCGAGGCGGAAGGGCCAGCGTGCCTGCAGTTGCGGCAGGGTGACGGCGATCAGGATGGCGAGGGCTGGCAGCGAACCGATCAGATAGCGGTCGAAGCTCTTGATGAAGAAAAAGGGAATGAAGGTGAGCAGGAACCAGAGTAGCGCAATGCGCGGCAGGCCGTGTTGGATTCGGGCGCGCCAGGCAGCAGCAAGGAAGACGAAAACCCAGGGCAGGGCGATGTTGAGCAGGCCGAGGAGGATGTTCGGCGACAGGCTGAAGAATTGCCGTGACTCGAGTTCGTCGGCGAGCATCAGCTCGGCGGCTTCCGGGTAAAGCAGACGGACGACGAAGAACCAGGGCAGGGCGATAGCGGCGGCGAGCAGCCCGTGGCCGAGCAGGGCCAACCAGTGACCACGCAGTTCGTCAACGCGCAGCCGGCCGCAGACCAGCATCGCCAACACGCCGCCACCGCAGACCAGCGCAACGATGGGCCCCTTGATCAGGAAGCCGGCAGCAAGCAGCAGCGCTGCTGCGGTCAACGCGGAAAACCGGCGAAAATCGAGCCATTGGATGAAAGCCCACAGCGCGGTTGCCGACAGCGCCGCCACCGGTACATCAAGCATGAAACGCCGGCCTTCAGTGGCCAGGCCGAGGCAGCCGAGCAGGATGCAGCCCGCCAGCCAGCCGGTTTCCGGCTTGCCGGACAGGCGGCGGGCGATGCCGGCGGTGGCGACGACGAGCAGGCCGGCAAAGGCGACGGCGATGGCGCGGGCGGTAATCAGTGAAATGCCGGCGGTTTCGTAGCCGGCACGACCCAGCCAGTAGAGCAGCGGCGGCTTGCGGATGCGCGGTGCGCCGTCGAGGAAGGGCACCAGCCAGTGATTGCCTTCGATCATCTCCATCGGCGTGCGCAGGCCGAGGAAGAATTCGTCCTTGCCGGTGAAGCCGGTCGCCTCGCCGATACCCGGCCCGAGCACGAGGAAGGCCAGCAGGAAAAGCAGCAGGCTCTGGCTGACGGGGTGGCGGAGGAGTGGCGAGAACGACGGGGACAAAGACATGGGGGCGAATTCTACCCCGCTTCGGCCCCGCGACCCTCGCCCGCTTGCCGCCGGCAGCGGTCAGCGTCCGCTGTAGTTCGGCTTGCGTTTCTGCATGAAGGCGTCGATGCCTTCGCCGGCATCCTCGCTCATCATGTTGCAGGCCATGACTTCGGCGGCGTAGTCGTAGGCCTCGACCAGTCCCAGTTCCAGCTGCTTGTAGAACATGCCCTTGCCGGTGCGGATGGCGACCCCGCTCTTGGCGAGGATGCTGCCGGCGAGGCGCTCGACTTCCGCATCCAGCGCGTCGAGCGGGACGACGCGATTGACCAGCCCTTTGGCCTTGGCTTCCATGGCGTCGATGAAGTCGCCGGTGAGCAGCATCTCCAGCGCCGCCTTGCGACCGAGATTGCGCGCCAGACCAACGGCCGGCGTCGAGCAGAACAGCCCGACATTGATGCCGGAAACGGCGAATTTCGATACGTCTGCAGCGACGGCCAGATCGCACATCGACACCAGCTGGCAGCCGGCGGCGGTGGCAATGCCATGCACGCGGGCAATGACAGGCTGCGGCATGCGGGTGATGGTCAACATCAGCTCGCCGCACTGGCGGAACAATGCCTGCATGTAGTCCTTACTGTGATTGGCGCGCATTTCCTTGAGGTCATGCCCGGAACAGAAGGCCTTGCCGGCGCCGGCTATCACCACGACGCGCACCGTTTCGCTGGCAGCGATGCCGTCGAGTTCGGCCTGCAGTGCCGTCAGCAGGTCTTTCGACAGCGAATTGAAGGCGTTCGGCCGGTTGAGGGTCAGGGTAGTCAGGCCGTCTTCGCGATCCTGACGAAGGACAAGGGCGTCGTCGTGCTGCATGCTGGTCTCCTAGCTTTTTATTCGAAAGCGCTAATCTAGCCGATGCGGGTTCGGTATGTCATCCGTGGCGCGGTAAAATTGCGGCCATGACTTCTCCTCGCTTTGTCCATCTCCGCCTCCATTCCGAATATTCCGTTACCGATGGCATCGTCCGCATCGGCGATGCCGTCAGGCGTGCCGCCGGCGATGGCATGCCGGCGTTGGCATTGACTGATCTTGGCAACCTCTTCGGGCTGGTCAAGTTTTACACCGGTGCGCGTGGCAAGGGGGTCAAGCCGATTGCCGGCGCCGATGTCTGGATCGCCAACGCGGAGTCCCCGGAGGATGCTTGCCGCTTGCTGCTGCTGGTGCGCAATCGCCAGGGCTACCGGCAGCTGTGCGAGCTGCTGACTCGGGCCTATACAGTAGAGGGGCGGCGTGACCGCGCCGAGATCCGCCGTGAATGGTTTACCGAGATCGGTTGTGACGGCCTGATTGCGCTCTCCGGCGCGCATCTGGGTGATGTCGGCGAAGCCCTGCTCAACGGCAATTTCGATCTGGCCGGCGAGCGTGCCAAGGCTTGGGAGGCGATTTTTCCCGGCGCTTTCTATCTTGAAGTCCAGCGTTACGGGCAGGCGCAGCAGGAGGCGATTGTCCAGCAGACGGCCGACCTCGCCGGCGAGCTGGGTTTGCCGCTGGTGGCGACGCATCCGGTGCAGTTCATGAAGCGCGACGATTTCCGGGCGCACGAGGCGCGGATCTGCATCGCCGAAGGCTATGTGCTCGGCGACAGCCGCCGGCCGAAGATCTACACCGAGGAGCAATATTTCAAGACGCAGGACGAGATGGCGGGACTCTTTGCCGATCTGCCGGAAGCCCTTGAGAACACGCTGGAAATTGCCCGTCGTTGCAATATCGAAATGACGCTGGGCAAGAACTTCCTGCCTGACTTCCCGACGCCGGAGGGCATGACGCTCGACGATTTCCTGGTTGCCGAGGCCAAGCGCGGCCTGGAAGTCCGTCTGGCCGAGCTCTACCCCGATCCGGAAGTGCGCGCCCAGCGCCGGCCGGAGTACGACGAGCGTCTCGAGTTCGAGTGCAAGACCATCCTGCAGATGGGCTTCCCGGGCTACTTCCTGATCGTTGCCGACTTCATCAACTGGGGCAAACAGAACGGTGTGCCGGTCGGCCCCGGCCGGGGTTCCGGCGCCGGTTCGCTGGTCGCTTACTCGCTGCGCATCACCGACCTCGACCCGCTCGCTTACGCCCTGCTGTTCGAGCGCTTCCTGAATCCGGAGCGGGTGTCGATGCCCGACTTCGATATCGACTTCTGCCAGGACAACCGCTGGCGGGTGATCGAGTACGTCCGCGAACACTATGGCGCGCAGGCGGTGTCGCAGATTGCCACCTTCGGTACGATGTCGTCGAAGGCGGTGATCCGCGACGTCGGCCGCGTCTTCGGTCTGCCGTATTCGATGTGCGACCGTATTTCCAAGTTGATTCCCATCGTCCAGAACAAGCCGGTGTCGCTGGCCGAGGCGCTGGAGCAGGAGCCGCAACTCAAGGAAATGATGGAAGGCGACGGCGATGGCGAAACCATCCGCGAACTCTTCGATCTGGCCAGCCGCCTTGAGGATCTGACCCGTAACGTCGGCATGCACGCTGGCGGCGTGCTGATTGCACCGGGCAAGATTACCGACTTCTGCCCGATCTATCAGGCGACGGGTGCCGATGCCTCGCCGGTGTCGCAGTTCGACAAGGACGACGTCGAGAAGGCCGGTCTGGTGAAGTTCGACTTCCTCGGCCTGCGCAACCTGACGATTATCGAACTGGCGCTCAAGTACATCGAGCGGATGACCGGCGAGAAGCTGGATCTGATGTCGCTTGGCTTCGATGATCCCGGTGCTTACCAGATCCTGAAGGACGCCAATACGACGGCGATCTTCCAGGTCGAATCGGAGGGCATGAAGAAGCTGCTGAAGAAGCTGGCGCCCGACCGTTTCGAAGACATCATCGCTGTGCTGGCGCTCTATCGTCCCGGCCCTCTGGGGTCAGGCATGGTGGACGACTTCATCCTGCGGAAAAAGGGCCAGCAGAAGATCGACTATTTCCACCCCGACCTCACTGCCTGCCTGTCGCCGACCTACGGCGTCATCGTGTATCAGGAACAGGTGATGCAGATTTCGCAGATCATCGGCGGCTACACGCTCGGTGGTGCCGACATGCTGCGCCGGGCGATGGGCAAGAAAAAGCCTGAAGAAATGGCCAAGCACCGCGAGACCATCGCCGCCGGTGCCAAGGAACGTGGCTACGATCCGGCGCTGGCCGAGCAGCTGTTCGACCTGATGACCAAGTTCGCGGAGTACGGCTTCAACAAGTCGCACACCGCCGCTTATGCTGTGGTCACCTATCACACGGCCTGGCTCAAGCGTTACCACTGCGCGGCCTTCATGGCGGCGACGATGTCGTCCGACATGGACAACACCGACACGGTGAAGATCTTCTACGAGGACACCATTGCCAACAAGGTGAAGGTGCTCGGGCCGGACGTGAATGCCTCGCAGTACCGCTTCGAGCCGGTCGACCGCGAAACCATCCGCTTCGGGCTGGGGGCGGTCAAGGGCACCGGCGAGCAGGCAGTGAATGAAATCCTGCGCGCCCGCGAGGCCGGCGGGCCATACAAGGATCTCTTCGATTTCTGTCAGCGCTGCGACAAGCGGATGGTCAACCGCCGCACGATCGAGGCACTGATTCGTGCCGGCGCCTTCGACAGCATCGCGCCACCACGCGCCGGTGCCACGCTGCCTGACCGCCATACGCTGCTGGCCTCGGTGGGTATTGCCATGGAGTTTGCCGAGCAGGCGGAACGCAATGCGATGCAGAGCAGCCTGTTCGATATCGGTGATGTGGCCGACGAGCACGCGCCGGAATACCTCAGTGTTCGCCCCTGGGACGAAAAGACGCAGCTGATGGAGGAGAAGACGGCCCTCGGCTTCTTCTTCTCCGGCCACCCGTACAACACCTGCAAGAAGGAGTTGTCGCGCTTCATCCGCCGGCCGCTCAACCGGCTGGAGCCGGCCAAGGAAATGACGGCAATTGCCGGCGTGGTGGTCGGCGTGCGCACGCAGATGACCCGCCGCGGCAAGATGCTCTTTGTGCAGATCGATGACGGCACGGCCATGGTCGAGGTGTCAGTCTTCAACGAGTTGTTCGAGGCCGAGCGCAACAAGATCAACACTGACGAGGTGCTGGTGGTCGAGGGCAAGGTCAGTTACGACGACTTTTCCGGTGGCAATCGCGTGGTGGCGGACAAACTGATGACGCTGGGCGAGGCACGGGCGCGTTTTGCCAAGCATCTGATGCTCAGGATGAATGGCGATTCCGACGCCCACAAGCTGAAATCGCTGCTGACTCCTTTCGCGCCGGGGCCGGCGGCGGTGCGCGTCCGCTACCGCAATGCCGAGGCTGAATGCGAGCTGATCCTCGGCGAGGCGGCTCGAGTACGGCTGGACGATGCCTTGCTCGAGGCCCTGAGCGGCTGGCTTAAGCCGGAAAACGTGGAAGTGGTATATCAGTGACGACGCTGATCACTCAGTCGCTGCTGGCAGCTTTGTCGGAAGAGGCAGCACAGTCGCCGCGACGACGAAAGAACCTGAATTTCCATCCGCGCGATGACTATCCCGGCCACCGCCTGCTCAATGCCATCGAGCCGGACTCGTACGTCGTACCACATCGCCATCTCGATCCGAACAAGGATGAAACTATCGTCTGCCTGCGCGGGCGCCTGGGCGTGGTGCTGTTTTCGGCAGAAAACCGGGTTGTCCGCAGCATCGTGCTGACGCCGGCGGGTGACTTGTGCGGCATCGATATCCCGCATGGCGTTTTCCACTCGGTGCTGGCGCTTGAGCCCGGGACGGTGTTTTTCGAGGCCAAGGCCGGGCCGTACGTGCCGCTGGCCGATGACGAAAAGGCGCCTTGGGCGCCAACAGAGGGGTCGCCGGCCGTGGCTGCCTATCTGGCCAACCTGACCGGGCTGTTTGCGCGCTGACCGCGGTCTGAGCGGCGATCGCGCCGCCGATTAGAGGACGAGATCGGTCTTGAAGCCGATGCGCACGGCGCCCCAATGGCGGCCGTTGATCATGATCGGCATCGAAAGGTCGTTGAGAATCTCGCCGGTATCGCGGACGTAGGTCTGGAACAGCGAGGATTTCTGGTTTTTCGCCAGCTTGAGTCCCACCGGATCGTTGAAGATGCGCTTGTGGCGGCATTTCCCCAGGTCGACCTCGGGGTTGCCGGTCGGCGGGTTGGAGAACTGGCTGTTGTGCGCTGGCGCATAGCCGTTGTTGTCCACCGCCAGCGAATAGGTCAGGCCATTCACGTCGCGCAGCAGATCGTCGTAGAGCTTGGTCAGTTCGCCATCGCACTGGCTGTCGTAAGCCGTCGTGTAGCGCTTGGGGTTTGAGCCGGGGATGTCCTTGTATGCTTGGTCGAAAATGTTGACGCCGCGGTCGGCCAGTCGCTGCAGTACGGCAGCGACCTGGTCGCGGAAGCCGGTACAGCGGTCGTGCAGGGTATCGAACATGCTGCTGCCGGTGCGGAAATCGGCTAGCGTGCATTGCAAATCCTCGGTCGATTCACGCAAGGTTTTTGCAGAATCCAGGCATTGCTTCATCCGCCCGGAAATGTCGACCGAGTGATTGCGGATCTCCTCGACCTCGCGATGAATCGACTGGTTGCTTTCGCGCAGGTTGTGGATCGCCGAAGAGATGGTCGATAGCTGCTCGGTGGTGCGCTTGAAATCGCCGACCATGGTATTCAGGTCCGCCGCCGAGGTTTCGATGTAGCCGTTGGCGCGGGTCACTTCGCCAACGATGGTCTGGGTCTTTGCTGAGGTGTCGGAAACCAGATTGATCATCGACTGCGTGTTCTGGCCGATGACCTGCGTGGCGTTCTTGACCTTTTCCGCCAGTTTACGTACTTCGTCGGCGACGACGGCAAAACCGCGGCCGGCTTCGCCGGCACGGGCGGCTTCGATGGCGGCATTCAGCGCCAGCAGGTTGGTCTGGTCGGAAATGTCGTTGATCAGTGAAACGATTTCGTTGATTTTCATCGAGCTGGTATGAAGTTCGGTGACGGTCGACGAGAAGTGCTCAATATGCTGGTTGGTTGAACGCATCGTCGAGGCGACAGTCTCCATCTGCTCCAGCGAACGTTGTGCGAGATCGAGATTGTTCAGTGTCGAGGACTGGATGGCATCGGAGTTGAGCGCGACCTCGCTGACCGCCTGATTGACGCGGTTGCTGGAATCGAAGACGTCGGCAGCGAGCGATTCCTGGCGACGGACGGCATCGCCCGTCAGCTGCACGAGGTGATTCATCCGGGCGGCATCGGCGGCGATGCTGACACTGCGTTCGCGAGCGTGACCGATGAGACTGCGGACGCGGGTAAAAAAGCGGTTGAGGTTGCCGGAAATCCGGCCGGCAGCATCGCTTCCAGGTGCGCCGACGGGATGCGCCAGGTCGGCATTGCCGTCGGCGATCGCGTTGACGTCGCGGTCAATCTTGTCGAAAGCGGCGTTATTGCCGAACAGTCCCATGACGTTGTCTCCTGATGTTGTCGTTTCCGACCTGGGTGGGCGGAATTCAGGTTATGTGTAGTCTGGGCAGCGTTCGTGCGCTGCCCTGTTTTTTTGGTGTGGTGAAACTGTGACGCTCAGGCGGTGCGCTGGCGCGATGCCATGCGCCCGAGGACGAAGCCCTTGATTTCGTGGAAGGGGATCGGCTTGCCGAAAATGGTGACATCCGGCGGCAGGCCGCGGGCGAGGATTTCGTCCCGTTCGATGGCGCTGACGACCATGATGTCCATGCGGCTCAGTGCCGGGTTGGCGCGCAACTGGCGGATCATTTCGAAACCGTCCATGCCCGGCATCATCAGGTCGGCGATCAGGATGTCCGGCACTTTCTGGCCGACCTGCAGCAGGCCGTCGAAGCCGGTGCTAGCGATCCGCAGGTCGATCGGCAGTTCCCAGCCGTCAATCGTCACCTGGAACAACATCTGTAGCGTGGCGTCATCCTCGGTAATGAGGATGTCCATGCGCTTGCTGTCGCCACCGGTCACGCCCTGGCGGCGTCGGGCGAGCAGCGCCTCGACGGCGGTGACCGGGATCCGGCGATGGCCGCCGGTGGTCTTCCAGGCTTCCAGAGCACCGCTTTCCACCATGTTCTGAACGGTGCCGAGAGAAACGCCGAGACGGTGGGCGGCCTGACGGGTGCTGAGATATTCGATGTCGGTCATGATCGTTCTAGTAAATTTCAAAACTGGTAAATTCTAGTACCAATTTTCCCTTTTGTGCACAAAAAAACCCGACAGCTTTCGCGGTCGGGTTTTTTGCCAATTCCCAGCGTGCCGGGCGGGCGAAAATTACAGCTTCTTGGCGTTCTTGGCCAGATAGGCGGCAACGCCTTCGGTCGAGGCGACCATGCCCGGCTTGCCCTTGTTCCAGCCTGCCGGACAGACTTCGCCATGCTCTTCGAAGAACTGTAGGGCATCGACCATGCGCAGCATTTCGTCGATGTTGCGGCCCAGCGGCAGCATGTTGACGACCTGGTGCATGACCACGCCGTTCTTGTCGATGAGGAAGGAGCCACGCAGCGCCACGCCGGCGCCTTCGAGCTCAACGTCGTAGGCACGGCAGATGTCGTGCTTGATGTCGGCGACCAGCGGGTAGCCGACCTGGCCGATGCCGCCTTCCTTGACGGCGGTGTTCTTCCAGGCAAGGTGGGTAAACTGCGAGTCGATGGAAACGCCGATGACTTCGACGCCACGCTGCTTGAATTCGTCGAGGCGGTGATCAAAGGCGATCAGCTCGGACGGGCAGACGAAAGTGAAATCCAGCGGATAGAAGAAGAGAACGACCGGCTTGCCCTTGAACTGGGAGAGCTTGAGTTCCTTGATTTCGTTGTTGCCATAAACGGCGGTGGCGGTGAAATCCGGGGCTTGCTTGCCAACGAGAACGGCCATGCGGGACTCCTTATGGTGATTGGTTTTGAGGTTGGGCAAACATCTAATCTACCCAAGCCGACGGGGAAAAGTCAAACCAGACGGCATGCCGCTGCGCGACAGTGCTTGAGTTTGTGCTTTGAATTGCCCAAGGCGCTGGCATAATCGCGCCATTCTGGGACGAAAACGTCCGAATGATCGGGGGCGACACGCGGAGGAGGGTCCGGGTTGTTGAAGGTGCTGGTGTTCTTGCCGGTGGTGGGTGCCGGCTTGCTGGCGGTCGTGCCGGCGTGGCGAACGTTGACGCTCTGGCATCTGGCGATGCTCTTTGCGCTTGCTGCCGTCGCCTGGGCTGGCTGGCTGGTCGCCGCCTTCGATCCCTATGGACCCGCCATCCAGATGGCCGAAACCCGGGCGTGGAATGTTCGCCTCGGTTCCTATTTTTCGCTTGGCGTCGACGGCCTGTCGCTGGCGATGGTGATCCTCGCCGCACTGCTGACCCTGATCGCGGTGATGGTGTCGCGGCGCATGCAGGCCGGGGCGAGACTATATTTCGTGCTGGTGTTGCTGCTTGAGTCGGCGATGTTCGGCGTGTTTACCGCCCGCGACTGGTCGCTGTTCTACGTGTTCTGGGAAGCGACGCTGATTCCGCTGTTCTTCTTGATCGATCGTCTCGGTGGTGCCAACCGGCAGAAGGCGGCGCTCAATTTCTTTCTGTATACGCTGGGCGGTTCGGTGTTCATGCTGGTGGCGCTGCTCTTCCTTTATGACGCGGCGCCCGGCCACAGCTTTGCGATGGCCGACATGGCCGAGGGCGGACGCAGTTTGCCACTGGCGATGCAGTTGCTGATCTTCGCCGGCTTGTTTATCGGTTTCGGCGTCAAGATGCCGGTGGTGCCGCTGCATGGCTGGCTGCCGCTGGCCCACGTCGAGGCGCCGAGCCCGGTCTCCATCCTCCTCTCCGGTGTGCTTCTGAAAATGGGCGCCTACGGCCTGTTGCGGGCGGCGTCGACGCTGCCCGATGCCTACCTTGCCATGCAGCAGGCACTGGTGGTGCTGGCGCTGATGAGCATGCTTTATGGCGCGATGCTCGCCTGGCGGCAGCAGGATTTGAAGGCGATGGTCGCCTATTCGTCGATTTCGCACATGGGTGTGGTGCTGCTCGGGATCGCGACGCTCAACGTCGCCGGCATCAATGGTGCGGTCACGCAGATGGTGGCGCATGGCCTGAGTGCCGGCATGCTCTTTCTGGTGGTCGGTCTGCTCTACCAGCGGGCGCACAGTCGCGATCTGGCCGACTACGGCTCGCTGCTGGGCCGGGCGCCGCGATTCGCTTTCTTTGTCGCTTTCGGTCTGCTGGCAGCGGTCGGCATGCCGGGCAGCGGCGGCTTCATCGCCGAACTGCATGTACTGGTCGGTGCCTGGCCGCGCTGGGGGGGCTGGATCGTTCTGCCGGGGATCACCATGCTGATCGGCGCAGCCTACAGCCTGCGGGTGGTTAGCCGACTGGCGTTGCCCGGAACGGGGCCGGCCATCGATGACATGACGCGGACGGAAACCTGGGCAGCCGCGATGCTGGCGCTGGGGATTCTCGTCCTGGGGATCTGGCCGGCGCCGCTGTTGCGCCTGATTGCCGGTGGGGTTGATCAACTGGGGCGGGTGTTCGGTGGCTGACATGGCGTATGACGGCGATCTGCCGCTGGCCGAACGCCTGGCAGGCTGGGTGGCCCATCTGGCGCATGTTCTGCCGGCACAGGCACCGATTCGCGATTTCGTTCATCACAATACCCTGCATGGCTTCCAGCATTTGCCCTTTGCCGAGGCTGTGGCGGCGGCGCATCACCTGACGGGCGCCCGCGCTTACTGGCCTGAGGCGCGCTTCCATGCCGCGTTTGCCGAGAGGCGGATTGATGCCGGCGATCTGGCCGCAGCGCTTGATGATGCCGGCGTTGCTGATCTTGATCAGCCCGTGGCTCTTGGCGTTAACCGGCGTGCGGTGTTGTTGGCCAGCCTGCAACTGGACCTGGCGCCGCCAACTGTCGCCCGGCTGAAGTGGTTGAAGGCCGAGCGCGGGTCCGATGCCGATTTTGGGCAGTTTTTGGCGTTGACCGCAGCAGGCACGCCGGCGGCGCCGGATTGGCGGATCGGTGCCAGCGAGCGCTGGCAGCTGCTGTGCGCCCGTGTCGGGCGGCAGTGGAGCCTGCGTTCGCTGCTTGAGTATTTGTCGGAAGAGGATGTGCTCGAGCGGGTGCGCTGCGTCTTGCAACGGCATCTGGCGGCGCATCTCGATCTTGGCGTGGCCGTCTGGCGCAATCCGGACCGCGACCGTGGCTTCTTCGCAGCCTGGCGGGCGAGTGCGGGCTTGGATATGCAATGGGAACTCGACGAGTTGCCCAATGTGCGCGATGAGATCCAGCATTTGCCGGATGACCCGTTGGCGGTACTGGGCGAGGAGTTGCCGCGACTGATTCCCGACACCGGCCTTTGGTATGGCTATCTCGAGCGCCTGGCACTGGAGTTGCCGGGCTGGTCGGGGATGTTCCTGTGGCGGGCAGATAATCCCGGCCGGGGCGACGGGACGCCGGTGGCGATGGCCGATTATCTGGCGGTGCGCGTTTTGCTCGAACGCCTGCTCTGCGAGGATTTGCTGCGCCGGATGACCGGCTTGCCGCTGAGTTTTGATGAGTTGCAGGGCTATTACCTGGCCAGTCTGGGCGAATTTCATGTCCGCGATGCCTTGCGCCGGGGTGTACTGCCGGAGGCGCTGCAGGATGAGGCGGCGGCGCTGCTGGCAGCAGGGCACGGGCAGGAAGCCGCCTGGGAGGCGCTGGCCGGGCGAGTCGGGGCAGTGGGTGAGGCAGGGCCGGCTGTCGATGCCTGGCGATTGCAGCAGCTGGCGTGCTTGCTGGACTTGCCGCTTGCCCATCTGCAAGAGGTGGCCGCGGCAGCGTCCCGGGCGTTGCTCGACTGTGCGCTTAGTCTCGATGAACTGCAGCGCGGCGAAATCTGGTTGCTGGCTTATGAACGGCATTACCGCGAGCAGCTGTTTTCGGCGCTGGCCGCCAATCGCGGTCGGGTGGCGTCAGTCGCGCAGCCGTCGGCGCAGGTGGTGTTCTGCATGGATGACCGCGAGGAAGGCACGCGTCGGCATCTTGAGGAAATCGCGCCAGCGGTCGAAACCTACGGGGCGGCCGGGTTCTTCGGCGTGGCGATGTACTGGCAGGGACTTGATGATGCGACGAAGACCGCGCTTTGTCCGGTGGTCGTCCAGCCCCGCCATCTGGTGACCGAGCGGGTGGATGCGGCGCAAGCGACCGCGCTGGCCGCGCATCGGCAGCGCCGTGAGCGACGCCTGCGGTGGCGCGAGCGTCTGTATCAGTCCACGCGACACAGTGCGCTGCTGGCGCCGGTATTGAGCGCGGCGGCAGCCGTCCCCGCTTTGCTCAACCTGGCGGCCAACCAGTTGGCGCCGGCCTGGCAGGGGTCGGCGGCGCAACGCTGGCGGCATCAGCACGACAGCGATTTACGCACGAATTTGGCGTTGACCGCAGATACTGTCGAGGCGTCGACGCCGTCGGCACCGCAGGCCGGATTCACCGATGATGAGCAGGTCGAGCGCGTCGCCGGCTTCCTGCGCACCATCGGCCTGACTGCGGGCTTTGCCCCGCTGGTGTTGATGTTCGGCCACGGTTCCGGCAGCCGCAACAATCCACATCTGTCGGCCTACGATTGCGGCGCCTGCTCCGGCCGCCACGGCGGGCCGAATGCCCGTGTCTTCGCTGCCATGGCCAACCGTCCGGAAGTCCGGGCCAGGCTGGCGCAATGCGGCCTGCACATTCCTGACACGACCTGGTTCATCGCCGCCGAGCACAATACCTGTGACGACGGGGTCGAATGGTACGACCTTGATCGTGCGCCGGCTACCTTTGCCGACGACATCGAGCGCCTGGTCACGCAGATGGGCGAGGCCTGCCGCGCGCACGCGGCCGAGCGGTGCCGACGGCTGGCCTCGGCACCGGTACGGCCGACACCCTGGTTGGGCCGGCGCCATGTGCAGGGGCGGGCGAACGATATTTCGCAGGCGCGCCCGGAGCTGGGCCACGCGACAAATGCCGCGGCCTTCATCGGCCGGCGCGCTATGAGCCGCGGACTGTTCCTCGACCGGCGGGTGTTCCTGATTTCCTACGATCCGATGCAGGATGAAGGGGGGCGCATCATCGAGAACATCCTCCTCGCGGCCGGCCCGGTCGGCGCCGGCATTGCCCTCGAATACTATTTCTCTACCGTCGATAACGAACGTTACGGCTGCGGCTCGAAGGTGACGCATAACCTGACCGGGTTGTTCGGCGTGATGGAAGGTGCTGACTCCGATTTGCGTACCGGCCTGCCCTGGCAGATGGTCGAGATTCACGAGCCGATGCGCCTGCTGGTGGTAGTTGAGCAGGAACCCGAGTGCCTGAGCGCCATCGTCAGTCGCCAGCCGGCACTGCAGGAACTGATCGGCAAGGGCTGGATCACGGTTGCGGCGCAAAGCCCGGGCAGCGGCGAGATTCATCGCTATTGCCCGCGTCGTGGCTGGCTGGCCTGGAGCGATCCGGCGATCCTGCCGCAGGTGGCGCGCTCGGCCGACTGGTTTGCCGGCGAATCGGCGCCCTTGCCGCCGGCCGTCCTGCTCGGAGGTCGCACATGAGTGGCCTGCTGCCCCGTCTCGCGGAAGCCGTCTGGCTGGTGCCGGCGCTGCCGCTCCTCGCTGGCCTGTGCAACGGCGCCCGCGTGCTGCTCGGGCGCACCGGCGGCGATGCCAGCGAACCGCTGACGGCCCGACTGACGGTACTGGCGGCCTTGAGCAGTATGCTGCTCTTGCTGGCCATCGACCTGCTGTCGCTGCGCGATGGCATAGTACCCGGACATCGCGTGCTGGCCGTCTGGTTTGGCACGCCGGAATGGCAAGGCACATTCTCCTTCCTGCTCGATGGCCTCTCGCTGAGTGTGGCGACGGAGACGGCGCTTATCGGCTGGCTGGTCGCCAGGTTTTCGGCCAACTATTTGCATCGCGAAGCAGGCTTTCATCGCTTCTTCATCGTCCTCAGCCTTTTTCTAGGTGGGATTCAACTCGTGCTGCTCGCCGGCAATGCGCTGCTGGCCTTCGTTGGCTGGGAAATGTGCGGCGTGGCGTCCTTCCTGCTCATCGCTTACGCCTGGCAACGGCCACTGGCGACCGGCAACGCCCTGTTCGCTTTTGTCACCAATCGCGCCGGCGATGCCGGTTTTCTCTTCGGCTTGGGTCTGGCCGCATTCTGGCTGGGGGGCTTCGAGTGGCCGTTATTCACGGGCGAAATCCGCCTGCCCATGGTTGATGCCCGTATCCTGGCCATCGGTTTCGTCATTGCGGCACTCGTGAAGTCGGCGCAACTGCCCTTTACGCCATGGATCGCCCGAGCCTTGGAGGGGCCGACGCCATCATCAGCGATTTTCTACGGAGCGGTCCTCGTCCATGCCGGCGTCTATCTGATGCTTCGGCTGTCACCGCTATTGGCGCAGGTGCCAGATCTGATGATCGGGCTGGTCGTTGCCGGCGTGCTGACGGCCGCCTATGCCTGGCTGGTCGGACTGGTTCAGACCGATGTCAAATCGGCGCTGATCCATGCCACGGTTTTTCAGATCGGGCTGATGTTTGTTGCCATCGGCCTCGGCTGGACGACACTGGCGACGGTTCATCTTTGTCTGCATGCTGCCTGGCGGACCTGGCACTTCCTGCTGGCGCCCTCGTGGCTGCAAATTACCCGCGACCGGCCGCCACCACCGCCGTACTGGCTTGCCCGCAGCCGCTTGCTATACATCGCGGCGGTGCAGCGCTTCTGGCTGGACAGGCTGGCGATGATTCTGGTGGTCAGTCCGACCGAGTCTTTCGCGCGGGATAGCCGGCGCCTGGAAGCGAATTTCATTGACCGGGCCATTGGTGAGATCGGCAAAGGCAAGGCGGTCGACGAAACGCGGCCACTGGTTCGTGCCGATGGCCTGCCCGGCCGCGCACTGGCCACGCTGGCCGGCCATCTGCAGCGGATCGAAAATCGCCTGTTGCTGCAGGGGCGCGGTGGTGTTGGCGAGCGACTGTTGCAGCGTCTCGGAGCGTATTTGCAGACGCTCGAGCATCTGCTGGAGCAACCGCGCTACCTGATGATGGCGGTGATGGCGACCTTTGTGGTGATCCTGTGAGCGGCGGTTTTTCCGAAATCCTCTGGCACCAGCAGGCAACCCTGCCCCTGCTTGCGGTGCTGCAATTGCTGCCGCTGGCCGGTGCAGGCCTGGTGCTGGCCTTGGGCGAGCGGCTGCTGGCGGTGCGCATGGGCAAGGTGGTCGCGCTCGCCGAGTTGCTGATGGCGGCCTGGGTGGCGGCGCACATCGATAGTGCGTCACCCGCTTTCCAGTTGGCCGAGCGTCTGCCGACGCTGGCGTATCACGTTGGTGTCGATGGCATCGCCATCGTCTTCATTCTGGCCGCCGCCCTGTTGACCTTCCTGATGACGCTGTACGGCATGAGCCGCGGCATGATTTCGCCGGGCAGGCTGTTTGCGGTATTGCTGGTTGCCGAGACGGGTTTCATCGGCATGCTGGTGGCGCTGAATGTCGCCTGGTTTGCCGTTTTTTCGCTGATTGAGCTGTGGTCGGTGGTCTATCTGCTGCGGCGCTGGGCGTCGTCGCGGGCAGAAATCCAGGCGCTGGCACGCTTCATCCAGTATCAGGGTTTTGGCTGGCTGATGTTTGCTGCCGGGTGTGTCGTCCTTGGCTGGGGGCATGCTGAGGCAACCGGCGGGCGCTGGAGCTTCGATTTGTTCGATCTCACCGGCGCGCTGCCGGAGGGCAAGTTCCAGACAGCAGCGTTTTACCTGTTGTTTTACGGGCTGGCGGTTCGCACGCCACTGTTTCCGCTGCATGGCTGGTTGCCGAACATGGCACAGCACGGCCTGATCGCGGTCGCGCCGGCACTGATGGTCGGCGTCAAGGTCGGCATTTTCGGCATGCTGCGTTTTGTCTTGCCACTGACACCGGCGGCAGTGGCGACCTGGCAGCCTTACGTGGTCGGCTTTGCGATGGCGGGCGTTTTCTTCACGGCGGCGCTCGCCTTTCAGCAGACCAACCTGCGCCGTTTGCTGGCGTTTGCCGTGGTCAGCCATACCAGCCTGCTGGTGATCGGGCTGTTCAGTCTGCACGAGGCCGGCATTCAGGGAGCAGTGCTGCTTTCGGCCAACTTCGGGCTGGCGGTGACCGGAATGTGGTTCATCGTCGGTTTTGTCTTCCGGCGTACCGGCACCACGGAGTTGGGTGAATTGTCTGGGCTGTTCGAGCGGATTCCCTTTCTTGCCATCGCCTTCCTGTCCTTTGGTCTGGCGATTGTCGGTATGCCAGGAACGCCCGGTTTCGATGCCGCCCACCTGATTCTCGAGGCGGCCATAGACCGCTTCGGTGCGCTGTCGACGGTCGCAACGGCGCTGGGCAACGTTGCCGCGGCGGGTTTCCTGCTCTGGGCTTTCCAGCGTGCCTTCCTGTCGCAGGCCCGCACCGGCGGGCTGGACGTCGACCGGACGCTGCCGATGGAGTATGTGGTGGTGGGAGTCGCGCTAGCGGCCATGCTGGCGATCGGGTTTTTCACCGAGCCCTGGTTGCAACTCACCGAGGCGGCCAGCCACGTGGCGGCCATGAGGTTTGTGCAATGAACTGGCCGTTGCTGTCCCTGCTCGTTTTTTCGCCGCTGCTCACCGCGGCGCTGCTGTGGTGTCTACCCCGACGGGCAGCGCGATGGGCAACAGCGGCCGGCATGCTGCTGACGCTGGCTTTGAGCAGTGCGCTGCCGCTGGCCTACGATCCCTCCGGGCCGCGCTTCCAGTTGCTCGAACAGGCCGAATGGATTGCCGGCCTGCGCGTGCAGTATCTGCTGGCGGTCGATGGCCTGTCGGTGCTCTTTCCGGCCTCAACCGCGCTGCTGTTTCTCGGGGCGCTGGTCGCGGCCTGGAATCGCGATGCCGGCGACAGCCGCCTGTATTTCAGCCTGCTCCTCGGCTTGGAATCAGCAACGCTGGGAATTTTCTGTGCCCACGACCTGATCCTGTTCTTTGTTTTCTGGGAACTGACGCTGATCCCGGTTTATTTCCTGCTTGGCCGCTGGCCGGTCACCGGCGGCGGCGCGGCGGTGGCCAGCCGGTATTTCCTGATCATGATCGCCGGCGGCGTGCCGCTTCTGATTGCCTTCGTCATTGCCGGCAGCGGCAGCAGCGGCTTCGATCTCGGCGCGCTGCTGGCAGCGCCATTGCCAGCGGAGCGGCAGTGGCTGTTTTTCCTTCTTTGCCTGATCGGCTTTGGTCTGAAGGTACCGCTGGTGCCGCTGCATACCTGGCTACCGCAGTTCGCGCTCGCCGGCCCTGGGGCGCTTACGGCGCTGCTGGTCGGGCTGAAGCTCGGGGCTTTCGGCTTGTTGCGCATTGCCATGCCGCTGGCGCCGTTCGTAGCACAGGAGTTGCACTGGCTGCTTGTCGGGTTGGGCACGGTCAGCCTGCTTTACGGGGCAGTCGGCATGCTGGCGCAAAGCAATCTGCGGGTGAGCATGGCGTACGCCAGTATCTGTCACGTCGGGTTGGCGGTGCTCGGGCTGGCATCCTGTACGGCGCAGGGTGTGCAGGGAGCGGTGTCTTTGCTGCTTAGCTTCGCGGTGGCGACGGGGGGCGCCTTCCTGTTGCTGGAATTTTTGCGACAGCGTACCGGTTCGACAGATATTCATGCGCTGGGTGGTGCGGCGCGGACCATGCCGCTGCTGGCGACCGGTTTTTTGATCTGCGGACTTGCCGGCGTCGGCATGCCAGGCACCAGCAGCTTTCCGGGAGAGTTCCTGCTCATCCTGTCGGCGCTTGAGCGCCACACCGGGGCGGGGATGGCGGCGCTGTTCGGACTGTCGATCGCTGCGGGGGCGTTTTTGTCGCTATACCGCAAAGCCTTTTTCGGTCCGGTTACGCGACCGGAAGTAGCGCAGGCCGAAGACCTGCGCCCACGGGAATGGGCGGTGTTGGTGGTACTGATCGGCATGGTGGTCGTGATCGGGGTTTATCCCGGACCATGGATCGATCTGCTTCGACCGGCCGCCGAGGCCTGGGCGGCGGGGCTCAGCCGCTGAGTGCCGCTGTCAGGCAGCGACGGCGAGATTCGGTTTGCTGACGTTTGCCGTTTTGGCCAGAAGCTTTATTTGAGCGCGCAATGCAACCTGCTGGCCGGCGGTAACCATGCGTTGCCCCGGGCACCAGTCGAAACTGATGTCGGCCTCGACGACGCCAAGGCCATAAAGTGCCTGCGCCATACTGCGGAAATCGGCCTGCTCGATGCTGCCTCCATCGTTGGGTTGGGCGAAAAATTGATTCTTGAATTGGGCGACGCTTGCCTGTAGCGCCATGATGACCTCTCCTTTGACTGCAGGATAGCGCTGGTCTCCGGAGGTGATTTTGGCATATTCCATGGTCGGTGGCAGATGCTGTGAAGAGCGTCGGGATCAGCAGTATTCATCGTCGCAGATGAGGTTGGGCAGCAGGATGTAGGCGCGTTCGAGCGCGCTGCTGAGGTCGCTGCAGACATTCTCGTCGCCGAGGTGATCGATGAAACCGGAGCGGAACAGCAGCGAACCGGGCTGCGAGTTCATGCCACAGACAATCAAGGTGCAGCCGCGTTTCTGCAGCTTGTCACGCAGGCTTTCCAGGCCTTCAAGACCTGTGGTGTCGAGCTGGATCAGGCGTGTCATATCGAGAATGACCACCTCGGGGTGGCCGATCCGCGGGTCAAGCAGTTCTTCCAGCTTGTTGACCGCACCGAAGAACAGTGAGCCGAATAGTTGCCAGGCAGCTACCCGCATCGTGCCATCCGGGTAGAGAAAGCGGGGTTCCTGGGCTTCCTCATCCAGCGGCAGGCGCTCGATGCGGGTCAGCTCCGACATGCGGTAGATGAAGAACAGGCTGGCCAGCACCATCCCGAGTTCGACGGCAATCGTCAGGTCGAAGAGGACGGTAACGAAGAAGGTCGCGAGCAGTATGATGCGATAGTTGTAGGAGTAGCGCTTCAGTTCGCGGAACTCGTGCCATTCGCCCATGTTGATGGCGACGACCATGACGATAGCGGAGAGTGCGGCCAGCGGCACGTAGGAGGCCAATGGCGCGGCGACCAGGACGATGGCCAGCAACACCAGCGCATGCAGGATGCCGGCAATCGGCGTGCGCCCGCCGGTGCGGACATTGGTCGTGGTGCGGGCGATGGCGCCGGTGGCGGCGAAACCGCCGAACAGCGGTGCCGCCATGTTGGCCAGGCCTTGCGCGATCAGTTCCTGGTTCGGATCGTGCCGATCGTCGATCTGGCTGTCGGCGACACGCGCCGAGAGCAGCGACTCTATGGCGCCAAGCAAGGCGATGGTGATTGCCGGCGAGATCAGTTTGCCGAAATCGTGAATGGACAGCGAAGGCAGGCCAAAGGCGGGCAGTTCCTGCGGGATGCCGTTGAAGCGGCTGCCGATGGTCTCCACCGGCAAGTCGAAGGCCCATGCCGCCAGCGTGCCGATCACCAGAACGGCGAGCGGGCCGGGCGCGCGGCGCATCAGTGCGATCCGCTGGGCGAGCTGGTTGTAGGAAAGCAGGAAAATGAAACAGGTGACGGCCAGCCCCAGCGTCGGCAGATCGACCGTGTGGGCGTGCGCGGCCAGCGTCTTGATCCGGGCGAAGAATTCGGCGGGCAGGTTGTCGATGCGCAGGCCAAAGAAATCCTTGATCTGCGCCATGAAGATGACGACCGCGATGCCGTTGGTGAAGCCGATGACGACGGTCACCGGGATGAAACGGATAAGCTGGCCCATGCGGGCAATGCCCATGGCCAGCAGCATCAGCCCGGCGAGCATGGTGGCGCCCAAGAGATTGCCGAATCCGTGGGCGGCGACAATGCCATAAACGATGGGAATGAAGGCACCGGTCGGGCCGCCGATCTGCACCCGTGAGCCGCCCAGCGCCGAGGTGATCAGGCCGGCGACGATGGCGGTCCAGATGCCGGCGGTCGGCGAGGCGCCGGAGGCGATGGCAAAGGCCATGGCCAGCGGCAGCGCGAGGACGCCGACGGTGATGCCAGCGGCGAAATCCTTGGCGAACTGGGCGCGTGTGTAGCCGGGCAGGCAATCCAGCAGCTTGGGGCGGAAGGCGATTTTCATGGCACGCAGTCGTCAGGGTGAGCAATGCATTATATGGTTGCCCGATGATGCGTCAATGTTAATCACATGTTAACATGATGCCTAATGCATCCACCGAGAGAGTGCACCATGGAGAACCGTACCGCCCGCCTGACGCTGCTTATCGATCCGCGCAAGAAAGCGATGTTCGAGGAAATCTGCAGCGCGCAGGACTTGACGCCGTCGCAGGTCGTGCGCCGACTGATACGTCAGTACATCATCGAGAATGCCGGTAATCGTGAACTGCCGGCGTGGCTGTTGGCCGGTCGCTCGCCGGATCAGTCCTGATCGGGCTTGGGCGGCAGCTTGTCCGGATGCTGGGCGCGCAAGTAGCTTTCGAACTTGGCCTGCATTTCCGGTGCCTGCTTGGCGATTTCCCGCAGGATGCGGGCGACTGACCAGAACATTACGACGACGCCGCCGGCCGTGCAAACGACGGCTTCTGCGGTCGACGCCGGAAAGTTGCTGAAAATAGCCCCCTTGTCTGCAATGAAGAAGCTGGCGCCGATGGCCACGCAGGAGAGTCCGAAGACGTCACCGAGGGCGTAGAGGGCAATCATGCCGGTCAGACGGGGGCGGGGCGGACGATGGGCGGTCGGGAACATGGCGGCTCGTTATAATGCGCGGATCGCCATTTTGCCCGAACGGGAGTTTGCATGCTTGCCCTGCGTCGTTCATTTGCCCTGCTGACCGCACTCGTCGTCAGCGGTCTGGTCCATGCCGATCTGAAAGTCGGCGTCATTGCGTCGTCGACCGGTCCGACCGCCATCGTCGGCATTCCGCAGAAAAACACGGCGGCCCTGTTGCCGACCGAGATTGCCGGCCTCAAGGTCGAGTACATCGTGCTCGATGACGCCTCCGATCCGACGCATGCCGTTACGGGCGTCAAGAAACTAATTGGCGAGCAAAAGGTCGATGCGCTGATCGGGCCGACTACGACACCGGCGGCGTTGGCGATGCTCGATTTTGTTGCCGAATCGAAGACCCCGCTGCTGACCACGGTCGGCTCGTCGGCCGTGATTACGCCGCTCGACGACAAAAAGAAGTGGGTGTTCAAGACCACCCAGAACGATGATCTGATCGCCGAAGCGGTGCTTGCCCACATGACTGCCAATGGCGTGCACAGTGTCGGTTTTGTCGGTTTCAACGATCCTTATGGGGAGAACTGGTACAAGGTTTTTTCCATAATGGCAGAAAAAGCCGGGCTGCAACTGGTGGCCAACGAACGCTACAACCGGACCGACCAGTCGGTGACCGGGCAGGTGCTGAAGCTGATTGCCGCCAGGCCGGATGCGGTATTCATTGCGGCGACAGGCGGGCCGGCGGTGCTGCCGCAGGCTGGCTTGCTTGAGAAGGGGTACAAGGGCAAGGTTTACCAGACACATGGCGTGGCGACCAATGACTTCATCCGGCTCGGTGGCAAGGCGGTCGAGGGTACGTTGATGGCGGGCGGGCCGATGCTGGTTGCCGACGATCTGGCGACGGGCAATCCGATCAAACCTGTGGCGCAGGGTTACATCAAGGCCTACGAGGCCAAATATGGTCCGGGAACAACCTCCACCTTTGGCGCCAATACCTGGGATGCCGGCCTGCTGTTGCAGAAAGCAATTCCGGAGGCCTTGAAGAAGGCGAAGGCGGGGACGCCGGAGTTCCGCGTTGCGTTGCGTGATGCGCTGGAGCGCTCACGCGAGGTGGTTGGCGCACAAGGGGTGTTCAACATGAGCGCGCAGAACCACAATGGCATGGACCAGCGAGCACGGGTGATGATGACCGTCAAGGCCGGAAAATGGACGGTAGTGGCGCCATGATGCGCGTGCTCGGCGCATTGCTGATGAGTCTGTCCACGGTCCTGGTGCAGGCAGCAGACAAGACGCCGGTTGTTGAAATCTACATGCCGACGCCTTGTCTGGCCTGCATCGACTGGGGGGCTTATCTGGCCGAGCGCGGCTTCAAGGTGGTGTATCAGGAATCGGCCGATATGGCTGCCGTCAAGAAGCGCCTGAAAGTGCCGAAGGCGCTCGAGTCGGTGCATACCGCCGTCGTCGGTGGCTATTTTGTCGAAGGCCATGCCTACGCTGAGGATATTCAGGAATTGCTGCGTGACCGGCCCAAGGCGCGTGGCATCGCAGTGCCCGGGCTGCCGATTGGTGCTCCGGGTCGCGAGTATTCGAATCCGACCTGCGAGACAGCGTGCACGACGCTCGATAACACCAGTGGGGAGCGGGCGCCGAAACGCGAGCTGTTCGATACCCTGCTGGTATTGCCGGATGGCACTAGCAAAATCTGGGCACGCCACTGAGGTCGCCCCGGGGCTGACTCAGCCGGACGGGATGCCGAGTTCAGCATACATCGCCTGCGCCCAGACGATATCCTCATCGGCGGCCTGAGGGATATGCTGTTGGCGGACGGTCTGCTGGATCAGGCCGTCGCCGCGGAAGCGGTAGCTGGTGTCGATGCGGGTCATCTCGCTCGGGTTGACGCGGGTGATGACCTGACAGCTACTGTCGGGCAGCAATCTGGGCGGCGTTTCGCCGGCCGCTCGGGCGGCAATCTCTCGGGCGACGATCTGCCCCTGCCGCGCGGCGATCTGTCCGGTTTTGGGATAAAAGCCGAACAGGTGTGAGCTGCGGTCGAGTTGATCGCCGATGAGGAAGACGTTCGGGGCCCCGACGGCGTGCAGGTGCGTGGGGTCATGGGCGGCCCAGCCGCTGGGGCTGCCATCGCCGTTGCGCCCGATGAGGTCGCTCTGCCAGAGCAGATCGGCCGCCTCTTGCGGCGGTGCGAGCAGGGCATCGGTGAAGTCGATGGTGTCGAACTCGGTCTGGATGCGTCGGGCAAGCGGATCGACATGGCGGATCGTTGCCTGCGGTAGGTAGGTGATCCAGTCCCGGTAGGCATCGCGATAAACGCGGTCGAAGGCGAGCATGGGCAGGTTTGGGTCAAGGATTACCAACCGCGCCTTGAGTTGTCGCTGGCGCAGCGTTTCGGCGATCATCAGCGCCCGCTCGTACGGGGCTGGCGGGCAACGGTAGGGCGCGGGCGGGATGGTCAGTACCAGCGTGCCGCCGTTGAAGTCTGCGAGCTTCTGCCGCAGTGCCTGCAGACTTGCGGGATCGACATGGCCGCTGGCGAATTTCTCGCGAGTCAGCCGGGCCTGTTCGATGTCGTCGCCGAACCAGGCGCCATGGTTTTCGCGGATGCCGGCGGAGATCACCAGCCAGTCGTAAGACAATGTGCCGGAGCTAGCCGAAATTTGACGTTTTTCCCGGTCGACCGCATTAACCTCGGTCTGAAGAAAGCGAAAGCCGTGGCGACGGGCGATGTCGGCATAGGCTGCTCGCACCGGGGGCTGTGGCAGCAGGTCGCACAGCCAGCGGTTGGATAGCGGAAAGGACGTGAAGTGACTGTCGCGCGCCAGCAGCGTGACGTCAAGCGACGGTGCGATTTGCCGCAGGGCGCGTGCCGTGGCCAGCCCACCCCAGCCACCACCGATGATCAAAATGCGGGCAATGGCGGCGCTGGCGAACGGTCGGTAAGCGGTCAGGGCAGCGCCCAGGGCGGATTTCAATAGTGTGCGGCGATCCATTGTTCCCAGAGCCGGTGTCCGAAAAAAATTTTGGTAAATAGGCTTGACTTTGCGGCTGTCAAGGGGTGGTTATGCACAATCCCGTTCGTCGGATCATCGGTCAGAGATTATGACTTGGTGAATTCGTTATATTTCGATGAGTGATAATAAAACGTATAAAAATCAGTGGCCTATGATATGGCTCAAGTTTTGGGCAGGGCAAGAAAAAACCTTTGTTGTCGGCCACTTAGGCAAGTGTGCTTGCTGTAATTCACAGACTTATCCACAGCTTTTGTGGATAGACGCAAAAGGCGCCGGCCAGCAGAGAAATTGCAGGGATAACTTAAAGTATTACTTGAAGTTGCGAAGTCCGGATTGCTGCGCTGCAATAGAAAACGGCCTGTCTGGCAGGCCGTTATGGTTGGGGCGATTTATTTCACTCGCATGCCGGGCTGAGCGCCGCTGTCCGGCGACAGCAGGAAGATTCCGGGAGTTGTGCCCGTGGTATCGGAGGCGGCCAGCACCATGCCTTCCGACATCCCGAACTTCATCTTGCGCGGGGCCAGGTTGGCGACCATCACCGTCAGTCGGCCGACCAGTTGCGCCGGATCGTAGGCCGACTTGATCCCGGCGAAGACGTTGCGTGTCTCGTTGTTGCCGATGTCCAGCGTCAGGCGGACCAGCTTGTCGGCCCCCTCCACGTGCTCGGCGTTAGCGATGCGGGCGATGCGCAGGTCGACCTTCATGAAGTCGTCGATATTGCAGAACGGCTCCCACGGGCTTTCAGCCTTGACCTCGTTCTGCTGGTGCTGGGCGTGGCGTTGTTGGGACTCCGCCGATTTTTGACTGTTTTCCGGGTTCACCGCAGGTGCCAGCGATTCCTTGTTGGTCTCGACCAGTTTTTCGATCAGCTTGGGGTCGACGCGGGTCATCAGGTGTTCGTAGGCATTGATGGCATGGCCGGCGGCGAGCAGGCCTTGTGTGTCACCCCAGTTCAGCGGCGCGATGTTCATGAACTTCTCCACCTTGCCGGCAACGACCGGCAGGATGGGCTTGAGCAGCACGGTCAGCAGGCGGAAGAGGTTGAGGGCATTGCTGCAGGCGGCGTGCAGTTCGACGTCCTTGCCTTCCTGCTTGGCAAGTTCCCAGGGCTTGACGCTATCGACGTACTGGTTGGCGATGTCGGTCAGGGCCATGATCTCGCGCATTGCCTTGGCGAATTCGCGGGCCTCGTAAAGCTCGGCAATGCGCGGGGCGGCTTCCTGAATCGCCTTGATCGCCGGCAGGCTGGCGTCGGCCGGGGCGAGCTCGCCGTTGAAGCGCTTGGCGATGAAGCCGGCGGAGCGGCTGGCGATATTGACGTACTTGCCGACGAGGTCGGAATTGACGCGGGCGCAGAAGTCCTCGAAGTTGAGGTCGATGTCTTCCATCGTCGCCGACAGTTTGGCGGCAAAGTAATAGCGCAGCCATTCCGGATTCAGGCCGGTCTTGAGGAAGCTTCCGGCGGTGATGAAGGTGCCGCGCGACTTCGACATCTTGGCACCATCGACGGTGAGGAAACCGTGGGCGAAGATCTTGGTCGGGGTGCGGTAGCCGGCGTGCTGCAACTCGGCCGGCCAGAACAGCGCATGGAAGTAGAGGATGTCCTTGCCGATGAAGTGGTAAAGCTCGGTCTGCGAGTCGGCCTTGAAGAATTCGTTGAAATCCAGACCCTGTTTGGCGCACAGGTTCCTGAAGGAACCCATGTAGCCGATCGGTGCATCGAGCCAGACGTAGAAATACTTGCCTGGCGCATCCGGAATCTCGAAGCCGAAGTAGGGGGCGTCGCGCGAAATGTCCCAGTCGGTCAGCTTGTTCTCACCAGCGGCACCCAGCCATTCCTGCATCTTGTTGGCGGCTTCCGGTTGCAGCACGCCATTGTCGCGGGCGGTGTACTGGCGCAGGAAGGCTTCGCAGCGCGGGTCGGAGAGCTTGAAGAAATAGTGTTCGGAGTTGCGCAATTCCGGCTTGGCGCCGGAGACGGCGGAATAGGGCGAGATCAGGTCGGTCGGCGCATAGGCGGCGCCGCAGGATTCGCAGTTGTCGCCGTACTGGTCCTTGGCGCCACACTTCGGGCACTCGCCCTTGATGAAACGATCGGGCAGGAACATCTGCTTCACCGGGTCGTAATACTGCTCGATGGTGCGGGTGTCGATCAGGCCGGCGGCCTTGAGCTTGCCGTAGATATCGTTGGCGCATTCGCGGTTTTCCGGCGAATGGGTGCTGTGGTAGTTGTCAAAGCCGACGAGGAAGCCGGAAAAGTCGCGGAAATGCTCGCCATGCACCCGCTCGATCAGCTGTTCCGGCGTGATGCCTTCCTTCTCGGCACGGAGCATGATCGGCGTGCCGTGGGTGTCGTCGGCACAGACATACCAGCACTCGTTGCCGGACATTTTCTGGAAGCGGACCCAGATATCGGTCTGGATGTACTCGACCAGATGGCCGAGGTGGATGGCGCCGTTGGCATAGGGCAGGGCGGAGGTGACGAGGATTTTGCGCGACATGGTGCTTCAGCCGGAAAGATAAACCGCAATTTTACCCTGTCGGCGCCAGTCGCCGGCAGACAAGGCGCGCATTTGCGACTGCGCTGAGATTAATGCAGACGGAGAGGGTCAGTTTTGGCTTGGTAAAACAGGGGTTTCGCCGTATTGCGTCGCCGATGCTGGCGGGCGCAGAATTTGCCCGTCATCTCGAGGTGTCATGCAGTTCGCAATCGTCGATTCAAACCGCAGTCAGACCGAAGTACTCAAGGCGCTGCTACGCAGTGAGGGCCATCAGGCCGAGATTTTTCGTGATGGCATCAGCTTCATGGCGGCCATCAAGCGTCAGCATTTCGAATTTTTCATTGTCGACTGCCAGTTCGCCGAACCTGGTGTTGATGCACTTATTGCAGCAATACGCGCCCGGGCAGGTCAGGCGGTGCCTTTGATCGTTTACGGCGAAGATACGGCAGAGGATGTCGTCGCCGATCTGCTGCATCTAGGGCCGGACGTTTTTTTCGCCAAGCCGTTGCGCTACATGGAGTTCATGGAACGCGTTGGCGTGCAGTTGCGTCGTTGTGCACTGGGCATGCCGTCACCGCTGCAGCATGGCGCGCTCGATCTGGATCTGGAGGGGCGACGGATTCTGCTCGCCGGCTCTGAGGTCGATTTGACGCAGCGGGAATTCGACTTTGCCGTGGTCTTCCTGAAAAACGTTGGCCGAGTATTGCCACGTGAGGAACTGCTTTCCGGCGTCTGGTCGCGGGATCAGGATATCGACTCGCGCACCGTTGGCACCTACGCCATCCGCTTGCGCAAAAAGCTCGGTCTTTCTGGTGAGAGCGGACTGATGCTGACCTCGGTTTACGGTCAGGGCTATCGTCTGGATAACGTGCGGAGCAACTGAACTTCGCGCCGGTTTGGGATATACTGGACAAAAATTGTCGGGTATTTCACTGCCTAACCCCACTCCGGAGCTTCCATGAGTCTTACAGAACAACAGATCAAGACCGCCCTCTCGGCTGCGGTCGACCCCAATACGGGCAAGGACTTCGTCACCGGCAAAGCCGTCAAGAACATCAGGATCGACGGCGCCGACGTTTCCTTCGATATCGAGCTTGGCTACCCCGCGAAAACCCAGATCGACACGATCCGCAAACAGGTGATCGCTGCCGTACGTACGCAGCCCGGGGTCGGTAACGTCTCCGCCAACGTTTTCAGCAAAATTGTCGCGCACTCGGTGCAGATGGGCGTCAAGCTCTTGCCGGGCGTCAAGAACATCATTGCCGTCGCTTCCGGCAAGGGTGGCGTCGGCAAGAGTACGACTGCCGTCAACCTGGCCTTGGCGTTGGCTCAGGAAGGTGCCAGCGTCGGCATACTCGATGCCGATATCTACGGGCCATCGCAGCCACAAATGCTTGGCCTTGCTGGCCAGCAGCCCGAGTCCCGCGATGGTCAGAGCATGGAGCCGCTGGAGGCCTACGGTGTTCAGGCGATGTCGATCGGTTTCATGGTCGATGTCGAAACGCCGATGGTCTGGCGTGGCCCGATGGTCGCCCAAGCGCTCGACCAGTTGCTCGGCCAGACCAATTGGCGTGATGTCGATTACCTGGTTGTCGACATGCCGCCGGGCACCGGCGACATCCAGTTGTCGCTGGCGCAGAAGGTGCCGGTGACCGGTGCGGTGATCGTTACCACGCCGCAGGACATCGCGCTGATCGACGCCCGCAAGGGCCTGAAGATGTTCGAGAAGGTGAATATCCCCATTCTCGGCATTGTCGAGAACATGAGCATTCACATCTGCTCCAAGTGCGGTCATGAAGAGCACATCTTTGGTCATGGGGGTGGCGAACAGATGTGTTCGGACTACGATGTCGAGTTCCTCGGCAGCCTGCCGCTGGAACTAACAATTCGCGAGATGGCCGATAGTGGCAAGCCGACGGTGGTCGGTGCGCCGGATTCGCGCACGGCCGAGATTTATTGCGGCATCGCCCGCCGCGTTGCCGTCAAGATCGGCGAGAAGGCCAAGGACATGACCTCGAAATTCCCGAATATCGTGGTTCAGAACACCTGATTTTTTCTCAAAACCATACCGAAAAGGCGGGTAAAATCCCGCCTTTATTTTTGTCGACCGCAGCAGGTAAAAATGGCCATCAAATCAGACAAGTGGATACGCCGCATGGCAGCAGAGCACGGCATGATCGAGCCCTTCGAGCCCGGCCTCGTGCGTGAGGCCAATGGCGAGAAGATCGTATCCTACGGTACGTCGAGCTACGGCTACGATATCCGCTGCGCCCGCGAATTCAAGGTGTTTACCAACATCAACTCGACAGTGGTCGATCCCAAGAACTTCGATCCGAAGTCCTTCGTCGAGATCGAATCCGACGTCTGCATCATTCCGCCGAACTCCTTTGCGCTGGCCCGCACGGTCGAGTATTTCCGCATTCCGCGTTCGGTGCTGACAGTCTGTCTCGGCAAGTCCACGTATGCCCGCTGTGGCATCATCGTGAACGTCACGCCCTTCGAGCCGGAGTGGGAAGGCTATGTGACTCTCGAGTTTTCCAACACCACGCCGCTGCCGGCCAAAATTTACGCTGGCGAGGGCTGTGCACAGGTGTTGTTCTTCGAGTCCGACGAGATTTGCGAAACGTCGTACAAGGACCGTGGCGGCAAATATCAGGGCCAGGTGGGTGTCACCCTGCCCAAGATCTGACTTCATCCGGTAATAGAGCCGACATATTCTTCGACCCGCTGCGGCGGGTCGCCGCTTTTTAAGGATTGAACATGCGTTTCCATTTTCCCGTCATCATCATCGACGAAGATTTCCGCTCCGAGAATGCCTCGGGTCTGGGCATTCGCGCCCTCGCCGATGCCATGGAAAAGGAAGGCCTTGAAGTGCTGGGGGTGACCAGCTATGGCGATCTGACCTCCTTTGCTCAGCAGCAGAGCCGCGCGTCAGCCTTCATCCTGTCGATCGACGACGAAGAGCTGGCGATGGAGCCGGAAGAGACGCTTGCCGAATTGCGCGCCTTCGTCGAGGAGATCCGCCACAAGAACGCGGAAATCCCGATCTTCCTGCACGGCGAGACGCGCACCAGCCGTCACATCCCGAACGACATCCTGCGCGAGTTGCATGGCTTCATCCACATGCACGAAGACACGCCGGAATTCATCGCACGCAACATCAAGCGCGAGGCCAACGCCTACCTCGACAGTCTGCCGCCGCCGTTTTTCCGCGCCCTGACCCATTACGCCGCCGACGGCTCGTATTCCTGGCACTGTCCCGGCCACTCTGGGGGCGTCGCCTTCCTGAAGTCGCCGGTCGGCCAGATGTTCCACCAGTTCTTCGGCGAGAACATGCTGCGCGCCGACGTCTGCAACGCAGTCGAGGAACTTGGCCAACTGCTCGACCACACCGGCCCGGTTGCCGCTTCCGAGCGCAACGCGGCGCGCATTTTCAACGCTGATCACCTGTATTTCGTCACCAACGGCACCTCGACCTCGAACAAGATCGTCTGGCACTCGACGGTGGCTCCGGGCGACATCGTCGTCGTCGACCGCAACTGCCACAAGTCCATCCTGCACGCGATCATGATGACCGGCGCGATCCCGGTCTTCCTGATGCCGACGCGCAACAACTTCGGCATCATCGGGCCAATCCCCAAGAGTGAGTTCGCCTGGGAAAGCATCCAGAAGAAGATTGCCGCCAATCCTTTCATCGTCGACAAGAACGCCAAGCCGCGCGTGTTGACCATTACCCAGTCCACCTACGACGGCATCCTCTACAACGTCGAGGACATCAAGGAAGAGCTGGACGGCAAGATCGACACCCTGCATTTCGACGAAGCCTGGCTGCCGCATGCCGCCTTCCACGATTTCTACGGCGACTACCACGCTATTGGCGCCGACCGTCCGCGTTGCAAGGATTCGATGGTCTTCTCGACGCAATCGACGCACAAGCTCCTCGCCGGCCTCAGTCAGGCCTCGCAGATCCTGGTCCAGGATTGTGAAAATCGCCAGCTCGACCGCGACCTGTTCAACGAGGCCTACCTGATGCATACCTCGACCTCGCCACAGTATTCGATCATCGCTTCGTGTGACGTCGCGGCAGCGATGATGGAAGAGCCGGGCGGCACCGCGCTGGTCGAGGAATCCATTGCCGAGGCACTGGACTTCCGCCGCGCCATGCGCAAGGTCGACGAGGAATGGGGCGCCGACTGGTGGTTCAAGGTCTGGGGTCCGGACGATCTCTCCGAGGAAGGCATCGAGGAGCGCGACGCCTGGATGCTCAAGCCCGGCGAGCGCTGGCACGGCTTCAGCAAGCTGGCCGACGGCTTCAACATGCTCGACCCGATCAAGGCGACCATCATCACCCCGGGGCTGGACGTCGATGGCGACTTCGCGGATGAGTTCGGCATTCCGGCGGCCATCGTCACCAAGTACCTCGCCGAGCATGGCGTGATTGTCGAGAAGTGCGGTCTCTACAGCTTCTTCATCATGTTCACCATCGGCATCACCAAGGGCCGCTGGAACACGCTGGTGACCGCCTTGCAGCAGTTCAAGGACGACTACGACAAGAACCAGCCGCTATGGAAGGTGCTGCCCGAATTCGTGCAGAAAAATCCGCGTTACGAGCGCGTCGGCTTGCGTGATCTATGCACCCAGATCCACAAGGTCTACAAGGAAAACGACATCGCCCGCCTGACCACCGAGATGTACCTCTCGGACATGGTGCCGGCGATGCGCCCGGCCGATGCTTTCGCCAAGATGGCCCACCGCGAGATCGAGCGGGTCCGCCTCGATGAGTTGGAAGGGCGCATCACCTCGGTGCTGCTGACACCTTACCCGCCGGGCATCCCCCTGTTGATCCCGGGAGAGCGCTTCAACGCCACCATCGTCAGCTACCTCAAGTTTGCCCGCGACTTCAACGCCCGCTTCCCGGGCTTCGAGACCGACATCCACGGCCTCGTGAAGCGCGAGGACGGCGAGTATTACGTGGATTGCGTGCTCTGAGCCATGCGCTTCCCGCTTGCCTTGATTGTGTTTTGGCTGGTAACGATTGCCACTGTCAGGGCGTAGCCGGCGGCGACGATAGTCTTTTTTTCCGGTAATCCGGTGTTGACCGCAGCGAATGACAATGATCGACCGGCAACGCGCGGGGGCGAGCTTAATTCGGGAGATACCGACGATTCAAGGGATGGTCGTTTGCAGCTTAGATTTCTTGACGGCGCCAGTCTTACTTTGCAGCCCGGCAGCCGTTGTCGGGTTGATCGCTACAGCTACGCAGGGGCAGATGCAGCGCGTCGAAGTGACGAGGGTGCGGTGATGCCTTGATCCAGTACGTTGCGAACCGTAACCGGGTGGCTGGGCAAACAGGATCGCAATCATTACCGGATGGGCAGTACGGTGGCGACTATCGGGATCCGTGGCACCGAGTACGGTGCGACGGTGGACGATACAGGTCTGACAGCGGTCACTTATGCCGTCGAAATCGAGGTGTGCAGTCAGGCCGGGTGCCTTGATGTCCCCTCTGGAAAATCAGTCTGGGTTCGCGCAGCTAACGAGCGGCCGCAATATCGTGATGCAGCCGCGAAGCCGGCATTCGAGTCTCTCAAGGTCATGCCAGAGGTACCGAACACTCCCGGCGGCAGTGTTCCAGCCTTGCCTGCTGGACCACAGCCTGATCCGGCTTTGCAGCTGCCCACTTCGCCGTATGGCCGGCAGAGTTTGCCGAAGACGGGGCCGATAAGGTAAAGTAAGCTCATCGTTGCGGGAGGATCAGGTGTTTAAAATCAAATTTTCGCCAGTGATGCTGGTGGCCGCTGGTTTGGGCGCTTTCAGTGGGGTCGTATTTGCTGACACGGCGACCGATGAGGCTCGCAGCCTCCTTGATTCCGGCAAAGGAAAAGCCGCTTGGGAACTCCTGGAGCCTCAGGAGAGTGCCAGGGCCGGTGAGCCGCTGTACGACTTCCTGTTGGGGTTGGCGGCACTGGAGATCGGTCAAAATACCCGAGCAGTCTTTGCGCTGGAGCGGGTACTTGCCATGCAGCCGGACAACGTCCGCGCCCGTGCCGAAATCGCCCGAGCGTATCTTGCGCTGGGAGAGGCCGAGACCGCCCGCCAGGAGTTCGAGACTGTCCGCAAACAAGGCGTCCCGGCCGACGTTTCGCTCACCCTTGAACGCTTTATCGCGGGTGCCAGAAAAATCGAGGACCAAGGCAAGCCTTCCATCAATGGCTACGTTGAACTTTCGGGTGGCTACGATACCAATGTCAATGTTGGCCCGAATCGTTCTTCTGTGGTGGTTCCCGGGATCAGTTCGTCGCCCGCCATCCTGTCCGGTGACAGTAAGGCCAATGCAGATTACTTCGGCAACGTCTCTGCCGGCGTAAATGGTCGAATCCCCCTTTCCCCAAATCTCGCACTACTGGGGGGCGCTTCCGGCGCCTACAGATTGCATCAGGACAAGGATCAGTTTGATCTTGGTAATGGTGATGGCAATGCAGGCTTGGTTGTCTCTGAGGGGAAGCACGTCTGGACCGTGATGGGGCAGGCGGCCCAGTTGAACGTTAATGACCGGCGTTATCGCAAAGCCGTCGGCCTGACCGGGCAATGGCAGTACAACCTTGATGCCCGCAATCAGTTCAGCAGTTATCTTCAGTACAGTGCGCTCCACTACCCGCGTCAGGAAATCAGGGATGCCGACCGCTGGGTGCTTGGTGGCGCCTATGCCCACATGTGGCGTGACGGAGCCGTGGGAATTGCCAGCCTGTATGCGGTTACGGAGCGCCCGGAAGTGTCCGATGTTCGCTTCATTGGCTTTGAAGGCCTGGGTATGCGCCTCGGTGCGAGAGCCAACATGGGGCCGAATACGACGCTGTTCGGGGGGGTCTCCTATGAGCATCGTCGTTACGATGGGCGTGACCCTAGCTTCGACACGGTTAGGCGCGATAACCAGTACGGGTTTTTGGTCGGCGCAAGCTATGCCTTCGCGCGTGACTGGACGATTACACCTCAAGTTAATCTGACGAAGAACCAGTCGAATACCGAACTCAATACCTATCACCGAGAAATCATCTCGCTTGCCGTACGGCGCGAGTTTTGACGGAGATGCTGATGTACATGAACGCGATGCTTTCTGAATTTCGCCTGGCTTTCGGTGCGCTGCTGCTGATGCCTGCAGTGGTTTGGGCGAACGCTGCCACAGTCGATTTTGTTGTCGGCTCGGCCTTCGCGGTTACGCCGGCGGGTGTTGAGCGAAAACTGGCCAAGGGCAGTGACGTGCAGACCGGTGACGTTGTCAAAACCGGTGCCGACGGGCGTGTACAGTTGCGCTTCTCCGACGGGGCAATGCTCTCATTGCAGCCGCAATCGGACTTCAGACTCGATAACTACCAGTTTTCCGGCAAGGCAGATGGCCGTGAGCGTGGTTTTTTCAGCCTGCTCAAAGGCGGTTTTCGCACAATTACCGGCTTGATCGGACGCTCCAATCGGGATAACTATCAGACACGGACTGCAGTAGCGACGATTGGTATTCGGGGTACGGAGTACTCCGCCACCTATCTTGACCGGGAGCGAGTCGCTATTTCCACTGGTGAGGGGGCTATCGAGGTCTGTACTGCGGTTGGCGTTTGTCAGATTCTCAGTGGCGGAGAGTCTGCAGAAGTCGATAAGCAGAAGGGTATCCTGCGGGTTTCAAGCAAGCCAAGGCTTGAACCTGCTCAGCCCCGAGGCTCAATGCTTGCTCAGTTTTCAACCAGTGAGTCAAAAAATCCTGACGGTTCGGTTCCACTGAACAGCAAGCAGCTGGTATCAGGTCCGGGTTACACTTTGGTTTGGTATGCCGACTCGCCCGGGCATGGCGACGACCATGAAAGCGGGGATAACCGCGGGAGTCTGGGCGGGGTTGAGCCTGACGTGACAGCTCAATTTGATAAAAATAGCAGGCTATTGTCCGCTCAGAGTTCGCCACCGTGGCGCTTCCAGGGTAATCAACCTGCTGAGTCGGGGGTTGCCGATGGTGTGATTGGTTGGGGGCGTTGGGCGACAGCAACCAATCCTCCGAATGGAGCACTCAATGATTATCACTATGTGATTGGCCGTCCGACGCCGGTGGGGGATTTGGTGGCGCTGAGTGGGCGGACTGTCACCTATAGTATGGTGGGTTACACGATTCCAACCGGTAGTCCGTCAGGCACAGGAGGAGTTCCTTCGGGAACGCTGACAGCCAGTTTTTATCCGGCAACGATGAAGGTTGAGATGAATCTGCAAGTGCCTTTTAACGCCTCAACGTATTCAGTGAATGCTTCCACGGGCTTATCGGCGATTCCGATAGCGTCAAGTTGGACTTGGGATAGCGGTAGAGGCGCAAGTGGCGGTGGTGTTTTTTCGGGTGTTAATGCCTCTCATGCTGGTGCGACGTACAACGCCAACCTTGGTGATGCTAATGTCTCCGGGGCAGTCGCATTTAAGCGCTGAACCGAGTTTTATGTTGCTCGCTTGAATGTTCGAAAACATCCCTGAGCAAACACCTGCTCTTTTTCGGCGCTCCAGACATCAGGCATCACTGCCGGAAACCACGCATCCCCCTCCGGTTCGAGATCAACTTCCGTGATCTCCAGCCGGTCGGCAAGGGGCATGGCCTGACGGTAAATCTGCTCGCCGCCGATGATGAACACCCGTTCTGCGGTAGACGCCAAATTTAGGCCAATTTCGAGGGAGCCGGCGACTTCTGCGCCGGGGGCGGGGTAGTCCGCCTGGCGGCTGATGACGATGTTGCGACGATTGGGCAGCGGGCGGAAGCGTTCCGGCAACGATTCCCAGGTCTTGCGGCCCATGATCACCGTTTGGCCGGTGGTCAGCGCCTTGAAGTGGGCCATGTCTTCCGGGATGTTCCAGAGCAGGCGGTTGTCCTTGCCGATGACCCGGTTTTTGGCGACGGCAGCGATGATGACGATTTCCGGTTGTTGGCTCATGCGGGGCGGGCGAGGGCGTCGCGATAGAGAGTGAGGTAGTCGGCGGCTGCGTGCTTCCACGAGAAGTCGCGGCGCATGCCGTTTTTCTGGATTCTTTGCCACAGGCGCCGGTCCTGCCAGGCCTCGGCGACGCGCATCATCGCCACCCACAGCGCGTGTGGCGTATCGCTGTCGAGGACGAAGCCATTGGCGGTTTTGTCCGCCAGCGTTTCGTCGTTCACATCGACGACCGTATCCGCCAGGCCGCCGGTGGCGCGGACGATGGGCGGAGTGCCATAGCGCAGGCTGTACATCTGGTTTAGCCCGCAGGGTTCGAAGCGTGAGGGCATGACGAAGCAATCGGCGCCGGCCTCGATGCGATGGGCCAGCTCCTCGTCGAAGCCGATACGGACGGCGATTTCACCGGGGTAACGAACGGCGAGTTCGCGATAGCCGGCTTCCATGGCTTTGTCGCCGCTGCCGAGTACAACCAGCTGGGCGGGAAGATGCGGCAGGCCATCGGCGATGGTCAGCAGCAGGTCGAGCCCCTTCTGCTGCGTCAATCGGCTGATGACGCCGAACAGGGGGCGGTCGTCGTCGGGTCGTAGTCCCATTGCCGCTTGCAGCGCTGCCTTGTTCGTTCGCTTGGCGGCCAGCCGGTTGGCGGCGTAGGGGGCAGCGAGGGCGGGGTCGTCGGCAGGATTCCAGATGTCGGTGTCGACCCCGTTGAGAATGCCGCGCAATGCGCCGGCGCGGTGCCGCAGCAGGGGGGCAAGCCCGTAGCCGAAATGCTCGTCCTGAATCTCCCGCGCGTAAGTCGGGCTGACGGTCGAGATCTGGCTGGCGAGTTGAAGGCCGGCTTTGAGAAAGGACAGTGTGCCGTGGTACTCGACACCGTCAAAACGCCAGGCATGTTCCGGCAATCCGAGGCCGGCCAGGCTGTCGTGCCCGAAGCAGCCCTGAAAGGCGATGTTATGCACGGTGACGACGCTGGCCGCACCGCCTTCGTAATGCAGCCAGGCGGGCGCCAGGGCGGTCTGCCAGTCGTTGGCATGGACGACATCCGCCTGCCAGCCATAGGGGTTGCCGACCTGCCCGAGCAGCGCCGCCACGCGTGAAAGCAGCCCGAAGCGCCAGACGTTGTCCGGCCAGTCGTGCCCATGGGCATCGAGATACGGGTTGCCCGGGCGCGCATACAGTGCCGGACAGTCGATCAGCAGCAGGGGAAGCTCGTCGACGACTGCCAGGCGCAGGCGGGCAGCGGGCAAATGCCGTGCCAGTTGTGGAATCTCTGCGACGACCGTCGCGTCGGGAAAGACGGCCGCCAGTGCAGGGTAATAGGGCATCAGGACGCGAATGTCGTGACCGGCGCGACGGAGCGCCGCCGGCAGGGCGGCGGCCACATCGCCAAGGCCACCGGTCTTGACCCAGGGGGCCATTTCCGAGGTCGCGAAAAGGATCGCAAGCGGCTTCATGGCATTACCTCAGGGCTGCAATCAGCCCGCGCGTCGAGCTATCGAAGGCGCCGCTGTCGGCGTCGCCATCGAGCAGCAGCGTCAGCTGGCTGGCGAGTTGTTTGCCCAGTTCGACGCCCCACTGGTCGAAGGCATTGATGTTCCAGAGCACGGCCAGGCAGAAGACCTTGTGTTCGAACAGAGCCAGCAACTGGCCCAGTGCATACGGACTCAGTGCCGGCAGCACCAGGGTGCTGGAGGGCTGGTTGCCCGGGAAGACCTTGTAGGGCAGCAGCGGTCCCGGCGTGCCGGCAGCGCATGCCTCGTCGACCGTCTGGCCGAAGGCGAGGGCGGCCGATTGCGCCAGGCAGTTGGCGAGCAACGAGAGGTGATGGCCAGGGAGTGGAAAATCAGCTTGCCGTAGCACGATGAAATCGCAGGGAATCATCCGCCCGCCCTGATGGAAGAGCTGGTAGAACGAATGCTGGCCATTGGTGCCGGCTTCGCCCCAGAGAATGGGCGAGGTCGCGATGCCCAGCGTTTCGCCGTCGCGGTCGGTCTGCTTGCCATTGCTTTCCATCTCGAGTTGCTGGAGGAAGGCCGGCAGGTAGGCGAGCGACTGGCTATAAGGCAGGATCGCCGCCGTCGAGGCGCCGAGGAAATTGGTGTTCCACAGGCTGAGCAGGGCCAGCGTCAGGGGCAGGTTGGCCTCGGCGGGTGCCGACAGGAAGTGTTCGTCGAGCGCATGGGCGCCGGCGAGCAACTGCTCGAAATGCCGCCAGCCGATGGCCAGGGCGATGGGCAGGCCGATGGCCGACCACAGCGAGAAGCGGCCGCCGACCCAGTCCCAGAATTCGAAGGTGTTGTCATCGGGGATGCCGAAGGCGCGGGTGCGTTCCTGATTGGTGGACAGGGCGACGAAATGCTTTGCCACGGCGTTTTCATTGCCGGCCGTCGCCAGCAGCCAGGCCCGGGCGCTGTGGGCGTTGGTCAGGGTCTCGAGGGTGGTGAAGGTCTTGCTGGCGACGATGAACAGCGTCGTGCGCGGGTTGAGCCGACCGAGCAGCGGCGCGATGTCGGCGCCATCGACGTTGGAGACGAAATGCACCGCAATGTCCGGCTGCTGCTGCGCGGTCAGCGCCTTGACCACCATGCGCGGTCCGAGGTCGGAGCCACCGATGCCAATATTGACGATATCGGTGATGCGCTCGCCGGAAAAGCCGCGCCACTGGCCACTGTGAATCTTCTCGCAGAAACCCCGCATGCGGGCGAGCACGGCCCGGACTTCCGGCGGTGCATCCTTGCCGGCGCGCAGATCCATGTGCCGCACCGCACGACCTTCGGTGTGGTTGATGGCTTCGCCATCGGCCATTTTTTTCTTCCAGCCGTCGATGTCGGCGGCGTCGGCCAGGCGGCGCAGCAAGTCCATGGTCTCTGTCGTGACCCGCTGCTTCGAATAATCGAACAGCAGCCCGTCGTGACGAAGCGATAGCGTGTCAAAGCGTGCTGGGTCGTCAGCGAACAGTTCGCGCAGATGCTGCGTGCGGATGGCCTCTGCGTGCGCCGCGAGGGCGCGCCAGGCAGGGGAGTCAATGTGGTTCATAGCCAGATCATCAGGCCGGTTTCAAAGGGGTGAATCAGCGCCGGGTGGGTCGGGAAGATGCGGATGCGGTATTCCAGTTTGCCGCACAATTCCGGCGTCAGTTCAAGGTGATAGCGCAGCGCGCCGTGTTCGCCACCGCCGACGCAGGTGAGCGGATAGTGCCGCACGCGGCCGTGTCCGCCATTTTGCCCGGGGCGCCCGAACAGGGCTTCGACGGTGACATCTTCCGGTCGCAGGCCATTCAGTTGTACCGCCAGCTCGATGTGCAGGGCACCACCGAACTGCAGGCGGCGTTCCGGCTGGTCGAGGCGCTGCAAGCGAACGCCATTCCAGGCCTCGCGAATGCGCGCCTTCCAGTCTGCGACCTGGCGGGCAACGGCAAAATCGTGTTCGTGGAAGCGGCGGCCATGGTTGGCGGCTGGTGCGTAAAACTTGCGCACATACTCGTTGACCATGCGCACGACGTTGAAACGCGGCGAGATGGTCGAGATCGAGCGCTTGGCCATGGCCACCCATTCCGGCGAGTAGCCCATCGGGCCGGTGCGGTAATAAGTCGGGATGACCTGATCCTGAAGCAGTTCGTACAAGGTGCGTGCCTCTTCGGCATCGCGCTCGGCCTCACCGAGGTGAGCCGGTGCCGGCTTGATTGCCCAGCCGTTGGCGATGCCGTCCTCGCCCGCGTCGTAACCCTCACCCCACCAGCCGTCGAGGACCGACAGATTGAGTGCGCCGTTCATAGCGGCCTTCATGCCCGATGTGCCCGAAGCTTCGAGCGGGTAGATCGGGTTGTTGAGCCAGACATCGACGCCGGCGACCAGCGAGCGCGAGAGGTTGAGGTCATAGCCCTCAACCAGCAGGATGCGGCCCTCGAATTCAGGCTGTCTGGCCCAGTGCGCTATCTTGCGGATCAGTTCCTGACCAGGCTGGTCGGCCGGATGCGCCTTGCCGGCAAAGAGGAAAAGCACCGGGCGATCCGCCTGGGTAATGATTTCGCGCAGCCATTCCGGATCCTGGAACAGCAGCGCCGCCCGTTTATAAGTCGCAAAGCGGCGGGCGAAGCCGATGGTCAGGATGCTCGGATTGTCCGGGTCGGCATATTTGAGCAGGCGGTCGAGATGGGCCGGCGAGCCCTGATTGCGCCGGTGCTGCTCGCGGATCCGCTCCCGCACCTGTTGCAGCAGTTGTGACTTCAGTTGCTGGCGGATGCTCCAGAAGGTGGCGTCGGGGATGTCGGCGATGCCGTCCCAGTTGGCCGTTTCAGTCTGCCGTTCGCGCCAGCCGATACCGAGGTAGCGCTCGAAGGTCTCGTACCATTCGGTAGCAAGGAAAGTCGGCAGGTGCACGCCATTGGTCACGTAATCCATTGGGTTTTCATGCGCGGCGATCTGCGGCCAGAGATAGCCGCAGATGTCGGCGGACACATCGCCGTGGATACGCGAGACGCCATTGTGATGACGCGACCCGCGCAGCGCCAGCGCCGTCATGTTCAGATCCTGTTTGCCCGGCTCGGCACCCAGCCGCATCAGGTGCTCGCAGGAGAGGTCCAACTCGTGGCACCAGCGGCCGAAATAGTGGCGGATCATTTCTTCGGAGAAGTGATCGTGGCCGGCCGGCACCGGCGTGTGGGTGGTGAACACCGTGTTCGCGGCGACGGCTTCCAGTGCAGCCGCATAAGGCAGGCCTGCCTGAATCAGGCTGCGGATGCGCTCGAGGATGAGAAAGGCGGCATGGCCCTCGTTGATGTGCCACACCGTCGGTTTGAGGCCGAGCTGGGCCAGGGCGCGGGCACCGCCGACGCCAAGCAGGATCTCCTGCTCGATGCGGGTCGTCTTGTCGCCGCCATACAGGCGATGGGTGATCTCGCGGTCACGGGCGCTGTTCTGTGGCAGCCAGGTGTCGAGCAGGATGATCCGGACATGGCCGACGCGGACTTCCCAGACCTTGGCATGGACCGTGCGGTCCGGCAGTTCAACAGGCACCAGTACCTCACGGCCGTCACTGTCGAGTACCGGCGAGATCGGCAGGTCATCGAAATCGGCATCGTTGTAGGTGGCCTGTTGCTGGCCATCGGCGGTCAGCGTCTGCTGAAAGTAGCCCTGGCGATAGAGCAGACCAACGCCGATGAAGGGCAGGCCCATGTCGCTGGCCGCCTTGCAGTGGTCGCCAGCGAGGATGCCGAGGCCGCCGGAGTAAATGGGCAGGCTTTCGTGAAAACCGAATTCGGCACAGAAATAGGCGATCAGGTCATCGCTCTGGAACGGCCGGCCATGCACGTGGGCCATCGCCGGCATCTCGTGGTAGGTATCGTAGGCCGACATCACGCGGTTGAGTGCGGCGAGGAAGACCGGATTCTCCGCCGTCGCCTCAAGGCGGCGCTGGTCGGCGCGGCGCAGGAAGGCCTTGGGGTTGTGGTGGGTGGCCTTCCACAGCGGGTGCGACAGGCTGACGAACAGCCCACGGGTCGGCCGGTCCCAGCTGTACCAAAGATTGTTGGCCAGTTCTTCGAGGCGTTCAAGACGTTCCGGAAGCTGCGGATTGACTTCGATCTGGTAGACAGTGCCGGTCATGGGTTGTGGGCCTCGATATTCAAGTGCATGTGCAGGGTGTGATGGTCGTCGGGGATGGTCCAGCTCAGGCGCAATTCCACCGCCTGCATGATTTTCTCAAAGCCCGCCTCGGACTGCGAGACTGTCTGCTGCGGTGAACCTGAAATTTCGGCAAAAATCGGGAAAGTCAGGTCGACGGTGCCGCCAAGCACACCGTCGTCCAGATGCAACACCGGTGCGTCGCGCAGCGTCAGCGGCTGGCCGAATCCGCCGGGGAAACTGCCGTCTGCGAGCCGGTAGCGGCCGAGGAAACCGTCGCAGCTGGGCATCGCCAGATTGAGCACGGTCGAGAAGCGGCGGCCGGCGAGGCCGTCGAACTGCCAGCGGACGCTCAGACGGTTGCCGTCCAGCGCAAAGGATTTGGTGATGCTGGCACGGCTGAAGTGGAGCGGGCACCCGGCTACCGAGCGGTAATCGTCGATCGCGGTGCCGTCGAGTTCGTCGATGAAGGCCGCTCGTGGGAGGGCGTCGGGCACGATGTCTTCAGCTGCGACCGGGTGCTTGAAGCGGACGATGTCGTGGGCGGAAGCGATGCCGTCGCCGTGATGCTGGCTCGGGCCGTGGCCGATCTTGTCGTGGTAGTGCTCGTGGTAGCGGCGCAGCGTGTCGCCAAAATTGTGCCGCAGCGGGTAGCTGCTCAATTCATGGATGGCCGCCAGACCGTCGTCTCGCAGCGCAATCTGCAGCGCGGTGTTGTGGGCAAGGATTTCCGTTTTTCCATCAAAATCCAGGTCGACCGTAGCCGGCGACGTGCGTGGCTGAAAGCCATCCAGTGCGGCTTCGAGCGCGATCAGGTTGTTCCAGACGGCACGCCGCAGGTGCGGCAAGTAAAGGCCGCCGAACAGGCCGTGCCAGTAGGCGTCGTTGGCCTGGGCGCGATAGAGCGCGGCGGTCATTTCGGCCGGCGCTTCCGGCAGTGCCGCGAGTCGTGCCGACAGCGCCTGCATCCGCTTGTGCATCCAGTTGGCTTCGGGGTAACGGCTGAGGAAATTGCGCCAGATACCGCCGCGGATGAAGGGCCGGTGCTGGTCACCGCGGCCGGCCGCCTTCTCGCTGGCGAGAAAGTCCGCGTAGGTGCGTGCCGCGGGCATCGGCAGCGTCCATTCGTTCATCTCGCTGTAGGAGGTCGTCGGCAGATAGACAATGCCGCTTGTCGGCTGCTTGGCATGGAATTCGGCGTAGGTCGCGGTGCGGATTTTCGGACTGGCGAGTACCCCCTCGATCAGCGCCTTCAGCCAGCCGCGGTGGTAAACCCAGTCGTAGGTTTCCGGCCAGATGCCGAATTTCTCGATGTCGTCGAAATAGATCGCTGCCGCTTGCCCCTGATCGGCCAGGGATTCGAGATAGCCGATCACCTCGTGCGCCGGCGAGAAGGGCAGGCGGTAGCGCAGCGCTTCCGAGATCGGGAACAGGTCGAGGCGCGTGCCGTCTTCCTCGGTGCTGAAATAGCCATCGAGTGCCTCGGCGGATTTGCCGGTGCAGAAGAAATGATAGTCATCGACCGTGACATAGCGGATGCCGGTCTCGGCCAGCGCCGGCACGACGGCGGATTCCCAGACACGCTCCGTCAGCCAGGCGCCGCTCGGCGCGCGGCCCGTCCAGTCAGCCAGCTTGTCGTTGAGGACTTGCAGCTGGCCAACGCGGTCGCGATGCGGGATTGCGGCGAGTACCGGTTCGGTATCGCCGGAACTGAAAAGCTCGACCTGGCCGCGGCGGACCATGTCGGCCAGCAGCACCATGTCGGCCGGATGCCGCTCGCGCAGCCAGTCGAGCAGCCAACCCGAAAAATGCGCGGCGAAGCGGAAGTCGGGGTAAGCGTGCAGGGTTTCGAGGAAGGGTTTGTAGCAGCGCTGGTGGGCATCTTCGATGACTTCGGGGAAGTTGCCGACCGGCTGGTGCGCATGAACGCCGAGGAGCAGGGTGACCGCGTGAGACATGGGAGCTTGGGGCGAGGGTAGGAATTCTTTGGTGTTGTGTCGGCGTGCCGTCAGGTGGCGCGGCGCATGGTGCCGCCACTTTCCGGCTGGCCGCCGCCGTGGCTGATCGGGTAAAGGACGCCGGCCGGCAGGGGCAGTTCGAGCAGGGCGTAGAGCGCCTTCAGGTTCTCGCGAAAGAGGGCGTCAAAGCTGGCGACCGACTGCGGCGAGTTGTAGTCGCCCAGCCACCAGAACCAGTCGGAGCTTTCGCAGATGGCCAGCCGGCGCAGGACTTCGGCTTGTCGGGCGGCATCGAGCCGGCCGCTGTTCAGTGCCCGGTCGGCGGCTTGTTTGACGTCGCAGAGCATCTCCCAGGCCCGGTTCTTGTCCGGATGCCCGATCCAGGTCGAAAGGGTGCCGTAGACCCAGCTACCGGCGGTCAGCTTGGGCAATGGTCGGCGTCGGTCGCGCTGCGTCAGGCAGGCTTCACTCAGCGTCACGGTTCGGATCGCCGGTGTCTTCTCGATCGCATCGTAAAGGTCGTTGAAGAAGTACCAGGCGTTGTACGGGTAGTACTCCCAGGCATTTTCGCCGTCGAGAAAGACCGGGATCAGGTTGTCGGAATCCTGCAGGTGCAAGGCCTTGAGTTCGGTCATGAAGTGCTGCGCTGCGTCGCGGCCGTGCCATTTTGAATACTCGAAGCCGATCAGGTCGGACAGCTGTTCGTTGCGGAAAAAGAGTGTCAGATCGCCGTCGGTGCCAGCCGGGGGCCCCCAAGCTGTTGTGACGCGGGCAGCATTGCCGGCGGAATGCTTGAGCACGCCATGACTGCTCGCTGTCCATTGGAAACCGCTGGCGGCGATCTGTGCCAGGAAGGGGGCCGACAAGGCGCCTTCGGCCGGCCACAATCCGGCGGGCGGGGCGCCGAAACGGTGCTGGTGACTGTCGCGGGCTGATTGCAGGTGGGCGGCCACCCGCGTGCGACCGCCCGGGTATTCCGGCGCAGCAGGCAGTGGGCATTCCGGCCATGCCTCGCGGGCGGAATGAAAATCCAGCAGTAGCGGTGCCAGCGGGTGAGTTGCCGGCGTGCAGCTGAGTTCGACACGCCCGCTGTCGGCCAGTCGGCGGTAACGCGGGATCAGATCACGCACGGCGGTACCCAGTTCGGCGAGCAGGGCCTGCCGGTCGGCCGGTGTGAAATTACCGCCCTTGGCCATCAATTGCGGAACGCTGCGACCGGCGCGGCGCAGGCTTTCCCCGCTCCAGGCCAGCAGATACCAGGTAACGAGATCGGCGAAATACTGACCACCCAGATAGTTCAGGCCATTGCCGTCGTGACTGCGAACAAAGTCGAGCAGATCGCGCAGGCGCCGGAAAGGCGCAAAGGGTTCGAGCATCGTCGGGGCGTGGCAGCGAAAGCCGAAGTCGAGCAGCCATTCGCGCTGTTGTGTGTTCAGTTCGTCCGCATCGGACGCGCTGGCGATGGCCAGCAGCGGGTCACGCCACTGGCCGCTGGCGAACTGTTCGGCGTAGTCCTCGATCTGGTCGAGCAGCACCGGCACGAAATTGACGGTACAGCGGATACCCGGATGGCGCTCAAGATGCGCCGCCATATCGGTGTAATCCTTGATGGCGTGCAGAAAGACCCAAGGCAGCAGGAATTCCCCGCTGTCCGGGTGCCGGTAGTCCGGCTGGTGCATGTGCCAGAGGAAGGCGAGGTCGGCCATCAGGTGACGGTGGCTGCGCCCTGGCCAAGCATTTCGGCGGTGACCAGCGTGATGCCCTTGGGGCTGACATGAAAGCGCTGACGATCCGTCTCCGGATCGACGCCAATGACCATGCCCTCGGGAATGCGGCAGTGCTTGTCGACGATGCAGCGCTTGAGGACAGCGTGGCGACCGATGTCGACACCGGGCAGGATCACTGAATCCTCGACCTGTGCCCAACTGTGGACATGGACCGTCGAGAAAAGCAGTGAGCGCTTCACGCTGGCGCCGGAAATGATGCAGCCGCCGGAAATCAGCGAATCGACCGCGGTGCCGCGCCGGTCATCGTCGTCGAAGACGAATTTGGCCGGCGGCAGCTGTTCTTGGTAAGTCCAGATCGGCCATTCGCGGTCGTAAAGGTTCAACTCCGGCGTGACCTTGGTCATCTCCATGTTCGCCTCCCAGTAGGCATCGATGGTGCCCACATCACGCCAGTAAGGCTGTTCCTGCGGGCTGCCGACGCAGGAATCGGCGAAGCGGTGGGCGAACACACGGTAGCGCGGCACGATGTGGGGAATGATGTCCTTGCCGAAATCGCGGCTGGAGCCCTGGGTCATCGCGTCGCGTTCGAGTTGCTCGAACAGGAAGCGAGTATTGAAGATATAGATGCCCATCGAGGCCAGCGCCCGACCCGGGTGGCCGGGGATGGGCGGCGGATTTTGGGGTTTCTCGACGAAATCGATCACCCGCTCGTGCTCATCGACACCCATGACGCCAAATTCGCGGGCGTCGGCAAGCGGAACGTCGAGGCAGGCGACGGTCATGTCGGCCTGGTGCTTGGCGTGGAAGGCCAGCATGCGGCCGTAGTCCATCTTGTAGATGTGATCGCCGGCAACGATCAGCACGTGCTCTGGCTGATAGCGGCGCAGGAAGTGCAGGTTCTGGTAGATGGCGTCGGCCGTGCCCTGGTACCACTGGTTTTCGTCAATTTGCTGCTGCGCGGGCAGCAACTGGATGAACTCGTCAAAACGCCCGTCGAGGAAGCTCCAGCCGCGCTGGATGTGGCGTATCAGGCTGTGCGCCTTGTACTGGGTGGCGACGCCGATCTTGCGGATGCCGGAATTGACGCAGTTGGACAGCGCAAAATCGAGGATGCGGAACTTGCCGGCGAAGGGGACGGCAGGCTTGGAGCGGAAGTCAGTCAGCTGCTTCAGGCGGGTTCCGCGGCCACCGGCGAGGATGATGGCGAAGGTGTTGCGCGTCAGGTGGCTGATGAAGCGCATATCGGTCTGTTCCCGCATTTCGCAATAAGGCTGATGCGGACAGTTCGTGCTGAGGGACATGATGGACCTCCCTGGTCACTGTTTTGTCTTATGATACTGCGATAGGAGAAGCCATGCAGCACGCCGACGCACTTTATCTGTTCAATGCCGGCCGTAACCACGCCGCCTATCAACTGCTGGGCGCGCATCCGGGGGCGGAGGGAACGACCTTCCGTGTCTGGGCGCCGAATGCCGGACGGGTGTCGGTGGTTGGTGACTTCAATGGCTGGCACGGCGAAGTGCATGCCCTGCAGCCGATGGGCGAGTCCGGCATCTGGTCCGGCACCATTGCCGAGGCCGTGCCCGGCAGCCTGTACCGCTTCGAAATCGTCAACCGCCACGCCGGCGACAAGCTGATCAAGACCGATCCCTACGCGCGTGGTTTCGAGCATCGGCCGGGTTCGGCAGCCTATGTCGTTGCGCCGTCGGCCCATGTCTGGGGTGATGGCCCGTGGCTGGCGGAACGTGCTACCTGGGACTGGCAACGGGTGCCGGTGAACATTTACGAAGTTCATGCCGGCTCCTGGATGCGGCATCCGGACGGCAAGCCCTACCTCTGGCGCGAACTGGCCGAGCGGCTGATCCCGTATGCCCTGGCCCAGGGCTATACGCACCTCGAACTGCTGCCCATCACCGAGCACCCGCTCGACGAATCCTGGGGCTACCAGACCACCGGCTACTTCGCGCCGACCTCGCGCTACGGCTCGCCCGACGACCTGCGTGCCTTCATCGATGCCTGCCATCAGGCCGGCCTTGGCGTGCTGCTTGACTGGGTGCCCGGCCATTTTCCGCAGGATGATTGGGCGCTGGCGCGTTTTGACGGCACGGCGCTCTACGAGCATGAAGACCCGCGCCTTGGGCTGCATGCCGACTGGGGCACCCACATCTTCAACTACGGTCGGCACGAAGTGCGCAGTTTCCTGATGTCGTCGGCGCACTGGTGGCTGTCCGAGTTCCATTTCGATGGTCTGCGGGTCGATGCGGTGGCCTCGATGCTCTACCTCGACTATTCGCGCAAGGCCGGTGAGTGGCTCCCGAACAAGCATGGCGGCCGCGAAAATCTGGAGGCCATCGAGTTTCTCAAGGAACTCAATGCCATGGTCCATGCCGAGTTTCCCGGTGCTTTGACCATCGCGGAGGAGTCGACCGCCTGGCCGCTGGTGTCGCGGCCGACCTGGCTTGGCGGGCTGGGTTTTTCGATGAAGTGGAATATGGGCTGGATGAACGACAGCCTGCGCTATTTTGCCCGCGATCCGATCCATCGCCGTTGGCACCATGACGAACTCACATTCGGGCAGGTCTATGCCTATTCCGAAAACTACGTGCTGCCCTTCTCGCACGATGAAGTGGTGCATGGCAAAGGCTCGCTGCTCGGCAAGATGCCAGGCGACGACTGGCAGCGTTTCGCCAATCTGCGCTTGCTGCTGGCGTGGCAGATGCTGACGCCGGGCAAGAAGCTGATGTTCATGGGCAGTGAGTTCGGTCAGCAGCGCGAATGGTCGGAGGCCCGCGAACTCGATTGGGCGCAGGCCGGCAGGGCGCCCAATGCCGGCGTCCATCGCCTCTCCGGCGATCTCAATCGCCTTTATCGCGACCTGCCGGCCCTGCATAGCCAGGACTTTGAAGCCTTGGGTTTCGAGTGGATCGATTGCCACGACGCCGAACATTCTGTGTTGGCCTGGTTGCGCTGGGGCCGTGATGGCAGCTTTGTCGTTGTGGCCGCCAATTTCACGCCGCAGCCGCAACACGGCTATCGCCTCGGTGTGCCGGTGGTCGGCGCGTATGTCGAAGTGCTCAACACCGACTCCGCGTTCTACGGCGGTAGCAACCTCGGCAATGGCGGCGTCCTGTCCGCTGTTCCGGGCGAGTGGATGCGCCGGCCGGCAAATATCGAGGTCACCATCCCGCCGCTGGGCGTGGTGGTCTTGCAACGCGCTGCAGATTGATCGTCTGCTACGGTGAACCCGAATAACCGCTGAAAATCAACCGTACTCCCGTTAGCATAGAGTGCAAGGGCGCTGACAGCGAGGCGCTGCCGGGGTGTTAACGGGCAGCGCAGACGAGTGCGCCACGCAGGCCGAGATCCTCGGCAGTGACGACGTGCAGCGGCATGCTTTGCACTAGCGCACCATGTTCGCGCTTGGCGAGAAAGGCGTCGATCAGCGGTGTCGGGTCGATGGCTGGCAACAGCTTGGCGAGGATGCCGCCGGCGAGGAAAACGCCACCCCGCGCCAGCCAGTGCAGGGCGAGATCGCCGGCAAAGGCGCCGTAGCAGCTCAGCCAGAGTTGCAGCGTTGCCGCGGCTTCAGGGCTACTGCCATCGATGGCACGGGCGGCGATTTCCGCCGGTGACGGCAGGTTCGCCAGCGACTGCTGCGGTAAACCGGAAAAATGGGCAAAAATTCGCATCAGCCCGGGGCCGGAAACGACATCCTCGGTCGTGACGCGGCCGTGTGCGGCCAGCAGGTTGCGCCACAGTTCGCCCTGTTCCGGTGTCTGCGGCGCAAAGCCGAGATGGCCGCCTTCGCCGGCAACCACACGGTCGCCACCGGCATCGTGGAGCAGGCCGGCGACACCGAGTCCAGTGCCGGCGCCGATGATGACCTTCGGTGCCTGCGCTTGTGGCTGGCCGGCATGCAGACAGCGCAGGTCGCCGGCGTCGATGGCGGCCAGCCCGTGGGCGGCCGCGGCGAAATCGTTGAGCAGCGTGACCTGGCCAAATCCGAACCGGCGGGCGAGTTCGCTGGCATCCAGTTGCCAAGGCAGGTAGGTGAGTTGCGCCGTCCGGCCATCGGTCGGGCCGGCGACGCCGAAGGCGGCAGCGGTCAGCGGCGGTGCGCCGTCGAGAAAATCGGCGAGCACGGCGTCGAAGCCATCGCTGCCAGTAAAGTCGGTACTCGCATAGCGCTGGCTGCGGACGATGCGTGGGCAGCCATCGACGATTTCAGCGAGCGCCAGCAGGGTCTTGGTGCCGCCGAGATCGCCGCCGAGGATCATGCTTACACCGCGACCGGCGCGGGGATGTGCGGGTGCGGGTCGTAGCCGTCGAGGCGGAAGTCTTCGAACTTGAAAGCGAAAATGTCGGTAACCTCGGGGTTGATCCACATCGTCGGCAGCGGCCGTGGCTCGCGGCTCAATTGCAGGCGCGCCTGCTCGAAATGGTTGGTGTAGAGGTGCGCGTCGCCGAAAGTGTGCACAAACTCACCCGGCTGGTAGCCGCAGACCTGCGCCAGCATCATCGTTAGCAGTGCATAGCTGGCGATGTTGAAGGGCACGCCGAGGAAAATGTCGGCGCTGCGCTGGTATAGCTGGCAAGAGAGCTTGCCGTTGGCGATGTAGAACTGGAACAGGCAGTGGCAGGGCGGCAGGGCCATGTTGTCGACATCGCCCGGATTCCAGGCCGAAACGATATGGCGGCGTGAGTCCGGGTTGTGCTTCAGGCTGTGCACCAGTTGCGTGATCTGGTCGATGACGCGGCCATCCGGCGTTTCCCAGCGGCGCCATTGCTTGCCGTAAACCGGGCCGAGGTCGCCGTGCTCGTCGGCCCATTCGTCCCAGATCTTGACGCCGTTTTCCTGCAGATAGCTGATATTGGTGTCACCCCGCAAAAACCACAGCAGTTCGTGGATGATCGACTTGAGATGCAACTTCTTCGTCGTCAGCGCCGGGAAGCCTTTCGCCAGGTCGAAGCGCATCTGCCAGCCAAAAACGGAACGGGTACCGGTGCCGGTACGGTCGCTTTTGTCGGCACCGTTTTCCAGCACGTGGCGCATCAGGTCAAGGTAGGGCTGCATGGTCTGGAGTCGATCGGGGAAATCTCTATTTTAACTTTAACCTTGGGTGAAATATTAGCTGCCAAGAAGCGGTGCCATTCGCTAAACTACGCAAGAACATATCTTGGGAGAGCGTCTTGCTGGACAAAATGAAGGGGCTAGGTGGTCTGTTTGGGCAAAAAATCGATCATCCACTGGCCAATCCGCGTGAGTTGAAGCAGACCCTCGATGCTTTGCCCAAAGACAATGCCTTCAAGGCGCTGGATGAAATAGCCGGCTGGCTGGAGTCCCTGCCCTCGGTCAGCGAGTTCCCGGTCGATCGTCTTTACGACGCCGTGCGCCAACTTGAGGAAGCGGCGTACCCCTCATTGCGCCGCCTCGCTCGAGAATACCTGCACACGCCGCGCCTGAACAAGCCTGATGAAAAGCGCCTGTGGGCGATCAATCAAGGGTTCTGGACGCTGCTGGCCGCCGCCTACGAGCGGTGCGTTATCGGCATGAGCGAGCCCGGGAAGCCCGCCGAAGCGCTGAAGCCGCTGCAACCCGCGCTGTATGCCCGCCTGCTCGCGGCCTATGGCGCCATCCAGAAATGGGAACAATTTCATTACGGCCCGACGCCGGCCGATCTCTGGGGACGCATCGGCAAGGTTGTGCAGCAGGCGGAGACCGCCGGTGTGGCGACCAAGTCGGTCTCGCTCGGCGGCGCGCTGGGGGTGACCTCACCGACGCAGGAATTCCAGAAGCTGGTGGTCTTCCAGGCGGCGTCGATGGACGGCCTGTTGCCCTTCGAGATCGACATCGCCGAGCACCTCATTGCCCATTTTTTGCCCAATTTCGTGTTCACCGCAGACGCCTTGCACGACAGCGTTTACTGGCTCGACCTGCAACTTGCCCAGCCGCCGCTGCGTCTTGCGCGCAAGCCGGTCCAGGTGTCTCCCAGCCAGCGCTTCTTCAAGCCCGGCCCGGCGCATGCCGAAATCCGCGCCCTGCTCGACTCGCTGTCGCGCGGCGACGACCTGCCCGCCGAGATCAACCTCGGCGCTCAGTTTCAGACCAAGGTGCTGTTGCCAGTCCTGCAACATCTGGCGCTCTATCTGGCGCCCATCCCGCCCCAGCGCAAGCACGACCGCCACCGTGTCAAGCACCGGATGTCGGTGCTCAACGGCTTGGTCAATGCCTTTGTCGCCTTCTCCGGCGAATTCGGCGGTCGGCCCGCCGGTCTGCATATGGAAAGCTGGGTGGTTGAAAACGTCAGCCGCGGTGGCTTTGGCGCCGTGGTACCCAACCTGCCGGCAGACTGGCTGAAGGTGGGCGCGCTACTGGCAGTGCAGCCCGACGGCGGCGAAAACTGGCTGCTCGGCATTGTCCGCCGCTATCACCGGACGACAGGAAACGAAGCCCGGGTCGGTATCGAGGCGCTGGCGCGTCAGGTTGTCTCGGTCGAGGCCCATGTTCGTAGTGCTTCCAGCTACGCCGCGGTCGCCGGTATTCCCGCACTGCTGGTGCTGGACCCGCAGCCCTCGGGCGAGACACTGGTGGTCCTGCCACCGGCAACCTTCGATCTGCGTGAAAACCTGGAATTCACCCGCGATGGACGCCGCCATGCTCTGGCACCCGTCGCGCTGCTCGAACGGACTGCGGACTACGAACTGGCGCGCTACCGCCTGTCCGTGATCGGCTGAGCCCCCGGCTCAGTCTCGCTCAGCCCTGCTTCGGACGCAGGGCTGTTTTCGGGCGGAAGACCTTGATTACCGCATCGTCGGTTTCGGCGTACGGACCGCCGATGAGGTCGATGCAGTAGGGCACGGCAGCGAAGATGCCGACGTGAGTGACATTGCCGTCAGCGTCGCGGACGCCTTCCAGCGTTTCCTTGATCGACTTCGGCTGGCCGGGCAGGTTGATGATCAGGCATTGCTTGCGGATCACCGCGACCTGCCGCGAGAGGATGGCGGTCGGCACGAAATTCAGGCTGATGCGGCGCATTTCTTCACCGAAGCCCGGCATTTCCTTGTCCGCGACGGCCAGTGTGGCTTCCGGTGTGACGTCGCGCAGTGCCGGGCCGGTGCCGCCGGTGGTCAGAACCAGATGGCATCCAGCCTGATCGACCAGTTCCTTGAGCGTCGCTTCGATGCTCGGCTGGTCATCGGCGATGAGGCGGGTTTCGGCGCGCCAGGGCGTGGTCAGCGCGGTGCACAGCCAGTCCTGTAGCGCGGGGATGCCTTTGTCTTCATAGACGCCGCTCGAGGCGCGGTCGCTGATCGAGACCAGGCCGACAACCAGGGTTTCATTCTGCGACATGCTGGTTTCCTTCCTTGTCGAGTTCCTGAAGCACCTGGAAGATGGCGCGGAAGTTTTTCGGCGGCTTGTTCTGTTCCTGTTCCTTGAGCGCGTTGCGGCGCAACTGGCGCAGGTGCTGGAGGTCGACCGACGGCCACAGGGCGGCGATGTCGGAGAGCGTGCTTTCGTCCTCCAGCAGCTTGACGCGCAGGCGTTCAAGTCGGTGCAGGCGGGCGGTTTCGGCCGAGGATTCGCCGCGCAGCAGCGCGAGGCCGGCGCGGATGGGTTCGTCATCGATCGAGCGCATCAGCTTGCCGAGGTACTGGATCTGCCGGCGGCGGGCACCGTGGGCGGTGATCTTCTGGCATTCGCGCACGGCGTCGAAGATGTTTTCCGGCAGATTGATCCGCTTGAGTTGGCCGACCGAGAGCTCGACCAGTTCGGCGCCGAGGTCGCGCAATTCGTGCATCGCCTCTTTCTGCTTGGTTTTCGAGGGGCGGCCGGTATCTTCGGTGAAATCTTCTTCTTGCATCGGTGGTATCCGTCCGCGGGCTGCGGCAGGCTCAGGGAGTAAGGGTGGGCTGCTATGATAGCGATTTTCCCGTCTTCATGCCCCTTCCATGTCCGAATCCACCGCCTTCTCCTATCCCTTCGCCACGCTCCAGCAGTTTGCCGCCGATGTCCTCAAACACGCTGCCAGCAAGGGGGCGAGCGCGTGCGAGGTCGATGTTTCTGAGGGCTTCGGTCAGTCGGTGACGGTGCGTTGCGACGAGGTGGAAACCATCGAGTACAACCGCGACAAAGGCATCGGCATCACCGTCTATGCCGGCCAGCGCAAGGGTTACGCCAGTACCTCCGACTTTTCGGCGCAGGCATTGCGCGATACGGTCGAGGCGGCGCTCAATATCGCCCGTTTTACCGCAGAAGACGACTGCGCCGGCCTCGCCGACGCGGCGCTGATGGCGAAGGACTGCCCAGACCTTGATCTCTATCATCCTTGGGCGCTCAGCGTCGAGGAGGCGATCGAGACAGCACGTCGCTGTGAGCAGGCGGCCTTTGACGCCAGCCCGCAGGTGTCGAATTCGGAAGGGGCGTCGATCTCGACGCAGCAGGCGCATTTTGTCTCGGCCAACAGCCACGGTTTCATGGGGGGGTATCCGACCTCACGCCATTACATCTCCTGCTCGGTGATCGCCGGCGAGCAGGATGCGATGCAGCGCGACGACTGGTATACCACGCACCGCAACGCGGCGCGGCTTGATGCCGCCGAGCAGGTCGGGCGGATTGCCGCCGAGCGTGCCGTGGCGCGCTTGGGCGGGCACAAGGTGAAGACCGGGGAGTTTCCGGTGCTCTTCGAGGCGCCACTGGCCGGCGGGCTGTTGGGAAGTCTGGTCCATGCCGCCAGCGGCGGGGCGCTCTATCGCAAGGCGTCTTTCCTTCTGGATCATCTCGGCAAGCCGGTCATGCCGTCCTTCGTGCAGATCGCCGAGCGGCCGCATATTCCCTGCGGGCTGGGCAGTGCCTCCTTCGACAGCGACGGCGTGGCGACCAAGGATCGCGATGTCGTTCGCGACGGCATCCTGCAGGGCTATTTCCTCAGTACCTACACGGCGCGCAAGTTGGGGATGCAGACGACGGCGAATGCTGGCGGCAGCCACAACCTGATCATCGAACCGGGCGAACTCGATTTCGCCGGCCTGCTGCGCAAGATGAATCGTGGCCTGTTGGTCACCGAGCTGCTCGGCCACGGCATCAATTACGTCACTGGTGACTACTCACGCGGCGCTGCCGGCTACTGGGTCGAAAATGGCGTGATCGCCCACCCGGTCGAGGAAATCACTATTGCCGGCAACCTGCGGCAGATGCTGGCGGGCGTGGTTGCGGTCGGCAACGATGTCCAGGTCCGCGGTTCGAAACAGACCGGCTCCATCCTCATCGAGCGGATGACCGTTGCCGGCGACTGAATTAGGGTTTTCCACCACTCGCAAAATTTTTGCGGATGGGGAAGAATGGATGCAGCCATCAGGCTTGACGTGACTTACCCCCTTGGAGGAGACAACATGCAACGTCGTGATTTTCTGAAAAAAGCATCTGTCGGTGCCGCTGCCGGTGCCGCAACCACGCTGGCCGCGCCGGCAATCGCCCAGACCCTGCCGAATATCAAATGGCGTCTGACATCCAGCTTCCCGAAGAGCCTGGACACCATTTACGGCGGTGCCGACGTGCTGGCCAACCGCCTGCGTGCGATGACCGGCGGCAAGTTCGACATTCGCGTTTTCCCGGGCGGCGAAATCGTTCCTGGCCTGCAGGCGCTGGACGCCGTGCAGCAAGGTACCGTCGAAGTCTGCCACACCTGCTCTTACTACTATGTCGGCAAGGACAAGACCTTCGGCTTCGGTACCTCGGTGCCGTTCGGCATGACTGCCCGCCAGATGAACGCCTGGATCTACTACGGTGGCGGCCAGAAGCTGCTGGATGACTTCTATGCCAACTACAACGTCGTCTCCTTTGCCGGCGGCAATACCGGTACCCAGATGGGCGGCTGGTGGCGCAAGGAAGTGAAGACCGTGGCTGACCTCAAGGGCATCAAGATGCGTATCGCCGGTCTCGGCGGCACTGTCTTCTCCGCACTCGGCGTTGTGCCGCAGCAGATCGCCGGTGGCGACATCTACCCGGCACTGGAAAAGGGCACCATCGATGCCGCCGAGTGGGTCGGTCCGTACGACGACGAAAAGCTGGGCTTCTTCAAGGTTGCCAAGAACTACTACTACCCGGGTTGGTGGGAGCCGGGCCCCGTCATTCACTTCTTCGTCAACAAGAAGGAATGGGACAAGCTGCCGAAGGAATATCAGGAAGCCTTCCAGGCCGCTGCATACGAAGCCAACGTGACGATGATGGCCGAATACGACCACAAGAACCCGGCAGCGCTGGCCAAGCTGATGCAGGCTGGCGTCAAGGTGCGCGAGTTCTCGTCCGAGATTCTCAAGGCGACCGCCAAGGCCGCTCAGGATCTGTATGCCGACGAGGCAGGCAAGAATCCGGAGTTCAAGAAGATCTACACCGAGTACGACAAGTACCGTCGTACCCAGTCGGCGTGGTTCAGTCTGGCCGAGCGGCGCATGGATGGCTTCCTGCAGACTGGCAAGTAAGCACGTCGGAGCCCGCATCGCGGGCTACGGTCAACACGAAAAACCCGCAAAAATGCGGGTTTTTCTTTTCCGTCGGTGGTTTTGCTTCGGGCCTAGTTTTCCAGCAGGCTGCGCAACATCCAGGCATTTTTCTCGTGGATCTGCATGCGTTGCGTCAGCAGGTCAGCGGTCGGTTCGTCGCCCGCCTTGTCCACGATCGCAAAGATGCTGCGGGCAGTTTTGGACACCGCTTCCTGGCCGGCGACCAGTTGTTTGATCATCTCTTCAGCACTGACCTTGCCTTCGCTTTCCTTAATGACGGTGAGCTTGGCGAATTCACGATAAGTGCCGGGGGCAGCGACGCCCAGCGCCCGAATCCGCTCGGCGATGAGGTCGAGCGCATTCCACAGCTCCGTGTATTGGTCCATGAACATCACGTGCAGCGTATTAAACATCGGCCCGGTGACGTTCCAGTGGAAGTTGTGGGTTTTCAGGTAAAGCGTGAAGGAGTCGGCAAGGAGGTGCGATAGTCCATCGGCGATTTTTTCGCGGTCTTTTTTGCTGATGCCAATATCCATGATCCTAAAAACCGCAGTTACCCGATACCGTTTGCATGATCTGTTTGCAAGCGGAGGGTTTTCGGTGGTCCGATGGCCGCGATGGTGCGCTTGAGATGCTCGCAACAGAGGAGCCATACCGAAGTGGCGGCCAACTGCTCCGCAGCCTCTTTCAGCCAGGTTTGAAGCTGGCTGGAGACGCACATGAGCACCTGCCGGGCTTTGTCGAAGTAGGCATGCTGGCCGGTCAGCGTGATCGTCGTCTGTCCAGCATGCTCAGTGCGGCGGCCGACGGAGGACATCAGCCAAGGCCGGCTGGTCATGGCCTCGAGCCGGGCTTCGGGGTTGGCCAGGCGGACGAATAGACTCCACCAGTTGTAAATCAGCGCCACAGCACGCGCCGACAGCTGACAGCGATGCAAGTCGTGCGTGGTGAAGCCGCCCCAGCCCCATTGGTTTTTCAGTTCATCAAAGACATTCTCAGCATCCGCCCGGTCGCGGTAGAGTTGGCCGAGCGAGAGGATTTCATGCTTGAGGTTGGTGACCAATACGGCGTACTCGTAGCCGGTGATCCGCTTGCCTGCCTTGCGATCCGCCTCGATGAAGCCGAGCAATTGCTGACCGTTATCCTCCTGGGCGACGAGCATCTCGCCCTGCAAAGGGCGGCGTAACACCACCACACGGCGCTTGGCCTCCCAGCCGGTGAGCGTCAGCGTGCTGTCGATGCCTTCCCAGCCCTGACCGGCATCGCTCCAGCCCGCGACGCGAAACAGGCGCTCGATGTGGCGCTTGACGTTCTTCGACAGGCGCAACT
>NKXK01000026.1 GCA_004379165.1 Rhodocyclaceae bacterium | reverse complement strand
ATCTTCTACAACCGGATTCGCAAGCAGGCTCGCCTTGGCTATCTGTCACCTGCTGCGTTCATGCAACAACATTATGAAAAACAGATAGCCGCTTGAACCGTTGGACTCTGCCGTTTACAACCGACCTAAGTGCCGACGATATTGGTCTGTACGAAGTCTTCGGGACCGTGGATGCTGCGGTCGACATGGGATTCGGCCGCAAAATTGACGACCGCGCGAGGCTGGTGTTTAGCAAGCAGTTGGGCGACGAGATCGAAGTCGTCGATGCTGCCTTTGACGAAGGTGTGGCGGGTGTCGCCTGTCAGTGTGACGAGGTTTTCCAGATTGCCCGCGTAGGTCAGGGCATCGAGTTTGATGACCGGTTCGTCGGATTGGGCCAGCCAGTCGAGGACAAAATTGCTGCCGATGAAGCCGGCACCGCCGGTGACGAGGATAGTCATAAGGAATGCCCCATGAATAACTTGCGCACTACTTACTCCTCCCGTACCCGGACAAACGTCGCAAAGCGCGGCACGCCATACGCCGTCAGATCACGATAGCGATACGTCACCAATGCCCCTGGCGGCGGCGGATTCTTCCGCTGTTCATCGGAAAAACCGCTGCCCAAACGAAGCAACTTGCCATCCGCCAATCGGATTTCCAGTGCGCCCAGCATGCCTTCATATTTGCCTTTGCCGGGAAGATGCCGGACCACCACGCCTTCGGCATCCAGCGCCGGCTTCAGTTTGAGCAGGGTATCGCTGCGTCCGGTTTCATACGGTGCATCGGCACGGTGCAGCATCAGCCCTTCACCGCCTTGCTTGACCACCCGTGCCAGCCATTTTTTCAGGCTTTCCCGGTTCACCGCAGGACGTTGCTCAATCACTTGCAGCCAAGGAACTTTTGCCTTGGAGATGATCGCCTGCATCTGTTCCACCCGCTGCGCGAAAGTACCGCCCGCTCCCGGCAGCTCGAACAGCATGTAGCGCACCTTGCGCCATTCTGCATCAACAGGAACCTCACGACGCACAGTTCCGGAGACCTCGTCAAAGCGCTGCCGCGCGATCCAGAGTTCGCCGTCCAGTGCTACCGCCGGCAGGGCGTCGACAAACCACACCGGCGCATTGATCACCCGCCCACTGCGGGTTTTCAGAGACTGCCCATCCCAGATCGCCCGGACACCATCGAGTTTCTCGCTGACCAGATACGGCGCCGGATCAATCTCGTTCCGATAAACGTTCGCCAACAGGATGTCGGGGGCAGCTGCAGCGACCGCAGCCCACAGCAGCAACCAAAAGCCGACGAATTGCCGCAGTCGCTGCGCCATGCTCAGGCTTCGCCCGCCCAGTTGCGCCGCGCCTGGCGAGCAATGCCGAATACCTCCTCCAGACGTTCGCCGTCGTTGAGCGCCAGTGCCACGCGCAAATCGTCCAGTTGCGCCCGGTAGCTGTCGAGCTCGCCAAGCAACGCCTCGCGGTTGGCCAGACAGATGTCGCGCCACATTTCGGGGTGGCTGGCCGCAATGCGCGTGAAATCGCGGAAGCCCGAAGCCGCAAAGGTGAAGAACAATCCGGCATCCTCACGCACGGCGAGGTCATGCACCAGCGCAAAGGAGAGCAGATGCGGCAGATGGCTGACAGCCGCGAAAACACGGTCGTGCATCTCGGGCGTCAGTTCGTAGATATCGGCCCCACACAGCGACCAGGCGCGTTTGACGCGATCCAGTCGCTCGTCATTGTTTTCAGGCAACGGGGTGACCACCACCTTCTTCGACTGGTACAAATCCCAGCGTGCGGCGGCCGGACCGCTGTTTTCGGCGCCGGCAATCGGGTGCGCCGGCACAAATTTGCCAATATGGCCCTTGAAGGCAGCACGCGCTGCCGCCACCACGTCGCCCTTGGTCGAGCCGCCATCAGTGACGATGGTATTCGGGCCCAGATACGGGGCAATACGCTCAAAAATTTCCGACATCTGTGCCACTGGCGTTGCCACCAGCACCAGATCGGCATCGCCGATTTCATGCGCGGGATTGATCCCGGCCCGGTCAATGACGCCCAAGGCCTGCGCCGCCCGCAAGGTGGCCGGCGTCCGCCCGAAGCCGACGACCTCCTCAACCGCCCCCGCTTCCTTGAGGGCAAGCGCGAAGGAGCCGCCGATCAGGCCGGTGCCGAAGACAACTACCTTGGAGAATTCAGGCAGACCGGCGTCCATTTACAGCGCCTTGGCCAGCGCCTCGATGAAGCGCGCATTCTCCGCTTCGGTACCGATGGTCACGCGCAGCCACTCAGGCAGGCCATAGCCGGCGATCGGACGGACGATGACGCCATGCTTGAGCAGCTTATGATTCACCGCCGCGGCGTCGCCGGCGCGGAAGGTGACAAAATTGCCACAGGACGGGATGTGCTCCAGGCCATGCTTTTCAAGCGCCGCGACAATCTGTGCCATGCCGCGGCGGTTGAGTTCGTAGCTCGCATTGAGAAATGCGTCGTCATCCAGCGCCGCGAGCGCACCGGCAATTGCCAGATTGTTGACGTTGAACGGCTGACGAACGCGATTCATCAAGTCGGCGATCTCCGCCGAGGCCACGCCATAGCCGACGCGCAGACCGGCCAGTCCGTAAATCTTGGAAAAGGTACGGCAGATCAGCAGGTTCGGGAATTCCTTCAACCAGGCCGTGGTATCGACCCGTTCAGCCGCCGGAATGTATTCGTTGTAAGCCTCGTCGAGAACCACCACCACGTCCTGCGGCACGCTTTCGAGAAACGCACGCACCTCGGCGTAGGGCAGGAAGTTACCGGTCGGGTTATTCGGGTTGGCAATCCAGACGATACGGGTATCCGGACGGATCGCCGCGCGCATGGCCGCCAGGTCGTGACCGTAATCCTTGGCCGGCACGCAGATCAGCTCGGCACCCGTGGACAGCGTAGCCAGCGGATAAACGGCGAAGGCATGCTGCGCAAACACCGCCGAGCGCCCCGGTGCGAGGAAGACGCGGGCAATCAGGTCAAGGACGTCATTGGAGCCGTTGCCCAGAACCACCTGGTTCTGCGCGACGCCACAACGAACTGCCAGTTTGGCAATCAGGTCGAACTGATCAGGGTAACGCTCGACACCGGCAATCGCCTTTTCAACCGCCAACTTCGCCTTCGGGCTCATGCCCAAGGGATTTTCGTTGGACGCCAGTTTGACGATGCTCTCAACCGGAATCCCCATCTCGCGGGCCAGTTCGGTGATCGGCTTACCCGGCTGATAGGGGGAGATGGCGCGGACGTAACTCAGGGCTTGTTCGGCAAGACTCATGGCAGTAACTCAGTAAACAGCGACCGGATAGGAACCGAGGATCTTCAGATAGGCAGCACGACCAGCCAACTCGTCGAGCGCGGACTTCGCTGCCGGGTCATCACGATGGCCTTCGATGTCGACGTAGAAAACGTACTCCCACAAGGCATGGCGGGCCGGGCGGGATTCGAGACGGGACAGCGAGACCCCGGCATGCGAAAAGGGCAGCAACAGGTCGTGCAGCGAGCCGGTACGGTTCGGTGCGGACATGATCAACGAAGTCTTGTCTCGCCCGGAAATGCCGGCATCGTGGCGCCCCATCACCAAAAAACGCGTGGTGTTGTTCGGTTCGTCTTCGATGTTCTCCGCCAGCTTGGGCAATTCATAGCGCGCTGCAGCCGCTTCACCGGCGATGGCCGCGGCACCGGCCTCCTCAGCCGCCTTCTGCGCCGCCTGGGCATTGCTGCCGACAGAAATACGCTGCGCGTTGGGCAGAACGCGGTTCAGCCATTCGTGGCACTGCGCCAGCGACTGGGCATGCGAATACACCTTGGTGATCGCATTGAAATCGGCTTCTCTGGACAACAGATTCTGGTGGATGCGCAACACCACCTCGCCACATATCTTGAGCGAGGAGCCCAGCAGAAGATCCATTGTCCGCCCGACTGCACCCTCGGTGGAGTTTTCGACTGGCACGACGGCGTAATGGGCATGCCCCGCCTCGACCTCGCGGAAGACATCATCGATCGATGCCTGCGGCAGCAGGCGGGCAGCGTGGCCGAAATGCTTGGTCGCCGCGGATTCCGAGAACGTTCCGAGCGGCCCGAGGAAGGCCACGCCCAGCGGCTGCTCCAGCGACAGGCAGGCCGACATCACTTCACGGAAAAAGAAGGTGATGTTGTCGCCGGGCAACGGGCCCGGATTGGCATCCTGCAAACGGCGCAGCACCTGCGCCTCGCGCTCCGGACGATAGATGAAGCCGGCGTCTCCGAACTCGGCCTTGATCTCGCCGACCTTCTGCGCACAACGGGCACGCTCGTTGAGCAAGCGCAGCAATTCGCCATCGATGCGGTCAATGTCGGCGCGCACGCCGGACAGCGCCTGTTGCAGATCGGTTTGCGGCTGGTCGCTCATCGCATCAACCCTTGCGTTTGGCAAAATCGTACATGAAATCGACCAGCGCCTGCACGCCAGCCAGCGGCACGGCGTTGTAGATCGAGGCGCGCATGCCGCCGACCGACTTGTGGCCCTTGAGCGACACCAGTCCGGCCGCCTTCGATTCGGCCAGGAAGGCCGCATCGAACTCGGGATTGGCCAGCACGAACGGTACGTTCATGCGCGAACGACAATCTGGATCGACAGGGTTGCTGTAGAAGCCGCCGGAACCGTCGATGCAGTCATACAGAATTCGCGCCTTTTCCGCGTTCACCGCAGCCATGCCCTCCAGCCCGCCCTGACGCTTCAACCACTGGAAAACTAGGCCGGCCATGTAGATGCCATAGGTCGGCGGCGTGTTGAGCATCGAACCGTTCTCGGCCATCACCGCGAAGTCCATGACCGTCGGGATGGTCAGCGGCGCCATGCCGAGCAGGTCGCGGTGGATGATCACCAGCGTCAGGCCCGACGGACCGATGTTCTTCTGGGCGCCGGCGTAGATCATGCCGAATTTCTCGACCGGCACCGGCCGCGACAGGATGTGCGAGGACATGTCGGCCACCAGCGGCACGCCGGTACTGGCAATGCGCTCGGCGGGAATCTCGACGCCGTGGATGGTTTCGTTGGTACAGACGTGCAGGTAGGCGGCGAACGGATCGAGGCGGATTTCCTCGGCCGTCGGCAGGCGGGTGAACTTGCTTTCCTCGGTCGAGGCGGCGATGCGGACACTGCCGAAGCGTTGCGCTTCCTTGACCGCCTTCTTCGACCACGAGCCGGTAACGATGTAATCCGCCGAACGGCCCGCCAACAGGTTCATCGGGATCTGCGCGAACTGCTGCGTCGCCCCCCCCTGCAGGAACAGTACCTTGTACTGCTCGGGAATGCCCATCAACTCGCGCAGGTCGGCTTCTGCCTGCTCGAGGATGGACATGAATTCCTTGCCGCGATGGCTCATTTCCATGACGCTGCAACCAGCGCCGTGCCAGTCGAGCAACTCGGCCTGCGCCTGCAGCAGAACTTCTTCAGGCAGCGCCGCCGGTCCGGCGCTGAAATTCCAGATACGCCCCATCAAGCCTCTCCGCTCTCGCTGTTATCCGACGCTTCCTGATTTTGATCGTTTTCCGGGTTGACCGCAGACCCCTCTGCCGGCGAGGCAGCAACCGTCTCATCTTCAGCCACCACCTCGGCCACCGACTCGGCGACCTTTTCCAGACCGGCCAGCTTTTCGCCATCATCCAGCGAAATCAGCGTCACGCCCTGCGTCGCCCGGCCCATGCCGCGGATTTCGGAAACACGGGTACGGATCAGCACGCCACCGGTGGTAATAAGCATCACTTCGTCGTTGTCATCAACCAGCTTGGCACCGATCACCACACCATTGCGCTCACTATCGGCAATCGCCTTGACGCCCTGCGTACCGCGGCCGGAGTGACGGAAGTCAGCGAGCACGGTGCGCTTGCCAAAACCGTTCTCGGTCGCCACCAGTACAGTCTGCTGATCGCTCTCGGCCACCAGCAGCGAGATGACTGTTTGGCCTTCCTGCAGCTTCATGCCGCGCACGCCGCGTGCGCCGCGGCCCATCGGGCGGACATCTTCCTCATCGAACCACACTGCCTTGCCGGCGTCGGACACCAACACGATGTCGCTCTGGCCGGTCGTCAGTTCGACGCCGATCAGATAGTCGTCATCGAGCAGATCGACGGCGATGATGCCGGCCTTGCGCGGGTTGGAGAAGTCGGACAACGGCGTCTTCTTGACCGTACCGGCACGGGTGGCCATGAAGATGAACTTGTCTTCGGAGAACTCCTTGACCGGCAGCACGGCGTTGATGCGCTCGCCCTCTTCCAGCGGGAAGAGATTGACGATCGGCTTGCCGCGACTGTTGCGGCTACCCTGCGGTGCTTCGTAAACCTTGAGCCAGTAGCAGCGGCCGCGGTTGGAGAAGCACAGGATGTAATCGTGAGTATTGGCCACGAACAGGTGATCGACGAAATCCTCGTCCTTGATCGCCGCCGCCTGCTTGCCACGTCCGCCACGCTTCTGGGCGCGATAATCGGCCAGCGGCTGCGCCTTGACGTAACCGCCATGCGACAAGGTCACCACCATGTCCTGCGGCGTGATGAAGTCCTCGATGCCCAGTTCCTGCGTGTGCAGCACGATCTCGGAACGGCGCTCGTCGCCGAACTGGTCACGGATCGCCGTCAGCTCGGTGACGATGATTGCGGTAATGCGCTCGGGGCGGGCAAGGATGTCGAGCAGATCGAGGATCTTCGCCATCACTTCCTTGTATTCGCCGACGATCTTGTCCTGCTCCAGGCCGGTCAGGCGCTGCAGGCGCAGCTCAAGGATCGCTTGCGCCTGGGCATCGGACAGCCGATAACCCTGGGCAGACAGGCCAAACTCCGGTGCCAGGCCGTCCGGACGCGAGGCATCCGAAGCGGCTCGCACCAGCATTTCTTCGACCACGGGGCTGCGCCAGGTTCGCTCCATCAGGCCGCGCTTGGCATCGGCCGGGGTCGGCGCCGCCTTGATCAGGGCGATGATCTCGTCGACGTTGGACAGTGCAACGGCCAGACCTTCGAGGACGTGGCCGCGTTCACGTGCCTTGCGCAGTTCATAGACCGTACGCCGGGTCACCACCTCGCGACGGTGCGACAGGAAGCATTCGAGCATCTGCTTCAGGTTGAGCAGGCGCGGCTGGCCGTCGACCAGCGCCACCATGTTCATGCCGAAGGTATCCTGCAGCTGCGTCTGCTTGTACAGGTTGTTGAGGATGACCTCGCCGACCTCGCCACGCTTCAGCTCGATGACGATGCGCATGCCCGACTTGTCGGATTCGTCGCGGATATCGGAGATGCCCTCGATCTTCTTCTCGTTGACCAGTTCGGCGATTTTCTCGATCAGCGATTTCTTGTTCACCTGATAGGGAATCTCGTCGACGATCAGCGCCTGACGGTCGCCCTTGCCGATGTCCTCGAAGTGCGTCCGGGCGCGCATGACAACGCGGCCGCGGCCGGTCTTGTAGCCTTCGCGCACGCCCATGACGCCATAGATCAGCGCTGCAGTCGGGAAATCCGGGGCCGGAATCAGGTCGATCAGGTCATCGATGGAAAGCGCCGGGTTCTCCAGCAGGGCCAGACAACCAGCAATCACTTCGTTCAGGTTGTGCGGCGGGATGTTGGTCGCCATGCCGACCGCAATACCGGAAGAGCCATTGATCAACAGGTTGGGAATCCGCGCCGGCATCACCAGCGGTTCGTTCTCGGAACCGTCGTAGTTCGGTCCGAAATCGACAGTTTCCTTGTCGATGTCTTCCAGCAACTGGTGACCGATCTTGGCCATGCGCACTTCGGTATAACGCATCGCGGCGGCGTTGTCGCCATCGACCGAGCCGAAGTTGCCCTGACCATCGACCAGCATGTAGCGCAGCGAGAAGTCCTGCGCCATGCGGACGATCGTGTCATACACCGCGGTATCGCCGTGCGGGTGGTATTTACCGATCACGTCACCGACGATACGCGCCGATTTCTTGTACGCCTTGTTCCAGTCGTTGTTCAGCTCGTGCATCGCAAACAGCACGCGGCGATGCACCGGCTTCAGGCCGTCGCGCGCATCCGGCAGCGCCCGGCCGACGATCACGCTCATCGCGTAATCGAGATAGGAACGCCGCATCTCGTCTTCGAGGCTGATCGGCAGGGTTTCTTTGGCGAATTGATCCATGTCTCTTCTTCTCGCACCGCAGCGCGGCACGGATATTTGGTTGAAGCACGCGTAATTTGCTATTTTACCATGCCACCACCCTCGAAAAGCCGTCCTCGTGATGACAAACAAAGCTCTGGAAATCGACCTGGTGATCGAAGCCCGCTGGGTTGCTACGGTCAACCCGGAAAACGTCCTCAAAAACCATGCCATCGCCGTGCACGGCGGGCGCATCCTCGCCGTGCTGCCGATTGGCCAGAGCCGGGTGCGCTACCGCGCCGCCCGTCGCGTCACGCTCGATGACCACATCCTGATCCCGGGACTCGTCAATCTCCACACGCATGCCGCGATGAGCCTGATGCGGGGCATGGCCGACGACCTGCCGCTGTTGGACTGGCTGCAAAAACATATCTGGCCGGCCGAAGCGGCCCATGCCTCGGCACAGTTCGTCCTCGACGGCACCCGGCTGGCTTGTGCCGAAATGCTCAAGGGCGGCATCACCTGCTTCAACGACATGTACTTTTACCCGGATGCCGCCGCCACCGCTGCCGCCGAATTCGGCATGCGCGCCGTCCTTGGCATCACGGCGCTGGAATTCCCCACAGGCTACGCCAGCGACGCCGACGACTATCTCAACAAGGGCCTGGCCATCCGTGAAGCGTGGCTCGACCGGCCGCTGACGCACTTCTGCCTCGCCCCGCACGCCCCCTACACCGTGAGCGACAACAGCTTCCGGCGCATCCTCACACTCTCCGAGCAACTCAACCTGCCGATCCATTGCCACCTGCACGAAACCCGGCATGAGCTTGAAGACAGCCAGCAGCAGCATGGCGTGACGCCAATCCGGCGCCTGCACCAGCTCGGTCTGCTCGGACCGGAGTTCATCGGCGTGCATGGCGTGCATTTCAGTGAAGACGAATTGGCGCTCCTTGCAGACACCGGCGCCAGTATCGCCCATTGCCCAACGTCGAACATGAAACTTGCCAGTGGCTTCGCCCCTGTGGCGCGAATGCGACAACTCGGCATCAATGTCGGCCTTGGCACCGATGGCGCAGCCAGCAACAACCGCCTCGACCTGTTCGCAGAAATGAAACTGGCCGCCCTGCTCGCCAAAGGCAGCACCGGCGATGCCGCCGCCCTGCCTGCCCACGACGTATTGCGCATGGCCACCCTTGGCGGTGCCCAGGCCCTTGGGCTAGCTGACGAAATCGGCTCGCTGACGCCGGGCAAATCCGCTGACATCTGCGCCGTTCATCTCGGTGCACTGGAGAGCCGCCCCTGCTATGACCCGGTGTCACATCTCGTGCATGTCTGCGGCCGAGAATCAGTCAGCCACGTCTGGATCGCTGGAAAGTGTTGCGTGGACAACAAAACTTTACCAAAGCAGTCCCTGAATGACTTGGAAACGGCAATTGCCCTATGGCAAAATAAGCTGGAAGTCCGCTGAAGTTTTTGGGTTGAACACCTGAATGCGGGTCAAGAATTTTCAATTTTCTTCAACGAGGGAAAACAATGATCAAAACCATCGCCAAGAAGTCTCTTGTTCTGGCACTGCTGGCCGGCATCGGCTTCGCCGCCACCGCCCAGGAACGCGTCTATGTGATCGACCAGCGCGACGTCGTCGCCAAGAGCGGCTTCGGCCTCTGCTGGCGTACCGGCTACTGGACCC
>NKXK01000028.1 GCA_004379165.1 Rhodocyclaceae bacterium | reverse complement strand
CGCGGGTCAGCGGATTCCATCAGGGCCAGCAGGTCCATTCCTGCACAACAGGCCGGATATAGAACTGCAGCCTATCTGTCCCAACACATAAATTTCGTCCTTGGCAAACGGGAGGCGTCCATATAGTTCGTCATGCTGTTGCCGGAAACCGAACTTTCGCAAGCGCGACAGCTTGCCGAACGCCTGCGCTTATCGATCGAGGTCCTGAGTTTCCGCGATGGCCGCAAAACTTTCCGCGTCTCGGCCAGTTTTGGCATAGCCGAACTGGGCATGCACAGCCAGATCGACGAACTGATCGCCGAAGCGGACGACTGGCTTTATCGGGCCAAGCAAGGCGGCCGCAACCGCGTCGCTGGCGCCCCGCAGAATCTGGCTGGCGACCTCAGGGCATAACGGCACGCGCCTGCAGCGGCTTCTTGTCCGACCATTGCACCTGAAGCAGCAGCTTGGCGCCGGCAGCGGCATTGCCGGGACCAGCCAGGCGGTTGTCACCGGCCGGCTTCAGTAGTACCTCGGTTTTCTGCGCGCCGGCCAGTACCGTCAGCTTGCCGCTGGCGCCAGCCGTGGCCACCGGCACCCCATGGTTGGTCGCATACACCGTGATCTGCCCGGCCTTGCCGACGATTTCAAACTGCACCTCGCCGGCCTCAGCAACAACACCACCATATTGCGGCTGACCATGCTCGGCGTGCGCCAGCACCTGGCCAGCATTGAGGCTTAGGGCCAAAAAACCGGCTGCTGCGGTAAACACGAATTTATTGCGCATTTCATGACTCCTTTGAGGTTTAGAAATTGTCGTCACCGCCCTCGGCGAGCAGGCGTTCGGCCGGCTTGCAACCGAAAAGCCAGAACAGCGCCGGCGTGACGAAGGTGTCGAGCAGGGTAGAACTGACCAGCCCGGAAAAAATGACCACCGCCACCGGGTGCAGGATCTCCGTACCCGGCTGCTCGGCCTCGAACAGCAGCGGCGCCAGCGCAAAGGCCGCCACCAGTGCCGTCATCAGCACCGGCGTCAACCGCTCCAGCGAACCGCGGATGATCATTAGCACGCCAAAGACCTCGCCTTCAAAGCGCATCAGGTTGAGGTAGTGGCTGATCTTGAGGATGCCGTTGCGGGTGGCGATGCCGGCCAGCGTGATGAAGCCGATCAGCGCCGCCACCGACAGCGGCTGCCCCGACAGCCACAGGCCGATCACGCTGCCGACCAGCGCCAGCGGCACATTGGCCATGATCATTGCCGCCAGCACGGCGGAGCGGTAACGGCTGTAGAGCACCATGAAAATGAGCACCGCCGACCCGATTGCCAGCAGCGCAATCAGGCGCGCTGCTTCCTCCTGCGCCTGGAACTGGCCACCGAGGGTGATGAAATAGCCCTCGGGCAGACGGAACTCGGCCACCGCGGCGCGCAGGTCGGCGACCACTTCGGACAAGGCCCGATCCTGCACATTGGCGGAAATCACGATGCGCCGCCGCCCCTCGTCGCGGGTGATCTGGTTCGGCCCGTCGGCATCCTCGATGCTCGCCAGCCGTGACAGCGGAATGCGCCCGCCCGGTGTCTCGATCAGCAGGCCGGCCAGCCCTTCCAGCGAGCGCGCGGTTTCCGGCAGGCGAACCACCAGATCGAAACGGCGATTGCCTTCAACGATCTGCGTCACCTTCTCGCCATCGACCAGCGTCTGCAGCGTCCGCGTCAGTTGCGCCGTCGAAATGCCATAGCGCGCCGCGGCGTCGAAGTCGACGCGCACCTTGATCTGCGGCGCCAGCACCTGCTTTTCGATCTCCAGATCGGCCAGCCCCGGAATCTTTGTCAGCCGCTCGCGCAGCAGGCCGGCCTGCGCCCGCAGGGTATCGAGATCCTCGCCGACAATGCGGATGGCAATCTGCGCCCGCACGCCGGAGAGCATATGGTCGATGCGGTGGGCAATCGGCTGGCCGAGACTGAGGCTGGCCGGCAAGTCCTTCAGACGCTGGCGGATGTCGGCATAGACCGCCTCCTTTGGGCGGCCGCCCGGTTTCAGCTTGATCTCGAATTCCGTCACATGCACGCCCTCGGCGTGCTCGTCCAGCTCGGCCCGGCCGGTGCGCCGCCCCATGTGTTCCAGTTCCGGCAGCCCGCGCAAGGCATGTTCCGCCGCCTGGGCAATGCGAATCGACTCGGAGAGCGTCGCCCCCGGATTGAGGCGCAGGCCGAGGGTGATCGAGCCTTCGTTAAACGGCGGCAGGAAAGTGGTCGGGAAGAAGGGCACGGCCAGCGTCGCCAGCACCACGGCCACGCCGGCCAAGGCCACCGGCAGCCGGGGCGCCGCCAGCACGCGCGCCAGCGCTTGCCGGTAATGCGCCTTCAGCCAGCCGACCAGCCGCGTTTCGCCGTGGTCGTGGCGCACCAGCGCCGGCAGCAGGTAGCTGGCGAGCACTGGCGTCACCAGCACCGACACCGCCAGCGAAGCGAGAATGGAAACGATGTAGGCCACGCCCAGCGGCACGAACAGCCGCCCCTCGATGCCGGGCAACGCGAACAGCGGCACGAAAACCAGCGCAATGATCAGCGTCGCATAAACGATGGCGGTCCGCACCTCCAGCGAGGCAGCAATCACCGTCTGGCGCACGGAATACGGCTGGCCTGTGGCGGCCTTTTCGCGCAGGCGGCGCAGGATGTTCTCGATATCCACGACCGCGTCATCGACCAGTTCGCCAATCGCTATCGCCAGCCCGCCCAGCGTCATGGTGTTGATCGACAGCCCCAGCCATTTGAAAACCAGAATCGCGGTGAGGATGGAGAGCGGGATCGCCGTCAGCGAGATCAACATCGTCCGCAGGTTGCCAAGGAAGAAAAAAAGCACGCCAGCAACGAAACACGAGGCCATCAGCAGCTTGACCTGCAGGTTGCCCAGCGAGGCCTCGATGAAATCTGCCTGACGGAAGATCACCTGGGGTGCATTCATACCCCGCGGCACGCTGCCCTTGAGATCGGCGAGTGCCGATTCAATGCGCTTTGTCAGGTCGACCGTATCGGCAGTCGGCTGCTTCTGGATACTGAGTATCACCGCCGGGCCGCCCTCGCGGCCATTGTCAAAACCGCCATCACCGCGCTTGATCGCCGCCGCGAAGCCGACCTCGGCCACCTGGCGCAGCAGGATGGGCTGTCCGTTCCGTGCCGTGATCGCGAGGTTTTTCAGATCCTCCAGCCGGGCGCTGCGGCCGAGGTGGCGGATCAGGTATTCGCGGCCATTCAGTTCAAGGAAGCCGCCCGAAGTGTTGGCTGCAAAGCCGCGCACCGCCGTCTCGATCTGGTCGAGGCCAATGCCCAGCTCCATCATCCGCCGCGTATCCGGTTGCACCTGGAACTGCCGCACCTCGCCGCCAATCGGGATCACCTGCGAGACGCCGGCAATCGCCATCAGCCGCGGGCGCAAGACCCAGTCTGCATATTCCCGCGCCGCCCGCGGGTCGGCCCCCTCTCCGTAGATCGGAATGGCGACCAGCATGATCTCGCCCATGATCGACGAAACCGGCCCCATGCGCGGCACGGCGCCGGGTGGCAGGGCCGATTCCATGGCAGTCAGGCGTTCGCTGACCATCTGCCGGGCGCGATATACATCGACCTGCCAGTCGAAGGTCAGATAGACGATGGACAGCCCGGCGCTGGAAATCGACCGCACCGTCGCAACCCCCGACTGGCCGCTCATCGCCGTTTCCAGCGGGAAGCTGATCAGTTGTTCGATCTCTTCCGGCGCCATGCCGCCGGCTTCGGTCATGATCGTCACCGTCGGCTTGTTGAGATCCGGGAAGACATCGACCGGCAGGCGTGTTGCCTGCAAGCTGCCCCAGACCATGAGGACAGCGGCAGCGACCAGCACGACCAGCCGGCTGGCGAGGCTTTTTTCGACGAGCCACTGGAACATGCCCGTCTCCTAGCGGATCTGCGCGATCAGGCTGGCGCCCTGCACCACCACCCGCTCGCCCGGTTGCAGGCCGGCCGTCACCAGCACCCGCAGGCCATCCAGCGGCTCGCTGCGGATCGCCCGGGCTGCAAACTGCTCGGGCGCCGTCTTCACCCAGACCACCACCTGGTTCGCCGTATTGCGCGTCAAGGCGGCCGCCGGCAAGGGCAGGCCGCTGAGCGTGGACTTCAGCTGCACCTGCACTTTCACTGGCTGCCCGAGCGGCAGGCTCAGGCCGGCACCGGCGACGTGGTTCTCGAAGATCAGCGGCAGCGCCTGTTCGCGCAGGCGGCGCGGCGCACCGACGAAGCTCAGCGGCACCGAGCGTCCGGCCACCGCCACCGTCGCCGCTGCGACCTGATCCAGCGGTACCGGGTCGAAAGCCGTTGCCTCGATGTGCAGGCTGTCGGGGTCGATCACCTCGAAAATCAGTTCCTTGGGTTCAACCACTTGCCCGACCACCGCGTTGCTCGCTGCCAGCACGCCGCCCACCGGCGCTACCAGCGCCTCGCGGCCGGACAAACCGCCACCGACGGCGGCAATCCGCCCCTTGAGGCTGAGCACCTCGCTCTCGGCCGCATCGATGTCCTTGCGCGGCACGGTATCGGCCAGTTCCTTGAGGCGGGCCAGACGCTTTTCCGCCAGCCCCTGCGTCGCCCGCAGTTCTGCCAGCAGCGCCGCCTGATTGGAGCGCTCGATGGCGCCGGATGCGGGCACCACCCAGGCCAGGATGTCACCCTTCTTCACCTTGCTGCCCGCTGCCGGCAGACCATGCGGCCCGGCGGCTTCGATGCGGCCGGGAATCATCGCCTGGACCCGCCCGCCCAGATGCGGGTCCATGATCACCCGGCCTGGCAGTTCCAGCGATTGCGGCAGGGTTTCGCTTTGCGCCTTCTGAGTCAGCACCGCCATGCCGCGCTGCGCCGACTTGGGAATGAACACCGTACCATCGGGCAGACGCTGCGGTGCATTGCCGTTGATCTGCGGCGTCTTATTTTCATCGCCATGATCATGGCCTTCATGCGCCGGTGCCTGGCTACTCAGGCCTGCGGCCAGAAGAATCATCAACAGGTTTTTCATGCCCTGCCTCCGCGACGACGACGCAACACCAGAATCAGGGCGACGATCAGCGACGCCCCTGCCGCCAACCAGCGGGCATCCAGGGCCGTTGCGGACAATCCGGAACTTTGCCGGGAATGAACATCCAGCTCGCCCGTCAGCAGATCGCTTTCCTCGCCAGCGATCAGCGTCAGTGCCAGTGCATGCTCGCCTTCGCGTCGCAGCGGTGCCAGCCAGGCGGCATCGGCAATCAGGTAATCGCCCTGCTCTGGCCGGAAGGTCGCATCGACCGATTTGCCCTCAAATTCGACGGCAAGGCGGGCATTCAAGACCGGCGTATTGCTGTCGGCACGATCGACATAAATGATCAGCCCGTTCGTCTCCAGACGACCCACGGCCTCAAACTGTTCGCTGACCGCCAGCACCTTGGACACCGGAGCAACATCGCCCTCGCCGGCCTGCGCCAGTAGCGCCACCGCCAGCCACAAGGCGGCTGCGGTGAACCTGAAAAACTGTCGAAAATTCATGCTCAACTCCTTATTCCGGCAACAGGCCGAGGGCTTGCCGCAACTGCGACAAGGTGCGTTCGCGCCCGATGCGGGCACTGCTCAGCGCCCGCTCGGCTTCAAAGGCTTCGGCCTCGATGCGCAAACGGGTGGGCAGATCGCTCTCGCCAAGGCGGAAGGATTTTTCATAAAAGCCGCGGTTCTCGCGGGCAAGTGCGGCGCGTTGCGTCGCGGCGGCCAACTGCGCTTCGGCGGCGGCAAACTGGCTGCGTAACGCCCCGCTCTCACGCTGCAGGCGCTCCTGTTCCAGCGCCAGTTCGGCGCCGGCTTCGAGTGCTTCGGCATTGGCCGTGGCGATACGCGCGTCGTGGCGCGGCCCGCCGCCAAAGGGGATGCGCAATGACAGCTTCCAGGTCTGCTCGTTCTCCAGACCGGCCGCGGCACGGTCATAGCGCGTCGACAGCGCCAGTTCCGGGTTGCTGCGCGACTGCACGCGCACCAGATCCGCCTGACGCCGGGCGAGCTCGCCTTGCGCCTGCAAGGCCAGAAGTCGCGGATGCGTCGTGGAGACAACCGTACCGGCGCTCTTGGCGCTGGCGGGCACAACTATCACAGGTTCGCCGGCGGGAGTGGCCATCGCGCCGGCGCGGGCCGCAGTCGTGGCGCCCGGCTGCTCGCCCAGCGGCCCGGTCAGGCTTTCCAGACGATAACGCGCCAGCGCCTCGGCGGCTGTGGCTTCCGCCTGCAGGGCGCGGGCCTGGGCCATCACGCCCTCGGCCTGATTGAGGTCAGCCCGCGACAGGTCGCCGGCCTGAAAGCGGCGGGCGACGTCGTCACGCAGCCGCTGCGCGGCAGCCAGTCGCTCATCGGCCAGGCCGCGCTCATTGCGTATGGCCTGCCAGCCCCACCACAGCTCGCGCACCTGCCGCGCCAGATCCAGCCGCAGACTGGCCACGCGACCGCTGAGCGCGTTGGCATCGGCTTCAGCGACCGCCTGTGAGCCGCTACGCTCACCCGGCAGCCAGAGCGGCAAGGCCAGCCCCGCTTCAAGCTCGCGAGCGCCCTGATTACGGTTGAAACGGTCGCTGCGCGTGCCCAGTTCCAGGCTGGGTGGCGCGGCGATCAATGCGTCAGCGGTTTGCCGCCGGGCATCGACGGCACGTTGCCGCTCGGCGAAAGAAACTGCCGCCGGCTGGCGTTGCCAGGCAAGCTCGAAGGCAGTGGCCAGAGGGCTGTCGGCAAACGCCGGCAGCACCATCGTGGCCATCGAAACGGTGACGAAGGCACCAACACAAACAGGTCGGGCAGCGCGATTAATAACGCGTCGCATGGGAATTCCTCCGGTTGTTGGATAAGGACAACCGGCGGCAAGCCGCATCACCCCGAGCTGGGGCTTTCAGATTTTATGGAACGAATGAGACTGGCCGCCGCGGATTACGCGGCAGCTCTGGGCGGGCGCTCCAGCCCCTCGGGAATGCGCGACGAGAAACGCGCTGCGGCGCCATCGAGCGCAAAGGAATCGTTCAGCGCCAGCACGGCAACACCGACCGCGCGCAGGCTGGCCGGCAGGTGACCGAGGACATGCCCGGGACAGCAGTGGTGCTGGATGTCGCTGCAATCGCCGGCGGCCATGTCGGCGCAACCGGCACAGTCGTCGTCGGCATGCGCCGCGGTCGCATCGTGCATGGATACCGAGGCCGAAGCCACGCCGTGGACATGGTGATCCGCGGGGTGCTCATCGCCAACCGCAGCCTGCTCCGAATGGGCATGCGGCACAGCGCCGTCCACCAGTTCCCAGCCGAAACTCGGCGAGAAGACGGTGGCCAGCATCACGGCCAGCAGCCAACGGGCGATCAGGGTGCGAAACGCAGACATTCGACAAATATATCAGATGATGGCAATTCTGATCCTGCGCCGGATCAAAAGTTCCTCACACCGCCACCAGCGTCTGCCGGCCATACCACTCCTCGCCCGCCGGCACGAGGACCGGCGTTTCGGCGACAGCGGCCTCGACGCAGAGCATGTGCCGCCAGCCATCAGCCGGCATGTCCGCCAGCGCTCCGCATTTATCCACCCAGGGATTCCAGACCACGACATCGGGGAAATCCTGGCTCTGGATACCGAGGCTGAGATTGCCGGCCTGCAGCAGCTGCGGCCGTTTGACGTCACGGTAAACGCGGTCGATTTCGGCGTCGACCATGACTGCGGTGCCGGAATCACGAATCACCTTGTCGCCGTTCGCTGCATCACGATAGTGATGTCCGTAGAGCCCTTCCAGCGCCACATCCTCGACCTGCGTCACTCGCAGGTAGGTGTGCAGCGCACCGGTAAAGCTGAACGGCGCCTCGCCGGTATTGCTGACGCTCAGTTCAAGGTCGATGCGGTCGTCTTCGAGCATCAGTGTCAGCTCGAGGCGGAAAGCATGCGGCCAGAGCGCTCGGGTTGCCTCGTCGTCCTCGATGGCCAGCGTGACCAGCGCATAGTCGTCGCCACACCGCTCCGTAGCGACCTGCCACGGCCGGGTGCGGACAAAGCCATGCTTGGGCAGATCGCCCAGCGCGGCAAACTGCGGCCAACAGACCGGAATGCCGCCGCGAATGGCAACGCTGCCGTCAAAAACCGCTTGATCAGACAGGAACAGACGCTCGCGGCCATCCGGAGTAATCCACGACAGGACCTGCCCGCCAAGCAGGCTGATGACGGCGCTGGCGCCGCGCGGTCCGTTGAGGCGAAGGGCGTCGGTGTCGCGAAAGCGGATGGTTTCAATGCTGGGTTTCATCGGGAGTCTGACTTGCTCGAGGAATAACGTAGAGATTGGGGCGGACATGCAGCATTTCGACGCGATGACCGAACAGCGTCACGCTGCCACTGCGCCGGTTATCGCCGGTGTCCGAATATTCGAAGGAAAAAACGCGGCGCAGCTTGAGTTGCCCGTCGTCGTCACGCGCCAGTTGCAACAGAGAACCGGCCACGGTATCGTCGAGCAACTGGAAACCCTCGTCGAGACAGGCCTGACTCGCCGCGGCAATACCGATTTCGCGGGCTTTCAGGCCATCCAGCCAAAGCCAGGCGCCGCCGCCCAACACCAGCAGGGCTAGCAATTCATAGAGATCCATCCGGCAAGTATACGCAAGCAGTTGCAACCGCCACAGTATGGCGGGCAAAAATGGCGGATAATCCGGCCGACGATATTCATTTGTAATTGATGAACTCTCCGCTGAAACGCCTTCGTGACCTGCTCCCCTTCGCCCAGTCCGCCGCACCGCTGGCGGCTGGCGATGCGTCGCGCGACCTGTCGGCCAGTCTCGCCGGCCTGACGCCGCTGGCGGTGATTGCCCGCCTGGGCAACGTGACCTTGCCCGCTGCCCAGCAGGAAGCCAATCTGCACAAGCGCTACAAGCGCCTGGAGGAAATCCGCGCTGCCGCAGAAAAGTCCTTGCCGGCTGTCGAAGCCGGCATCATGGCGGCACCGTTGCCAATGCCGGTCGAAGTTACCGCCTCGGCGATCCATGCTGACAACCTCCTCAAGGCACTCGCCCAGGCTTTTGCCGCACTGGCGCAAGCGGTCGCCGTGCAGCAGCGCCCCGGTACGCCCGGACCACTCTTTAATCGCGCCATCCATCGCGCGCTGGCGCTGCTCGGCCGCCGGCAATTGCTCGCCTACCGCGCCTACGCCCAGCCGTCACCGAATTCCTGGCTGATGCTGCACAGCCTGTACCTGCTCGCCTGCGACCCCAAAGTACAGGCGCTGACCGCCGACAATGCGCCGGTCGAGCACGAGTACCTCGGCGCCCTGCTCTTCGCTTACGTCGAGCCACCGAGCCTTCCGCGCAACGATCTCGACCTGACCCACAGCTGCACGCGGGCCCTGGCCCCCTATGCCATGGTCAGCGACGCCACCGCCGACGCCCTGACCCGCCACGTGCCCGACGCCTGCTTTCTGGTGCGCCCGGATCTGGCCAATTGCGGCTACCCGCTGACGCGGACGCCAAACGGCACGTCGCTCTTCGACGCACTGATCGTCGATTGCACACAAGCACTTGCGGCGCTCGACCGTAACCTGACGCGACAAGCGGACCAGACGGTTGAGCCCGCTCTCGATGCCCCGCCAGCGCTGCTGCAGAATCTGCGATTTGCACTCGGCGGAAAAAGTGCCCGCCGTTTCAGCCGAACGCGCTTTCGTCCGCGCGGCGACCTCATCGCTGGACTGGCGCAAGTCATCCATTTCCTTGACGGCCATGTCTTTTCCCGACGCTCGCTGGATGACGGCCTGCGGCACGACCCGCAGGCGCCCACCCACAGCGAATGGTCACTGATTGACGAAAGCCCGGATGGTTTCCTGCTGCGCTATATCCGCGGCGACAAGTGGCAAGCGGGCGTCGGCGATATCGTCGCCCTGCAGCCTCGGGAATCCAGCCGCACCCATGTCTGCCTGGTGCGGCGCGTCGTCTCGCGCCAGACGCGACTGGAAATCGGCCTGCAACTGCTGTCGCCACAGGTCAGCGTTGCTCAAGTCGCACGCCGTGGCCAGACGCCTGAACAAGCCCTCTTCCTGCACAGTCTGCCGGCCTACGGGAAATTCGGCGGCCTCATCGTCCGCCCGGGGCTACTGCAGTCCGGGCAGGCCGTCACCGTCGACTGTGGCGGCCAGTCACTGGCCAAGATCGTCGGCGCCCAACTCGAAGCCAACGACGGCATCAGCTTCTTCGCGCTACACAACCCGCCTCCGGCGGGATGACGTAAACTGACGGCCCTTGCCGCGCTTGCGGCACGCTTTTGCGAATCCTCCGATGCTCAGCTACCGCCACGCCTTCCACGCCGGCAACCACGCCGATGTGCTGAAACACCTGATCCTGATCCAGATTGCCACCTACATGGCTGAAAAGCCAGCACCGTTCTGGATCATCGACACGCATGCCGGCGCCGGACGCTATTCGCTGGTCTCCGCCCAAGCGGCCAAGCTCGGCGAATTCCGCGACGGCATCGGCCGCCTCTGGGAAAAGAAAGGCTTACCGCCGGCAGTCACCGACTATGTCGATTTCGTCCGCCAGCTCAATCCGGATGGCAAATTGGCCCAATATCCGGGTTCACCGTGGCTGGCCCGCCAGCTGCTCCGCGAGGCCGACCGCCTGCGCCTGTACGAAATGCACAGCACCGACATCAAGCTGCTGCAGGAATGCTTCAAGGGCGCCGGGCGCCAGGTGGCGGTCAGTGAAGGTGACGGCTTTGCCGGCCTCAAGGCTCTGCTGCCGCCGCCACCGCGCCGCGCGCTGGTACTGATCGACCCGTCGTATGAAACGAAAAACGATTACACCGCAGTCGTCAAAGGCCTGCAGGAGGCTCTGAAACGCTTCCCGACCGGCACCTATGCGCTGTGGTACCCGATGCTGGCCAAGCTCGAATCCCGCCAGCTACCAGAGCGCCTGAAACGACTGGGCGCCGCCAACTGGCTGCACGCGACCCTTGAAGTCAAGGCACCGGCCCGCGAAGGCTTCGGCATGCACGGCAGCGGCATGTTCATCATCAACCCGCCGTGGACGCTCGAACAGAAACTCCACCAATGCCTGCCGCAACTCGCCGAACTGCTCGCTCAGGGCGATGGGGCACGGCATGGGCTGGAAAGCCAGTCGACCTGACTTTCAAAAGCGTTCAGTGAAGCCGGCCCTAGGGCCTGTTCACAGTAGCCGATTTGTGTTTACATCCTGGAATTTGGGTGTAAGTCATGGATCGACTGATGTTGAACGACAAACAATGGTTACGGATTGCGCATCTGCTTCCTGGCAAACCGACA
>NKXK01000001.1 GCA_004379165.1 Rhodocyclaceae bacterium | reverse complement strand
CTGCCCGCCTGGAGGCCGGCAACGTGGCCATCGGCCTCCTGCGGCGCAGAGCCAGAGGCTTCCGCGATACCGCGTACCTCAAGCTCAAGATCTACCAGCTCAATACGCCTGATCAACCGTCGTTCCTATATGCCAGCGTCCCGCAGCCCGCATCAACCGCAGGGAAGTCTGTCGTATGAAATCGACGAAGAGCCGACGAATATCGGATCTCGCGACACCTTGAAGGTCTCGACCAGGTGCGGCTTGAGACCATTGGCCTGCCAAACCTTGAGTTCCGTCGTATCCGATATGCCGAGCTTGGCGGCCAGCTTGCGCGTGCTCCAATGGGTGGCGCCATCGGGCGTGGTCTGCGTGGTCACGCGCACAATCTCTGCCGCGTCAATCGTCGGTTTGCGGCCGCTGCGCGGCAGGTCCGACTCAATCGCCGCGATGCCGCCTTAGGCAAATCTGCCGCGCCACGCAATCACCTGATTCCGACTGATTTCCAGCCGCCGCGCAATCTCGTGATTGCCAACCCCCTCAGCTGCCAAGAGAACGATACGGGCGCGCCGCACGCTCCGCGCATCCAGCGTTTGCGATCCCACTCGGCGCTCCAGCTCCATTCGTTGTGCTTCACTCAGATTGATCGGCGTCCCTTGGTTCATCACTCGCTCCACGAAAAGGATACGAATATGACAAACGTCACATCTATTGATTCAAACATTTCGCAAGCACTACACTAGATACAAGAATTTCCATAGGGGGTTATAAATCAGTGGGTGTAGCCAAGCCGCCTAAGCACAGAGATAATAGGGCCAGCCCCTTGATTTTGTGTGGCTAAGTGAGTGGCTAGGCAAAATCGAGAAACACAAAACCATTGTATTTATTGTATTTGCTGGCGATTTAAAGGTGTTTTTCAAGCCCTTATAATCGCCCCACTGATTTTCACGGAGTATTCCATGGCACGTAACGTCATCTGCATCAAGCTCGGCCGTGAGGCTGAAGGTCTCGATTTTCCGCCCTATCCGGGCGCGCTCGGTCAGCGCATTTTCGAGAATGTCTCGAAGGAAGCCTGGCAGCAGTGGATCAAGCTGCAAACGATGATCATCAACGAAAACCGCCTCAACCTCGTCGATGCCCGCCATCGTAAATACCTGTCGGAACAGGTTGAAAAGCATTTCTTCGGCGACGGTGCCGACCAGATTCAGGGCTACGTACCGCCCAAGGCCTGAGCAATTTCGTCTGCGCCATAAAGAAACCCCGCCGCGGCGGGGTTTCCTGTTTTGGGCCATTTATCGGGTTGACCGCAGATGCCGGCTCCAGCCCGGCAGGCCAGGGCGGCCGGCCCTGGCTTCATGAAATTCAGCTGCCTGGAATCACGGCATAAAGCGACAGCAGGGCGCCGGGAATGCCCAGGGTGAAGATCAGCGTCAATGCGAGGCGGCGCAGACCTTGCGAGAGGTCTTCAATGCCATCAAACAACTCGGGAAAGCTGGCGATGTCACGCGGAGTGTGCTGGTTCATGGCGATCTCTCGAGGTCAGGCAAAAACGGGGCGGCCGTCGCGGCGGCGGATGACGATGGTCGCCGAACGGGGGCGGCCGGCGACGGCCTCGGGGAACTGGTTGGCCGGCCAGGCCGAAACCGCAGTCGGGGTTGCCGGGTTCGAGCGTTCGCTGGCGGTCTCCCCCGGATGCTGGATATTGACGAACAAAGCGCGACCGTCCGGCGTGGCGGTGATGCCGGTCAGTTCGCAGGCATTCGGGCCGGTGAGGAAGCGTCGGGTCTGGCCGCTTTTCGGGTCGGCGACCAGCATCTGATTGTTGCCGAGGCGGGCATAGTCGTTCTGGTTGAGGGTACTGGTCGAGACATCGGTCTGGATCCAGAGTTGGCCGCTAGGGTCGAACCACAGGCCATCCGGGCTGCCATAGGCATCGCCCTTGACGTTGCCGCGCAGACTTTCGTCAGGATGCGCCGGGTCACCGGCGAGTGCGAAGATGTCCCAGTCAAAGGCCTCGGCGGCAGCATCGCCGTGCGCTTCGCGCCAACGGACGATATGGCCGAAGACATTCTTCGGCCGCGGGTTGGCAGCGTTGAGTCCGGGACGTTCGCTGCTGCCGCGCTGGCTGTTGTTGGTCAGCGTGACATACACCTCGCCGGTTTTCGGATGCACGGCAATCCATTCCGGACGGTCCATTTTCGTCGCGCCGGCAATGTCGGCGGCCTGGCGGCAGCGAATGGCGATATCGCCGGCATTGGCAAAGCCATTGTCGGCATCCAGCGCGCCCTTGGCATAGCGAGCGCCCTGCCGCAGGGGTAGCCAGCGGCCCTTGCCGTCCTCGTCGAAGCGGGCGACGTAGATCGTTCCGTGGTCGAGCAGGCTGCCCGGGTCGCGCAGATCATCGCGGTAGCGGTCGCGGGAGACAAATTTGTAGATGTACTCAAAACGCTCGTCGTCACCCATGTACACCACCACGCGCCGGTCGGCAGCCAGCGTGACGGTGGCGCCTTCATGCTTGAAGCGGCCCAAGCCGGTTCGTTTGACGGGCGCTGCTTCGGGGTTGCGCGGGTCGATTTCGACGACCCAGCCGAAGCGGTTGAATTCATTGGGATGCAAGGTCGCGTCGAACCGCTCATCGTGTTCGTGCCAGCGGAATCCGAAACCCTTTTCACTCATGCCGTAGCGCTTTTCAGCGGCGGAGGGCGAGGCGTTGCCCTTGAAATAGCCGTTGAAATTTTCTTCGCAGGTCAGATAAGTACCCCAGGGCGTGACGCCCATGGCGCAGTTGTTCAGCGTGCCGAGGATGACTTCGCCGCGGCGGTCGGCGGCGGTCTGCAGCGCGACGTGGCCGCGGGCCGGGCCGGCGACGCGGCATGGGGTGTCAGCGCTGATCCGCCGCCCGAAGCGTGACGGGCGGACGACCTGCCAGCGACCGTCTTCCAGGCGAACCTCGATCACCGAGACGCCGGTCGCTGCCTTGGATTTGGCTACCTTCTCGGCCGTCCACTCGTTCATGCCAACCGGATGCAACAGCCCGTCATCGGTGTACTCGTGATTGATGCAAAGCAGCCCGTGGTTCGCGGAGAGGCGACCCTTGTCCTGAAACGGAAAGAAGTGCATGCCGTCGTGGTGCATGCCGGCCTGCTGCATCTGGTCGGCGGCGCTGTCGCTGGCGTCGGCGCGGGCGCGCGGACCATCCGAAACCGGGTCTCCCCAGGCGTAGAGCAGCTCGACGAGGTAGTCCGGGCTGAACGTCACGGCATCTGCGGTCGACACGGAAATCCCGCCAAAATCATGGAGCAGTCCGGCAGCGCGGCCGGCACCTGCGGCCAGCGTGGGGAGCGGGAAACCGGCGGCCGCCAGCAGGCTGCCCCCGGCCCCCAGCGCCGCCAGCGAGAGCAGGCGACGGCGGAAGGGGTCGGCAAGGCTGTCGATCAGGGCGTCATCGGCGGGCGGGGCGTAGCTGTCGTTTTTCATGGTGCGGGAATCCGGTGATGATGACCCAGACTATCGCCAGCAAATGTTGCAGGACAATGACCGGGCGGTTAAAAACGCTTGATCATCAGCCACCGGCCGTCGACCAGACTGTGACGGACTTCCTTGAAACCGGCTTCGACAAAACGCCGGGTCTTGCCGGTGGAGACCAGAATCCGGCCGTGTTTGAAATTGTCGGTGATCCACGCCAGGCGGGCCTGCAGCAACTGGCGACCAATGCCTTCGCCGCGCCGTTCGGCGACGACCGCGGAGAGATAGAGGATATGGGTATTCGCCGCCCAGTCAGCGGCCTTGACGCCACCAACCGCCACCAGGACGCCGCCTTCGGTCGCGACAAAGAACTGCCGGTAATACAGCTTGTCACAGCCGCTCAGGGCGGCCCGGATGCGCTCGGCGCCATAGCGTTTGGGGTTGGCAAAGGCGTTGACCAGTAGCGTCGTGCAATCATCGCGCAGGGTCGGGCTGTCGCCATCCAGCGGCGTAATACGCAAACGCGCCATGCCCGTCGCTTGCCGTTTATTCGTGGCGGCGGCGCAGCGTACGGCCGTATTCCGCCAGGCGCCGTGCCTGTTCGCGGTTGATTTCGCTCTGCTTGCGACCGACCGCATCGCGTTCCGGTTGGCTGCAATTGGCGGCGGCGATGCTGCGCAGGCAGCGCCAGCGATCGCCGGCCCGGGTCGGGTAACGACGCATCTGGTCGATGGGGTGATGGACTCGGCAGCAATAGCAGTAACGCGTTTCCGACATGTGCGGGCTCCTGACATCAACACGGGAGATATCAGCTTGCCGGCCGATTGTTACCACGAAATGACGCTTGGCCGGGCCGCCGGAGCGCCGCCTGTCATCCCGCTGCAACTTCCGCTCCCTAAACTCGACATTACCTTATTCGCGAGTTGGCCCATGATTGTTCTAGTCGATGACGATGCCAGCGAAGTGCGCAGCCTGATCAGCGAAGGTGGGCTGTTTCCGGTCTTTCAGCCGATTTTCGACTACCGGCTGCGAAGCATTTTTGGCTATGAGGCCTTGATACGAGGGCCCGAGGATAGTCCGCTGCATCGGCCTGACCAGCTCTTTGCGGCCGCGACCCGTTGCGACCTGCGGCTGGAGCTCGAACATGCCTGCCGTGAAGTCAGCTTGCGGGCTTTTGCCGCACTGCGTCTGAGCGGCCGCCTGTTTCTCAATGCCTCGCCGGGCTCGCTGCTCGATCCTGGGATGATGAATGGCCAGACCCGCGAACTGCTTGCCGAGCTGGGGCTCACGCCGAACCGCATCGTCATCGAGTTGACCGAGAATCAGCAGATTACCGATCTGCCCGGCATCGAGGAGGCCATCCACCACTATCGCGGACGAGGTTTCCAGATTGCCATCGACGATCTTGGCGAAGGCTTTGCCAACCTGCGCATGTGGTCGCAATTGCGGCCGGAATTCGTCAAGATCGACCGCCACTTCGTTCACGGCATCGCCGACGACCGCATCAAGTGCCACTTCGTCCGGGCGATGCAGGATCTCGCCGAGATCTGCAACGCCTCGCTGGTGGCCGAAGGCATCGAGCGTGCCGAGGACTTCGTATGCATCCGCGATATGGGGATCGCCTGTGGTCAGGGCTACTTCATCGCCAGGCCGACGGCGCAGCCTGTCCGTCAGTTGCCGGGGGCGGTATTGGCGGCCTTCGGGCGCGAACGTACCGCGCTGACCATGCTCAGCGGCGGCCCCGGCCGGGTGCCGACGGCGGCCAGCTTGCTCAAGCCGGTGCCGCCTGTGGCCGCCGATGCATCCAACGAGATGGTGATCGCCCGCTTTGAGAGCGATGCCGATCTGGATGTCCTGCCGGTGGTCAATGACGGCCTGCCGGTCGGCATGATCAACCGCCACAGCCTGATCGACCGCTTTGCCCGGCCTTTCCGCAAGGAGTTGTTCGGGCGCAAGTGCTGCCAGCTGTTCATGGACCCGGCGCCGCTGGTGGTTGATGCCGGCGCGACCATTCAGGAACTGGCGATGATGCTGTCGCTGGCACCCCGGCATTACATGTTCGACGGCTTCATCGTCACGCAGGACGGCCGTTACGCCGGCATCGGCAGCGCACACGACCTGATGGCGATGATCACCGAGATGCAGATTCATGCCGCCCGTTATGCCAACCCGCTGACCCAGCTGCCGGGCAATGTGCCAATCAACGAGCGTATCGATGCGCTGCTCGCGGCCGGTACCGCCTTCGTTGCGGCCTATGTCGATATCGACAGTTTCAAGCCCTTCAATGACACTTTTGGCTACCGGCGTGGTGACGACGTGATTCAGGCGCTTGCCCGTCAACTCACCGAGATTGTCGATCCGCGTCTGGATTTCGTCGGCCATATTGGCGGCGACGATTTTTTCGTGCTTTTTCGCTGCGATGACTGGGAGCTGCGCTGCCAGCAACTGGTCAGCAATTTCAGCGAAGCGATGCGGGGCATGGTCGGTAGCGACGAGTGCGATGCCCGTGGCTACATGGCCGAGAGCCGGCGTGGCGAGTACAGTCTGCAGGCCTTGCCGACACTGTCGGTGGGGGCAGTACGGATCGAATGCAGTGACTGCGATTCACATCGCGAGGTGGCGGCGGCAGCGGCGGCCGCCAAGAAGCAGGCGAAGAAGCTGTCAAAGAGTGTTTCCGGCAGTTCGCAAACCCTGCGCGGTGGCGTTTTTGTCGAGCGCCGTCGTGTGGGCGGTGGCGGCACGCCGGCCACGTTGCCGCACCGGCTGAACTGAACGAGTCAGTAAAAGGCTCGCGCCAGATCCAGGGTTGAACGCTGCCCGATGGCGGCATGGTTTTCGGCGAGCCAGCCTTGCGCGTGCGCCCGACCCTGATCCCGCAGACGCAGGAAAAAACTGCGATTGACGGTCAGTTTGCTATCGGCGGGCAGTGCATGCATCAGGGCCTCCGCCGAGATGGCATGAAAGCGCGCCGCGCCGATCCGGCGGTCGAGTGTTGATTCCGGCAGCCAGCGCCGGAGCCAGGCCGGTATCCGGTCAGGGCGGATGTGTTCGCGGAGGTGAGCGAACATCCGCATTTCCCGCAGAAAAGTGGCATTGAACGACATCTCGCGCAGTCGGTGCCGGGTGTCGGGGGCGGTGGACGGCGTCGCGCCGAGGTGTAGCGGCGTCAGCAGCACCAGCAGATTGTCCTCGGCCTGACACTCGAACAGCAGCGGGAAGACGGCGGGATTGGCGCTGTAACCGCCATCCCAGTAGGATTCGCCGTCGATGATCACGGTCCGGTGCAGCATTGGCAGGCAGGCGGAGGCCAGCAAGGCCTCGGCGCTCAGTTCGGCATTGCGGAACAGGCGGAGCTTGCCGGTATTGGCGTGGGTTGCCGCGATGAACAGCTTGTGCCGGGTATCACGGCGCAGGGCGGCGAAGTCAAAATGAGCCGTGACGATATCGCGCAAGGGGTTGAGGTCGAGCGGGTTGAGCTGTTCCGGCGTCAGGTAATCGGTCCAGCCCAGCATCAGCTTGAGCGCCGTCGGCGGCGAGTCGCTGTCATCGCCCTGCGACGAAAACGGCGAACTGTCGGCGATGGCCAGCCAGAAGTCCGCCAGTGACTGCCGGGCGCCGTCAGCGCCGCCTTTCAGCCAGCCGTCGGCAAGGGCGATCGCGTTCATCGCCCCGGCGCTGGTGCCGCTGATGCCCTCGAAACCCACTCGGCCATCAGCCAGCAAGGCGTCGAGCACCCCCCAGGTGAACGCGCCATGGGCACCGCCACCCTGCAGGGCGAGGTTGATTCGGGGTTGGGCAGTTGCGGGCATTCGGGAAGGCATCCGTCACAGGTGACGCCACATCTTGCGGTCGACCTGAAAAAAAGGCAAAAAAATGCCCGGCGAACCGGGCATGAAGGGAGAGAGAGACTGTGAAGTCTCTGGGCGGGCGCGCTCAGCCGTTGCTGGAGCGTGCCGTCGCACGTTTGCGGGCTGGCTTGCTCTCGGCAAGGCTCCCGGCAATCTGGTGGGCTTCCTGTTCAGCGATCTCGACCGTTTCGATTGCGGCGGCGCTGACGCCGCGCAGCGTGGACTCCGCAGCAGAAAGTGTGGTCTTCAGCGCGCCGAGAGCGATTTCAGCTTCCCAGGGGCTGCTTTTCTCGGCGTGACGGATACTCGCGAAAACGATTTCATCGAAGACTCGCACCTGGTTCTCGGCGCTGCGGATCAGCTGCTTCTGCGCCTCGCCAAGGATCTCCAGCCATTGGTCGAAGAGCTGGCTGTGCCGTGAGCTGTGGTCCAGCCACAGGGCTGCCGGAAACTGGCTGGCGGTTTCCCACTGGCCGTGGCCAAGTTGGGACCACTGGCGGCTACCGTGCTGCAGTGCCTCGCGTGTCGAGGCGGTCAGCAGCTGGCTCAGGCGCTGGCTGGCTTCAAGGCAGGCGCCGCTGAGCCCAAGCAGATTGTTCAGCGTGTGGTTGCGAGTGTTCGCGATTTCCTGGGCGGTGAGGACCATCGGGCGCTCCCAGTGACGACAATGCCGCCACTGTAGCGCCCGGATGTGACAGAAAAATGAATGCCGCTGAGCTCAGGTCAGCGTGCGGACGCCATCGGCGGTGCCGAGCAGCAGCACATTGGCCGGGCGCACGGCGAAAAGGCCGTTGGTGACGACGCCGGTAATCTGGTTGATCTGTGCTTCCAGGGCTTTCGGGTCGGTGATCTGCAGGCCATGGACGTCGAGGATGATGTTGCCGTTATCGGTGATGAAGCCGACGCGTTCCTGCGGGCGGCCGCCGAGTTTGGCCAGTTCGCGGGCGACATGGGCGCGCGCCATCGGGATCACTTCGACCGGCAGCGGGAACTTGCCCATGGTCTCCACCAGCTTCGAGGCGTCGCAGATGCAGACGAAGGTGGTGGCCACTGCGGCGACGATCTTTTCGCGTGTCAGTGCGCCGCCGCCACCCTTGATCATGTTCAGCCCGCCATCGATCTCGTCGGCGCCATCGACGTAAATGGGCATCTCGATCACTTCGTTCAGGTCAAAGACCGGCATGCCGTGCCCTTCGAGACGCTTGCGCGTCGCTTCCGAGCTGGCGACGGTGCCGCCGATGCGGTCTTTCAGGGCGGCCAGTGCGTCAATGAAGAAATTGGCGGTCGAGCCGGTGCCGACGCCGATGATGGCGCCGGCGGGCGCATTCTGCGCCACATAATCGGCGGCGGCCTGGGCGACGGCCTGCTTGAGTTCGTCCTGGGTCATGCTGTGCTCCTGAGCGGTGAGGCCGACATTTTACCTGTCAAAAAACTTTAACTTTACGAAGCTTTTATTTCGCTAAACTGTATATACCGTTTTTATGGAGAGAGCGATGAGCGAAGAACAGAGCAAGGAAGTCGTGGCAACCGCCGCCCCAGCACCCGTCGAAACCCCGGCGGCTGTAGCACCCGCCGCACCGGCAACGCAGGCCGCTGCCAAGGTCACCCGTCGTCGTGCGCCGTCCGTCGACAAGGTGGCTGCTGAGCACCAGAAGGCGCTCGCCGAGGCCCTGACCAAGGTAGCCCCGGTCGCCGCCAAGAAGCCGACGGCCAAGGCAGCCAAACCAGCAAAGGTGACCAAGGCCGCCAAGCCGGTTGCGGTTGTCCCGGAAAAGCCAGTCAAGGCGAAGCCGGTCAAGGCAGAAAAGCCAGTAAAGCCGGAAAAAGTTGCCAAGGCCGAGAAACCCGCCAAGCCCGTAAAGGAGGCCAAGGCCGCCAAGCCGGCGAAGGCTGAAAAGCCGCCCAAAGTGCGCAAGCCCAAGCTGGTACGTGACAGCTATGCCATGCCGGAAGCTGAATACGCGCTCATCGCCGACCTCAAGAAGCGTCTGGCAGCGCAGGGCAGCGAGGTGAAGAAGAGCGAACTGCTGCGCGGCGGCATCGCTGTGCTGGCGGCGCTCAACGACGCCGAACTCAAGGCGGTCATGGGGCGCGTCGAACGCATCAAGACCGGTCGTCCGGCGAAGAAGTAAGCAAACCGCTCAGGCGGGAATGCCGGCGGGTAGCCCTGCCCGCCGGCAACTATTGTCAGGCATCGAGCTGCCGCAGCCCATTTGCGCCGATGGGGGGCACGGCCAGCCACGGTACCAGCGCACAGCGCGGGGCCAGTGTGTCGGCGACGCGGCGGATGAAGGGGATTTCATACGCACCACGTAGCGACAGCAAAGGGTCGCGGCTGCCGCTGGCGAGCAGGCTCTGCTCGATGACCCAGGCCCAGGGCTTGATGCCGGCGCGGGCGAGGTCGCCCTGCAGGCGTTCAGCTTCGTGCACCGGTGTCGCTTCCGGCAGGGTGACGATCAGCACGTGCGTGTAGGCCGGATCGCGTAGGCGGGGCAGCAGTTGCGTGACCGCTTCCGGCATTTCGCCGCGGGTACGCAGCACTTCACGGTGATAGGCCTCGGCGGCGTCGAGCAGCAGGATGGTGTGGCCGGTCGGCGCGGTGTCGAGGACAACGAAGCCTTCGCCACCGCGATCAACCTCGCGCGCGAAGGCGCGGAAGACGGCGATTTCTTCGGTACAGGGCGAGCGCAGGTCTTCTTCCAGCAAGGCCAGTGCGCCGGCGTCGAGCGTGCCGCGCGCCTTGGCCAGCACTTCTTCGGTGTAGGCGGCGACCTCGGCGGCGGGGTCGATACGACTTACCGACATTCGCTCGATTTCCGCGTTCACCGCAGCTGCTACATGCGCCGCCGGATCGGTCGTGGACAGATGCACCCGGTGGCCGCGCTGCGCCAGCGCGACGGCGACGGCGGCGGCGACGGTGGTCTTGCCGACACCGCCCTTGCCCATGGTCATCACGACGCCATGACCGGCGGCCGAGAGTTCCTCGATCAGGCAGCCCAGCCCGGCGGGCTGCGGCGTCGATGCCTCGGCTGTCTGCGTCGGCGTGGCGACCAACTCCGGATGGATCAGCGCCCGCAGGGCATCCAGACCGACCGTGCCGCGCGGCAGGAAGGGGATGACCTGCCGCGGCAGGGCGCCCAGTCCGGACGGCATGGCGAGCAGTGCATCGGCGCTGCGCCGGCTCATTGCCAGCGCGATCGGGTCAGCGGAGGCGGCGGTGAACAGCCCGTTGATCGCCAGTCGGATGTTGGCGATGCCCAGTTCCGCCAGTTCATGGCGGGTGCGTTCGGCTTCCCGCAAGGCAGCGGCATCGGCACGCGCGACCAGCATGACGCGGGTCTCCGCCGGGTCGGAGAGGCGGGCGACGGTGGCCGCGTACAGCGCCTTCTGCTTTTCGAGGCCGGCGAGCGGCCCGAGGCAGGAGGCGCCGTTCTGGTTGGTATCGATAAAACCGCTCCAGGCCGAGGGCAGCGTCAGCAGACGCAGCGTATGGCCGGTCGGCGCGGTGTCGAAGATGACATGGTCGAAGGCGGCGGTCGAGGTCGCATCACCGAGCAGTTTGGCGAACTCGTCAAAGGCGGCAATCTCGACCGTGCAGGCGCCGGAAAACTGCTCTTCCATGCTCTGGATGGCCGCCGCCGGCAGGATGTTGCGGTACGGGGCGACCATCCGTTCGCGGTAGGCGGCAGCCGCCGCTTCCGGGTCGATGTTCAGCGCCGCCAAGCCGGGCACCCCGGCTATGGCGGTGGGCGTGCTGGCGAGCGGTGTTTCCAGGACTTCATCGAGGTTGGAGGCCGGATCGGTGCTGACGATCAAGACCCGTTTGCCCAGCTCAGCCAGCGCCAGCCCGGTCGCGCAGGAGAGCGAAGTCTTGCCAACGCCGCCCTTGCCGGTGAAGAACAGGTAGCGCGGGGTGTCGTTCAGGTCGATCATCGCCTTGCCTCAGCAGCAGCCGGATTTCGGATTGCAGCAGCTACCGGCCCGGACGTGCGGCTTGTCGGCCGTGGCCAGCGCCAGCCCCAGCTTCTGCGCCAGTTGTGCGCGCGAGGGATAGAGGCCGGTGGTGACGATCTGGCCGTCGATGGCGATGATCGGCAGGCGCTCCATGCCGGCTTCCATTTCCTTGACGACGGCCGGATTGGCGGCAAAGGCCTGCGGTTCCTGGCCGAGGTTGTAACGCTGGACGGTAATTCCGTGTTCGGCAACCCAGGCGAGGTCGGCGGCGAACTGCACCAGTGCCGGATCGACGTCGACGCCGCAGACGCCGGTGGAACAACACATGGCAGGATCATAGACTTCGAGCTTTTTCATGACGATCTATATGGACGCCTCCCGTTTGCCAAGGACGAAATTTATGTGTTGGGACAGATAGGCTGCAGTTCTATATCCGGCCTGTTGTGCAGGAATGGACCTGCTGGCCCTGATGGAATCCGCTGACCCGCGC
>NKXK01000002.1 GCA_004379165.1 Rhodocyclaceae bacterium | reverse complement strand
CAACGATGCGGTCGGCAGGGATGCGGTCAAGCAGGCCGAGCGTGGTATCAAGGGTGACGTCGAAGGTGCGCAGGTTGCGGTTGTTGATGCCGACAAGCGGCGTTTGCAACTGCAGCGCGGCGGTGAGTTCCTCGCCGTTATGGACTTCAACGAGCACGGCCATTCCGAGGCCGTGGGCTTGTGCTTCTAGCGCCCGCATTTGATCAAGACTCAGCACAGCAGCGATGAGCAGGATGGCATCGGCGCCCATGGCGCGGGCTTCGGCGACTTGATAGGCGTCGACCATGAAGTCCTTGCGCAGCACCGGGAGTGCGCAGGCGGCGCGGGCGGCCTGCAGGTATTCGGGGCAACCCTGGAAATACTGGCGATCGGTGAGTACCGAAAGACAGGCGGCGCCGTGGGCTTCGTAGCTGCGGGCGATTTCGGCGGGATGAAAATCCGGCCGGATGACCCCCTTGGACGGGCTGGCCTTCTTGATTTCGGCAATGATTCCGGGTTGACCGCAGGCGAGCTTGTTACGGATGGCGCCGACAAAGTCGCGAGCCGGTGGCTGGGCAGCGGCGTCCGCCTCGACGACGGCCATGGGTTTGAGCGCGCGGGCGGCGGCGACTTCTTCGTGCTTGGTGGCAATGATCTTGTTGAGGATGTCGCTCATGACTTAAGCCGCCAGACGTTGCGTGCACTGCACGAATTGATCGAGTTTGGCGCGGGCGGCGCCGCTGGCAATGGCTTCACGCGCCTTGAGGATGCCGTCGCCGATGCTGTCGGCGGCATTGGCGACGTAGAGCGCGGCGCCAGCGTTGAGGCAGACGATTTCGCGGGCGGCGCCGGGCTTGTTGTCGAGGGCGCCGAGCATCATGGCACGCGACTCGTCGGCGCTGGCGACACGCAGGTGGCGCAACGAGAGCATCTGCAGGCCAAAATCCTCGGGGTGCACTTCGTATTCACGGACCTCGCCATCCTTGAGCTCGCCCACCATCGTCGCCGCGCCGAGAGAGATTTCGTCGAGATTGTCCTTGCCATAGACGACCAGCACGCGCTGGGCGCCGAGGCGCTGCATGACGCGAACCTGGATACCGACGAGATCGGGGTGGAAGACGCCCATCAGCGTATTGGGCGCGCTGGCCGGATTGGTCAGCGGGCCGAGGATATTGAATAGCGTGCGCACGCCCATTTCGCGGCGGACGGGTGCAACGTGCTTCATCGCGCTGTGGTGATTGGGTGCAAACATGAAGCCGATGCCGGTCTCTTCAATACAGGCTGCCACCTTTTCCGGCGACAGGTTGATATTGGCACCGAGCGCCTCCAGCACATCGGCGCTGCCGGAACTGGAGGAGACGCTGCGACCACCGTGCTTGGCGACCTTGGCGCCGGCGGCAGCGGCGACGAAGATCGAGGTCGTGGAAATATTGAAGGTATGCGCCGAATCGCCACCGGTGCCGACGATATCGACAAAATGACGATCATTGGGCACGGCCACCTTGGTCGACAGCTCGCGCATGACGCTGGCGGCGGCGGCGATTTCGCCGATGGTTTCCTTCTTGACGCGCAGGCCGGTAATGATGGCGGCGACCATGACCGGCGACACTTCGCCGCTCATGATCTGGCGCATCAGCGAGACCATTTCGTCGTGGAAGATTTCGCGGTGTTCGATGACCCGCTGCAAGGCGGCCTGAGGCGTCATGATTTTTTGTGCTCGTCGAGGAAGTTTTTCAACAGGTCGTGACCGCGCTCGGTCAGGATGGATTCGGGGTGGAACTGCACGCCCTCGACCGCCAGTGTTTTGTGGCGGACGCCCATGATTTCGCCGTCTTCGGTCCAGGCGGTGATCTCGAGGCAGTCCGGGCAGGTCTCGCGTTCGATGGCCAGCGAATGGTAACGGGTGCAGGTCAGCGGGTTGGGCAAGCCCTTGAAGACGCCGACATCCTTGTGATGCACCGGCGACACCTTGCCGTGCATCAACTGCCGGGCATGCACGATCTTGCCGCCAAAGGCTTCGCCGATGGACTGATGGCCGAGGCAGACACCAAGCAGCGGAATTTTGCCGGCGAATTCGCGGATCGCGGCGAGCGAGATGCCGGCCTGCGCCGGCGCGCATGGCCCCGGGGAAATCACCAGATAATCCGGCTGCATCTGCGCGATTTCGGCCAGCGTAATGGCATCGTTGCGATAGACGCGAACTTCCTGGCCGAGTTCGCCGAAATACTGGACGAGGTTGTAAGTAAAACTGTCGTAGTTGTCGATCATCAGCAGCATGCTGTTGATTCCTTGTTGAATCGCAGGCTGCCGATTCTACCTTAAAGCCTCCCCGGCTCGGTCCGGCGCCCCCTTTTCGATTAAAATGCGCGCTTACTTTGCCTTTTGCAGCCGGATTTCCTGATGAGCGCCACCTTGAGCATGCCCCCGCACACCCTGTCCATCGTTGTTCCGTTTTACAACGAGGAGGACAACATCGTGCCGCTGGTCAAGCGCGTGCATGAAGCGCTGGCAGGTTACGAAAATCCGTGGGAGCTGGTGCTGGTCGATGATGGCAGCAGCGACGCGACGGTGGACCGCGGCCTGCAGTGCACCCGCGATTACGGCCAGCACGTCCGTGTCGTCGAACTGACGCGCAACTACAAGCAGACAGCGGCAATGCAGGCTGGCATCGACGCGGCGCGCGGCGATGTGATCGTCACCATGGATGGCGACCTGCAGAACGACCCGGTCGACATCCCGCGCATGGTCGCCCGCCTGCTCAACGAAAACCTCGACCTCGTCGCCGGCTGGCGCAAGAACCGCCAGGACGGCCTGGTGCTGCGCAAGATTCCGTCGAAGATCGCCAACCGCCTGATCGCCCGCATGACCGGCGTCAAGCTACGCGACTACGGCTGCAGCCTGAAGGCCTACCGCGGCGACGTCATCAAGCGCGTGCGCCTGTATGGCGAAATGCACCGCTTCATTCCGGCGTGGATGGCGACCGTGACCACCCCGCGCCGCATCGCCGAAGAACCGACGACCCACCACGCGCGTACCGCCGGCGTCTCCAAGTACGGCATCTCGCGCACCTTCCGCGTCATTCTCGACCTGATTGCCGTCTTCTTCTTCATGCGCTTCCGCGCCCGCCCCGGCCACTTCTTCGGCAGCATCGGGCTGGGCCTGACGGCGCTGGCCGGCGTCATCATGACCTGGCTGGCCTGGGTCAAGTTCGGCCTCGGCGAAAACATCGGCGGCCGTCCGCTGCTGATCGTTGGCATCGGCACGCTGATCGCCGGCATCCACTTCATCACCACCGGCGTCCTGTCAGAGTTGCTGGCGCGTATCTATTTCGAGTCCGGCACCATCCGCTCCTACACGGCGCGGCATGCACCGCCACTGGGCGACAACGAAGGCTGGCACAAGTCGGCGTGACGCCTGCTGCGGTGAACCCGGAAAACGGTCAAAAACCGGCTGTTTCCTCGCGCATCGGCCTGCTTCTCGGGCTGACCGCCCTACTGCTGGCCTGGCGTTTCTGGGCGCTGCCGCGGCTGGGCATCACCCTCTACGTCGACGAAGCGCAATACTGGACCTGGGCGCAGCAGCTCGACTGGGGCTATTTCTCCAAACCGCCGGGCATCGCGGCGCTGATCTGGCTGTCCACGGGGCTGTTCGGCGACGGTATCGTCGGCGTCAAGGCACTCGGCATGCTCTGCTACCCGCTCGCCGCCACTGCCTGCTGGGCCATCGCCCGCCGGCTTTACGACGAGGAAGTCGCCTTCTGGTCGGCGCTGGTCGTCGTCACCGTGCCGATGTTCGCCTGGCTCGGGCTGTTTGTCTCCACCGATGCGCTGCTGACGCTGTTCTGGGCGCTGGCGCTGTGGGCCTATCTGCGGGCGCTCGACCATGACCGCTGGCGCGACTGGCTGCTGCTCGGCCTCGTCTGCGGCCTCGGCCTGCTCTCGAAGTACACCATGGCCGCCTTTCTCGGCGCCGCCTTCCTGCACCTGCTCGTCTTCCGCCGCGACCGGCTGGCCTCGGCCAAGCCCTGGGCAGCGTCGCTGCTGGCGCTGCTCATCGTGTCACCCAATATCTACTGGAACATCGCCCACGATTTTCCCACGCTCAAACACACCGCCGACATCACGCTAAAACGCAAGGCGGCAGGCGGACTGAAGTCGGTCGGCGAATTCATTGCCGCGCAATGGGGCGCCTTCGGGCCGGTGTTCGGTACGGTTTTCGTCCTCGTCCTGTTGCGCGTGCGCGAAAGCTGGCGCAACGAATCGACGCGGCTGCTGCTCTGGTTTGCGCTGCCGCTGTGGGCGGTGGTCACCGCGCAGGCTTTCAAGAGCACCGCCAACGCCAACTGGGCCGCCCCCGCCTTTGCCCCGGCGGCGATTGCCGTTGTCGCCTGGCTGCTGGCGCACAAGGCGCGGCGCTGGCTGCTGGCCGGCGTCGTCATCAACGTCGTCATGGTCGGCGCCGCCTACCACTGGCCGACGATCCTGGCTGCGGCGAACGCGGAAAAGCCGGCAAAATCGAGTCCCTACACCCGCGCCATGGGCTGGGACGAACTCGGCCGACAACTGCGCCCCTATCTTGAAGCCGCGCCGGGAACGGTGCTCGTCGCCGACAACCGCACGCTGCTGGCGCACATGCTTTACGAACTGCGCGACCTGAAACCGCTGGCCGCCAGCTGGAACCCGAGCGGCGAAGCGAGCGACCACTACAAGCTGACCACCGACCTGCGCCCGCACGTCGGCAAGGACATGCTGCTGATCACGCAGGACATGCCGGGCGACGACTTTGCGCAGCGCTTTGCCGGCGTCGAGTTGCTGGCGATCCTGAAGGCGCCGCTGGATAAACAGCAGCGCCGCGAGATGATGGTGTTCCGACTGCATGACTTCAAGGGCTACTGAGCTGCGCATCGCGCTGGCCGCCTTCGGGCTGCTGGCGGTGCTCTTCGTCGCCTTTCCGCAGATCGACCTGTGGGCGAGCGGGCTGTTTTATCGCGGCGACGGGCAATGGCTGTTCGGACGCGAAGACCTGATTCTCGCCATTCCCTACCGCGGCCTGCCGCGCCTGGGTCAGGGCTTGCTGGTCGTCTTGCTGATCCTGCTGGTACTCGGACTGTTCAAGCGCTTCAACGGACTGCGGGCGAAACGTGTGCTGTTCGGATTTTTACTGGCTGGCGCCGTGGCCGGGCCGATCCTACTGGTCGACAACGTGCTCAAGGAGCATTCCGGCCGCACCCGCCCGGTGAACACCACGGTTTTCGGCGGCCCGCTGCAATTCACGCCGGCCTTCATCCCGGCTGACCAGTGCCGGCAGAACTGCTCCTTCGTCAGCGGCCACGTGGCCACCGCCGCCTTCATCATGGCCTTCGGCTGGCTGGGCGCGCCGGCGCTGCGGCGGCGCTGGCTGATTGCCAGCATCGCCTTTGCCGCCTACATGGCCTTCGTGCGCATGAGCCCGGGCGGGCATTTCCTGTCGGACTGCATCTTCGGCTGGTTCGCGACCTATTTCGGGCTGTGGGCGACGGAATGGCTTTTCCGGCACCTCGGCTGGCTGCCGCCCGCCTCAGAGTAGGCCGTATTTTTTCAGCTTGTCGTGCAGCGTCGTGCGGGCGATCTTCAGCGCCTCGGCGGTGCGGGCGATATTGCCAGCCTGCCGTGAAAACTCATCGGAAATGAGCAAACGCTCGTAGTTGTCGACGGCCTCGGTCAACGACGGTGCCGGCATCGCGGCACTGGCCGGCGCTTCGCGACCGATGCCCAGCGCGTGGCAATCGGCGGCATTACGCAGTTCGCGGATATTGCCGGGCCAGTCGTGCGCCATCAGCCGGCGCAGGGTTTCCGGCGTCAGCGGCGGTGGCGGACGGTTGTAGCGCTTGGCGGCCTGGAGCAGGAATTCGTCGTAGAGCGCCGGGATGTCCTCGCGCCGCTCGCGCAGGGGCGGCAGTTCGATGCGCACGACGTTGAGCCGATAGTAGAGGTCAGCGCGGAACTTGCCCTGATCGGACAACTGCTTGAGATCCTCCTTGCTTGCGGCAACGACGCGGCAGGAAACGGGAATCTGCTGATTCGAGCCAAGGCGCTCGATGACCCGCTCCTGCAGCACGCGCAGCAGCTTGATCTGCATCGCCATCGGCATCGACTCAACTTCATCGAGGAAGAGCGTGCCGCCCTTGGCGAATTCGATCTTGCCGACGCGGCGCTTCTGGGCGCCGGTGAAGGCGCCGGGCTCGTGGCCGAACAGCTCGCTGTCGAGCAGCGTCTCGGCCATGCCACCACAGTTGAGGGCAACGTAATTGTCCTGGCCGGCGTGGCCGAGATCGTGCAGGCAGCGGGCGACCATTTCCTTGCCGGTGCCGGTCTCGCCCATGATCAACACATCGACGGCGGCGCCGGCAACATCGAGGATCAACTGGCGGACCCGCGCCATTTGCGGCGAACGGCCGATCAGGCGCGATTCCAGATCGTCGCGGTGATCAAGCCGGCGGCGCAGTGATTCGACTTCGAGCACCAGCGCCCGTTTTTCCAGCGCGCGGCGGACAACTTCGACCAGATCGGCGGTCGAAAACGGCTTCTGCATGAAATCGTAGGCACCATTGCGCATCGCCTCGACCGCCAGCGTCACATCGCCGTGGCCGGTAATGATGATCACCGGCAGATTGGCGTCGAGGGCGTTGATGCGTTTGAGCAGCGTCATGCCATCGGCGCCGGGCAGGCGCATGTCGGTGACGACGATGCCGGGAAAATCCGGTCGCAACAGACGCTCGGCCTCCTCGGCACTGGCGACGCCCGTAACCGGGATGCCGGCGAGTTGCATCGCCTGTTCGCAGCCGAGGCGGACATTGAAATCGTCTTCGACGAGCAGGACCTGGAGCTGCGGAATCATGATCGGCTTTCGCTGGGAGGTTCGGGGAGCAGGATGACGAAACGGGCGCCACCACCGGGGGCCGGGCCGGCGAGCAGGTCGCCGCCGAAATCGCGGAGGATGTCGCGGGAGATGGTGAGCCCGAGGCCGAGGCCTTCGCCCGGCTGCTTGGTGGTGAAGAAAGGTTCGAAGAGGTGAGCCAGCGCCTCGTCGCTGAAACCCTCGCCACTGTCGCTGACGGCGAGCGCGATGCCGCCGCCGTCGCGGGCGGTGACGGTAAAGCCGAGCTGGCGGACCGGCTGCCCGGCCATCGCATCGAGGGCGTTACCGATCAGATTGACCTGCACCTGCTGCAGCCGGTTCTGGTCGCACCAGGCGATGGCCGATTTTGGGCCAAATTCCCGGTTGACCGTAACCGCCGCCTTTTTCAGCCGCTGGTCGAACAGGAAAAGTGCCGCGTCGATGGCGTGGCCAATATCGACCGCCGCCGGACGCGCCGGCGACTTGCGGGCGAAACTCTTGAGCGGGCTGATGATGCCGCCCATCTGCTCGGTGAGTTGGCCGACGATGGCGAGGTTGCGCGCTGCCGTCTCGGCGTCGCCGCGGCGCATGAATTCGGCGGCATTTTCGGACAGCGTGCGGATCGCCCCCAGCGGCTGCGACAGTTCGTGGGTGATGCCCGTCGCCATCTGCCCGACCACGGCCAGCTTGGCGGCCTGCACCAGCTCATCCTGCGCGGCGCGCAGCGTCTGCTCGGCACGCTGGCGCTCACTGACCTCACGCTGCAGGCTGGTGACGGCGTTGCTGAGATCGTGCGTGCGCTCCTCGACCTTGCGTTCCAGCTCCTGATGCGAGCGTTCAAGCAGCCTGCGGGCTTCTTCGCGGCTGTCCGCGAGGCGGCTTCGCTGTTTGAAATAGAGCGCACCCAGCAGCAGACAGCCGAGCGCAGCGAGAGTCAGCGCGGCATGCGTGCCGGCCTGCACCGCCACCGGCCGCAGGTCGGCGAAGATGACGATGCGCCACGCCGTTTCGGGCAGATTGCGCGACAGCGCGAGATAAGGCTTGCCGCCCGGCAATGGCGCGACATCCTCACGCAGATGTTTGGGCAGGCGGACGACGATGCCGGCGTCGGCGCCGTCGAGGGCGATGTCCAGACTCTGCCGACCGACCGCCTGACCGCCGAACTGCTCACGACTAAGCCCGACCAGCGACTCGCCCGGCAGCGGCTGCAGGCTGGCGTAGCGCCATTCGGGCGGCGAGGCCAGCAGGACGATGCCGTTGTTGTCGACGATCACCGCCGGCGCCTCCTGCGCCAGCCAGCGGCGTTCCAGTTCACGAATGCCGGATTTGACGACGGCGACACCAATCACTGCCCAGCCGCGTTGTTCGTCACGAATCGGCAGGGCAAAGTAATAGCCGGGCTCGCGGCGCACCGGGTCGATGGCGTAATGGCGTGCCGGGGTGCCGCGCACGGCAGCCTGGAAAAAGGGCATGTAGGCGAGATCGACGCCGAGCAGGTTGTCGGAAAAGATCCAGTCGCTCGACGCCAGCACGCGGCCGCGGGTATCCAGCACGAAAATCGCCGGGCCGCCGAGGTTGTCGTTCAGTTGTTGCAGGAAGCGGTTGGCCGCCGGCTGCGCAGCGGCGCGCTGTTCAGGCGGCGAGCGCAGCAGCGCCAGGACTTCCTGATTGAGCTGGATCGCAGCGGGGATCGACGCGTGGCGGGTGACCTCGCTGTCGATGGCTGCGGCCAGCACGTCCAGCTGATGGCTGGCCGCCTGACGCATGCGATCAATGGCCACCCGCTCGGACAGCCGGTAGGCACTGAAGGCAGCTAGAATGAAAATCAGCAGCCCGAGCGCCAGCCCCAGCGCGCGATGCGGGCGTGGCAGCGAGGAAGGAATCCCTTCGGCGGCAGGCGGACGTTCAGCAGTCATGGCGATAACGAGTTGCGGAACCCGGATTGTACGTCCCGATTTCGGGCGATTTTCCGGGTTGACCGCGCCCCGCAGGAAGTCCCCTTGGGGGGCAGACGACAGCCAGACGGGCCAGCGCGCTCGGGATCAGGGGTACAGACCCCGCTGCTCGCGCGCCGCCAGCACACGCTGACAGGCGATGATGAAGGTGGCCGTGCGCAGCGAGACCTTGCGCTCCTCGGCCATTTGCCAGATGGCCTCGAAGGCACCGACCATGATCCGCTCGAGCCGGGCATTGATCTCGTCCTCGCTCCAGAAAAAGCTGGAGAAATCCTGCACCCACTCGAAATAGGACACCGTGACGCCACCAGCATTGGCCAGCACGTCGGGAACGACGAGGATGCCGCGGTCGCGCAGGATGTCGTCAGCCGCCGGGGTGGTCGGGCCGTTGGCGCCTTCGACAACGATCTTCGTCGAGATCGTGCGCGCGCGCTCGGGCAGGATCTGGCCTTCCAGTGCCGCCGGCACCAGATAGTCGGACGACAGCAGCCAGAAGTCCTCGACGCTGATCGGCGCTGCCCCGGCAAAGCCGGCCAGCCCGCCATTGGCGGCGGCATGGGCGAGCGCGGCCGGAACGTCGATGCCGGCCTCGTTGCTCAGGGTTGCGGAGTGATCCTGCAGCGCGATGACCCTGGCGCCCGCCTCATGGAACATGCGGGCAGCGATGCCGCCGACGTTACCGAAGCCCTGGACGACGACGCGGGCGCCGGCAATCGGCACATTGCTGCGGCGTCCCGCCTCGCGGGCGGCGATGAAGACGCCGCGACCGGTCGCCTCGTGCCGGCCGAGCGACCCGCCGAGCGGAATCGGCTTGCCGGTGACGACGCCGGTAGCGGTGCTGCCGACGTTCATCGAGTAGGTGTCCATCATCCACGCCATGGTCTGCTCGTTGGTGCCGACGTCCGGTGCCGGAATATCCTTTTCCGGGCCGATGATGAGGCCGATTTCCGAGGTGAAGCGGCGGGTGATGCGTTGCAGTTCGCCGCGCGAATGGGCGCGCGGATCAATGCGGATGCCGCCCTTGGCGCCGCCGTAGGGCAGGTTCACCGCTGCGTTCTTGATCGTCATCCAGCCCGACAGCGCCATAACTTCGTTGAGCGTCACCGCCGGATGGAAGCGCACGCCGCCCTTGCCCGGCCCGCGCGACAGGTTGTGCTGCACGCGATAGCCCTCGTAGTGGGCGACCGAGCCATCGTCGCGGACGATAGGCACGTCGACGATGAGGATGCGCTTCGGGTGCTTCAGCGTATCCACCCACTTCGACAGCGGCCCCATGTGCGGGGCGACGCGGTCGATCTGTTCGACAAAGCTGGCCCACGGCTCCGGCGCTGCGGGGTTGAGGAAGGACAGGCCGCCGACGGCGGCGGTGTTGGCTTGGGTGTGGCTGCTGCTCATGTTGTCTCCTTTTCGGTCTTTGTTATTCGCGATGCGCTGACTGCCCCGCCGCCACGCCCGCGGCAGCGGGAATGGGGCGGTGATTGGGCGGTAATGGTCGCAATCTCAGTGCTGCAGGATCTTGGCAAGGAACTGCTGGGCGCGCTCCGAACGCGGATTGGCAAAAAAGGCATCCTTGCTGTCATCCTCGACGATACGGCCGTGGTCCATGAAGATGACGCGATGCGCGACGCGCTTGGCGAAGCCCATTTCGTGCGTGACGCACATCATGGTCATGCCTTCTTGCGCCAGCTCGGTCATTACATCGAGCACTTCGTTGATCATTTCCGGGTCGAGTGCCGAGGTCGGCTCATCGAAGAGCATGCAGATCGGGTCCATGGCCAGCGCCCGGGCGATGGCGACACGCTGCTGCTGGCCGCCGGACAACTGCCCCGGGAACTTGTGTGCATGGGCCTTGAGGCCGACGCGATCGAGCAGCTTGAGGCCCTTGTCCATCGCCTCGTCCTTGCTGCGCTTGAGCACCTTGATCTGGGCGATCGCCAGGTTTTCAGTGATGCTCATGTGCGGGAACAGTTCGAAGTGCTGGAAGACCATGCCGACATGCGAGCGCAGCTTGGACAGGTTGGTCTTCGGGTCGCCGACGGAGGTGCCGTTGACGATGATCTGGCCGGACTGGAAGGGTTCGAGACCATTGACGCACTTGATCAGCGTCGACTTGCCGGAACCGGACGGGCCGCAAACGACCACCACCTCGCCCTTGTTGACCGTCGTGCTGCAGTCCTTCAGGACATCGAAGCTGCCGTAGTTCTTGCTGACGTTTTCAATCTTGATCATGAAAATCTCCTGAAGAGCCGGCGATCAGGCCGGATGATATTTTTTCTGCAACCGCTTGACGAGGGTCGAAGCAGCAAAACAAATCACGAAATAGACGAGGCCGGCAAAGAGCAGCAGCTCGACCAGACGGCCGTCGCGGTCACCCACCTTGTAGGCGGCCCCGAAGAAATCGGCCAGCGCGGAGACGTAGACCAGCGAGGTATCCTGGAAGAGGATGATCGCCTGCGTCAGCAGCAGCGGCACCATGTTGCGGAAGGCCTGGGGCAGCACGACGAGACGCATCGCCTGGCCGTAGGTCATGCCCAGCGCGTAACAGGCCGCCATCTGGCCCTTGGGCACACTCTGGATACCGGCGCGGATGATTTCGGAGTAGTAGGCCGACTCGAACAGCGCGAAGCCGATCATCGCGGAAGTCAGACGCAGGTCGGTACCGGGCGGCAGGTTGAACAGCTGCTCGATGAACTTCGGCACGATCAGGAAGAACCAGAGCAGCACCATGACCAGCGGCACGGCACGGAAGAAATTGACATAACCGGCAGCAAACAGCGACAGCGGCTTGACCGAGGACAGGCGCATCATCGCCAGCAAGGTGCCCCAGACGATGCCGAAGATCACCGCCGTCAGCGTGATCTCCAGCGAAATCTTCATGCCGTCCCAGAGGAAGGGCAGGCTGCCGGGGATGGAGGACCAATCGAATTCGTACATCTCACTTACCTCCCATGTAGCCCGGCACGCGGACCTTGTCTTCCAGCTTTTTCATCAGCGTCATGACGATGACGTTGATCACCACATAGGCCACGGTGACGGCAATGAAGGACTCGTAGGGCTGGGCCGTGTAATCGACCAGCTGACGGCCCTGCGCGGCGAGTTCGAGCAGGCCGATGGTTGAGCAGACAGCGGAGTTCTTGAAGATATTGAGAAACTCGGAGGTCAGTGGCGGCACGATCAGTCGGAAAGCCATCGGCAGCATCACGAAGCGGTAGGTTTGCGGCAAGGTGAAACCGAGCGCCAGTCCGGCATTCTTCTGCCCCTTGGGCAGCGAATTGATGCCGGCCCGCACCTGCTCGGCAACGCGGGCACTGGTGAAGAGGCCGAGACAGATCATCGAGGCCGAGAACATCTGGAACACCGGGTTGGACTGCTTGAAGGCATCGCCCAAGGCCTTGGGCAGCAGTTCCGGCAAGACGAAATACCAGATGAACAACTGCACCAGCAGCGGAATGTTGCGGAAGAGCTCGACGTAGGCGGTCGCAAGGCCTGCCAGCACTTTGTTGGGCGCTGTACGCAGCACGCCGACGATGGCGCCGAGCAGCAGCGCAATGACCCAGGCGCTGAGCGACAGCGCGATGGTCATTTTCAGGCCGGCGAACATCCAGCCCAGATAGGTGTCGTCCCCTGCCGCGCTCGGCTGCAGGAAAACGCCCCAGTTCCATTGATATCCCATTTTTACCTCCTGATCCCCGAACGGCGGTGGCCACGACAGCCACCGCCGCCTGCTGCGTGATTACTCGAACGCCTTGTCGTTTGGCGCCTGGTAGAGGCCCTTCATCTCATCCGACAGCGGCATGTTCAGATTCAGCCCCTTCGGCGGGATCGGGTTCATGAACCACTTGTTGTAGATCTTCTCGGCGTCGCCCGAGGTCATGGCCTTGGTTAGGGCGGCATCGACGACCTTCTTGAAGCCCGGA
>NKXK01000003.1 GCA_004379165.1 Rhodocyclaceae bacterium | reverse complement strand
GACCCGCTTGACCGCCAACTCCCTGAACTCCGTTGTGTATTCCTGCTTCGGTATCTTCATCTTCTGCCTTCCAAAGTAACGTCAATATTACGTCACCCTTGGAAGACGAAATTTCGGGGGAAGCTCAGTCCGTCAAACTCGAAACCTAATCAGGAACACCCCATGAGAAAACTTCTAGTATTGCTGCTGGCCATCGGCAGCCTTCTCTCTGGCTGTGTGGTTTATGACAGCCCCTACCGTGACGGCGGCGACCACCGTGGCAATCGCGAAGGCCCGCCGAACCGCAGCCACGATCGCGACCGCGACGGCGTTCCGGATCAACGGGACACGCGCCCGAACAACCCGAACCGCTACTAGCCGATGAAAGCCGCCGAGCAGCTGAGCGCACTGTACATGGGGCCGTACAACTACCTTCAGCACGCTGATCCCGGCGCTGATCATGGGCAACGTCGTACTCTTCAAGCCGCCCCGCTTCGGCGTGCTGCTCTATTACCCGATGCTCGAAGCCTTCCGCAGTGCCTTCCCGACCGGCGTCATCAACATCGTTTACGGCCAGGGCCACGTCGTCGTGCCGCACATCATGGGTTCCGGAAAGGTCAATGTGCTGGCGCTGATCGGTTCATCCGAAGTCGCTGACCAGCTCAAGAAATCGCACCCGAAGACCAACCGCCTGCGTGCCATCCTCGGCCTATGCGCCAAGAACGCGGCAATCATCATGCCCGACGCCGACCTCGACCTCACCGTCAAGGAGTGCATTACCGGCGCCCTCTCGTTCAACGGCCAGCGCTGTACGGCAATCAAGATGATCCTCGTGCATCAATCGATTGCCGATGCCTTCCTGCGCCGCTTCTGCGAGGAGGTCGGCAAGCTGGCCATCGGCATGCCCTGGGAGCCGGGCGTCATGCTCACGCCACTCCCCGACGACGAGATGGTGAGCTACATGAAAACCTGCATCACCGACGCCCTGGCCAAAGGGGCGAAGGTCATCAACGCGGGCGGCGGCACCACGGTCGAGACCCTCTTCTACCCGGCCGTGCTCTTCCCGGTCCGGGAAGGCATGAAGCTCTACCGCGAGGAACAATTCGGGCCGATCATCCCGTTCGCCAGTTTCGAGGATGTCTAGACAGCACTCGACTACGTGATCACCTCGGACCACGGCCAGCAGGTCAGCATTTTCGGCAGCGATCCGTGGCAGATTGCCGCGCTGGTGGACACCCTGGTCAATCAGGTCTGCCGGGTCAATATCAACTGCCAGTGCCAACGCGGCCCGGACGTCTTTCCCTTCGTCGGCCGCAAGGATTCGGCCGAGGGGACATTGTCCGTCCATGACGCGCTGCGCGCCTTCTCGATCCGCACCATGGTCGCCGCCAAGCAGACCGAGGCGTCGAAAAAACTGCTCGACGCCATCGTGCTCGGCAACAAATCGAATTTCATCAATACCCACTTCATTCTCTGAGTCTGTAAAGGCTCGCGAAGCGATGTGGGCCATCCGGCGAACGAACTCGGCAACACCTCCATTCGTCGGGCTGCTCACTCAAACCGTCGTGACGACATCCTTGACGTCACCGACCGATGTGCCGATGACATCCCGCGCCACCAGCGTCTCCTGCTCGGTCCGGGTCTCGGCAACCAGAACGACCTGGCCGTTGGCAATCGCGTCCCGAACCAGATCAGACAGCCACCCTTCCTTGTGCGCGAACCCGGCGTTGGTTCCGGCAGCAGCGCCAACAAAGGCTCCCAGGCTGGCACCCCAGCCCAGCATGACGAGCGGCGCCACGAGCGGACTGGCGATGAACAGGCTGACATTGGCCGCCACAATCGCCAGTTGGGCCAATGCACCGATTCCGGTCCCCACGGCAGTACCGATGGCACCGTCCACGAGCACATTGGTCAGGAGCTCGTTGTCCTTGCCCTTGATCCGGGTGACATCCGGACCGGACTCGGCGTCGAAAAGATGTAGCTGTTCGCGTGGCATGCCACGTTCAACGAGGCGGTTCAGGGCGCCTTCGGCTTGATTGCGATGGGCAAAGAATCCTGAAACATGGTGACGATATTCATTCATTTTGTTCTCCTTGGTGGGGTCGTACGAAATGGACGCACGCCCGGACTGACCATGATTTCGCAATCGCGCCGGACATCGTCCCGCAAATAACCGAATCGCCCGGCATCAGGGGTCGTTGCGGTTCTGTTTCAAGGCGTCGGCATCCTGAGCCTTGTTGTTTCCGGATTTATCGGGTGGCGCCGCTCTGCACCGCCGCCCTGAGCCAATGAATTGCTGCGGCGTCTTTCCTCGAGCACTCGATCCCTGTTTGCGCCATTCATTTGAGGCTCCCGGCTTCGGTCGTCTTGCCATTGAAGTGTTCGCTGTCACCCTCGGCATCCGAACGGCTTTTGTGGATGACGCCGTCACGATGGTTTGGCGGTGAATAGAGCGTGTAGAGTTTGAGCGGCACCGTACCGGTGTTCACGATGTTGTGATTGACGCCGGCCGGCACCAGCACCGCGTAACCGGCCTTGATCGGCGTTCTGGCACCGTTCATGATGGCTTCGCCAGCCCCTTCCTCAATGCGGAAGAACTGGTCGACCTTGTGGATTTCCGCGCCGATCTCCTCCTGCACCTTCAGCGACATGAGGACCAGCTGGGAATGCTTTGCTGTGTATAGCACCTGGCGAAAATTGTCGTTCTCGACGACAAGGTTTTCGATATCCTGGACAAAACCGCTCATATAAACTCCTTTTCGCTTGCAGTAGCACTCAATCGCCCGCTCATGGCGTCGATTCCGCCTATCGGGCGCCCTTGTGGTCCTTCTGGCCGCTGTTCTTGTGACGACCAGCGATTTCCCGCTGTTCGGCCTTCTGTTTCTGCCTGCCCACTTCTTCAGAAAATGAAGGTGGCTTCTTGCCCGATGTGGGGGGCATGTCCCTGGTCTTTTGGTTCATGAACGTCTCCTGAATGCTCGCCCGCCGCTGCCATCAGCGACGTGGCTTCAAACTAGTCCGAACGCATTGCGCAGACCGTGCGCGCGGCAACATACGAAAACGGAACGGCACAATCCTGCAAATAGAGGCCATATCACCACCTCAATCGATGAAGGTGACAGCCAGCGCTACCGCCGCCAGAAACATGAGAAGCGGCAATATCTCGCCGATGGCAGCGGAACTGGCCGTGGCAATGGCAATTGAATAAAGCATGTCGATCTCCCCATGTAAGGAATGGGCATAAAGCCATGTCATGGGAATCCGGTCGGTGCGCTGGCAAACATTCATGCAAAGGCGCGTTCTGGCCGCTTTTTCCGCTCATTTCCGTGTGCCGAAAATGAATCCGAACTGTGCGTGCCAGCGAACAGAACCAAAGCACGCCCTCGGTCAGTCTGAGACATGCGGCTTTTCGGCCGCGTACGACACAAGAGGAAAAACCATGAAAACATCACTCGGCACCATCCTGATCATCGCCGCCTTCGGTCTGGGCGCCTGTACCGGCCCGATGGGCCCGCAAGGCGAACGCGGCAGCACCGGCAGTACGGGCAGCACTGGTGCCAAAGGCTCAACCGGCAACCAGGGTAATACCGGCTACACCGGCGCACAGGGCGAAACCGGAACGCAGGGCAATACTGGCGCAGTGGGCGATACCGGGGCAACCGGAACGCAGGGTAGCACCGGCGCGACCGGCGCCAAGGGAAAGACCGGTTCTACCGGCGGCACAACCAGCGGCAGCACCATCGTCGTCGTTCCACCGGCTCGCTGATTTCCCAGTGGTCAGGGATGGAGGCAAACACCTCCCTCTGATCACATCACAGTACGTTTCTATCCGCAACAAGAGGTTCCAAGCAGGAAAGCTGCATGACTACGCCATCGATTGCCCATCTCGCTCTGGGCCGCAATGCCAAGCGCTGTCCCGTGTGCCACAGTTCGATGAACCGGATACCGCGACGTTTCGTCGATATGGCATTGAGTCTATTCACGCCAGTTCAACGCTACCGATGCCGCTCCATAACCTGCGGCTGGGAGGGCAACCTGTAGTGGTTGCAGTCCATTCATCGTGACCTTTTTCCAAGCACCAGATCAAGCGGTCATCATTGTTGGACAACCCCTTTGGTAACGTGCCAGCGATAAAAGGCGCGCTTGGCAATATCGACGATCACCAGATACGCCAGCGCCATCCCCGCCAGAATGAGGTAGAAGCTGGCCGGCGGCGGGACAAAGCCGAAGTAGGTACCGATCGGTGTAAACGGCAAGACAGCACCGAGCAGCGCCACGCCAAACGAGGTGGCCACCAGCACCGGATGCGGGCGGCTTTTGAACGGATTGCCCCGGGTGCGGATGACAAAGATGACCAGCACCTGCGTGCAGAGCGACTCGACGAACCAGCCGGTCTGGAACAGTTTTTCATCGGCCTGCAGGACACTCAACATGACGTAGAAGGTCAGGAAGTCGAAGGCCGAGCTGATGGGGCCGATGGTCAGCATGAAGTTGCGGATGAACTTCATGTCCATGACCCTGGGCCGGCGTACTTCCTCGGCATCGACCTTGTCGAGCGGCACGGGGACTTCGGAGATGTCGTAGAGCACGTTGTTGAGCAGGATCTGCGTCGGCAGCATGGGCAGGAAAGGCAGGAACAGGGCGGCGCCGGCCATGCTGAACATGTTTCCGAAATTCGAGCTGGTGCCCATCATGATGTACTTCATGATGTTGCCGAAGGTTCGGCGCCCTTCCATCACGCCATCGTGCAAGACGTGCAGGTCGTGATCGAGCAGGATCATGTCGGCGGCCTCCTTGGCCACATCGACGGCCGAATCCACCGACAGGCCGACATCGGCCGCATGCAGCGACGGCGCGTCGTTGATACCGTCGCCGAGATAGCCGACGACGTGACCGCGTGCCTTCAGCGCCAAGATGACCCGCTCCTTCTGGGCTGGATTCACGCGACAGAAAAGGTTGGCCTTTTCGACACGAACACGCAGCGCGGCATCGTCCATTGCCGCCATTTCCTTGCCGGTCAGGATGCCGACGACCGGAATGTTCAATTGCCCGCAGAGATGCTGGGTCACCAGTTCGCTGTCGCCGGTCACGATCTTGACGCTGATCCCGCTCTCCTGAAGCGCCGCCAGCGCCTGCCCGGCGCTCTCCTTGGCCGGATCGAGGAAAGCGGCAAAGCCGGCAAAGACCAGTTCCGCCTCGTCGCCGATCACGGCGTGCGGATGATCGGCCGGCACTTCGCGCCAGGCGATGCCCAGCACGCGAAAACCTTCCTTCTCCAGATCGACATGCACGGCGTGGATCTTTTCCCGCGCCGCCTTGTCGAGCGGGATTTGCGCCGGGTTGCCCTGCTCCTCATAGCTCGCGCACAGGCCGATGATCTCTTCCGAAGCGCCCTTGACCACCAGCAAGCGCCCCTGCCCCTTGTCGAGCAGGACCGAAACGCGACGCCGCTCGAAATCGAAGGGGACTTCGTCGATCTTCCGCCAGGCGCTGACATCGATGTTCTGGTGCGCCAGGATGGCCTCGTCGAGCGGACTTTTCAGGCCGGTCTCGAAAAAGCTGTTGAGGTAAGCGAGCTCCAGCACCCGCTCGCTCGGCCTGCCCTGGGGGTCGGTATGCTGCTCCAGGCGGATCTTCGCTTCGGTCAGGGTACCGGTCTTGTCGGTGCAGAAGACATCCATCGATCCCAGGTTCTGGATCGCCGCCAGGCGTTTGACGATGACCTTTTTCTTCGCCATGAGCAAGGCGCCACGGGCCAGCGTGACGGAGACGACCATCGGCAGCAGCTCGGGGGTGAGGCCGACGGCAAGGGCGACGGCGAACAGGAAGGAGTCCAGCCAGGGCTTGTGCATGAAGGCATTGACCAGCAGCACGAAGAGCACGAGCAGGATGGTCAGGCGCATGATCAGCATGCCGAAACGATGCGTGCCGATCTCGAAGGCGGTCGGCGGTGGTGTCCGGGTCAGGGTGTCGGCAATGGCGCCTATGGCCGTAGCCGCACCGGTTCTCACCACCAGAACCCGTGCGCTGCCGCTGATCACGGTCGTCCCCATGAACACGGCGTTGGCGGCATCCTGGATCTCGGTGGCACCGGCCGCCAGCTGGCCGGCATGCTTTTCCACCGGGTAGGACTCGCCGGTCAGCAAAGCCTGCTTGACGAAAAAGTCGTTCGATTCAAGCACCAGCCCATCAGCCGGGATCATGTCGCCGGCCGACAGGACGACGATATCCCCCGGCACCACCTCGCTCACCTTCACGGTACAGGGTTGGCCGTCGCGGATCACCCGGGCCCGCACCGAAACCGACTGGCGCAGGCTGGCTGCCGCCTTGCCGGCGCGGTGCTCCTGGACGAAATCGAGGGTGACGCTGAACAGCACCATGACCAGAATGATGAAGAAATTGGTCAGTTCGCCGGTCATGGCGGAAATCGCGCTGGCCACCAGCAACAACAACACCAGCGGATTCTTGAAGCGGGCCATGAATTGCAGCCATAAGGGCTGCTCTTCGTGGTCGCGGAACAGATTGGGCCCGCATCTGCCCAGACGGGCTTTGGCTTCGGCGCTCGTCAGCCCATTTGTCGAAGCATCGGACGCCCCTTCCTGATGGGCTGGCGGTTCCAGCCACCATGCCTTTGGGCTGGAATCCGGTGCTACGGAAGAAGTTGGCTTGTTCATCGCTGATCACCTGTCTGACGCGCCCTTGCTCTGTATTGGCCATTCCCACGGTCAACCGGAAAAAACGACCAAAATTGAAATGGTCGAACCAGTGCCGAAGGCACGGATAAGTCACTCAAAGCGAAAGTCTTTAGCAGCATACAATTTCCAGTCGCCATCCCCGCTCAGTTTCAGCACCTGCGGATGGAATTTGAGGATGGATGGCCGATGGCCGACGCTGACGAATGTGGTACTCGTCGCCGCCAGCAGTCGGTAAAGGTTTTCTTCGTTGGCGATATCGAGGGCGCTGGTCGCCTCGTCGAGGATGGCATAGCGCGGGCCGATGAGCAGGATGCGGGCAAAGGCCACGCGTTGCTGCTCGCCGACGGAAAGCACTTTTCCCCAATCCTGCACGGCAGCCAGGCCATCAAAGTTTGTCGCCAGGTCGGGCAGATTGACCTGTTTCATTACCTCCAGCAATTCGTCATCGCTCCGGCCCAAATGCCTGTTCGGATAAAGCAGTTGTTCGCGCAGGGTCCCCTGCACCATGTAGGGGCGTTGTGGCAGAAACAGCATTTCCTGGCTGTCCGGCCCGATGATGCGGCCGCTTCCAGCGTGCCACAGGCCGGCGATGGCGCGCAGCAGCGAACTTTTGCCGCAACCGCTGGGGCCGACAATGAGCAGCCCCTGCCCCGGGCTGACGCTCAGCGACAGACTTCTGAGTAAAGTCCGCTCGTGGTTCGGTGTGCGCAGCGTGAGATTGTCGACCGCCAGATCGGGGCCGGAAACGCAGGTGATCTGGCGGTCTTCAGCGGCCGTCACGCGGCCATCGGCGACCAGAAACTTGCGGAAAGTGTCGAGGCGCTTGATGCCCGCCGCGAACTTGCTCAGGCTGTCGAAGTTGTCGATGATCACCGTCAGTGCACTAAGGATCGCGGCGAAGGCGCCCGCCGCCTGGATGGCTCGGCCGACTTCCAGCTCGCCGGAAATCACCCGATCGGCAATGATCGCGCTGGGCAGGACCACGGTCAAAAAACTGTAGCTGAACTGGAACAGGTTGAGTTTCAGTTGCACGCGGATCAGCTTGCTGAGGTTCGCGAATATCTCGTTGAAATACCCACCCACCTGCGACGACTCCCGCGCCTCGCCGCGATAGAAGGCGATGGCTTCGGCGTTCTCGCGGATACGCACGAGGCTGTAACGGAAATTCGCTTCGCGCTTGAGCTGATAGAAGTTGAGCGAAATCAGCGTCTTGCCGAACACCATCAAGGTCACCAGGGTACCGGCAGCGGCATAAACCAGCAGGAAGGCCACCAGTTCCCGCGAGATGCTCCAGAGCACGCCGGCAAAGGCCAGCAGTTGCAGGAGCGCCCCGAAGATCACCATCAGGAACTGCAAGGAGCGCTGGGTGAAGGTGTTGATGTCCTCGGCGATCCGCTGGTCCGGATTGTCGATGTCGGCGCTGGCATTCAGTTCGTAATAGGCCCGGTCGCTGAAGTAGTCGCCGAGGAAATCGCGCGTCAGCCAGCGCCGCCAGTGCAGCGCGAGCTGGTCCCGGACGTAGTAGTAGAAGCCGAAAACCGGCACGCCGATGAGGAGGATGCCCAGGCTTTTCTCGATGGAAAGCCAGAACCGGTCGGTATCCTTGGCCGCCAGCGCGGAGGTGAATTCCCCGGTCTGTTCGTTGAACAGGACGGCAAACCCGGTTTGCCCGAGCAGCAGGACGATCAACATGAGCAGCCGGCGCCTGGCCGGCCACTTCTCCTCACCGAACCAGTAAGGGGCGGCGATCCTGTGGAAGCGCGACCAGAGGTGGTGGTCAAAGCGGATCATGTGCAGAGCGGGCTGACGAGCGGTCGGGAGCGCGGCAGACTCGCCCTGAACATGCATCGGTCGATTGCAGCCCTATTCGCCCCGGGCGAAGAAGCGCAGCTTGATCGCCTGCCCGGCGCGGGCCACCAGGATGCGCCGGGTTTGCCAGACACCATCGATATCCACCGCAATCTGATGGCGCCCGACCGGCAACTTCAGGTACAGCAGCGGCCCGTCCGTGACGCCGGAGGCCGTGATCTTCCCGTTGCGCAGGCTGACGGTAAACGGCACGCCGGCCAGGTAATTGCCGCGCGCACCGGTCAGCATCACGTGAACGTTGTAGGCCGCCGACTGCCGACGCATCTCCAGCATGGCTTCGTCGCCCACCCCTCCGCTCAACCAGGCAACCGCGCCTTCTGGCGTGCCCGCCGCTTTGCCCTTCGCCGCATCGTCGAGCGCGAAGGCGGGCACAGCGGCGCATTGCAGCGCAACGATCATGGCGATCAGGCCAAGCCTGCCGCCCGGTGACTTCGGTTTGCCGACTTGCGCCGCCGATAGACTGGACATGGCGACCTCACCGACGTTCGCCACGGTCGTTGCCGCGACGATCATTGCCGCGCGGGTCGTCACGACGTCGATCCGGCCCATCGCCCCGGCGGTGGCGCTCCTGGTAACGCGGTACGTATTGTTCGTTGTACCACCAGTCCCGAACGAAATAGACCCGTTCGTCGCAGGCATCGTAGGCCGCGCAGTGGCGGCGCCAGTTCCTGGCATGGCCCGGCGGCACGTGCATGTAAACCGGCGGACGCCCCGATGGCCCGCGCCGGATCAGGCGGGGTTGGGCATAGAGCAATTGCGGACGCGGGTAGTCGCCGACATCGATGCGCCCGTAAAAGCCGGGCTCCCCGAGCGCGACCGATACGCCGACATCGGCAGCCTTCGACGGTTCGGCGGCCCCCGCCAGCAGCACCGAGAGCAGTAACAGGTTCAAGTCCATGGTGAAACTCCTCGCTCCGTTGCCGTGCTTATTTCTTGTCGTTCCAGGCGGCGTCCTGAAGCTTGCTGCCGGCTTTTTCGATTTCCTGGCCGGACTTCTCGGTCGCCTGATCGACTTTCCTGCCCGCCTGTTCGACCGGAGCCTTTGTGGGTTGGCTCATCTGCTGCTCCTTCAAGCATCGTTCAACGGACGCTCCAAGCCGTCAGGCAGGAAGCACTGCCTGCCGGTCGCTCGCTTACTTGGCGACCTCGTGACCGACGACACCACCGACGACGGCGCCTCCCACGGTACCGGCGGCACTACCGCCGGTCAGCACGGCCCCGCCAATGGCGCCGACGCCGGCGCCGATCGCGGTACTCTGTCCTTGCGACGACATGCCGGAGCAGGCGCCCAGACCAAGCAAGCTGGCAACGGCCAACACCCTGAACGAGACTTTTCGAGTGGATTTCATGGCACGGACTCCTTTTGGAGATCATTTCCAGCGCCCGAATTGGCGCCGGAGATTACTTGTTGAAACGCGCCTTCGCCTGGCTCAGGCAAGTGTCCTTGGCGGCCCCCGAGTAGGTGTCGCACTTTTCCTTGGCGACCGTGTACTGGGCGTCGCTCTTGTCTTCGGCGGCATCCTTACGCGCGTCGGCGCCCTTCCTGCTGGCATCGCTGCGGGCATCGGCACTCTTTTCGGCGGCCTTGGCATTGGCCTCCGAGGCCTTCATCTTCGCCTTGGCATCCGCCTTGGCGGAGGTCAGCGCGGCCTTGGCTTCCTTGACGCAGACATCCTTGGCATTGCCGGCCAGGTCGTCGCACTTTTCGACGGCGACGTCATAGTCCGCCTCGGCCTTGGCGACGCGTGCCTCATAGGTATGCTTCTGGGTTGGCTCGTACGCAGCCTTGAGTTCGGCTTCGGCAACCCTTTCCTTGCCCTTGGCGTCTGCCTTGCAGACATCGCTGGCATTGCCGGATAGCGCAGCGCAGTTGGCATGGGCCGCCTTGTACTCGGCACCGATCTTGTCCTTGGCGGCCTTGTAGTCGGCTTTTGCCATGCCTTCAGCCATGGCGGCGGTGCTGAATGCCAGAACGACCGAAACGGCAATTACGTTGATGTTGAGCTTGTTCATATGTGTCCTCAATGCGGTGGATTTGTGCGTGCGGCCAACGATGCCGCTGTCTTCGCCGGAACCGCGCCGCATGATTGCAGCAACGATTCCCCGCAGCACTCGCCGTGGGAAGCTCAGACAAACCCAGCTTAGGAACTCCCGGTTAGCCCATCTGTTCCTTGGCGCACATATGGAAAATCAGCCGGTCGCCAATCTCAGGCAGCGCCCCCGAACAAGGCACCAATTCCGGCGGTGACAGCCATCGCCAGCGCGCCCCAGAAGACAACCCGGAACGTGGCGGAGAATATTCGGGCTCCGCCGGCTAGTGCCGAAGCAGCACCGAGCACAGCAAGGAAGAGGAGGGTCGCCCCCGCCACCGCCCAGGCCAGCCGATTGCCGGGGGCCATCAACACTACGAGCAGTGGCAAGGCCGCGCCCACGGAGAAAGTTGCTGCGGATGTCAGTGCCGCCTGAAGCGGCCGGGCGGTCGAGGTATCCGAAATACCCAGCTCGTCGCGGGCATGTGCGCCCAGCGCATCGTGTACCGTCAATTGGGTGGCGACGAGATCGGCGAGGTCGGGATCCAGGCCACGACCGACATAAATTGCGACCATTTCGGCATGCTCGTGGGCGGGTTCGCTTGCCAGTTCTTCGCTTTCGCGGGCCAGATCAGCCATTTCGGTATCGGATTGCGAACTGACCGAAACATATTCACCCGCAGCCATTGAGGCAGCCCCGGCTACCAGGCCGGCCACACCGGCGATCAGGATCGCCTTGGCGTCGGCCCCTGCTGCAGCGACACCGAGAATCAGACTGGACGTTGAGACGACCCCGTCATTGGCCCCCATGACCGCCGCGCGAAGCCACCCGATACGCGTGCTCCGGTGGGTTTCGGGATGTCTGCTCGACGAGCGGCTTCGCAATTCAGCCTGATTCAGAAATGAAACAAAGTCAGGCCCAATCCCAGGCTGGTCTGACGATGGTTGTAGTCGAGCAGCGTCTCGCCAAAGCCGTGGAAGAGTTGCGCATACCAGCGCAAGCCGGTCGGTTGATCGGCGAACACCGGATAGGTCCAGTCCAGTTGCAGCGAGCCGCGACTGAACGATTTGAAATTGCTCCGCCAGGTCAGATTCATCGTCGACACACCAGGCGACCAGGCCACGTTGATCTCGCTGCGACCAATGTAATCCGTAAGATCAGGATTATCATCCTTGCTCTGGATGTGAACCCGCTGATTGTCACGGATCATGAGACTGAAATCGCCATGTTCGAAGCCCGCGCCCAGGGTGATCCGGTTCCAGCTTCGGGACAGCGGGTCGCTTTGCCCGTTAGATTGGTGCGCAAAGCCCAGTTGCAGCATGAGCAGGTTCCAGCCCAGCGGGAGTCTCCCGAACTTTTCCGGAACTGGCACGACATAAATCATTTCCGGCTGATAGTCCGTACTGCGGAATGGCGACGAATCACCGGAATCCCAGAGTTGCCACAGCGAGCGCTGGGTATAGGCGGCCCACAGGTCCCATTCCTTTGTACCAACGTGGAGCTTCTCCACTTGTTGCTGAAAATCTTGGCGACGGCACTTTCCGTTACCAAGGTTCACAGGGCATAGATGTTCCTCAAATCAGTGTGTGGAGATTTTCGGCGTTTGGTGGTGTGATTCTTGGCGGCGATCCGCGAGCACCGAATGAAATCTCAACGACCATTGGCGTACTTACCGGCCCAAGGAGGGTTCGTCGAAATGCGGAACTCAAAGTTAAGTTTGGAGTTGTGGCCTAACACTGCGGTGCAGGGGACGCTGCGCGATAAAGCCGCGCAGCGCCCCTGACCTTGAACGTGTGCGCCGGGCATGGGGCGTTACTTCGTAGGTGAAAGTTCTACGGCCAGGTTTGCAGAGCCGAAGGCAAGGAGAAGGGCAAGGGCGTCGTCGCGAGGCGGGGTCTGAAGGAAGCCCAATCCGAAACTGCGGGGCGATGAACAAAAACCGGATATGAGGCGTGGTGCATCTGGGGCGAGCGGGCACGTGACCGCGAAGCCCTCCATCTGCGGCAACAAGATGTACTTTGTAAATCCGGCGCCTATGCAGGGAAGGTACCGACAGGACAACGAACGCAATCCGCCCAAACTTTACGCAACGCATGAAACCCCTGTTCGCTCATCCCTTTGCCCGTCCTGCCAAGGCCCAACCCACAAGCTTATCCACAGATTCCGGGGATAAAACCGTATGAATCATAAAAGCCCCTGTCGAGTGAGGCATAACCCTAAAAACCGCAGTTACCCGATACCGTTTGCATGATCTGTTTGCAAGCGGAGGGTTTTCGGTGGTCCGATGGCCGCGATGGTGCGCTTGAGATGCTCGCAACAGAGGAGCCATACCGAAGTGGCGG